>JANLTX010000047.1:0-23015 GCA_031363095.1 Armatimonadota bacterium | reverse complement strand
AAGACAGATATTGGTATTTATCGCCGTGTTGAGGCGAAGATAGCAGCCTTCAACCTCGCTCGCTATTTCAACCTCGTTCTCGGCAGAGAGCTGTCCGATGTCGCGAGATACGCGGTCTGAGACGAATTAGCAAAACCCGTTATGATAGATTTTGAGACCACTATACCGTCCAGAAAAAACGTCAGGGGTACAATCGTGGCATGGCTTAAGGTCGAGCCAGTGAGTAGCAGTTGGTCGTCACCTTGAATTGTTCCTTCGCTCAGATGCTCAAACAAAGGAACAATTTTTTGGCATTTTTTAACTACTTGTGCTTAATTTTCAGCTCGTTGATCAGCACATTTTTCGACCCCGACGCACCGATGGCTTTCTGGGCAATGCGACCCGCTCGCTGCTTCATCGCTTCAGAGAGCACATAACCCTTGAGCGTGACGGTGTCGTTGCTGCTCTCGACATCGATCAGGTTCGAGGTGTTGTTCAGCTCTTTGTCGTCGGTGATCGCCAGCTTGACCTGCGGCGTCAGGCCCAGCGCGTCGCCGACGTTCTTGCCCATCTTGCCCGTCGCCGATATCGCGCGGTCAGTTGTGCGCTGCGTCGCTGCTGCCGCTTCGTCCGCGCTCTTTTTAGTGGCAGTAGCGGCTTTTTCGCCAGCATCCTGTACAACTTCCGTGTTCTTGATTGCGTCTTGTTGTGCGCCTTCTGCGGTGTTCTTGCAGCCAACGGCTCCAAATGCCATCGTCAGTAGCGCAATGCTCAGTGCTAACTGTAGTTTCATGATTTTTCTGTGTCTTTCTTGAGGCCGTAGTGCCGGGTCGCTTCTTGGGCGATTCGTTCAGCGTCTTTTGCGCTGGTCACGTCGTGGGCGATGACCAGGAACTTGCCTGCTTTGAGATGGTTCTCGTAGATAAGAATCTGGTCGTTGGGGATGCCGATGCTGAACAGGGCACCGCCCAGGGCGCTCAAGCCGCCGACCACGACCGCGCTCTCCAGCGCCCCGACGATCCATGCCACTACGGGTCCGGCGACCAGGATCGGCCCGATGCCGGGAACCAGGAAGAACGCCGAGCCGAACAGCAGGCTCCAGATGCCGCCCCAGAACGCGCCCGTCGCGCCCCAGGCTTTCATGCGCTCTCCGGCAGTGTAGTAGCCGACGACATCTTCCTCGGTGTGGTAGTCCTTGCCGACGATGGAGAGCTTCGTCATGTCAAAGCCACTCTTTGCCAGCTCGCGGACGGCGATCTCGGCCTCGGCGTGGGTGTCGTAGACGGCGATGAAGCTATCTTTTGTCTTTCTTGGCGCGGGCGGGTCCGGCGCGACGAGATAGTCGCCGGAGCGCTCGCCGTCTTTCTGCGGCTTCCAGGGCGTCGCGCCTCTGACTTGCTCGCGCGTGACGTTCACTGTCACCGTCTGATCCGACCCGTTCACCCGCTCCACCCACGCAGGCGCAAGCAGCACTTTCTTATCCGGCCACCAGTCCCCGGTATCCACGGCGAGGAAGCCGATCTGCCAGGACTCGACATCGACAAGAAAGTCTTTCAGGTGCCCGATGTGGCCGTCGGTCGCCGAGATTCCGTAGCCGCTGAGGTCGCGGGCGCTTTGCAGGTGCAAAGAAGCGTGCTCTTGCTCCGGTTCTTCGCGCGGGTCTCGCTCCAGAGAGACGGAACCCTCAATGGGCATCGCCATCACCGCTCCCGGATACGAGTACGCTCCCCCCGTGCCGCCATCGCTCCAGTAGTACGGCAGGACATGGTAGTCGTAGTAGCCGATCTCCCACTGGCGCGAGACAGGCTGATCGGTCGCAACGCTCGGGCTGTGCTCAATCTTCTCCCGCGTCAGGTTCAGGTGCAGCACTTTCTGGTCCCAGTCCAGAAACCCGAGCGACAGCGGAGAGATCAGCACCTGCCTGCCGGTCAGCCAATTGCCCGTATCGACGATCAGGTAGCGAACCATCCAGCTCTCGTCGTCGAAGAGTAGCTCGTCCAGATGCCCGATCTCTCCGTCGAGAGCGTGGATCGGCCAGCCGTGCAGTTGTTTGACTTCTTTTAACATTGTTTTCTACTTTTCTTAGGAAAGTTTGGAGCTTCGGTTCCGTAAATTATTTTTCCAGCGTTTGTATTTTTTCTTCTTCCAGGTCGATGTCGTGCTGGATACGGCGAAGCGTCTCGTCGCTGATCTCGTCGCTGTCCCGAAGCGCGACGAGAGTTTCCCGTTCGGCGTTCACGATTTCTTGCTTGAGGTGCAGGTACGCGGCGATATCGGCGTCGGCGTCCGGGGTCGGCTCGTCGGTGAGCTGGGAGCTGACCCGCTCGTGGCGGGCGAGGTAGGCGCGCCGCACTTCCTCGTGGATCTCGGCGGGGATATCGTCCTCGTCCGAGAGCGCGTCGAGGCGCTCGATAACAGCTTCGGTGGCGTGCGCCCGCGCCTGAATCTCCTCGGAGCTTTCCTCCGGGCCGCTTTCGACCCTCAGCCAGCGAATGAGCGGCGGTAGGCTCAGACCCTGCACGACCAGCGTCACGAGGATCACGGCGAACGTCACGAACAAGAGTGCGGCTCGGGCGGGGAAGAGCGTACTCGGGATCGTCAGCGCGACCGCCAGCGAGATGCCCCCGCGCATCCCGCTCCAGCCGACAATGGCCGCCTGACGCCAGTCTGTGCGAGAGAGCAAGGCCAGCAGAAAGACCCAGGCGAGCCTCACGCCCACGACTGTGAGACTGACGAGCAGCGCCGTGACGACCAATGGCCCGAGCGGCGTCTCTTTGGGAAGCGCCCGGACGAGCGTACGAAGCTGAAGCCCGACGAGCAGAAACAAAAAACCGTTGAGCAAGAATACAAGCATCCGCCAGAGAACCACGCCCTGAAGCCGGGTGCGCGACGACATCAGGCTCGGGTCGAGCCGCCCCAGGTAGATGCCGCAGGCCACCACCGATAGAACGCCCGAGACGTGCAGTCTCTCGGCAGGGAGATACGCCAGAAGCGGCGTGAGCAGCGAGATCGCGTTCTCCACCGGGGCGTCGGCCTGGAGGGTGCGCTGGAGCCTGCCCACCAGCCACGCCACCGTCAGCCCGACGGCGATCCCGCCCGCACTGACCAGCGCGAAGCTCCGGGCCGCGCCGCCGACCGAGAACGTCCCGCCCAGAGCCACTCCCAGCGCGATGCGGTAGACCACGATGGCCGTGGCATCGTTGACCAGGCTTTCTCCTTGCAAGATCACCAGAACCCGGCGCGGCAGAGCAAGCCGCTCGGCAATCGCCTCGGTCGCGACGGGGTCGGTCGGGGCGACGATGGCTCCCAGCACAAAGGCGGCGGGCCAGGTCAGCCCCGGAATGCGGGCATGGGCGACGAGCGCGACCGCTCCCGCCGTCGCCAGCACCAGCCCGACCGCAAGCCGCAGGATCGGCCCGAGATTCTCTTTGAAGTCCCGCCACGACGTGGTGTAGGCCGCGACGAAGAGCAACGGCGGCAGAAAGATCAGAAAGACATCCTCGGCGCGTAGCTCGATCCCGCGTAGCCCCGGCAGGAAGCCGAGCAGAAGCCCGCCCACCACCAGCACGATGGGCAGCGCCTGCCCCAGCCGCCGCGACAGTAAAACGAGTGCGATCATCGCCCCCGCCAGCAGGACGAACGTCTCGACGGTCAAAATCGCACGGGTACTCCGCTTGCCTTGTCTCTGGGAAGCTGCCTTAGCAGTCGTTCTGTGAGTACGGTGCGTAGCGCTTCGATGGAGCTGCTGGTGGAAGGGGTTCTCAGAATTTCGTCGATTCCCAGGAGTGTGTAGGCCCAGGCACGTGGGCTTGTGAATCCCTCGACAGCGGGCAGCGCCGCGTGGAAGAGCTGGCGTGCAAGGCCGCGCCAGACCGGATTGCCGGATCGCTCCACGACGCTACCGAGCGCCCAGAGCGTCCGTCCATGGCTCTCTTCCACCACCGGCTCCCCCCAGACATGGTCGCCAGAAAGAAAATCCCGAAAATACCCCGTCCCCATGTGGAGAGACTGGCGGGCGAACTCCAGGTATCGGGTCGTCCATGCTGCCTCTTCGACGCTTCGATCTCTCTGGTGCATCATCCGAAGCAGCGCTCGTGCGTTGTCGTCGAGGTAGTAGCCGCCGGGAGCGTCGTTCGTCGCGAGGCGAAACAAACCCGTATCGTCCGCCTTCTGCGGGAGATTCCGCTCATGGCCCGCCCGCGCCTGGAGAAGCGTCGCCCCGTAGCCCTCTGCCACGGCGTGCCAGGTCATCTGCCGGCCCAGCGCCCTTGCCTGGTTCTGAATCTCCTCGCGCCTCGCCGGGTCGCCCAGCAACCCGGACACTTCCCTGGCGATAGCCTGCGGGTCGCGCCACGGCACGAGGACGCCGCGCCCATCCGCCAGAAGCTCCTCGGCGTAGTGGTAGGGCGTCGAGATCACGGCTTTCCCGGAGCCGACCGCATACGCCAGCGTCCCCGACGTGATCTGCTCGGGCTTCAGGTACGGCGTGATGTAGATATCGGCGGCGCTGAGAAACTGCGTCAGCACCTCGGTCGGGACAAAATGGTTGTGAAACTCGACGTTCTTTTCCACACCCAGGCGCTTCGCAAGCGCCTCCAGGCTCTCGCGGTAGGTTTCTCCCTGGCTCTGGAGAAGGTGCGGATGCGTGGCTCCCAGCACGACATAGACGGTATCGGGGAATTTCTGGAGGATCTCCGGCATGGCCGCGATGACGTTCTCGATGCCTTTGTCGGGCGAGAGCAGCCCGAATGTGAGCAGCACCGATCTTCCGGCGAGCCCCAGGGCGCGTTTTTGCTGCGCCCCATCTCCAGTGGGAAGTGAAGGAATGCCATGGTGGATCACGACGATCTTCGCCGGATCGACGCCGTGGACATCCTGAAGAATCTGGGCACCCCGCTGGCTCATGACGACGAGCCGAGCCGAGAGCCGCGTCAGCTCGGCCATGAGGGCGCACTGGGCGTCGTCGGGATTCTGGAGAATCGTGTGCAGCGTCGTGACGAGGGGAACGTCGAGTGTCTCCAGAAGCGCCAGAAGATGGCTTCCCGCCTCGCCGCCGAAGATTCCGTACTCGTGCTGGAGACAGACGACATCGACATTGCTGGCGTTGAGTGTTTTGGCGACGCGCCGATACGAGCCGGGATCGCCCGCGTCTATCGCAAACCGCACGACAGGCGGGTAGGCGTAGCCCTCTGGACGGTCGTTCATGGCGACGGCGAAGCAGTCGATTTCGGGGAACCGGGAAGAAACGGCAGCGATGAGATCGGCGGTGAACGTCGCGATCCCGCACTGGCGCGGCGTGTGGTTTCCGACAACCGCGATGCGCCGCATCTGCCCGGAAGCAAGATCAAACTTCACGGCCTACCGTGCCCCTTTGTAAATCATCCAGCCCGCCCCTGCGAAGATCAGGAGCGCCACTGGGATCGCCACGATGAGCGCCACGAACAACCAGGCAGCCTGCGCCCGACGCGGCTGAAGCTCCTGGGACTCATCAATGCTTCCCAGCGACGGCGGCGAGGACGGATGCTGCGTTCGGTGAAGTACCCGCCTCGGGAGCCAGGTAACGGCTTTGACAAGTGCTTTTCCACTCAGGCGGCGAGGCTGCTCCCGGACCCTGGTCGGGGGCTGGGGCGTGATTCCGCCCTCGGCCTCCATCCGCTCGACATCTCTCCGGGCCTGCGATGCGACGGGTTTGTCTGTCTGGGGATCGAACTCCGGGTTTTTGAAAGTGGGCATAGGATCTCTCCTCTCGATACTGACCCTATGCCGCCGCGCCCTCCGCCGTTCCGTGGAAAATTGGTCGGAACCTGCCCATAGGTGCCGGGATAAGGAGCGTGGAGGACTAAGCCATGAGTTCAGTCAGTTGTTTTATCGGGGGGCTTCTCGTCGGCGTCGGGGTTGGCACGGCGGCGGGCATGCTGCTCGCGCCCCGGAGCGGGTACAAGACGCGGCGCTATCTTCGGCATCAGGCGGAGGCGCTTACCGAGCGTGTGGAACAGCTCCCGGAGCAGATGGAAGATCAGGTCGCAAGTCTCGCTGCTCGCGCTCGCAAGAGCGTCAGGGCGTCGGCGGCGCAGGCGAATGTCGCCATCGACAAGACGGCATCCGCCCTCACCGACGCGATTCGGTAAAGATTTACCGAAGATCGACGATCATCTTGCCGACGTTGTCGCCCCGAAACAATCCCAGAAAGGCTTCGATAGAGTTCTCGATGCCCTGGACGACGGTCTCATGGTTTTTCAGGGTGCCCGCGCGAAAGTAGCCGCCGATCTCACTCTCGAACTCGGCCTGCTGGGACAGCGAGTCGCTCACAAGCAGCCCTTTTATCGTCAGGCGCTTGCCGATGACCAGCAGCCAGTTCGACGGGCCGGGCCGGGCTTCGTTGTAGCCCGAGATGCCGCCGCAGACGACGACTCGCCCGTGGACGTGCAGCGCCGAGAGCGCGGCTTCGAGCGTCTCGCCGCCGACGTTGTCGAAGTAGACATCGATTCCGTCCGGCGCGGCGCGGCTGAGCTGCGATTGAATCGGGCCTTCTCGGTAGTCGAAGGCGGCGTCGAAGCCGCACTCGCTGAGCAGAAATCGAACCTTCGCCGCAGAGCCTGCCGACCCGATCACCCGGCACCCGCGCAACCGGGCGAGCTGACCGGCGACGTTTCCGACCGCACCGGCGGCTCCCGAGACGAAGATCGTGTCGCCGGACTTCGCCTCGATCCGGTTCAAACCAGCCCAGGCGGTCATTCCCGTCATTCCGAGGGCACCCAGATAGGCCGAAAGCGGCTGGATCTCCTGGCTCACCGGGTGCAGCTCGTGCGAGGTGGCGACGAACGCCTCGCGCCAGCCCCGGCTCGAAACCACGATAGTTCCCACGGCCAGCGCCGGGTCGCGCGACTCCATCACCTCGCCCACGGAACCGCCATCGAGGGGCTTGTTCAGGACGAAGGGCGCGACGTACGACGGACCGTCGTTCATCCGGCCCCGCATGTACGGATCGACCGACATGAACTGGTTGCGAACCAGCACCTCGCCCGCTTCCAGCGGCTTGATCTCGACCGTTTCGAGAGAGAAATTGGCCTGCGTCGGAAGTCCGCTCGGGCGGGAGATCAGCCGAATCTCGCGGCTCGTAGTGAGGGGCATCAATCGGTCCTTTTTGAAAAAAATAAACGCGCTTGCGCCAGATTTTCCTGGCGCATTTTTCTTTGTGCGGATCTGTTGTCCACGACGCTGTGGACAACAGCACCCTGGGCTTAGTTGTCCCAGTTCAGGGTGAATCGGTAGCGACCGACCGCACCCTTGCGGTCTTGAATCCGGACGATGGCGGTGTAGTCGTTGCTCGCCTTGGGCTGCTGCCGGACCGAGACGACGCCCCGGCCCATCTCGCGCTCCAGACCGACCATGACGTTCTTGCGGGGAAGGGGAGCGGTGAATCGTGCGGAGCCTCGGTTTTTCTTATCGCTACCGCTGACCGTCGTAGACCAGGAACGTCCCCGGCGGAAGTAGACATCCGAGACGCTGTCCACCCGCCCGATCCAACGTGCGGACTGACGCTTCTGGGCATGGGCGACCATCGGGGTGAGTCCGAGAGACAGGGCGAGAGCGGCAAGTGCGCCGAGGCGCGTGATGAGTTTCATGATGTTTTTCCTTGAGATGAATCGGATTGTTAGCGACGTTTTTTCTTTTGCACTGGCTTGTAGCGCCGGGCGACGAGATCGGGGCGGGCGTTGAGCTTCGGCATCACTTTTCGCAGATGCACCGCCCAGTCCTCGGCGAGCTTCATCGGGGTCGAGCCGTTGGCCTCGGCCTCGCGCACTCCGATGGGGACGATCAGGTGATTGTTGGCGACGATCTTTGCGCCGTAGTCGCCCAGCGGCTTGACCTGGATGTCCGCTGCCTTGAAGCGCGGATTATTGAGAATATAGCGCAGCCGGTCGTAGACATCGCCCGCTCGCTCCTGCGCCGTTTTGTCCAGATCGCGCTCCGACTTGAGAACGAAGAGGGTCTCGCCGCCCGTCCCGACGACGACATCGGCGCGGGCCGCGCCCGCCAGGGCGAGCAGCAATCCCAGGCCCAGAACGCTTCTAAAGACGTACATCGACAAGCCCCGTGATTCCGACGCCGTAGACCCGCTTGAGTCTGGTACTGTCTTTGACGCTCCGGGTGGAGACAGGGATGAGCGCCTTGAGCCTGAGCGAGGTTCCGATCTTGACGTTGCCCTCCACCTGGGCGACGGCCTGGACGCTATCGACCGCCTTGATGGGGCCGGATATCTGCGCGGCTCCCGCCGAGACTCCCTGCCCGACCGACAGGATCGGCACGACCTTGGTCTTGTTGCCCGCCTCCCGGTTGGATTCTCCCGCCAGGCCGTTGATGGCGCTGTTGATCTGACCGCCGAACTTATCGACGATCACGACGATGGCCGCGCCCTTGAGAATGTTCCCGAGCTGGGCGGTGGCCTGCGGCGCGAGCGCAACAGTTAGTGCTACCACTCCGATGCCCAGAAGCGTGCTTCGTTTTCTTAATTTCATGAATTTCATTTGGTGTGTCCGTAGTTCACGTAGCGAACGCGGCTTCTGCCACGCATCAGGTAGTAGCCGACCTTGCGGCCATTGCGATACCTGTAGCTCCGGTGATATTTCTGCGCCTTGCGCTGGTCTTCGTACTTCTTTCCCGCGTAGAGCGCCCCCGCTCCCAGCACGATGGCGGTCTTCGGGTCGCCCTTGAGCGATTTATGAACCGCGAGCGCACCCAGCCCTGTGCCGAGGTTGCGCATGTTGTTCTTGTCGCGCTGCCTGGCTTTCTCACGAGCCGACTGGGCGAAACTTGCGCCCATCGGTAGCTGCGCGAGCATCAGCCCGCAAAGTGCCAGCACGGCGGTAACCGTTTGTTTTTTCATCTTGTGGCTCCTATCTGCCCCTATCCGTAAAAGGGAACCCGGTTCCCTGAATCTGTCTATGAATGTCGGATAAGATGAAAACGCAGATGAATCGCTTCGATGGGCGTATCGGGATCGCTTTCGCCCTGCTTTTTGGTTTGCTTCTTGGCAATGCGTTTCTGGCGAATCGCTCGATACAGGGGCTGATCGAGGGGCAGAAATGGGTGGCGCATACCTGGGAAGTACGAATGGCCGTCCGTAATACACAGGCACGGTCCGCAAAATCCGTCGCCGATGCACGGGGTTATTTTTATCTGAACGAACCGACATTTCTTGCGCATTGGAGAGAAGATAGAAAGATAATTAATCAAAATATCGATGAACTTGACGCTTTAGTACGAGACAACCCGAAGCAAAAAGCAATTGTTGGCAATATCAGGTCTACTGTCGAGAAACAAACGCAGATGGTCGAAGGAAATGTCCGACTCAAAGCTAAAATCGGAGTGCGCTGGAAACCCGATAAAGCCCAGCTTGCTCAGTCTCTGTCGTATATCGGCGCTATTGCCACAGGGTTGAGCGAGATGGACGCCGAAGAGAGTCGCCTCGCGGCTCTGAGAAACCGCCAGGCCAGAGACAACGAAAGCCGGGCGCGGCTGACGCTTTTCGGGGCGACGATGACCGCGTGTCTGGCGCTCGTCGCGACGTTCTGGCTCCTGCGGCGGATGCTCCTGGTGCGCGTCCAAAAAGAGCAGGAGACGCAACGGGCGAACGTCGAGCTGGAGAGTCGCGTCGCGGAGCGCACGGAGAGCCTTCAGAGCGCCAACGTCCGGTTGCACACAGCCAACCAGGAGCTGGAGGCGTTCACCTACACGGTCTCCCACGACCTGCGCGCCCCGCTCCGGCACGTGGTGGGCTTCGCCGATCTGCTGGACAAGAAATCCGGTGCGCTTCTCGACGTGCCGGGGAAGCGCTACCTGGCGACGATCCGTGAGGCCGGGCGACGCGCAGGCCAGCTCATCGATGACCTTCTCTCCTTCTCCCGGATGAGCCGCGCCGAGCTGAGCCAGAGCCTGGTAGCGATGCCGCAGCTCGTGAAATCGATCTGCACCGAGCTGACATCGGAGAATCCCGACCGGGAGATCCGCTGGGACATCGCCGCGCTTCCCGAGGTCTGGGGCGACGGGGCGATGCTGCGGCTGGTCTGGTGGAACCTGCTGGAGAACGCGATCAAGTATTCCAGCAAAGAAGCGATCTCCCAGATTCAGGTCGGTGTAGACAAAAAAGAAACCGAGTGGGAGTTCTTCGTGAAAGACAACGGAGTCGGCTTCGACATGGCGCACGTCGATAAGCTCTTCGGCGTCTTCCAGCGCCTCCACGACTTCGAGGCGTTCGAGGGCACGGGAATCGGCCTGGCGAACGTCCGGCGGATCGTCGAGCGCCACGGAGGGCGCACCTGGGCTGAGAGCGAGCTGGGGCAGGGAGCGACATTCTACTTCTCGCTTCCCATCGAGCGCCGGGAGGTGACCGAAACTTTATGAAAACCGTCTTACTGGTCGAAGATAGTAAGAACGATGTCGAGCTTGCCCTGGAAGCGCTTGCGGAGGAAGACTTCGTCGAGAACATTATCGTTGTGGGGGACGGCCAGCAAGCGCTCGAATTCCTGTTGCGGGCCGGGCCGCACGCCGAACGCGAGCCAGGAAACCCGATTCTCGTCGTGCTGGATCTGAAGCTGCCCCGCGTTGATGGGCTGGAAGTTCTGCGGCAGGTGAAGTCCGACCCACGGCTCAAGAACATTCCCATCGTCATGCTCACCAGCTCCCGCGAGGAGGCCGACCTGAAGGCCAGCTACAGCCTCGGGGCAAACGCCTTTGTCGTCAAGCCGGTGGGCTTCGAGGAGTATACTCAGGCGCTTCAGGCTCTCGGCAGCTTCTGGACCACGGTCAACGAGCCTCCCCCCGAACCGACGACCGACACGTGAGCGTCTATCGGCTCCTTCACCTCGAAGACGACCCGCTCGATGCCGAGCTGGTCCGGGAGTGTCTGGCCGCCGCCGGGATCGCGTGTACCCTCGATGTCGTCGCGCACCGGGACGAATACCTCACGGCGCTTGTCGAGCGTCCGCCCGATCTGGTTCTCTCCGATTTCGACCTGCGCGGCTTCGACGGCATCCAGGCGTTCCGGCTACTCCGAGAGCATGGCGATGCGATTCCATTTCTTCTTGTCTCGGGGGCGCTGGGGGAGAGCCGCGCGGTCGAGTGCCTGAAGCTCGGCATGACCGACTACATCCTCAAGGATCGGCTGGAGCGCCTGCCGCCAGCGGTCCGGCGGGCGCTGAGCGAGGCCCGCGAGCGCCGGGAGCATCGTGCCGCCGAGAAAGAGATCGAGGACCTGAACCTGAGGCTCCGGCGCGCCGTGAGGGAGAGCCATCACCGGATCAAGAACAATCTCCAGGTGCTCATTGCGCTGGTCGATACAATCCGCTCCGGGGAGCCGGAGAGCCTGCCGCCGAAGGCTCTGGATCGGCTGGCGAACCACATTCGCGGCATGGCGGCCCTGCACGACCTGCTGACCCACCAGACGAGTACGCCGGGGGCGACGCTGGACAGCGTCTCGGCTCGCTTCGCGCTGGAGCGGCTGATCCCCGCACTTTCGAGCGCCCTCGACGCCCGAAAGCTCACGCTCGACGCCGACGATGTCGCGCTGTCGCTCAAGCAGGTCGGCGCACTCTCGCTTCTGATCAACGAACTGGTCTCCAACGCGCTCAAGCACGGCGACGGCGCGATCCTCGTCTCGTTGAAGCGGGACGGGGGCGCTCATCTTCGGCTGAGCGTCCACAACGAAGGCCCCGGCTTCCCTGCGGATTTTGATCCCGCCCAAAGCGGGCGCGTCGGTCTGAGCATCATCGACAGCATCGGAACATGGGATCTGGAAGGCACGCTCCGCTATGAGAACACCGAGACCGGCGCTGAAGTGAGCGTCCGCTTTCCCCGCCCGGCAAGCCCCGATTGAACTTCGAGGGAACCGGGGTTTTGCCATCGAATAAATTCGTGGCTACGAGTACGAATTCGACCAGCACCTCGCAGGCTCGGTTTGTCGAATCAGAGAATTTGATAAATTTCTGGGATTCGACAAGGTTGGCAAGCCAACCTTGTCGAATTTGTATTCTTAGCCACGAATTTATTCGATGGCGTTTCAATGGGGCGAATTTCGAGGGAACCGGGGGTTGTCTTCAGCATAGGACTGATGAAAGCGAGTCAAAGCTATGGGAATCGTTATGTTCGTCGTTATCGGGTTGGTTGTCGGCGCTATCGCCAAGTTTCTCATGCAGGGCAGCCAGTCAGAGCCATCCGGCTTCTTCGGTACCCTGCTCCTGGGAATCGTCGGCGCGGTCGTCGGGGGCTGGGTCTGGAGCCTGCTGTTTCGCGGCACGTCCCCGATGGGAATCGATGCGGGCAGCCTGATCGTCGCCGTTCTCGGTGCGTGCCTGACGATTGGCGCTCTGCGGCTGATCCGTCGCTGATTCACTCCCAAAGAAAACCCTGCCCCGAGCGACGCTACTCGGGGCAGGGTTTTTTTACAGGGCGATCAGGTCGTGCAGCTTGCGCTGCATCGACTCTCGCGCCCGGAAGAGCCGGGACTTGATGGTCCCGATGGCAAGCCCGGTTTCCTTCGCGATGGCATCGAGGCTCCGTTGCTGCGTGTAGTACAGCTCGCATAACTCGCGGTGGTGCGGCGGAAGCGACTGAAGCGCTTTTTGCAGTCGCTCGCTACGCTCCCGTTTTTCGTCGCGCTCGTGGACGATCCGGGCCGGGTTCTCGCTCTCGTCGCTGAGCGGGGCGTCGCCGATGCTATCCAGCGAGACGTGCAGCGGTATCCGGCGCTCGCGGCGGCAGCGCTGGTAGAACTCGTTGACCGCGATGCGCTTGATCCAGCCGGGGAGCGTCTTGACGTTGTTGCACGAGTTGATGATGTTGAAAACGTGCAGGTAGATCTCGGCGGCCAGGTCGTCGGCGTCGCTGCGACTCGCCGACATCCGCGAGGCCGTCGCCAGGATGATCGAGTGGTAGCGGCCCACGAGCTCGTGGCGGGCCTCCAGATCTCCGCCCTGGCTGCGCGTCAGAAGCTCCTGGGGAGGGCAGGACGCCAGCGAGCGGGCACCGTTGTGACGATGAGAGGCGAAAGGAAACGACAGGTTCGATGTGGGAAACGTGGCTTGCACTGATTTTCTCCGTGGCGCAAACAAAAAGGCCAGAACCGCTTCGCCGAGACGAAATTTCGTCTCAAAGCGAGGCAATCCTGGCCCCGATGTCTGCACGACGATCATGGCCGCGCAAGCAATCTAAAAAAGCGTCCGACCTCGACCGGGATTCCCGATCAAAGTATGCACACGGAGAGTATCACTCAGTTTGCCAAAATAATCAAGGTCCGAGTGAAAATATTCATAACGAGCTGAGAAGCTCGTCGGCGCGGACGATCTCCTGTGCGACTTGCTTGAGCGGCTGCGACCGATCTCGCGCGGTTTTTTGCAGCCGCCGAAAGGCATCGGCTTCGGAGAGCTGGAAGCGCTGGGCCAGAACCCCTTTGGCCCGCTCCACTAACTTTCGCGTCTCCAGGGCGTCGCGCAGGTCGCCGTTCTCGCGCCGGGCTGCCTCCAGAATGTCGAAGCGGGCGAGGGCGGTTCGCACGGCTGGCGCGACCTGCTCGACCACCACGGGCTTCACCAGGTAGGCGCACGCTCCGGCGGCGATGGCTTCATCGACGATAGCCTGGTCGCTGTAGGCCGTCAGCATGACAATGGGCACCGGGCGCTCTGCTGTGATCTGGCGTGCCGCCTCGATCCCCGACAGGCGCGGCATGTTGATGTCCATGAGAAGAAAGTCCGGCTTCAGCTCGCGGGCGGCCAGAACCGCCTGCTCGCCGTCGCCGACGGCTTTCACAACTTCGTAGCCTGCCGCCGTCAGCGCCCGCCGAAGAAGAAGAATCGTCAGCCCTTCGTCCTCGGCCAGGAGCGCCCGTCGCCGGGGCGTCTCTTCGGTCATTTTTGATAGGTTCCCTGACTCTGTCTATCACAGATCGCACGGCAGGTTCCCGGAAAAACAAAAAATCGACGGAACCCCGCTCGCTCCGCCGGGCTACGACTCACAGAACCATCAACAAGACGAAAGGATCTCTCCCATGAACAAAAAAACGGCGCTCGTCGCGCTCTGCTTGTTAGCTTCGATCAAGGTCGCTCTGTCGGCGCTGATGTTCCACGAAACGCTGGGAATCGGCGGGACGGAGCTTATCACCTTGCGTGGACCGACTCAAGAAGGAGTCCACGAACGAGCGGACGTTCTCTACTTGCGACTGAACGCGATTCTCTCCGATTCGACGCTGGAATCCGAAGACATTCAGGTCCGAAAGATACCGTCGGGCACGGCGATCTTCGCCAAAGAACGACTCTTCGTCACGGTGACGCCGCGCGATGGGGCGTACAACCAGACGACCTGCGAAAAGCAGGCGCAAGCATGGTGCAAGCGCCTCGCCGAGACGCTGCCGACCCTCAAGTCGGCAGAGCGTCCCCCTGTTTGAAAGGAACCAAGCAAATGTCCGATTCACCTAAAGAAAAGATGGAAAAAGCCATCGACCGCGCCGCCGGTGCGGGAACGAGCGACAAGATTGAAGGCAAGGCCAAGGAGCTGCTCGGTCAGGCCCAGGAGAAGATAGGCCACGTCACGAGCGACCCGGAGACGGAAGCGCAGGGCATCGTCCATCAGGCGCAGGGCAAGGCCCAGCAGCTCGTCGGCGCGGTCAAAAGCGAGGCAGAGACCCTGGCCGAGCAAGCGAAAGACAAGCTCGAAGACGTGGCCGAGATCGCCCGCGAAAAAGCGAAGGCGGTCGCCGAGGCCGTCAAGAAAGCGATGTAGGAGCAAATCCATGGAAGACACTCAGACCAGCGAGCCGGTCAGCGTCTCGCTCACGGAAGAAGAGCTTACGATGTCGCCGGAGCGTCGCCGGATGCGGGATCACAAAGACGGTATCCAGCACGGAATCGACGACAACCCGGAGAACGACGCCGCCAAAGGGAGCGTTCTCGGTGCGGTCGGAGGCGGGATCGTTGGCGGCATCGCGGGCGCTCTCCTTGGCCCTGCGGGTGTCGTGGTCGGCGCACTCTCTGGCGCGGCGTTGGGTGGGGCCGCGAGCGGCCTGGCCGTTGCCGCCGTAGACACCGTCGATAACGACGACAACGTCACCGGAGTCGGCGCGGAGGTCACCATCGATCCGAACGAGACACTTCCCGAGGGCGTCAACGAGCGAATTCGGCTGGAAAAAACCGGCCTGTAGCGCACTCACCCGACCTCTACTTTGCTGCCCCTGGCGACTGCCAGGGGCGCTTTTTTGTCGCCGCCTCCCCAGGGGACAGACAAAAGAGCGGCGACCCTGCGGTCGCCGCTCTTTTTTAGGGCTTGCTCTGGATTAGAACTTGACGTTGAAGGTGCTGGTTAGAACGCCGCCGCGCTGGGTGCCGCCGTAGTTGCTGGCGAACCCACCTTTGTCCTTGAAGTCCACGACCTGGTAGGAGATTTTGAACAGCGAGTTGCTGGTCAGCTCGGTGCCGTAGCCGATGTTGTAGTACACCTCGCGTGGTTTGGCGCTGCCCAGACCGGCCAGCTTGTACTCTGTGATCTCCGCGCCCAGATCGAGCGACGAGCCTTTGCCACGCCCGAAGCGCAGACCCAGCCGACTGTTGTTGATCGTGTCCTGCGGAGTCAGGCCGCCGCCCGTTGACAGCCCCTGGTAGGAGCGGACCTCGCCGACCAGTGATGTGGTGTCGCCGAGGCGCAGGGTCGCTTTCCCGAACGTCCCGCTGATATCGACCGGGTTTTGCAGGGTTCCGAGGCGGTCCCAGTTGCCCGGTGCGCCGAAGTACGGCCCGACGTACTTATAGCCTGCGTTCAGGTCGATCCGGCCCAGTCGGTACGCGCCGCCCACTTCGTAGGCTTCGTTGTTCTTGTACGGACCGCCCTCGGACTCGCTGCGGTTGTAGGAGCCTTCGACGCCAAGTCCTTTGAACTTGGTGGTCAGGCCGCCCCCGTAGACGTTGACCTTGTTGCCCAGGCGCGGCCCGGCAGCGGAAAACCCGGTGATGGTGAGGGCCATGGTGCCGACGGGGATCTCCAGCATACCGCCCGCAAGCTGCTCGATAGCCATCGCCCCGGAGCGCGACGGTGTGATAAGCGACTGGAGCACCTGGCCGCGATTGGTCAGACCGCCCGCGAAGGGGTTGACCTTCGAGCCTGCATAAAGCGCGTAGCTACTCTCACCGGGGAACGTCGTGCCGCTGAGGTTCGACACGAACCGGATAGGATCGGCCTTCGCCCCGAACGCGGTCATCTTGACCCCACCGAGCATCCCGACCAGGCGCAGTCCGTCGAGGGGCAGATCGCCGTTGTCGGTCTTGCGGTTGTCGAGATAGGTATCGGTGTCGATGCCCTTGAGGGTGTACTGCGTAAGCTGCATCGGGATGCGGCCCACCTCCACGCTCGCGCCGGTCACGCCGGGGACGCGGACTTTTTCCACCCGGACGAGCGCTTTGTAGAGTGTCGTCACCTGGTCCTGCCCGACGGGAGTCGTGCCGGTAGCGTTGGAGCGATTTCCGGCAAACTGATTGACTGCCCCGACGTAGCTCAAATAGTTGCCGAAGT
This sequence comes from Armatimonadota bacterium, assembly GCA_031363095.1. Classification (GTDB taxonomy): domain Bacteria; phylum Armatimonadota; class Armatimonadia; order Armatimonadales; family Armatimonadaceae; genus JANLTX01. Next base: position 6,485 of record JANLTX010000047.1, on the reverse strand, counting down.
TGATCGTCGCCTCCAGCGTGGTCTTTTCATCGGGCTTCGCGGTCAGGTTCAGATCGAGGTCGTGAAGCACCCGCGTGTCGTTGAGGAGCGTCCGGTTCTGGCCGCCGACCAGATAGCCGTCGCGGTCGATGATCCGCTTACCATTTCGGTCTCTCTGGTTGCCGCGCATGTAGACGCTGAGCTGTCCGTTCACCTTCGGGAGCTTTGCGAGCGTGTCCTCGATCTTCGTGACGCGCCCTTCGAGGCCGTCGAGACGCTTCTTGACCGCCGTCATATCGACGCCCAGTGTGTTCAGCTCGACCTGGAACTCGCCCGTCAGCTTACGGATGGCGTCCACGTCGGCCTTGCTCGCCAGCCCTGCAAGGTCGCTCTTCTTGGCATACTCCGACAGATCCGGCGCGGGCGGGTTGACGCCCCCGACCAGCGTTCCTTTTTTGGCGTAGCTCGCCTCGATGTTCTCCAGCAGCCGGGCGATGATCACCGCCATCTCGTAGCGGGTCAGGTTGCGCTTGCCACGCATCATGCCGTCCGGGTCGCCGATGAAAATCTTCGGGTTCTGGGCCGTCAGCTTTTCTATCGCTGCATAGGCCCAGTGGTCGTTGGGGACGTCCTTGAAGGAACCGTCCTGTGCATAAGCCCCGCTTGCCGTTATCGAGGCTACGGCCAAGCTCACCATCATCGTTCGCGTATTCATGTTTGTTGTTTCCCTGGTTTCGAGAGACAGATCTCTCGCTGTCACGCAACTCATAGGAGCGCCACCTCGACAGGTTCCTACAATTGCCAGCAGTTTTTTCGTGGTTTCACGGGTCGATTTTAGAAAGATACGCGGGTTCGCGGAGGGAGCTTTCGCATCGAGCCGGTGATGGCCGAGACGCACTCGGGCGAGCAGGCCATCGGAGCGCATCCGTACTCCATGCTGATCCTGCAGGCGTGATGTTATTCCATGGCGCTTAAGATGTCGTCAATCGGGACAATAGCAAAGCTACTGGCGCAGTCTGATGTCGCATAAGGTAGTATAAGTTCGTTGTTATGAATCTGTGCACCGCAACTATAGACGACATTGGGAACATAGCCTTCTCTTTCGTTGGTATCGGGAACTAATAATGGCTCGCGCAGCCGCCCGAGGACACGCAGGGGGTTATCTTTGTCGAGCAGGACCGCTCCAATCGCATACCGGCGCATCGGGCCGACTCCATGCGTGAGAACCAGCCAGCCCGCGTCAATTTCCAGCGGAGAGCCGCAGTTTCCGAGCTGGACGCACTCCCAGGGATAGACAGGCTTGAGCAGAAGCTCTTTGTAGTACCAGAAACGCAGGTTGTCCGAGAACATCAGATAGATATTCTCGTTATCCTGGCGCGAGAGCATGGCATAGCGACCCTGGATCTTGCGGGGAAACAGCGCCATACCTTTGTTCTGCACTTCGAAGCCGTTGAGCGTGCTCATCTCAAAATGGATGAAATCCTCGGTCTTGAGAAGCTGGGGCATCGTCATCTTGCCATCGTAGGCCGTGTAGGTCGCGTAGTAGGTGGTCTTTTCGTTCTCGCCCTGGAACGCGACGAAGCGGGCGTCCTCCATGCCGTTGATCTCGGCGGGCGATGTTGGGAATAAAATGCGCTCGGAGAGAGGGCGCTGCGGGGAGAACGCGACTTTGTAGTTGGCGCGGGCCAGCGTCATCAGACTGCGTAGCGGGACGCTGGCGCGGCGACGGCGCTCCTGGCTCTGTCGCTCGACGGTCTGGCAGGCGCTCTTGAGATCGTCCAGGGTGAACGTATCGTTGAGCGAGAAGAGAACTGACGCCACCAGCTCGTCCCAGTGGTCCAGTTCGCGCAGTTTGTGCTCCATGAGCGATCTCTCGTAGCGGGGGTAGGAGACGCTCTCCGGCCTGCTGACAAAGCGCGTCGGTGGGTCCAGCGCGATCTGGTTTTGTTTGTCGAGAACCCCGACGCGGAACGTGATGGATGACAGATGCCCCTCGCCGGTGGCGCGCAGGCTTAGAACGAAGCGTCGCGAGCCTTCGGGCACCCCGCTCTGATCGGGATGCCAGACCAGCGACGGATTGAAGAGCGCCGCCCCCTCGACGGCGTACTCCTGCGAAAAATACGCCCCGATAAGAAGCTGCCGTTCGATGCTCGGGGCTTTTTTTGTCAATATAAGTGGTTTTAGCTGCTCGTATCGCTGAAGAAAGAACTCTTTCAGTTCGTGATGCCGATTGTCAAACTCTTCCAGCACCAAATTCAGCTCTGCTTGAACGGACGGCTCCGTCAGTGCCTGGATTCTCCGAAGAGTCTGCTGCGTGCGCTTCTCACTCGTCAAGTTAAACGACCTGAGCAGAACGCGAGAGTTGTCTGGCTTGAGAATTAGCCCCGTGCGACGAACGCGAATGGGTTTCAAATAACGATCTTTCCGCTCTCAGTCTTCCGACGTACCCGGAGCGTACCGGGGCAGTGTATCGCTTTACGGCTGGACTGTAACCCTGACGTTTTTCTGTACAGTTTCGCTGCCGCCCATTTGTAGGATACAGCCCCCGGCTTGCCCTCGCTGGCGGTACGATGCAGATCAGAAAAACCGACCATGTCGAGCAAGAAATACCGCAGTTTCTCCGCACAGTTCCAGGCCGAGATCGTCCTCACCCTCCTGAGCGGACAGAAAAGCGCCGCACAGATTTGCAGGGAGCACGAACTCGAACGTGCTCTTGAGCAAGAGGAGCGAAAGGCTCTGATGAAATCCGTTCAAGGGGCCATGCCGAAAGTCAAAGTCACTCCTCTGTGCCGCCTGGCCGCGTTTCGGCTACGAGGGAATAACGGGCAGCTTATGTTGATGTAGGGTGCGGGGAAGACCACCGCGTTGCTTGCGTTCGACTGTTCTTAAACGGAAACAGAGCCGTTTCTGAAGCAGACGTTTGTGTGATTTTTGATCTAAGCTGGGAAAGAGGGCCGTGTAGCCCGGTTGAAGACGGGCGGCTCGATCCAGGCGCGAAGCTCGGCGAGGCGAGACTCTATCGCCGCTTGCAAGGACTCGTCCATCTCCCATTTTTCCAGGGCCTCCGTCAGCTCGGCATACTCCCGCTCCCAGCGAATCTGGCGGCGGCGATGGTACACCAGCCCCTCACGCTCCAGCACCAGGTTGCCGATGGTGTACTCTCCGATGCCTGTGAGCGCCACCAGCGTCCCGTCTTCCTCGACGCCCCAGTGCAGGTCATGGTCATCCTCAAGCTGACAGGGGTCCAAAAACCGACGACCCACTGCCCACTCTTCGGCGCTCGGCCAGGTATCGGCCTTGATATTGTTGCACTCAGTGCAGCACCAGTACAGGTTCTCGTAGACGCTCACCAGGTCGGGGCGGGCATAAGGTCCACCCTGAGGCCGATGGTGATCGATGGCGCAGCCCGCCTCGCCTCCCACGAAATACTCGTGACGCAGGCAGTAAGCGCAGCGATTCTGGAAGTCTTGCCGGAGCAGCGGGCGGTAGCGGGTGTAATCGGAGTACGTGCGCGTCGGAACGCGCCGGGTAAAGACCACCTACAGACTCGCTCTGAGCTTCTTGGGGCTGGTCTCGATGAGCTGGCGCAGGTCGGCAAGCTCCTGATCGATGGCGGCGGCAATCGCCTCACTGCGCTCATAGGAGGGCAAAGAACGGTCGAACGCGTTCATGCGCTCCCGAATCCCAGAAAGCCCCCGCTCCTCTTCCGGGGTCAGCCCTTGCGCGAGCTTTTTGTCAATGAGCTTCTTGTAGGGAGTCATCAGCTCGGCGGGGTAGTGCTGTGGAGACGTGCCAAGCTCTTGCTGGGCTTCGGTGAGCAGGCGACGGAGCAATTCAGAGAGTCCGCCTTCCTGCTGCTTGCCCCAGCTTGCAAGCGGCTCGTCCAGGTAGACCGTGACCCGCACCCGATCCCTTGCCTGCCGACCCGATGTGGTGGTGGCTGTCGTAGAGATGACTCTTGCTGGCATGACGTATTGTATCACTATGTAACGTCTTTTTTGACGTAAAGAAACCCGCGATATAGAGTTGCTCATCTCAGGCCACGTCCCTTCCTCATAACGTCCCAAAAAGGCTCCTTTTTGAAACAACCCGTGGATGTTGGGTTCGACGGCTGGCTTCAAGGGTCGGCAGCGTTTCAAAACCTGAGCCAATTTCAAGATTTCTAAATAGATGTTGTTTGCTGACTTCTGGTACAATAGGGTCATGCGAATCGGCTATGCACGGGTGAGTTCGGACGACCAGAACCTCGATCTTCAGAAAGACGCGCTGAAAGCCGCCGGGTGCGAGCGAGTTTATGAAGAAAAAGAGAGCGGCGGCAAGGCCGACCGCCCCGAGTTGATCCGAGTTCTGGAAATGCTGCGCTCGGGCGACACACTGGTGGTCTGGAGGCTGGATCGGCTGGGGCGCTCGCTGAAGCACCTGATCGCCACGGTCGAGACGCTGGAGGCTGCGGGCGTGGGCTTTTCGAGCGTGACCGAGAGCATCGACACTACAACCAGCGGCGGGAAGCTCGTCTTTCATATTTTTGCGGCGCTCGCTGAGTTTGAAAGAACGCTCATTCGAGAACGGACTCGGGCGGGGCTGAAGGCGGCCAGGGCGCGGGGACGGCAGGGCGGGAGGCCGAAGGTTCTGAGCGTGGAGAAGCAGCGGATGGCTCAGGCGCTCCGGGACGACCCGGCCCAGAGCATCAACGCCATCTGCAAGACACTGGGAATTTCGAGGACGACGTTCTATCGGTACACGGAGGACAGAAAAGAGCCATTTGCGTAGTATGTTCATAGACAGTATAATCATAAACATACTAAATTCATGAACGACTATCCCTTTCACAATCGAGACCGAGAGCGCCACTCCCTACAGCAGGCCATCCAGTCCAGACGCGCCGAGCTGATTATTCTCTACGGACGCAGGGGCGTCGGAAAGAGCGCCTTGCTTCGGCAGGTTCTCGAAGACCAGGGAGCCGACTACCTTTATTACCGAGCCGTGCGCCGAACCCTGCCTCTTCAGCTCGAAGCACTCACCGATGCGATGCGCAGCGCGTTTCCGCAGGTCTATCTCCCGCAGACACTTGCTTCAACCTCTGTCTTTCTCGATGCGCTCGTCCACGAGGCGGAGCGACGAGAGAAAATTGGAGACCCTTCGCCCGTCTGCGTCGTCATTGATGAACTGCCGTACCTCGCCGATGTCGATCCGGGCTTTCTGACAGTTCTCCAGCACTGGTGGGACGACAACAAGCGACGCGCCAATCTCAAGCTCTTTCTCGCAGGTTCCTACCTCTCGTTCATGGAGCGCCAGGTGCTCGACGAGCGCGCACCGCTCTACAACCGACGCACCGGTGCCATGAAGGTCGAGCCGCTGGACTACGCCGAGGCCGCGCTCTTCTTTCCGGGCTACTCCCCAGAAGATAAGTTTCTCGCCTACGCCGTTCTCGGGGGGATGCCGTCCTACCTGGAGCAGTTCGAGCCAGGTCGCTCGCTGAAAGAAAACATTCTCTCCACCGTGCTACGCCCGAACACGTACCTCGCTCAGGAACCCGACTGGCTCCTGCTCGAAGACCTGCGCCGCGACGTTCTCTACGGCTCGATCCTGCGGGCCGTGGCTCACGGGGAGCGCAAGCCGTCGGACATCGCGCGGGCCATCGGGAAGGACTCCGCCCAGGACATCACCCAGAACCTGGCGACGCTCCAGGACCTCGGGCTACTTTTGCGCGAGGTGCCGATCACGGAGAAGAACAAGCCGCGCTCGCGGACCTCGCTCTACTATGTGGCCGATCACTACCTGAACTTCTGGTATCGGTTCGTCGATCCGGCGCGAAGCCTGCTCGCGCAGGAGCTGGGCGAGCGGGTCTGGGAGCGCTCCATCGCGCCCAATCTCCATCAGCACGTCTCCAAACCCGCGTTCGAGTGGGCGTGCCGGGACTATATCTGGCGGCTGGCGCGGGTGGGCACTCTTCCCGATGGGCTGCACTTCACGGACGTCGGAACCTGGTGGGGCGGCGGCGACATCGAGATAGACGTGGTCGCCCTCGACGAGAAAGGCGACGCTACGGCGGCAGGCTCGTGCAAGTGGACGAGCGAGAGTGTGGGCCTGCGCGAGCTGGATGCGCTGCGGCGGGATCTGGCGCGGGCGGGCCTGGAGTGCGAAGGGCAGTTTCACTTCCTGTTCTCTCGCTCCGGGTTCAATCAGCCGCTGATCGAGTACGTCCAGAGCCAGACCAGCCCCACCACGGTCCTGGTTGCGCTCGACGACCTCTACAACGTTTAGCCCGTATACTGGAGGCACATGGCGAAAATCACGCAGCAGAAGTTGGAGTCGTTCCTGTGGGGCGCGGCGAACATTCTCCGAGGCCGGACGGCGGGCCAGGACTATAGAACCCATCTGAAGTCTGGCTTTCGAGGTAGAATGGAGTCATGGATCGAAAAAAGTACTCATCTGATTTGACAACTGCCCAATATGAGAAAATCGCCGTTTTTATCCCACAGAAGAAAGAAACTGCCCCTATAACG
>JANLTX010000024.1:0-40538 GCA_031363095.1 Armatimonadota bacterium | reverse complement strand
GTATTGTCTCTTTTTCGTGGAGCGGCCCTCAATCTGAATCGTCGGGCGCGAGTCAGAAATATCGCGGCGACATGCCGACGCTTTGCAGCACGACCCCGCGAAGCAATTCAATTACTCAAAGAGAAAACTGAATGACCCTGCGCTCGACGAGGTCTTGAAGAAATTCGATCTCCGTGCCGAGTACGACGCCGAGTTGTTTCCCGTGGTCGTCCCGGTCGCGCCCGGCGAGCTTCTGACCCGGATGCTCGATGAGTACGCGCCGCTGGCGCTGACCATCGGGACGGAAAAAGCACGCTCCGAGTTCTTGATCGCCCCGATTCTGGCCGAGATGCGCCGCCTGACGAACGCCACGCTTTTCTCGGGGATCGAGTTCAATGTGGACCCGAGGCGTGGGCTGAACGGGTTTTGTGATTTCTTGCTCTCACGCTCCCACGACCCGTATGTCTTGCAAGCCCCGGTCTTTGCGGTCGTCGAGGCCAAGAACGAGAAGCCACAGCACGGACTCGGACAGTGCGTCGCCGAGCTTGTCGCCGCGCGTCTCTTCAACGAACGCAAAGAGAACCCGATCCCGACGCTCTGGGGCACCGTCACGATGGGCAATGTCTGGCGTTTTTTGAAGCTCGAAGGCAACATCGTCTTTGTGGATCGCAACGAAGAGTACCTTCAACCTATCGAGCGGCTTCTGGGAATTCTTTCCAGCATCGCCCGTGAAACAACCGGGGTATAATCGGGTCTATGCGTCGCGAGCATCACGAATGGCACTCTCCCGCTCTTGGAATTTCCATGGAACTTCTGGAGCTTGGGCACGCCGGGCTTCCCATTCTGGTTTTTCCAACGTCCAAGGGAAAGTACTACGAGTACGAGGACCGGGGCATGGTGGATGCGCTCGCTGAAAAAATAGAAAACGGCTGGATTCAGCTCTGGTGCGTCGATTCGATAGACGCTTTTAGCTGGTACGACAAATCGGTTCACCCGCACGAGCGCGCCCGGCGGCATGATGCTTACGAAACCTACTTAATTCAGGAAGTTCTCCCACTGATTCGGCATAAAAACCCGTTGCCCGAGCTGGCGACGCACGGCTGCTCGTTCGGGGGCTTTCATGCGATCAATTTTGCGCTAAAACACCCCGATTGCGTCACGCAGGCAGTCAGTTTTGGCGGCGGATTCGACATGGCGGGCTTTTTTGGCGGGGTCAAGGACGGCCCGTGCTACTTCAACCTGCCCTACGACTATCTCCCAAGCCTCGACGACGGCTGGTTCTGGGAGCGCTACCAGAGAATCCGCTGGATTCTGGCGACGGGCGAGGCGGACATCTGCCGGGGCGACAACGAGCGGCTCTCGGGGATATTTCACGCCAAAAGCATCCCCCATCAGCTCGCGATCTGGGGCGACAATACCGGCCACGACTGGCCCTATTGGATGTCGATGGCACGGGCGTATTTTTAAAAAACAAGGGGGTGGGTCATGAAAATCGGGGTGTTGCACGGGCGGGAGAGTTCGTTTCCGGGGGCGCTGGTCGCAAAGATCAACGACCTTTCTATCGATGGGATCACGGCAGAGGCGGTATCCGTCGGCGCAATTGCGATGGACAAGCCCTGGGACTTTCGGGTGATTATCGATAGAATCAGTCAGGACGTCCCGTTTTATCGCGCGATGCTCAAGAACGCGGCCCTTTCAGGGACGACTATTATCAACAATCCATTCTGGTGGTCCGCCGACGATAAGTTTTTCAACTATGCGCTGGCCCACAAGCTCGGAGTCGCAATTCCAAAGACAATTTTGCTGCCCCACAAGCAACATCCGCCCGATATTACCGATCAATCGTTGCGTAATTTAGAATACCCGTTGGACTGGGACGGAGTTTTTAGTTATATCGGGTTTCCAGCGTTCTTGAAGCCTCACTCGGGTGGCGGCTGGAAACACGTGACGCACTGTCACTCCCCGGAAGACGTTTTTAACGCCTACGACGACTCGGGCGACTTGTGCATGACGCTTCAGAGCGCGGTAGACTTCACCGAATACTACCGGTGCTACGTGATCGGGCAGAAAAATATCCGAATCATGGCCTACGACCCGAGGCAGCCGCATCACCTGCGCTATGTTCAAGACCCACCGCCGATTGAGAAGAGCTTAGAGAAGCGAATGCTCTCTGACTGCTTGAAAATCAATAAAGCGCTGGGCTATGACATGAACACCGTAGAATTTGCCGTAGAGAGCGGCGTTCCGTATGCGATTGACTTCGGAAATCCAGCCCCCGATGCTGACTACGACTCCGTAGGCCATGAAAACTTCGTCTGGGTGGTGGAAGCGATGGCCGATTTAGCGATTCAGAAAGCCCAGGAGCCAATCAAAGCCGGAAAAGACCTGCGCTGGAGCAAATACCTATGAAATATTCTTTAATTCTGACGTGTCTCGCGCTGAGCCTGACCGGGGCGCTGCTCGGGTGCGGCGGCGGAACTCCGGGCGACGGAGAGACTCCCAGCCCCTCGGCAAGCCCGACTCCGACACCGGCGGGAGGTGCGCCTGCCGCGCCGACGAACCTGACGGCGAGTATTGCGTTTACGACCGCGCAGCTCGCCTGGACCGACAACGCGACCAACGAGACCGGGTATCGGGTCGAGAGAAACGCCTCGGGGACTGGATGGAGTGAGGTCAAAACTCTTGCGGCGAACGCCCAGTCCGCGACGGTCACCGGGCTGGAGAACGAGACGGGCTATCAGTTCCGCGTGCTTGCGGTGAACGCCAGCGAGGCGTCGGCTCCGAGCAACGAGGCGAGCGCACGAACGGCGGGCGTCAACCAGACGGCCTTTGGTCCCATCGCCCCGTTTGCGCCCCGCTACGCCTCACTTCTCACCGAGCGGATCATCTGGCCGACGCGCACCCTGACCTACTCCATCGACACCAGCGGCGACTCGCGCGACCCGGCGATGCTGGTGGCGGCGGTCCAGAAAGCATTCCAGCGCTGGGGACTCGGGACGAACGGCCTGCTCCAGTTCACCAGGATCGATTCCGGTGGGAACATACCGATTATCTTCGCCCTATCGAGCGATCCGGACCTGGTTGGCGGCGAGGGCGCAGGGGCTGCAAACTACAGCTACACCCCCGGAACTCCCCGCTCGACCTTGCTCACCACGAGCGTGAAGCTGAAAGTCGGGCTTCCCGAGGGGCAGCTCGTCGCGGTGGCGGCGCACGAGATCGGGCATGCGCTCGGAATCACCGGCCACAGCGACACGGCCTCCGACATCATGTATCCCGTCGCCGACCCGACGCTTCCGATAAGCCAGCGCGACGCGAACACACTGGCGTTTCTCTATCTCACCACCGACGCAAGCTGAGCCTTTTTAGCACCATGAAACCGAGCTTCTCCATCGGCATCGAAGAAGAGTACCAGACCATCGACCCGGTGACGCGCGACCTGCGCTCGCACATCGACATGGAGCTTCTGGGGAAGGGCAAGACGGTCCTGCGCGAGCAGGTCAAGGCCGAGATGCACCAGAGCGTCGTCGAGGTCGGTACGAACATCTGCGCCACGGCAGCCGACGCCCGCGCGCAGATCGTCGAGCTGCGCCAGACGATTATCAAGCTGGCGGGCGAGAACGGGCTGAAGGTGGCCGCCGCAGGGACGCACCCGTTTGCGGACTGGCGCGTGCAAGAAATCTACCCCGACGACCGCTACGATGTGATTGTGGAAGACTTGCAGCAGGTCGCCCGCGAGAACTTAATCTTCGGGCTGCATGTTCACATTGGAATCGAGGACAAAGAGACCGCGATTCGCTTGATGAACTCGGTGCGGTATTTTCTGCCGCATATTCTGGCGCTTTCGACCAACTCCCCGTTCTGGCTGGGGCACAACACGGGATTTAAAAGCTACCGCTGTAAAATTTTCGATAAGTTCCCCCGAACAAACATACCGGATCACTTCGGTTCCAACTCCGAGTTTGAAAACTATGTGAACTTGTTAATAAAAACAGGATGCATAGATAACGCCAAGAAAATATGGTGGGATATTCGGCCTCATCCGTTCTTTCCGACCTTAGAGTACCGAATCTGCGATGTCCCGATGCGAATCGACGAGACTATTGCGCTCGCGGCGCTGATGCAAGCGACCATGGCAAAACTCTGGAAGCTCCAGCAGAAAAACCAGGACTATCGGCAGTACAGCAGGGCGCTTCTCATGGAGAATAAATGGCGTGCCGTGCGCTATGGCCTCGATGGTAAACTGATTGACTTCGGAAAAGAAGAAGAAGTCGATGCGCGTTTGCTCATCGACGAGTATCTATTCTTCGTAGACGACGTGCTCGATGAGCTGGGCTGCCGAAAAGAGATCGAATATATCCGAAAAATAGCCTCCGAGGGCACCGGAGCGGACCGTCAGCTTAAAGTTTTTGAAGAAACCGGTGACTTGAAAGCCGTTGTAGACTATATCGTCGCCGAGACCGAGCGACTCCCCGAGCTATGATCGCAAAGCTGCGCCAGGAGTTTTTTTCCCGCTACACCGATGAAAAGTACGCGGCGCTGCTTCAGGAGCTTCAGACGCGCTGCGAGACGCCCATCCCGTTTCGGATCGCGGAAACTCCGTGTTTTTTCTCGTCCACGGTGCTCGAAGGGCTTATTCGCACAACGAAAGAGTTATACGGCCAGATCAGCGAGAATACCGATTACAGAGCGATGGCACAGGGCACGCTGCCTCAAAACCTGCGAAATAGCAGAGAAGCCGACTCCGCTCTGTTTATTCAAGCAGATTTCGGTATCGACGAACACTTAGAACCAAAATTAGTCGAGATTCAGGGCTTCCCGTCGCTGTATTGCTTCCAGTCTGTTCTGTCTGAGACCTATCGGGATATTTATAGTTTAGATAGCTCGCTAAACGGCTATTTGAGCGGCTTTACTGAAACCACGTACTTCGAGGCACTTCAGCAGGCCATTCTTGGCGGCCACGACCCTTCGGAAGTCTTTTTATTAGAGTTGTTTCCCGAAACCCAGAAAACGCTCCCTGATTTTATCCTCACCGAGAAAAAACTGGGCGTCCGAACTATCTGCGCCACAAAAGTAAAACAAATCGGCAAGAAATTATTTACGCCCGAGGGAGAACCGATAAAACGAATTTACAACCGGGTGATCTTCGATGATTTAATTAAAAATAAGATTACTCTGCCGTTCGATCTCTCAGAAGACATGGATTTCTCCTGGGCAGGGCATCCAAGCTGGTATTTTCTGCTCTCCAAGCTCTCGCTTCCGTTCTTAAATCATCCGTGCGTCCCGGAGACGCACCTGCTGAGTACGCTCTCGACGCTTCCCAAAGACCTCGGCGAGTGGGTTTTGAAGCCCCTGTTTTCGTACGCGGGCCAGGGCGTAGTCGTCGGGCCGACGAAAGAGCAGGTTCTTGCCGCCCCCGACCCGGCAGGCTGGCTTCTTCAGCGTAAAATCCGGTTTATTCCGACGGTGGAGACTCCGGAAGGCGCGACCAAGACAGAGATCAGAATCATGTGCCTGAGCACGCCCGATGGCCTGAAGGGAATGACCAGCTTGATTCGGATGGGCCGGGGCGCACTGATGGGTGTCGATCAGAACCGCGACGCCCGCTGGATCGGAGCGAGCGCCGCGTTTTCTCTCTGACAGGTCAGCGGCGGCGACGTACCAGCACCCCGATGCCGCCGAGAGCGAGTAGCGCGAGCGTTCCTGGCTCGGGCACTGCCGAGGAGCTGTTGGAGAACGTCTCGAACGTGTAGTCGAAGTCCGAGAAAGAAAGAAAGCCGGTGTTGGCGTAGACCTGGCCGCGCGAGTAGGGGTTCGTGGTGTCCCCCGCCAGCCCCGATGCGAGATTCGCGCCCTGAAAAACCAGGTAGTAGGTCTGGTTCGGAACCACCGTGATCTGCCCGAATGAGACCAGCGCGTAGGTGCTGGGAGCTACGCTGAGGGCCGTTCCGCTCGCCAGCAAGTTCCCGCCCAGGCTCGGAAGCTCGTCGAAGAGCGAGATCGTCACGTCGGACGAAGCAGGCAGGCTCGCCAGCAGCACCGACGCCCCGGTGATGTTGCCAAAGCCCGGCTGGAACGACTGCGCCAGATCGTCCTGGTTGAAGGCCGCCATCAGCCCGGTCGTCGAGGTCTGCGACTGATCGACCACGATCTGCGCCTGCGTCCCGCCGAGAAAAAGAAGAGGGAGCGCCAGAGTCAGCGCGGCCCGGAGAGTTGTTTGAAGTAGCATCGGTGTTTTATACCGCAAGAAGGAATATTCCCACAGGGTCGCGAAGCAGACCGACAGAATGAAACGAATTTTTCTGGCACTTTCTGTCGCTCTGATCGCAACGCTGACAACGCTTGCGGCCCCGCCCACCGTCACCGAGGGAGTGGCTTCGGCCTCGATCAAGAAAATGACGCCGCAAGGCGCGACCAGCGGACGCTTCATCACCCTCAACTACGGCGCAGGGGGTAAAATTTTACTCCACGCGTTCTTCACCGGCGAGGGCGAGGCGGCGACGGGCTACATCGATGTCATCTCGCCGCTGGGCAAGAAGTTGCAGCGCTTCGAGCTGGAGTTCCCCGGCCCCGCGCAGGACAAAGAGAAGTACAAAGTAAAAGCGCTCTGGCTGGTTCCGGGCAAGCCCGCACAGCCGATGGTGCTTTTTGAGGGCACCGACGACCACCTTCTGCTGGTCTTCGCCAGAGGCTTCGCCCAGCGCGGCAGCATGCAGCTCTTCTCCGAGCTTGGCGACGGCGGGCGGCGCGAGACCACGTTCGATGAGATCGACAAGCGCGGCTTCCGGCTGGTGCGTATCGATGTAAACGAGCCGGAGACCGAGGACAAGCCCGCTGTCAAAGAAACCCTGTACTACGTCTGGAACGGCGAGCGCTTCGTCGAGCGGAAAGCCACCAAGTAACAGATCAAGGTGCTGCGGAGGGACGGGGGTGATCCAGAGGGTGATTATTCTTCCGCGATTGGCCAGAGCGGTGTTATACTGGCTCCAGTTGCGCCGGAAACGGTGCTGTGCAACGAAGCCCTGAGGAGGGTTGAGCAAATGGAATCGGATAACAAGGTGCATCCTCTACAGCGTCGTGAGTTCCTACACTTGGCAAGCGGCTTGCTTCTGGTAAGTGGGAGTAGCGCCCTGATCGGATGTGGCGGCGGTAGTGGCGGCGGCGGCGGTGGAACAACCGTCTCTGACCAACCGTCATTCATCCCCTCTGTTGGTTCCCTGCCTGCGGTCACCAACCAGACAGCCAGTATCGGGACTGCGGGTGGACGTGTGGAGCTGGCAGGAGTGGCCTCGGTCATCGTTCCCGCCAGTACGCTGACAGGCTCGGCGAACGTTCGCCTGCAAGCCACCGCAGACCCGGACCTGGCAGCCTTGTTTCAGATCACCGGATCAGCCGCTCAACCGTCGCACCGTGCCAGCTACGAGGTAAGGATCAACCTGGAAAGCCAGGTGCCCCAAAGAGCGGGTCTCACGGTCGCTCTTCAGATACCCGACGCGCTTCTTGCCTTAGGAGCGGGAGGTGTCACCGCTTTTGTTCGGCAGGTCGATACTGATCCTGACGATGGGACAGACTTCTTCAGCCCGGTCGCGGCAGACGTAAACCTATCCGCAAAGGCAGCGACGATCACGCTCGGGGGAGGAGACTTCACGGTTGTGGCCGACGGCTCCTACGAGGCGCAGGTTGTCCTGGCCCTCACGCCCGGAGGAAGACATGTCTCCCGCGTGCCGGGGAGCCGCGATCCTATCACGACGTACCCCGATTTCAGCCCCAACTTCTCTGTGGAGAACTTGCCCGGCGCGGCGTTCGCCAGCCCCCCTCTGAAAGGGGTTGCGCTGGTGGTCGTCTCACGAATCGGACTACGTGAGGCGACGAACACCCCCCATGTTGCACCTCCCCCAGGTGGCCCAAAGCCACACCGAGGTATTGACCTGAGGGCCGCAGATGGCACCCCGGTGTTGGCAGTGGCCGATGGCTATGTGGAGCAGGTGACGCGGATAGATCAGTTTCCAGGCGGAACTTCGCCAAATGGCAACTACATTCGTGTTCGGCACGACGATGGCACCGCAACGGAGTACCTGCACCTGAGCGCATTCGATGAACCGTTCCGTTCACTTGCCAAAAGAGCAACCTATCCAGGGCCGATTGGAGCGGGAAGAGTAAAAGCGGGCGATCAAATCGGGCTGTCGGGTCATAGTTCGTCCGGTGCTATCGATCCGCACCTGCACTTGCAATACCGAACCTCTTCCGGAGGCTACGCTAACCCTGAGACCTTCCTTCTTCCTGGCTCTTTGCAACCGGACAACTACAGCCTGCCTGCGCTCGTCTCGGAGTTTTTGTTCACCGTCAACGGTCATGTTTACGAGTCGGATAGAACGATCCTCACGAGTGAAATAGACCAGACTCTCACGCTCACGCTGACGGCCAGGGACTCCGTGTTCCGCGAGGTGAGACTTCCCCCCGATGGCGAGCTTATCGTCACGGTAACGCCCAGCTCGGTAGCGACGGCACCGCTACATCCTTCCGCAGGCGTGATTACCCTGACGAGGAAGGCCGCCGGTATCGCTCAGGTCAAGGTGGAATACAGTAACTCTGTACAGAGGCCCAGGAAGGCCTATGGGTCTGTTAATGTCACGCCCGGAGCCCTGGCCCCCACTCCCGTGACGGTGGCCCAGTACCGTGCTTACTGCGATGCGACGGGCAGGGAGATGATTCCTCTCCCCAAGCTTCCTGCGCCTGGTTGGGCCTGGATGGACGACCACCCTATCATAGACGTCACCTGGTACGAGGCCGCCGCTTACTGTACCTGGGCTGGTGGCCGATTGCCGACGGTTGCGGAGTTTGAGTTTGGGCAAACGGATGGGGGCAAGAACATCGTGTACCCCTGGGGCGATACGTTTGACGACAACAGTTTGTGGTGTAGCGTGGTGACTCAGCGCCCCTATACAGCCCCGGTTCATCGCAGCAACAACATCTACGTGAACTCCCTTGGCCTGTCGGATATGGCAGGCAACGTATTTCAGTGGTGTAGCGATGGCGTAGGCGGCAACAGGTTTATTAAAGGCGGTGGCTGGTACAACGGCCTCAATATGGACTGGTTCCGCTGCGCTTACCACATAACGGTTACTCTCCCGCAGTACAAGTTCATCGAAATGGGCTTCCGCCTCTTCTCTTCAGGATCGTGATCGTAAAGCGTGTGTCGCAGGGCGCGTCGGGTGCGCTTGATTTCGAGGAGATTGTACCCGGAATTTAGTGAAGTGGCGCAAAAGGGCGATATAATAGAAGCGGAATCGTCTTCGGGGCAACCGGAGGCGGTCCGGGTGGGGCCGTACAGGTGTCCTACCCTTCCGTACAGACGTTAGACGTTACCGGACACCCTTCGGGTGGGACCGGACTGGCACCGGGAGCGAGCGTACAGCCGCCGGGTGCTATCGGACAGGCGCAAGGTGAGACCGGAATCGTCCGGCTCCGTATCGGAGGAGATAGAGAGATGGCAACTACAACCGCAGGCGACATCTTACAGCTTGCCAAGAGCGTCGGTATTCACTGGGCGCAAGTCAACAGCGCCCTCGGGCGCAACCCCCTGACCCTGCGCGGCGGCTACGACAAGTCCCGCTTCGACGCCGATGTCACCGACCTCGAAAACCAGCTCGCCCGGATGCCCGATGTGGAAAACGGGGCGGGAATCGCCCAGGACGAGCGCGACAGAGCCAGGCCCGCCCTCAAGGTTCGGCTGAAGCAGTTCCGCGCCGCTGTCGAGAACAAGTTAGGAGACACGCCGTTCTTTACGGAGCTGCCCTTGCAGCCGCCCGCACGGACCACAGAAGCCACGTTCCTCAAGGCGTTCGACGACATGCAGAGCCTCTGGACCCGCATCAACGCCGCGACGATCCCCGGATTCCTCGGGCCGCTGATGCTGGCAGGGCGCTACACCCTCGCGCAGTTCACCGCCGATCTCGCCGCTCTGCGCACGATCTACGACCGCACCCGCCAGACCCTCGACACCGCCGACCTCGCCCGTGGAAAGCGCGACAGGGGCACAAGAGCGCTCTGGGAGCGGGTCAAGCAGTACCGCAAAGGCTGCACCGCCGACCTCGACCCCGGCAGCGACCTGCTCAAGACCGTGCCGTGACCCATCCCCCGGCCCCTTACCCTCGCCACCCAGCGGCTGGGTACCCGCCGCCTCCGGCGGGGCGAGGGAAGGGGAGTCAGAGGGGTTACCCCCCTTCCCTTGTCCCTGCGAAGCGGGAAAAAGACAAGGGTAAGGGGCCGGGGGATGGGTCACTCGTTGATCCAGCGGGGGAGCTTGCTTCTGATCCAGGGGCGCTCGAACGCCAGGTGGAACAGCCAGCCGCCCAGCAGCGCCAGCGGAATAAACAGAGTCGGGACCAGCCAGAACGTCGCTGCGGTCGCAAGGCCCATTTTCGCGAGGACGCCCAGAAACAGCGAGCGTAGCGGGATGTGGGCCAGGTACAGGCTGTAGCTGAAAACCCCGACCCGCCCGAGAAGCTTGAAGAGCGGCCAGCGGGCAAGCGCGTTGTCGTAGGGACGCAAGGCCCAGAGAAGCATCGCAAAGCCCAGCGCCGCGCTGAACTGCACCCGGCTGGTGAGCAGCAGCCCATTGCCGCCCCACGAGCGCGTTAGCACAAACACAAGAATCAAAACGACCACGGCAATCGCTGTCAAACGAACCCCCAGGTTCTTCGGGTCGCGTGTCAGGTTGTAGAGCAAGACGCCCAGCCCGAAGAGCGGCCACAGGTCCAGCGGGAAGAAGCGCCACTCGGCCTTCACGACCAGCAAGCTCAGCGAGAGCAGCGTCACGACATGCAGCATCCCGAGAACCCCGCGCCAGCTCAATTTCCAGAGCGGAACCAGCAAGAGCGTCACGATCCCGTAGAACGCCACTTCATAGCACAGAGTCCAGTAGAGACCGATCAGCATCTTCGTCCCGAGCGGAACCTGGGTGAGCGTGAGATGCGAGAGCAGCCACTTCGGGGAGAGCATCGCATCCAGCGGCACGTTGAACACCTCGACGGCCTGGATCGTGCCCGCCGACGCCAGCGCCCCGTGGAGCACCATCGCCAGCAGCGCCAGCACAATCGACGCCAGGTACGCGGGCCAGATGCGCCGAAGCCGCGCCCGGATGAACGGCCACGGATCGCCGAAGTCGATCAGGTGCTGGACGGCGGCACCCGCGATGCAATACCCGCTGATGACGAAGAAAAACTGGACCCCGAGCGCGCCGTAGAGCAGCCAGCCCCACGCGCTCGTCTCGGCGAGGTGCTTCAGCGGACCGCCCAGCAGCGGCACCCCGCCATGCAGCGCGACAACCGCCAGCGACGCCAAGCCGCGCCAGGCATCCAGCAGTTTGTAGCGGACGCGCAGGCTGGCATCGGAAAGCGGGGCTTCACGGTCTATCTCCAGAATCGGCATTGGTGCAGTGGTGTTCCTGGCATCGGGCAAATCAATCAGCGCGACGGACATTTTCAAGCCGCATTCTCTCACAATTTCAGTGCCTTTGCCGTTCCAATTTTATCTTTATCGTATTTTTACGAGTTTTTTTGCCTATCCAAATCGATGCACCGCTGTTGGAACCACAAAAACCAGCAAGCAGAGCAGCAAACCTACCAGAAGAACCAATGCTGTGTGCGCAGGAGGCCAGCCGCTACGAAATCGCACCCAGAGATACGCGCCGTAGATTCCCCAGACGCCATACGCCAGTAGCAGCTTGGGGTCCGATGCCCAGCCGGGTTTCAAGCCGCCCCCCGCCGCCCGGATCAGCCCCGAGAGAATCCCGAGCGTCAGCAGAGGAAACCCGATCCCGACCAGTGTCAGCGCCGCACGATCCGCGACGACCAGCGGCGGCAGAACCTTGAGCCAGCCCAGCGCCCGCTTGGACTTGAGCAGTTTCTGCTCCAGAAGGAACAGAGCGGCGCAACAGAACGCCAGCGCGAACGCCCCGAACGAGGCCAGGGTCGCGATAACGTGCAGCGAGACGCCCTGCTCGGCCAGCAAGGGCGAGGCCGCCCCCACGGGCGTCGCGTCGCCGAGGCGTCCCGCCAGAAAGAGTAGCAGAAACCCGAGGCCGAGTGCCAGCGCCCCGGCAGCGGTGAGCCGCCAGAGAAGCTGTGCCCCGAGGTAGAGCAGAACCAGGAGCCAGGCGAGCAGCGAGAGCGACTCGGCGGGCGTCACGAACGGCGCACGGTGCAGCGCCGCACACCGCAGCCCGATGGCCGCCGCGTGGAGCAAGGCACCCAGCCCTCCCGCAATCCAGCCCGCGCTCCGCAGTGCGCCCTCGCGCCGGACGATCACCGATGCCCCGAGTAGCGCGGCACCCACCAGATACAGCGCCAGCGTGAAGACCAGTATCATCGACCCATCCCCCGACCCCTTCCCTCGCCTGTTTCCGTCTCCGACGGGGCCAGGGAAGGGGAGCCAGAGGGGATACTCCCCTTCCCTTCCGCCGACGAAGTCGGGAAAACGGAAGGGAAGGGGCCGGGGGATGGGTCCAGGGCAAAGACCTCGCGGATGGTGTCGAGTTTTTCGGGCTGCTCCTCGGCGAGAACCCGGATCTGGCGGGTCGGGTCGTGGGCGATTTTTTGCAGGACGCTCTCCCCGAACGCCTCGATAGCCGCACGCTCCGCGTCGGTGAGATCGGGCAGGCGGCGGTAGAGCCGGGCCAGCTCGCTCTGGAGCACGGCCTGGTGCCGGGCGCGCAATGCCGTCACGAGCGGGGCCGCCGCGAGGGCCGCACGGGATTTTTCGAGATAGACCTGCGCTTCATGAGAGATCAGCGTCTCGGCTTTCGCGGCACGGCGCTGGCGGGCGGCGCTCTCGACGCTCACCACGGCCTGAAGATCGTCGATGTCGTAGAGGTAGACATCGCTCAGGTCGCCCGCCGACGCCTCGATGTCCCGAGGAACCGCGATATCGATGAGAAAGAGCGGGCGATGCCGCCGGGCCGGTAGCGAGGACTCGATGAGCGCCCGCGTGACGACCGGGCGCGGGGCCGACGTAGACGCCACGACGATATCCACTTTCGCAAGCTGCGCGGGGAACGCCTCGTAGTCTATCGCGCGTCCGCCAAGCACTTCCGCGAGCCGCGCCGCCCGCTCAAAGGTTCGGTTGGCGACAAAAATCGTGTCGGCTCCAGCGGACGCGAGGTGCCGGGCCGTCGCCTCGCTCATGTCGCCCGCCCCGAGAATCAGAACGCCGCGCCCGCGCAGGCTCCCGAAGAGCTGCTCGGCAAGCTGCGCGGCGGCGTGCCCGACCGAGAACGCGCCCCGCGAGAGGTCCAGCTCGGTCCGCGCCCGCTTGGACGCTTCGAGCGCCTTGTGAAACAGCGGGTTGAGCGTCGGCCCGGTCAGCCCGGCCTGCGCGGCGGCTCCGTAGGCATCCTTCACCTGCCGGGCGATATCGCTCTCGCCTAAGACCATGCTCTCCAGCCCGCTCGTCACCCGGAACAGATGCTCTACCACCCGGTGCCCGCGTCGCTCTTCACAATAGCTCGAAAGCTTCGGCGGTGCCTCGGGATGAAGCTGCGCGAGAAGTTCGAGCAAAACGTCCGGGCCTGTGTCGCCCGCCACGTAAAGCTCGGTGCGATTGCAGGTCGAGAGCAGCACTGCCTCGGTGATCCCGGCAGACTTCAGCCCGGCCAGCGCCTCAGAAAGCCGCCCCGGAGCCGTAAACGCGATCCGCTCCCGAACCTCCACCGGCGCTGTCTTGTGCGACAGCCCCACCATCACGAGAGGCACGCGGCGGCTTCTTCCATGGCGCTGTCTAAATCGCCCGCACGGATTTTCTCTAAGACAGTCTCGCTCTCGGCGAGGGAACGCAGGCGATTTGCACGCTCGGTCGGGTCGGTGATTCGTCTTTTCGCTTCGTGGCGGACCTCGGCGAGAAGTGCGGTGAAGAGCGCCCACTCGGGGCCAAACTGCGATTGAAGCTCGCGCCGAAGCCGGGCGGAGAGCGCCGGACCCGCGCCGCCCGTGGTGACGGAGAGCAACAGACTTCCCCGCTTCACGCTCGCCATGGTCGCAAAGTCACCGCTCTCGGTAGTGTCGCCCGGAGCCGCGAGATTCAGCAGAACGCCACGCTCCCGCGCCGCCCGCGCGACGACCTCATTGACCTCGGCGTTGTTCGTCGCAGCCACGACCAGAAACGCGCCGTCGAGCTGTCCCTCTTCAAATGGCCCCGTGGTTTCGAGCGAGAGAACCACCACGTCGGCTCCGGCCTCGCGGAGCGCCTCGGCCTTGCGTCGCCCGACCGGGCCAGCGCCCACCACGACGCAGCGCTTGCCACGCACATCCAGCGCGACGGGATAAAGAAAAGCAGAGTCCATGAACTCTCTATTCTACCGCCCCGAATAATCCTGTCGGCTCTATCACCCATTACCAGAAGGTACAATGGCGGCGTTATGCGGAAGCTTTTGCGGTTTGTGCCGGTGATACTCCTGGTGTTGATTGGCGGGGGGGCGGTGGGATTCCTGCGCTCGCGGCCCAAAGAGGTCGAGGTGGTTCTGCCGGTTCAGAAGACGGTGGTGACTTCCATTGCGGCCAGTGGGCGATTGCGCGGGCAGCTGGAGACCAGTGTCGGGGCGCAGACGGGCGGGCGCGTGGCGGCAGTTCTGGTGCGCGAGGGCGACCGGGTGCGGGCCGGACAAACTATCGCACGCCTCGACGACTCCGTGCTCGGGGCGCAGGTGAGCCAGAGCCAGGGGGCGATCTCGACGGCAGAAGCGACGCTCGCCCAGGCCGAAGAGACGGTTTCCACGGCGAAAGCAAGCCTTG
Source organism: Armatimonadota bacterium (assembly GCA_031363095.1). Taxonomy (GTDB): domain Bacteria; phylum Armatimonadota; class Armatimonadia; order Armatimonadales; family Armatimonadaceae; genus JANLTX01. Next base: position 25,776 of record JANLTX010000024.1, on the reverse strand, counting down.
CGCTGGCGTCGCGCGGGCCGCTCGGCTCCGATGTCGCCCGGTTGCGGGCCGACGTGAACCAGAGCGTCGCCGTGGCTCGTGCAAAACTGGCGGGGGCGCGCCAGAAGCTTCAGTCGGTCGGTCGAAGATTGGCGGAGTTGAAAAAAGGGCCGCGCGACGAAGAGATCGACTCGGCACGGGCACTCCAGAAGCAGGCCCAGGCAAGTGAAGACCAGGCCGGACGCGAGCAAGAGCGCCAGAAAGCGCTGCTTCTCGAAGGGGCCGTCGCACAGAGCGCGGTGGACGCGGCTACGACGGGCTACTGGGTCGCCCGCCGCGCCCGCGAGAGCGCCGACGCCCGGCTTCAGCAGCTCACGCGCGGCACCCGCCCCGAGCAGATCGATCAGGCCCGCGCCGACCTGCGCGCCGCCGAGTCTGAGGTTCAGGCTGCCCAGGCCACGGTCCAGGGCGCAGCGGCATCGGGAGCGGCCCAGCTCCGCTCGCTGCTCTCGACTCCCCGCTCGGAAGACATCGCTGTGGCCCGCGCCCGGCTCTCCGAGTCGATCCGTGCCCGCGACGTGGCCCGAAGCAGGCTTGCCGAGACGCGCCAGAGCCTGTCCGTGGCCCAGCGGCGCGTGGGCGACTCGGTCGTCGCCGCGCCGTTCGACGGCACGATCACCCGCGTTGTGACCGAGGCAGGCGGCGTCACCGGGCCAGGAACGCCGCTCGTCCAGTTAGTCCGAACCACGTCCCCCGAGATCCGGATCGATCTCGACGAAGCCAACCTCGGAAAAGTCGCGGTCGGGCAGGAAGCGACCGTCACGTGCGAGGCGTTCCCCGGCGAGACATTCGCGGCCCGCGTCCGGGAGATCGGGGCGCAGGTGGACACGGATCGCGGGACGGTCGAGGTTAGGCTCTCGCCGGAAACCACGCCGAAGTGGCTCCGGCCCGGCCAGACGCTCTCGGTGAACATCGTCGTCGATAAAGGCAGCAAGCGCCTGGTAGTCCCGCTGCTCGCCGTGAACACCGTCGGCGGGATTTCGAGCCTGCTCGTGGTTGACAAAGGGACGATTGAGAAGCGCACGGTCACGGTCGGCCCGGCAGGAGCCGATGGCGTCCCCGTACTCGATGGCCTGAACCAGGGCGACCTGGTCGTCGCCAACCCCGCCGGACTCGTCGCCGGAACCACGGTCGCACCGAAGAAAATCACCCCCTCGCCCGGTCCTGGCATGGCAAAATAGGCACTCGAATGAACCGTCGAATGAATTCGCGGCTAAATAAGAATGTCCACCTTCGTGGACAGAGCTGCAATAGCTTGAGAATAATCCATGGCTGATGTTTATAACCGGGTTTTCTTGCACTTGATCTGGACAACCTGGGATCGCTTGTCAAAGCTCACCCCGGAAGCACGCGCGATAGCCTGTCGCACCATTATAGCTGTTGGTGAAGAGTGTCGCTGCCCCGTTCAGGCAGTAAACGGCGTCGAAGACCATCTTCACGTTGTGGTTCGTTTCGCCACGACCATTAGTATCGCAGAACTGGTAAAACGACTCAAAGGAGCGTCGTCACGTGCGATCAACGAAGCTTTCCCGGAGCTTTATTTTAAGTGGCAACGCGGTTATGGGGTCGTTCCGGTCGGCCAGGAAGCTCTCCCCCGAGTAATCACCTATATTCAAAACCAGGAACAGCATCATCGCGAAAAAACTACGTCAGCACTACTCGAAATGAGCCAACAACCACTCTCTGTCCACGAAGGTGGACATTCCTATCAAGCCGCGAATTCATTCGACGGTTCTCTCGACGGAGATTTAGAGCAACTAACCAATGATTTTTAGGCATTTCTATGAGGATATTTCTGTCCACGAAGGTGGACATTCTTACCAAGCCGCGAATTCATTCTACGGCCCCCTCGACAGGGATTCAGGCAGGCTAACCGATGCGATTTGAAGCGAAATTGGCGTGGCGGCACCTGGTAAGTGGCGGTGGGCAGACGGTGCTCACGGTTTTCGCCGTTGCGATTGCAGTAACCATGATTATTTTCATTCAGACCCTGATTACCGGGGTTCAGAAAAGGTTTGTCAACGATTTAGTGGGGCCGTTGCCGCATATCACCCTGAAGATGCCCGATCCCCTGCCCGATACGCTGGGAAAAACCCGGACGAGCGGGCCGGGCGAGCTTCTGGCGACCGACGTGCAGAAGCAGGTCCAGCAGCGCACCGATGTCGAGCCATGGCGACAGTTAGAGACGCAGCTTGCGCAGTTTCCAGGCGTTAAGACCGTGGCCTCGGCGGTGCGCGGGAGTGCGTTTCTCGCGCGTGGCTCCAAGCGCTTCACCCTCACGATCTCCGGCGGTGAGCCGGTGCGCCAGGACAAGATCACGCCGATCCAGAAAGATTTAATCGCCGGGCGCTGGCTGGACATCGGCCCGGACGAGCTGGTCATCGGGGCGCGCCTCGCCGACGAAGCCGGGATTCGCCTCGGAGATCGGGTGCGTTTGCAATCGACCCAGGGCGTGACCCAGGCGTTCGTCGTGGCGGGGATTTTCTACTCGGGCAACAACGCCGCCGACCTCGGGCAGGGCTTCGTGACGCTCCGGGCGGCGCAAAGTTTGTTTAGAACCGGCCAGAACGTCAGCTCGATCTTGATCAAATTGGACGATGCCTTTCAGGCCGATACTATTGCAGAACAAATGGAGAAAACGCTCCCGTATAAAATAGAAAGCTGGATGAAAGACTCGGCGTTTATTCTAAATGCCATTCGTTCGCAGAACCAATCCCGAGATATGATCTGTGCGTTTGTTTTACTGGCATCGTCGTTTGCTATTGCGTCCGTTTTAATTGTTTCCGTGATTCAAAAACAAAAACAAATCGGAATTTTAAAGAGTATGGGTGCCAGAGACAAGCAAATTTTATTGGTCTTTACCCTGGAAGGATTGGGAGTAGCGATAGCAGGGGCTTTCGTCGGATGTTTATGGGGATTTCTGCTCCTAAAATCTCTGGAAAATATCCCGCAGGCCGCCCGGTTTGGCAAAGTGGACAAATTATTCAATATCATCTACGACCCGACCATTTTTGGTGGCGCAGCGATAGCGGCGATCATCGCGACGCTTATCGCAGCCATTCTCCCGGCGAGGCGTGCCGCAAGACTGTCTCCCGTTGAGGTAATCCGTGGATAATCCGCTCGTTGAGGTGATCGGGCTGAAGAAAACCTACAATTCAGGCACGGATAAAGCGGTCGAGGTACTTCATGGAGTCGATATGACAGCGCTTGGTGGGCAGTTCATCGCTATTGTTGGGCAGAGTGGCTCGGGAAAGTCCACGCTGCTCAATATTCTGGGCGCTCTCGACACTCCAACAGAAGGTAGCGTGCTGATCGACGGAATCGACATCTCTTCGCTCGATTCCGACGGACTTGCCAGTGTCCGGGGCAATAAAATCGGGTTTGTGTTTCAGTTTCATCATCTGTTAGACGAATTTAGCTGTTTGGAGAACGCCCTGATGCCCGTTACCATTCAAAAAGGTGCTCCGAGCCGCGAAGACACGGCCTATGCCATCAAACTTCTGGAGCGCGTCGGGCTGGGGACGCAGCTCAAAAAGCGGGCCAACCAGATGTCGGGCGGGCAGCAGCAACGCAACGCCATCGTGCGGGCGCTGACCAACCGCCCCAGGCTGGTCCTCGCCGACGAACCCACCGGGAATTTAGACGCCCGCTCGGGTGCCGAGGTCTTCGCCCTCATGCGCGAGATCGCCGCCGAGATGGGAGTCGCGTTCCTCATGGTCACCCACGACGACCGGCTCGCACGCCAGGCCGACCGAATCCTGCGAATCGAAGACGGCTTCCTCCACGAAGACACGCCCGGCAGATAGATTAGGGAACTTCTTCTATTCCCCCATTACTGGGGGTTAGGGGGCATTACTAAGACAAAAATCAACGATTTCACCCAAATTGGGTTCATAACCCGACAGAGTAAAAACCCGGAGTGTCGGCACGGCAAGCTGTGGCTCTTCCCAGTGACCTATCGTCGGCTGTTCATGGAATTTCAATCGATCAGGATCGTCGATTACGCGCTGATTAATTCTTTCTTGAGCAATTTCTAACTCAATTGAGCAAATAATCAATTTAATTCTGGCAATTTTTTGAATATTTTCCAGCTTAGGTGCCCAGAGCTTATGCTGAAATGCAGCCTCAGCAATTAGCGTGATTTTCCGGGACAATAAAAGCTCGATGGTCTCGAAGAACAATTCATATAGCACCTGAGTCTCGGCATCGTCCGGCGCTCTTGAAGAACTTGTGGTGTGGACAAAGCCCTCTTTAAGTTCGTCGCGAGAGAGCAGCGGGCAGCGAATCTTCTGGGCAAGCTCCCGCGAGAGCGTCGTCTTCCCCGAGCCAGACCGCCCGGTAACCACAATCAGCGTCGGCACAGGTTCGTCCATGATGCTAAAACGTATATCACAAGCGATACAATTGGCTATGGGCAGTATCTGGGCGATTGGCGACGTACATGGGCAGGCGGGTTTGCTTCAGAAGCTGCTTGATGCGCTTCCCCGCGAGCCAGGCGACACGACGGTGTTTTTAGGCGACTACATCGACCGGGGGCCGGACTCGAAAGAAGTGATCGAGATCGCGCTGGCGCAGGAAAATTCGGTGCTGCTCTGGGGGAACCACGAGGACATGGCGGCGTTCGCGCTCGGGGAGCCGTGGCCGAGCCTGATCGACTACGACCCGTCCGACTGGTTTCAAAACGGCGGCTGGGAGACGTGCGCCTCGCTCAATCTCTCCCGTGAGGATGCGTTTCGGCGGGTCTGCCCGGCGCATCTTCTGGCGCTTTTCGAGCGGCTGGAGACCTTCTGGCGCGACCCGCAAACCGGGGCGATTTTTGTTCACGCCGGAGTGCCGCCGGGAGTGAGGCCCGAGGACTGCGACGCCGAGACGCTGCTCTGGGATCGGGAGAACCTCAAGCGCCACGACCCGAGCGGGCGGATTTTTGTCTGCGGCCACACGCCGCAGCTCTCGGGCAGGCCGCTGGTGAAGTCCGACAAGATCTGCCTGGATACGGGCGCGGCCTACGGCGGCCCGCTCAGCGCCCTTCAGTGGCCCATGCGGAACCTGTATCAATCGCATCCGGGCGGAAAAGTTTCGGGACCGATACAGATTTAGCCCGCGATGGGCTATAATTGAACCGATATGGGACGGCGGATTTCAAAAACGCTCTACCGACGCTGGCGATTCTTGCTGGCGGCGGCGGCGCTACTGTTCTGCCTCCATGCGCTCAGCGCTCCGGCCCACGCCCTGCGCGACGCTCCCGGCGACACGGGATGCGTCCTGTGTCTTGCAGTCGAGAGCACTCCGACGGACCTCGTGCCACCCGTTATGGCTCAGCCGGTCGTGTGGGTTCCGCTTGAGACTCCTGCGTTTCTCGCACCTGCGGCTGGCCCGGAACGCTCGACGGCTCCCCGGCTTTCTCAGCCCCGCGCCCCGCCTGCTCCCCTTTCGTAATTCCCCATTTCGAGGCGTCCGAACGCCTCGTTTAAGACGTTTTGCGCCGAGTATTTTTTACTCTGGTGCATCTATCTACGAAAGGACGCATTTTAATGCGCACTAAGTCTGCCTTCACGCTCATCGAGCTACTTGTCGTCATCGCGATTATTGCGATTCTCGCTGCGATTCTCTTTCCGGTGTTCGCCCAGGCCCGCGAGAAAGCCCGCCAGACATCGTGTCTCTCGAACTTCAAGCAACTTGGCCTGGGTTTCGAGATGTATAAACAGGACTATGACGGCATCTACCCCATCAATCGGGAGCGCAACAGCGATGATCCTCCGAGTAGCGATGCCGACGAAACTATCGCCTGGCCTGAGCTAATCGAACCGTACATCAAAAATGGAAAAGTGGCCAAACCGGATGGCTCCGTGGCCTTCAATCAAGGTGTCTACCACTGCCCGAGCGATGCAGGTACCGCTGTCGGTCCTTCCTATGCCATAAACGCCTGGCTGGAGTTCGGTTTCGCCGAGTCGGGCATGAATCGCCCTTCCGAAACGGCGATTCTTGCCGAAAAGCGTGGGGAGATCGGGGAAGAGCACTTTGTCTTCTGGAAAGCGCCCTGGCCCACATGGCCCCCCACGTTGAACACGTCGATTCAGGCAACGGAAGATGCCCTGAACCGCATCAGTGCTTCCTCCCCCGATGCAGAGCAAGAAACTGCCCTTCAGACGCGCCGTCACAGTGGCGGCTCGAACTGGCTCTACGCAGACGGACATGCAAAATGGGCAAGACTGAACACGATCTGGGGCAATGCCACAACGACAAACCAGCTCTGGCCCGTCCGCCCCTGATTCGGGATCTGCTGAAACCATAGAGACGCCACCGGCAAACCTGGTTTGCCGGTGGTTCTGTTTTTCTTTATTGCCCCATTCAGGGCAATTTTGTTGACTTTTGCCAGGACTCTGTGGTACGTTGGATTAGTTCTTAAGGAGAAGTATTCCCATGGCCTATGAGTATATCGTTGCGGGAAAGAAGGTAACGCTGCCTGTCCATCCCGACAAGATCGCTGTTCGTTTCAAAGAACCCGCCGCACAAGCGATGCGAGCGGCTGTTATCGATCCCAAACCGGAGCTTGGTCCCTTCTCAGATCGCCTGGAAGTGCCCAATGAAAAGTTCACGGTGGTCGATGTTGCTGCTGGAGCGGCGCCAGGGCCGCAGCGTTTCAATGCTGCCTCTGCCACACTCTCCAGCGAGCAAGAAGTGGCACGCGTCGCGCCCGTTTTCGACCTTGGTGGCACGCAAGCTATCGCCACAGACCGGCTCCTGGTCGGTTTTCGCAAGTCAACCTCGCCAAAAAAAGCACACGAAACGCTTCAGAAAGTCGTCGGGGCGGACGTAGAGATTATCGAGGAGCTATCGCCCGGCACTGGCGAGTACAAGGTGCGCCTGCCCGAGTCGCTGGACCCGTTCGAGGCGCTGGAGAAGCTGAGCCAGGAGAAATCTGTCCAGTACGCCGAGCCGGACTTCGTTCTTCTCGGAACGCATGTCGCGTTTCGGACGGAGGTAGCGGGCAACCCCGGCGGCGTCGGTGGGGGGACGCCCGGACCCGCCGCGCCGAGTGCGGACCCCTTGCTGGCGCTGCAGTACGCCATGAAGAACACCCGCGCCGACAAGGCATGGACACTTACGAGCGGCAGCCCGACCATCAAGATCGCCATTCTCGACGAAGGCGTGGACGCCGTCCACGCGGACCTGCAGAGCGCCATCGTGGGGCAGTTCGACGGTCTCAGCGGGACAGCGGCCCAGCAGCCCAACCCCTGGGACGGTCACGGAACCGCCTGCGCCGGGCTTGCCGCCGCGATCCCCAACGCCATCGGGGTGAGGGGCATCGGAGGCGGTTGCTCGCTTCTTGCCGTCCGGATCGCCCGGTCCGCGTTCAAAGGAGCCCCATGGACGACCAGCAACGGAGCCATCCAGAGCGCCATCGACTGGGCCTGGCAGAACGGAGCCGACGTGCTGAGCAATAGCTGGGGCGGAGGCACGCCGTCGAGCGCCATCATCAATGCGTTCGAGCGGGCGCGGCTTCAAGGACGCGGAGGCAAGGGCTGCGTCATCGTCATCGCGGCGGGCAACGACAACGGGCCGGTCAGCTTCCCCGGCGACCTTCCCAATGTCCTGACCGTCGCCGCGTCCAACGAGGCGGACGAACCAAAGACCAAGACCAGCAGCGACGGCGAGACCTGGTGGGGATCGAACTTCGGTCCCGAGATCGATGTCGCCGCACCGGGCGTCCACAACTACACTACGGATATCTCCGGAGCCGCTGGCTACAACCCCGGCTCGGCCTTTCTCAGCGGAGACTACGTCCACAACTTCAACGGGACTTCGTCGGCGACGCCTCTTGTCGCCGGAGCTGCCGGGTTGATTCTCTCGGTGGCCCCCGGTCTGACGGAGAGCAAGGTGCGTAGCATTCTCAAACAAACCGCAGACAAAGTTGGCTCGGTCGTCTACGCCACCGGGCGCAACGACCACATGGGGCACGGACGCATCAACGTGCTCAAGGCGGTGCGACGCGCCCAGCGGCTCGTCACTCCCTGAAAAATAGGAGAAAAAAGCCGGAGTGGGCAGGGTAAAATGCGGCATGACGACGCGCGAGCTGCATTTCTACGACGAAGAAGCCCTGGCCCTCCGGCAGAAACTCATCCGACGATTCGACAACTGCACCATCTGGTCCGCCGAGCGCGACGGCGTCTACTTTCTGCTTCTCGACGAGCGCGCCCGCAAGCACACGACGCTCTGCCGCTACACGAGCCTGACCGAGTTCGAGGAAGACCGCGACTTTCTGGCCAGCCAGCCCCCCGGCGGCCTCGCCGGAGTCGGCGCAACGCCCGCGCCGACACCGCCCTCCCGCGAGGGCGGCAACGCCCGCTCGTTTCCCCCGGAGGACTGACATGGAGACGGTACTTCGGGAGTTTACCCACAGCGGAGCCGTTGCCCGCGTCACGCTGAACCGGCCCGAGGTTCACAATGCGTTCAACGAAACGCTCATCGCCGAGCTGACCCAGACCTTCGAAGTCCTCTCCCACGACGATTCGGTGCGGGTGATCGTCCTCGCGGGCGCGGGCAAGAGCTTCTGCGCCGGGGCCGATCTCGACTGGATGCGCCGGATGGCGGGAAACTCCCACGAAGAGAACGTCGCCGACGCCCGCCGTGCCAGAGCGCTCTTTGAAACCATTGACTCGTGCCCGAAAGTCACCATCGCTCAGGCCCATGGCGCGGCTTTGGGCGGCGGCGCGGGCCTTCTTGCGGTCTGCGACATTGCCGGAGCCGAGCCAGAGACAAAATTCGGCTTCACCGAGGTGCGACTCGGAATCATCCCGGCAGTAATCGCCCCATTCGTGGTCCAAAAAATCGGAATGAGCTATGCCCGCGCTCTTTTTGTGACCGGGCGACGCTTCGGAGCCATCGAAGCGCGTCAAATTGGACTACTTCAGCAAGTCGGAAGCCTGGAAGAGACTATCGCCGATGCGCTTCAGGCCGCACCCGACGGCGTCGCAAGAGCGAAAAAGCTTCTGCGCGAGATTTCCACAGGAAGCGCGGACACCGCAGCCGCCATCGCCGACGCCCGCGCCAGCGAACAGGGCCGCGAGGGGCTTTCGGCGTTCTTAGAAAAAAGAAAACCAACATGGACACTTTGAATTCCCCCCTCCCCCGTGTGGCACGGGGGCGAAAGCAAGCCGAGGGACGAGGCGAGGCGCTTCGGGGGACAGGCACGGGGGACGTATGAAGCGATTATTAATTGCGAATCGGGGCGAGATCGCGGCGCGGATCATAAAAACGTGCCGGGCGATGGGAATCGAGACGGTGGCGGTTTACTCCGACGCCGACCGGGACGCGCCGCACGTGGCGCTGGCGGATTTCTCGGTGCGGCTCGGGCCGGGTCCGGCGGGCGAGAGCTATCTTCGGGCCGATGCCGTGCTCCAGGCGGCAAAAGACCACGGGGCCGACGCCGTGCATCCGGGCTATGGATTTTTAAGCGAGAACGCAGGCTTTGCCGATGCCTGCGCCGAGGCGAAAATTATCTTCGTCGGGCCGAGCAGCGCAATGATCCGGGCGCTGGGCGACAAGATCGGGGCCAAGCGCACCATGGCAAAAGCGGGCGTCCCCGTGGTTCCTGGCTACAACGGCGACGACCAGGCCGACGAAATTCTTCAGGCCGAGGCGCAGAAAATCGGGACTCCTCTGCTCATCAAGGCCAGCGCGGGCGGCGGCGGGCGCGGGATGCGCCGGGTCGATGCGCTGAGCGAGTTTCTTCCGGCCCTCATCGAGGCCCGCGCCGAGGCGCTCGCGGCGTTCGGCGATGCGCGGGTACTCCTGGAAAAATACATCGAGCGACCGCGCCATGTCGAGGTCCAGCTCTTTGGCGACTCCCACGGCAGCGTCGTCCATTTGTTTGAGCGCGAGTGCTCGCTCCAGCGCCGCCACCAGAAAATCCTGGAAGAGTCGCCCGCGCCCGGACTCCCTGGCGAGCTACGCGCCCGGCTCCACGAGGCGGCAGTGCTGGCCGGGCGATCCGTGGGCTACGTCGGCGCGGGGACGGTGGAGTTTCTGGTCGAGGGCGACCATTTTTACTTCCTGGAGGTCAACACCCGGCTTCAGGTCGAGCACACAGTCACCGAGGCCGTCACCGGGCTTGACCTCGTGGCCTGGCAGCTTCGCGTGGCCCGAGGCGAGCCGCTCCCGCTCCGTCAAAGCGAGATCACATCGCGGGGGCACGCCATCGAGGCGCGGGTCTACGCGGAAGACCCGGCGGGCGGGCGGTTTTTGCCCTCGCTCGGCACTCTCTTGCGCTGGCGGGAGCCGAGTGGTCCGGGGATTCGGGTGGACTCGGGGTTTGCACAGGGGATGGTCGTCCCGCCCTACTACGACCCGATGCTGGCAAAAGTTATCGCGTCGGGAGAGAGCCGGGGTGCCGCGCTCGCCCGGCTGGAGCGGGCGCTGGCCGAGTTCGTCGTGCTGGGAGTAGGGAACAATATTTTATTTCTGGGCGAGCTTCTGCGCCACCCGTCGTTTGTTTCCGGAAAGACCCACACCGGCTTTTTGCCGGAGCACTTTCCCTGCTGGCAGCCCGCTTCGTTGCCCCCGGACATGGTTCTTCTGGCCCTCGCAGGGATGCCGGAAAAACCAACAACTATTGGTTTATTAGCAAGCCTATCCCCTCGACAATCGCCCTGGCACATGCGGGCCGGGTTTCGCTTAGATTAAAAAAAGGTGATGGATTTATCGAGCTGCCCTTGCCAAGACGGGCAAGGGCAGGGTATACTCCGGACACCCAACCGCGTGGGGAACAAACCCAGGCGTTTGGGAGTCTGACTCACTACTACTGAAGTTAACAAAGACACGAGCGATCCAACGAAGTCGCCCGCCGTTCAGTAGCAGAAAAAGCATCATCATTTTTGGAGATCGACTGTCGGGCAGCATGCTGCCTAATCGTTCGAAATTCTCGAGGTAACAACAACACCATGCGGAAATCAGCCTTTACGCTCATTGAGCTTCTGGTCGTCATCGCGATCATCGCCATTCTGGCCGCCATTCTCTTCCCTGTCTTCGCCCAAGCCCGTGAAAAAGCCCGCCAGACGGCGTGTCTTTCCAACGTCAAGCAGCTCGGTCTCGGGCTCATGATGTACGCCCAGGACTACGACGAAGTCATGCCGACGGCCTTCGCGACCGTCCCCGGTATCAACGGCGGTGGCGCGAACGCCATCCCCTACGACGCCCAGATCGCGCCCTACATCAAGAACGACCAGCTCTCCGGCTGCCCGAGCGATGCGCTTCCCCGCAACATCGGCACCCGCACCATCGGCGACTTCTGGGATGGCAAGTACTTCACCAACCGCCCGCTCGTCAAGCGCTCCTACGGCTATGTCGGCCAGATCGTCACCAAAGAAGGCACCGCCGCCGGTGCGTGGGACGACCCGAACACGGGCATGAGCGCCTGGGGCAACGGCAAGTCGCTCGCCGCGTTCGACTCGCCTGCCGACACCATCTCCCTCTGCGAAGGCTGGGGCAAGAACGGAGCGGGCGAGGCCGAGTCTTTCTACATCGGTTCGCCGTGGGGTTCCCTCTTCACCGGCTGCGACACCTGGAAGATCGCCGGTCGCAACAAGCCGTCTGCGGCGGCTATCGACAACGCGGTTGAGTGCGCTGGTGACTTCACCGACGCGGGCAAGATCCCGGCGGTCGGCCATGCCAAGCAGAGCAACTTCACCTTCGCCGACGGCCATGCCAAGTCGATGAACTATGCCGCAGTAAGGCAGAACGACTGGCGCATGTTCAAGCTCGTCAAGCCGAGCGCGACCTTCACGCCGTAAGGAAGAAAAACGCATGAAGAAGCTTCTTTCCGTCGCTCTTCTGTGCGGAATCGTCGCCGTGGTCTGCTCCGGGTGCAACAAACCGGAGCAGGCACCGGCCACGACAGCCACGCAGCCAGGCACACCCGCCCAGCCGCCCGGTGTCGCAAACACACCGGGAAAAGCCTACGCCGGAGCGCCGCCCGACATCCAGAAAAAGATGGCGGAGATGGCCAACAGCTCGGCCAAACGCTGAGTTTATGAACGACACGCCGCGCCAGGCGCGCCTGCGTGCCAGACGATTTGCCGCCGCCCTCCTGGGGATTTGTCTCCTGGGGGGCGGTGGTGCGTACTGGCTCAAGCAATCCTGGGACGCAACCCTCCGGCGCGAGGCGCTCCTCCCCGACCTCGAAGCCCAGGCCCACACCGACCCGACCAACGGGCCACTCCTCTCTCTGCTCGCCGGACGACACGCCGAGGCAGGCGATTTCGAGACCGCCGCCAAACTTCTGGAGCGTGCCGTCGCCGCCGGAGAGACCGACACCGATGTCTGGCTGACCTGGTCCGCCGCTCTCGCCGTCACCGGCAACCGACAGCGCGCCGGGGCCGTTCTTCAGACCGCCCTCAAGCTTCCCGCCGCCCACGACGGCGCTCAGAGCGCCATCGACCGCTGCAAGCCGCTTCCCGCCGGTGCCCCGCCCATCGAGCTTGCCCGCGCCATCTCCCCCGAAGGCCCGACCGCGTTCGTCGCCCGGCGGACGCAGGGCAGCTTTCTGAACGCCATCGCCACCCGCCAGGGCCGGAGCAACCCGCCCAAAAGCGGCTTTGCGACCCGGCAGGAGTGGGCAAAAGAAGCCCCCGACGACCCGCAGGTTCAGACGCTCTGGGCCGATGCCCTGCTCAAAAACGGACGCTTCACCGAAGCAGGCGTGCTCGCCGAGAAAGTCCTCGAGAAGCACCCGGACCGCAGCGACACCAGGCTCGTCCACGCCGAAGTCGCACGCCAGGCCGGAGTCACCGCAAAGTCTGGCCTGGAGTACATCGCGATCCTCAAGAAAGAGCCAGGCAACCTCGAAGCTCTGCTCGGAATGGGCCGGATCGCGCTGGAAAAATCACTGTTTCCCATCGCTCACGAAGTCTTTGAGAAAGCCACAAAGCAAGCCCCCACCAACCCCGACGGCTGGATCGGGCTGGGACGTTCCCACTACAGCGAGCGAATCAACTTCGGAGCCGCCGTCGAGGCGTTCACTCAGGCCCAAAAATTAGCTCCTCAGCGGACGGATTTCTATCTCTCGTTCGCCAACGCGCAGCGCGCGATTTTTCACTGGAGCGAGGCCGAGGCTCTCATTAGAAAGCGCCTCGAAGACATCCCCGACGACGCCGAAGCGCATTTTCAGCTTGCCGCTGTGCTTCTGGACAGCAACCGCACCCCCGAGCGAGAAATCCAGGCCGAAAAAGAGCTTCGGCGCTCGCTGGAGCTGGAGCCGGGCGCACTCTCCGCCATGGCAAGGCTCGGCAGCTTTCTGGTCGTCAAGAAGAACCACAAGGAAGCGATTCCCCTGCTCGAAGCCGTGATCGCAAGCGATATTCATCACGTCACGGCAACCAAAGACCTGGCCCAGGCCTACCGACTGGCCGGAAGGCAACCGGAAGCAAAAGCCGCGTTTGAGAGCTTCACCCAGCTCACCGATTATATTGACAAGCGCAACTTTCTGGACGATAAACTACGCCGCCAGCCCATGAGTGCAGACTTCCACGACCAGCTCGCGACGCTTCTGGAGCAGGGCGATGAGAAAGACAAGGCAAAGCTCCACCGGGACGCCGCGCTGATCCTGCGCAAGAACCCGGCCATGGGCAAGCGCGGCCTGGAAGCGCTGACAAGGGCACGGGCTTCGGCGGAGATCGTCGAGGGAGCGACCAAAAAGTGACTCGAAAAACAAACGCACTCGCTCTCCTTCCCTTGCTCGCGCTCGGCTGCCCTCGCGCCAGCACTCCCGAGCAACCGTCCACTCCCGCCGGGCCGGGCGTCAAGTTTGTCGAGTGTGCGGAGAGATCCGGGGTGAAGTACGTCTGGACGCCCCCCAGCAAAAAACCGCTGACGATCCTTGGAACCATTGGAAATGGCGCGGCGTTTTTAGATTTTAATAACGACGACAACCTCGATCTTCTTCTGGTCGGCCAGACGCCCGCGCTGTTTGTGGGCGACGGCAAGGGCAAGTTCACCGATGTCTCCGCGCAGGTTCTGGGCGGGCTGAAGGGCTACTTTCTGGGCTGCGCGACCGGCGACATCGACGGCGACGGCTTTATCGATGTCTATCTCACGGGCTACCGTGAGGGGCGCTTGCTCAAAAACGACGGCGGCAAGAAGTTTACAGACATCACGAAATCGTCCGGGCTGACCCCGCAGCCCTGGGGGACTTCCGCGAGCCTTGCCGATCTCGACCGCGACGGCAAGCTGGACCTGTTCGTGGCTAACTACGCGAAGTTCGGCCCCGATACGAAGCCGCAGCTCTGTAGTTTCAAGGGGACGCTCAGCTCGTGTGGGCCGCGTTTCTACGACCCGGAGCACGCGTCGCTGTTTAAAAACCTCGGAGGCGGGCGCTTCTCGGACATCTCGGTGGCGAGCGGGGCGCGAAAAGTGAACGGGCGCGGCCTCGGGGTGGCGATTCTGGACTTCAACGGCTCGGGGCGCGACTCTATCGCGGTCGCCAACGACGAGCTGCCGGGCGACCTGCTGGTCAACGCCGGAATGCGCTTCACCAACGAAGGAGCCACCGCCGGAGTCGCCTACGACGCCGACGGGCGCGTCCACGGGGGAATGGGCATCGACTGGGGCGACTACGACAACGACGGCAAGTTCGACCAGGTTGTCGCGACGTTTCAGCAAGAGGTAAAATCGCTCTATCACAACGAAGGAGACGGCTCTTTTCAGGAAGTGGCTGCACTCACCGGATTATCCGACCAGGTTCTACCCTATATAACTTTTGGAATCAAATTTTTAGATACCGACAACGACGGATTTTTAGATATCCTCCTGGCAAATGGTCATGTTCAAGACAATATCGCCGACGTAGACAAAACAATGACCTATAAACAGCCGACTTTTTTACTAAAAAACCAGAATGGCAAGCACTTTCAGGATATCACCGGGCCATCAGGGATCGGGGCGCTTCCGCCCATCGTGGGCCGAGGGTTGTGCGTCGGCGACTACGACAACGACGGAAAAATGGACGCGCTGGTCGTCGATGCCGAGGGCAAGCCGCTTCTTTTGCACAACGAGAGCACGGGCGTCGGGCACTGGTTATCGGTGAAGCTCACAGGCGCGGGAAAAGTCAACCCGTCGGCCCACGGAGCCATCGTCACGATCAAAGCGGGCGGCAAGACCCTCGTGCGGCACTGCCAGAGCGATGGCAGCTACCTGTCGGCGTCTGATTCGCGCGTCCATGTCGGCCTCGGCGACGCCACAAGCGCAGAGGTCAGCGTGACGTGGCCCGGCGGCGCGACCAAGAACTACGGCACCCTGCCCGCCGACAAAATATACCCACTGACTCCCTGAGAAAATCCAAGGCGCGAATCGGAATCGAACCGATGTATAAGGATTTTGCAGACCCTTGCCTTACCACTTGGCTACCGCGCCGACAGGGAAAATGGTATCACGGATGTAACGAATCGTCCAGCGGTTGAGTATCAGGGGCAATGGAGCAAAGAGAGCCAGGCGACGAAACCCTCATGGTCGAAGTGGCCCTGGGCAATCGTGCGGCATTCGGGTCATTGTTCACCCGTCACGATGCCCGGCTGGTGGCGTTTCTCACGCGCTTCACGGGCGACAGTTCCCTGGCCCAGGACGCCGCGCAGACCGCGTTTCTCCATGCCTGGCAGGCGCGGGCAAGTTTCGATCCCCGGCGCGGGAGCTTCCAGACATGGCTCTGGACGCTCGCAAAAAACGCCGCTCGCACCGAGCTGAGCCGTCGTCACCGGACCGATCTGCCCCTCGAAAGTGCGTCCGAGAAAGCCGTCCCGGACGGTGCCTCGCAGCGGCTTTTGAAACAGACCATCGAGCGGGCGCTGGCAACTCTGAGCGAGAAAGAGCGCCTGGCGCTCATTCTCACTATTTATGAAGGATTCACGTTCCGGGAGACTGCACAGGTTATCGGCGGAACCGAGATCGCGGCGCGGGTGCTGTGTCACCGCGCCCGCCAGCGACTGAAGGTCCAACTGACCCACGTTTTAGAGAGAGAAGACTATGCCCCGAAAACTTGCTGACGAAAGCCTTGATGCCCTGCTCCGGTCGGGCGACCCGGCGGAGAGTGCGCTTTTAGAGAGCGAGAAGCGCTGGCATCAGCTACAGCCGCGCCTGACCGACGCTACGCCCGCCCTTGCCCGCTCGAACCACAAGCGGCTACCCGCCCTGGTTCTGCTCGGTGCCACAGCGCTCGTTGTCGGCCTTGGGACGACGCTCTGGCCTCGCCCCGCGCCCGCCCCGCTTGTTGCGCAAATCACGGCACCAAGGACTCCCAAGCGCCAGATCGCACTTGCCTCGACGCCAAAGCCCGAGATCACTCCACCGGTAATTGCCCCCGTTCGGCAACCTGCTCGTCGAAAACCCGCCCGGCGCGTCCGCGCTCGGCGACAGATAGCTCGCGTCGCCCGAGCCGAGCATCTTGAGCCGCGCCGCGCGGTTCGCCGCCGTTCTGTGAGGCGTCCCATGCGCCCTCGCCCTCTGCAAAACTCGGAGTTCGTCGAGCGGATCATCATCGACTGCTCCGCCCGTCCCGCTCCAACCGCTGCCGTCGCCATCATCGGCACGGGAGACTCTCTCCGCGTCATCCAAACCAGCAACTCTACCGAGGAAAAATCATGAACACCCGACTATTTCCCCTTACTCTGTGCCTCATCGCTCTGTCCGGCCCTGCTCTGGCGCAGTTCCCGGAGCCTTCGACTTCGTTGGCAGAGGGGGCTGCCAACGCGCTCCCGGAACAACAGAACCCCTTGCCCCCTGTGACGCTTGATCTGCGCAATGTACCGCTACAACGCGCATTAAGAACACTATTAGACTCAGCCCGAGCAAGCTATTTCATAGACAATCGTATTCCAGATAATTTCATCACCTTGAAAATTAATAATATCCCTTTTGAAAAAGCCCTGTTTTTACTTTTAGAAAAAGGAAAGATAGTTAAAAAATCTAAAGATATAAACTCTTTCGGATACTCATCTACAAATAACATATATTATTTTTTTGTAAAAGATTTTCTCGGTAATAACGTACCGATGGCAGAATATTCTGTTACTTGTCGTCTTAATGACGCATCAACCCGTAAATCACTTGAATCTCTTATGATTTTTTCTAAAAAGTCTTTTATAATCAGCCCTGAAGTAAAAGGATTATCAACTCTTTCTGTATCAAATATGACTTTTGAAAAGCTGGTAGATATAATAATCCGTTCTTCAAGCGAACCTTTAAGTTGTACCAAAGAAAATAATGTCTATAAAATCCAGCCAGCGAGCCTTCCCGGTAACTCGGCTTTACCTGTCACCAAGCCTATCTCTCTTGATCTGAAAGACGCTTCGATCCGCCGGGCAATCGACCAGTTATTCAAAACAGCCAATCTCCCCTACACTCTCGATAGCGCGGCCAGTGGCTTTGTGACACTGAAATCCAGCAACCTTTCCTTCGAGCAGGCACTCCAGCTCCTGCTGCGCACTGCGACCGTGCCATTGACCTACACTCGGGAAAACGGGGTCTATCGTATCTATCCACGAGACGCCTCCCCAACACCTCAGACCGAGGGCATGCCCCGTCCCGTCACGCTGGACCTGGCGAACGCGCCGCTTCGTGCGGCACTGATGCAGCTCTTTGAATTAGCGAACGTTAATTACTCTCTTCCACCCGATATGCAAGGAACAGTGACACTCAAGCTGAGCAATGTACCTTTTGAAAGCGCTTTAGAGACCTTGCTACGCTCCAGCCCGACACGGCTGACGTATCGAAAGGACGAGAAAGCCTATGTCGTTGAGGCGGCTCCGGTCGATCCACCGACCAGAGATGAAAACACAGTAATTGTCCTGAAACATGTCACCGCTCCCGAGATGATCCGGCTGCTCACCCCGGTTCGCCCCGACGGAATCGATTGGCTTCTGCCCGTTACCGCACGCAACGCATTGTTCGTCAAAAGCGTTGACGAGGACGCCGTTCTTCAGCTCCGAAAGCTAATCCAGATATTTGACGCTGCCCCGAAAGAGCTGACTCTGCGAGCGGAAGTGGTCACCGTGGATGGTCAGAACCGACGCTCGACGCTCTTCTCGACCCTGATCGTGGGCAGATCGGGTAGCACCCTTGTCGCCACAGATCGCACCAACGGAACGCCGACAACCGCTTCCCGTATCAAGCTCACCCTGATACCGACAGCCCTGGAAAGTGACCTGGAAGTGAACAGCGACTGGGACATCTCTCTACCGCTCCCCGGCTCAAAAGGAGGTGTCGTCCGCCTGGAGAAAGGACTGGCAGCCACGACCCGGCTGTCGCCAGGGCAGACGACACTCGTCGGTGGAACGACGCGCAAGCAGCACGATCTCAAGGAGCAAATTCTGTTCTTTTTGACCTGGGAACAGCCTAAAAACCCCGGCACGAGCCGGGTCAGTCTGTAGCCGACGCCAGCGCGACGAATGAGCCGGTGAGCGTGGCGGCAAGAGCGCCTTCGGAGCGAACGAGGGCCGTTAGCTCCAGCCGGGCGCGGGCACGGCGGTCCAACACCGCGACGAATCGGCTCCAGTCGGCCTCCGAGGGGGCGTCGCAGCGGGCGGAGAACTCCCCGGTGGCGGGAGCGTGGTAGTCGATCTGGCTGGACATCACGACGACCCGGCTCGGGCGGCCCTCCGCGCTCAGGCGGGTGTGCACGAGCGACCAGGCGGCGAGCGTCGCTATCGACGCGATGCTCCCGCCGAACGCCGTATGGCGATGGTTGATGTTCGGCGCAAGCGGCGCGACCAGCGTCACGCCCGAGCCGTCGAGCTGGAGTACCCGGATGCCCATCGCTGCCGATAGCGGAATATGCTCGTGAAGGTAGGCTTCAAGCTCGGCGGCGCACATTGGTGAAGAAGAGCGTTCGACGGCGCGGTTGCAAACTCCTCCCGATTATGGTAGATTTGCTCCGTCTGCGGGGCTATAGCTCAGCTGGGAGAGCGCTACATTCGCATTGTAGAGGTCAGGGGTTCGAGCCCCCTTAGCTCCACTCGCACAGAAGGGTCGTCGCACGAGAAATCAGAGCGTCGGCCTTTTTTATTTTTCGCATGAACGAGTCAACGCGCGGGTCTATTATCGCGATTGCTGCCACCGGCATCGTGTGTCTCTTGCGCTGGCTACTCCATCCGATTTTGAACGACAACTCGCCGTTTCTGATCTTCACGCTGGCCGTCGCCGTCACGGCGCTGAGCGGGGGGTTCTATCCCGGACTGCTCGCCACCGGGCTGAGCGCGGTGCTGGGAGCCGCACTTTTTCTTTCGCCACGCTTCAGCCTGACCTTCACCCCCAGCGGGACAGCCCAGCTTCTGATCTTTCTCACCACCGGGATTCTGTTCAGCCTGATGGCCCGCGCCCAGCGCACCGCACGCCGCGCCGCCGAGGAGAGCGAGCAGTATCTCACCCGCATCATCGAGACGACCGTCAGCGGGATCCTGGTTTTAGACCGCAACGGCTACATCACGTTCGCCAATGCCGCTGCCGCCGGGCTGTTCGGACTGATGCCCAGCCACCTGATCGGGCGGCGCTACGACGACGCGGGCTGGGGCACGGCGACGCCAGAAGGCCGCCTGCTGGAGCCGTCGGAGCAGCCCGCGTCGCGTGTCTTCGCGACCGGCGAGGGTGTCAGCGGGGCGAGATTGTCTGTCCGAAGCGCCGATAATACGCTCCTCCCGCTTCAGGTGAATGCCGCTCCCCTGCGCGACGACCAGGGAATGGTCAGCGGCGTCGTTCTGTCTCTCAACCATGCCCTTCCCACGGAGCCAACGGCCTGAAATGTCCACGCCGATCACCGTTGTCTACCTGGACCATACCGCCAAGCTCAGCGGCGGTGAGATCGCCCTGCTACGCATGCTCGAATCGCTGGACCGGGACCGGGTTCGCCCGGTCGTCGTTCTTGCCGAGGAAGGTCCGCTCGTCCAGCGGCTCAAAGACATTGACGTCGAGACCCATGTCGAGCCGCTCTCGGGTCGGATCAAGGACATTCGGAAAGACACGCTCGGGCTGGGCGCACTGCGAAAAGTGGCGCTGGTGTTCGGGCTTATTGCCTACAGCATCCGGCTGGCGCGGATTATTCGGACCCACAAAGCGGACATTGTTCATACCAACTCGCTGAAGGCCGATTTCTACGGGGCGCTGGCCGGGACGCTCGCGCGGGTGCCGGTCATCTGGCACATCCGAGACCACATCGATCCGGGGTACTTGCCTAACATCGCGGTCAAGGTCGTTCGGTCACTGGCGCAGCGCTGGCCCGCGTACGTGGTTGCGAACTCGCAGAGCACGCTCGACACGCTGTTTCTCGGGGTGCGCAAGCCAAAAGCCGTGGTTCCCAGCGGGATCGACCTGCGTAGCGCGGTGATCCACGACGGCCTGGCGACGCGTGAGTTCGACGAAGCGTCCCAGGTTCTTCTTCGCAAGCCCTGGTCCGACCCGGTGCGCATCGGGATCGTCGGGCGACTGACGGAGTGGAAGGGGCAGCACATCTTCCTGGAGGCCGCACGCCAAGTGCTTGCCTCGGGCGCTCGGGCCGAGTTTCTGCTGGCAGGCTCGGCGATGTTCGGCGAGAGCGACTACGAAGAGCGCCTGAAACAGCAGGTGATCGACGCCAAAATCTCGGAGCAGGTCCAGTTTCTGGGGTTCGTCGGCGACATCCCCGGCCTGCTGGCGACGCTCGACATTTTAATTCACGCCTCCACGACACCCGAGCCGTTCGGGCAGGTCGTGATCGAGGGAATGGCGGAGGGGCTACCCGTGATCGCGACGGCGGGCGGCGGCGTCAAAGAGATCATCGTCAGCGGCGAGAACGGAGTGCTGGTTCCGATGAACGACGCCCCGGCCATGGCGGACGCTCTTCTCGCGCTACTCGCGGCCCCGGAGCATGCCCGAAAGCTGGGGCAAGCGGGCTACTTGCGCGTGAGGCGGCACTTCACCGCCCAGCAGACCGCCCGCAAGATCGAGCGCGTCTACCGAGAAGTTCTCAGTCACAAGATAAAATAAATGCCCCCGGCGAGATTCGAACTCGCAAGAACACGGTTCTGAGCCGTGCGCGTCTGCCAATTGCACCACGTGGGCCTATCCAAACAATACGGATGACAGGATTCGAACCTGCACGCCTTCCGGCACGGCGTCTCAGGCCGCTACGTCTACCGATTTCGTCACACCCGCACATCTAATTCCTACCCCCGACAGGATTCGAACCTGCACAACCTCCGTCTTGAGCGGAGCGCGACTGCCAGTTACGCCACAGGGGTGCGTTATTTTTTATGGACATGACAGGAGTCGAACCTGCGCTCGGCTGTGTGCAAGACAGCTGCTTTCCCAATTAAGCTACATGCCCCTATTTTTTACTCGCAGACCAGGCTTCGAACCTGGAATCTTCTGTTTCAGAGACAGATGTGTTGCCAGTTCCACCATCTGCGACTCGCTCGCCAGGACTCGAACCTGGAAAACCTCATTAACAGTGAGGGGTGATGCCATTTCACTACAAGCGACGCGCTCAACGGGACTCGAACCCGTGTCTTCAGATCGACAATCTGGGATGCTTACCTCTGCACCATGAGCGCATTTGAAATTAAATGGGTCGGGGAGGATTCGAACCTCCGTGGCTTTCGCATCTGCTTTACAGGCAGCTCCGGTCGTCCGCTGCGGCACCAACCCAAAACAAAACCGGCCTTGCGAGAATTTGCAAGGCCGGTTTGGAGAATCTTACTCGAATTTGTTAGTTTTGTTCGAGTGTACCAAGCCAGCCTTCGCAATAATCGGCGAGGAATAGATTTTGTACGGTATTTAGCTGATTCTGTAAGTACATCATGGCGTGTTCTGCAATCTGTATCTCCTGACGAATCCACTTCGCTAAAAGTTTCAGAAAATTTTATTCCGCCCGCCCGCCCACATGGACGTTCCTACCGACGGGCAGGCGTTATTTAGCGCCGAAAAGGTTCGGGGCGACAGAGACAGTGCCTACGGCCTGCTCGTCCAGTGGTCAGGACATCGGTATCTCAAGTCGAAAAGCAGGGTTCGACTCCCTGGCAGGCTATTGTTTTGTGGCCCGTTCGTCTAACGGAAAGGATCTCGATCTTTCAAGTCGAGGGAGGTGGGTTCAACTCCCCCACGGGCTGTTTTTTTGTCAGGAAGGAAATCGAGCCGCATGTCGAGAACGGTTGAGCAATGATCCCTGTTCTGTTCGACACCGACATCGGAAACGACATCGACGATGCCGTGGCGCTCGCATATCTTCTGAGGCAGCCCGAGTGCGAGCTTCTGGGCGTCACGACAGCCACGGGCGATGTGGTTCAGCGCGCCGCACTCGTCGAGGTGATCTGCCGCGCCGCAGGCTACGCCGATATCCCGATCCACGCGGGCGTCGCCGGGCCGCTGCTCCACGGACGCGAGCAGGGCGTCGCGCAGTACGCCGCCATTGAAAACACGCCCCATCGAAAAGACTATCCCGTCGGGGCCGCGCTGCCGTTTCTTTCGGAGACCATTCGCTCGCGCCCCGGCGAGATCGTGCTCCTTGCCACCGGGCCGCTCACCAACATCGGGCTACTTTTCGCCTCGGACCCGAAACTTCCGGCGCTACTCAAGGGCTTTTACTGGATGGGCGGGGTCTACACCGCAGGCAACGGCCATGGGCCGGGCGCAAAAGAATGGAACGCCCTGCTCGATCCGGTTGCGACCGCCCTCACCCTGCGCTGGGGCGGCCCGCTCACCGCCGTCGGGCTGGACGTGACCACAAAGTGCCAGCTCCCCGCCCTCGAGTGCCGCGAGCGCTTCGCGAAATCCGAGCCGCTGGCGACCGTGCTCCGGCAGGCCGAGGTCTGGTTCACCCACGCCCCACAGATCACGTTCCACGACCCGCTGGCCGCCGCCCTGATCTTTGAGCCGTCGCTGTGCACGCTCCAGAGCGGGACGATAAGCACCGAGCCGGGACCGAGCGTCGGGGAAGGTCTCACGCGCTGGACTCCGGACGCAGGCGGGCCACACCAGATCGCCATCGACGTGGACGCCGACGCGTTTTTTGAACATTATTTTTCGATTACTGCTGCTGCTGGAGAATAAACAAAGGAGGAAGACCATGCTGATGCTGCCGGAACTCGCTGTTGCGCTCCGCAGCGAGCTTAATAACCAGCTCAAGGAACGACAGTCCGAGGCGGTGACGCTCTCGACCTGGAGCAAGGCGCGGCTGGCACGCGCCGAAGCCTATGTCACGGCTCTCTACGACGCGCTGGCCCGCCCGCTGGAGGTGGCGCTCTGGCAAAAAGGGGCCTGGGGCCTCGCCATTCAGGAGCGGGAGAAGCTGGGCGGCGAGCAGGCGACCGTGGACGATGTCACTACGGACGGCGCTCTGTGGCTGTTTGACAGCGTCACGCTTCCCGCCTCGGTCCGCCAGCGCTTCGAGCTGCCCCCCGGCACCCGGATCGTCGGGCGGGTGCTGCTCCCGCTGAGCGGCCCTGGCCTCGGGCTGGGGTTCGTGATGCGAACGGGCGACAAACAGAGCATTCCCTTTCTACGGCTACTGCCGGAGCTGTATCCCGGCGACTTCATCGCCGACCCGCACGTCAACTTCATCGCGGCTCGCCACTATGTCGAGCGATTCGGCACCGAGGTTACTCCGTGGGGTGACCGGATGCGCGGCGGACGGATTTTGAGCGTCCCCGGCACGTGATGCAACTTTTTGGAGAGTTTTCCGTCTGAGTAAAGCAAGGGTAGTCCGCTATCCGGGAATCGTCCCGCTGGAGAAAGACAACAACATGGCTGTAGAAATCATCAAACACGACGCAGGCGCAGGTGCAAAGCCGACCGCAAGCTGCCCAAACTGCGGCACCGAGCTGGCCGCCCCGTCTGCCGGGCGGACGCGCGGCAAGAGCATTCTGGTGGGAATCGCGATGGCGCTCAGTGGCGTCTACCTGCTCAACCCCGATGCGGGCGTCTTCGAGTTCCTGCCCGACGTATTGCCGGGCATCGGCAACCTCGACGAAGGCCTTGCCTCGGCGATTTTACTGGGTGGGCTGCGCTACTTCGGTATCGACTGGCTCCCGTTCAAGTTGCCCCGGCTCAAATAGACGTAATTTCTTGATAAAAATACGAGGAATATTACAAAGATTCCTCGTATTTTTTATGTGAATTGTAAAACTGACTAATTTACTGGTACATATTCCCGTATTTATAGCATGAATATTTTATATTCCTACAGATAGTATAGCCCAGACAACTTACAGTTACTCTTCGGAGGAGTTTCCAAATCATGCGGCGATCCATTATCATCTCGACTCTGGCGGTCCTCGTACTCGGCGCTTCGGCGGCGAATGCGCAGAACCTCCTCACCAACGGCAACTTTTCAGCAGGCAACACCGGCTTTCTGACCCAGTATGGCGTCAGCACTCCGTTCCCACCCGGCCCGGACGGTCCCGGTTTCTACAACGTCTACAGCAACACGCTCCAGTTCAACCCGGTCTTCGGGCAGACCTTCGGCGACCACACCACAGGCACTGGCCTGATGCAGGTCGTCAACGGTGCGACTACCCCCAACACCTACTTCTGGGGACAGAACATCGGCGTGACGCAGAACACGAACTACACGTTCTCCGGCTGGTTTGCCAGCGCCCTGATCACCCCGGACCCGAGTCCGGCGATCATCTCGCTCTCGATCAACAACGGCGCTGTCGGCGCAGGCTTCAATGTCGGCGCGACCGCCGGTGCCTGGACCCAGTTCACGACGACCTGGAACTCGGGTGCCAATACGGTTGCCAACATCCGATTGTTCGATGCGAACCTGATCAACAACGGCAATGACTTCGTGGTGGACGACCTCTCGTTCACCGCCCCGAGCGTCGCGCCGGAGCCGGGCAGCCTTGCGCTGATCGGCCTCGCAGCCCCGCTGGCGGGCCTGCTGCGCCGCCGCAAGTAAACAAAAAACGGTAGAAAAGAGAGACAAGCCCTCGTGCCACCCGGCGCGAGGGCTTTTGTCCATTTCGTCAGGAGATCTCTGCGCCGAGGCACTGCGCCAGAAGCACAGCCTGGGCGATATCGAGCTTTGTTTTGTCCAGCGTCATGGCCCGAAAGTCCACGCGCTCCAGGTTCGCGCCGCGCAGGTCGGTTTTTGTGAGAACGGTGTGAGCGAGGTTTGCGCCGCGCAGGTCGCAGTCGCGCAGGTCGGCGTCGGTGAGATCGGCTCCATAGAGTTCGACCCCTTCGAGCTTGGTGCCGCGCAATTTGAATTTCGTGAGGTTCTGATGGCGCAGATGGGCAAAGCTCAGGTCGCACTCGGTCAGCGTCAGCCCCCCGAGATCGGCGTCAGCGAAGTCCGCGCCTAAAAATCGGCAGCGATTGAGGGTCGCGACAAAGAAATTCGCCCCGGCGAACTTGCAGTTGGTCAAAGCGCAACGGGTGAGCGCGGCGGCGTTGAACTTCGCACCGGAGAAGTCGCACTCCTCGAACTGGCAGCCGCCCAGCACGGCTTCCGAGAAATCCGCCCCGATGAACCGACAGCGGACATAGCGCCAGTTGTGCCAGACCGCGCCCGAGCAGTCGTCGTGGGCGTAGTCTTCGCCCGTGCGCAGCGGCTCGTCGTCAGGGTTGTCCATAATTTTTTGTTTCCAAAGACGAAAATCGTCCGAATTCCCAGGACGATGAAACGTCCGAATTCCCAGGACGATGAAACGTCCGAATTCCCAGGACGATGAAACGTCCGAATTCCCAGGACGATGAAACGTCCGAATTCCCAGGACGATGAAA
>JANLTX010000012.1:0-8283 GCA_031363095.1 Armatimonadota bacterium | reverse complement strand
CATCAACAACGCCATCAACGTCGTTGCCGCTCAGCCCGTGCTTGGATTCTCCAGAGTCATCACCAACACCGGGTCCGCCTGGCGAGTCGCACTCACCGTCACCAACACCGGCGGCTCCAGTGCAACCAGTGTCCGGGTTCTCACCTCAAGGCTCGGCGGCACAAACACGTCCACGGTAGTTCCTATCTCGGTGGGAACCATCGCCGCAGGTGGCAGTGCCGTGGTCAACATCGACTTCCCGCTCGCGTCCGCAACCTCAGGAACTCCCGTCGTTCACAGAGTCACCGGGGACTACACCGGGAACACGTTCTCCAGCGCAGCGAGAGTCACCCCTCCGTAGCGCCGGAAAGCAATTTGGAAGAAAGTTAAAAAGGTAGAAGAAAGATAAACATGCGTCAAATCGCCTGGACGCTGGGGCTGATCGGAGCGGTGGCACTCGCCGCCGCTCCGGCACGCGCCCAGCTACAATTCACTCTCAGTCCCTCAACACAGACCTATGCTCAGGGAGCTACCGCCCCGGCCTGGTCCGCGACGTTTCTCAACACGGGCGCGACCACGCTCACCTTTGCGGGGATCGCGTTGTCGGGGCTACCAACGGGCCTTACCGCCGACGACACGCTCTACTTCACCAACCTCGACGGCACCACTCTCGGAGCCGGGGCCTCGGTGACGGCGACCATCTTCACCAGTACAGCGTCGTTCAGCCTTGCGCCAGCAACGTACAACTCGAACGTTACGGTGACCTACACCGGCGGAGCACCCTCGCCCGCCGATGCCAACGCAACGTGGACAAGTATCATCACGGGAGCCGCCGTCCCCGAGCCGGGCACTCTCGCTCTCGCCAGTCTGGGTTTGCTCGGTTTCGGCCTGCGCCGTCGCCGAAAGTAGCCTCACCCCGCCCCTCTCCAAAACTTGGAGAGGGGCTTTTTTGTTTTTTACAGCTAAAGCATTGAACCCACCCGAACCCACCCTGCCCTCCCTTTGCCGCAAAGGGAGGGCAAGGGTGGGTTCAATGCTAATCAGGGGCAGAACTTGCGAGGCAAACGCCGTATACTGGAGCTATGAACCGCTCGTTTTTTGCGCTCAGCGTTGCTCTCGTCGTTCTTACTCCCGCCCATGCGCAGGGAGTCGATCTGGTTCGGCTCCGCAAGGCAGCGATGCTCCCGACCGTTCCCATCGGCGCGGACTTCGGGTTCTCGTCGCGGACCGTACGGCTCGGGGATGCGCGCGACCTGCCCCCGCAGATCACCAGGCTGGAACAGGAACTGAAGACAGCTCCCTCCGACGCGACGCGCTGGCAGCGGCTCGGGATGATGTTTGCCGAGTCCGGCGAGGCAGACCGCTCGAAAGAAGCGTTTCAGAAAGCCGCAAGCGTTTTGGAGAAAGCGCTTGCGGGTCGGCCCGAAGATGGACGGCTCCAGGCACGTCTTGGGGAGTGCTATCAGGCCCTGGGACGACTCGCCGAGGCCGAGGCCGTGCTCCGAAGCGCCACGCGGCTGACGCCCAAAGAATGGCGGGCCTGGGTCGCGCTCGGAGAGCTGCTCGATGCCAAAGCCGGAAAGCTTCTCGCGCTCTCCCCCGACGAGCTTCAGGTTCTTCAGAGCGTCCGGAGCCAGGCGGAGCTGAAAGACAAGCTCCAGAAGCTCAGTCCGGCGACCTTGAGTGAAGCCAGGCGGCTCAGCGAGCAGGCAAGGCAGTGCTACGACCGGGCCGTGCTCAGCGGAACCTCGGAGCCAGAGCCGTATCTCGCGCGGGCGTCGGCCCGGATGCTGAGCGAGGGCGGCACGAGCGGGCTTCTGGCGGTCCTGACAGCGGGCAAGGACAGTGGCGGGCCGGAGACGATGAAGCGGGTACTCGCGCCCGAGGTCGTGGCGGACCTGCGCAAGGCACGGAGGCTGGCTACCGACTCCCCGGAGACGATCACCGCCACCGCCGCGATGGAGTGTTTCTGGATCGTGCTCGAAAAGGGCGACGAGATCGAAGAAGTCGGCACCGAGGCGTCGTGGAAGAAGCTCCCGCAGGGCGCTCAGGCTCCCGTGATCGAGGCGATGCTACGGCTCTCGGAACTCACGGCCAGCCCGGACAAGGGCATTCAAGCGGCGGCTTGCGAGGGAATGGGAATTCTGGCGTTCCTGCGCGGCCAGACCGAGAAGATGGAGAGCTATCTCAAGCGGGCATCCGGCCTGCGCGCGCTCACCGCCCGCTCGCTCGACCTGCTGACACTGGCATATCTAACGTCCGGGCGCTTCGACTCTATTGTTACGCTCTATCAGGAGCGAATCCAGACCGATGACTCCCCGCGCAACCGCTTTATTCTGGCAAAAGCTCTCCTGAAGCAGGGCAAGAAAGACGGGGCACAACTCCAGCTCTCAGCGGCGCTCCAGAGCGACCCCGAGGACTACCTGTGCAGCATGGGGCTTGCAGCGTTCTTGCTCCAGGAGAACCAGCCCGATGCCACGACGCCGATTTTAACGCGCCTGGCGGACCTGGACCGCAAAGGGAAGCTCACGACCGAGCAACGCGCCGAGCTTCTGACGCTCCTGGGAATCTGGCAGGCGCTCCGTGGAAAGCTTGCCGAGGCCCGCGAGACGCTGATCAAAGCCCAGAAAGCCGACCCTCGTAGCGAGTCCACCATCGAAGCCCTCGCGTCGCTCGGGTAGGAGCGCGTCTGTCCCGCACCCAGTCCCCCGCCTTCACCCCTCAGGCACCCCCTTCCCTCGCGCCGACGAAGTCGGGAAAACGTGAGGGAAGGGGGCAGGGGGATGGGTGCAGAGAGGTACACTGCCTGTATGAAGGCGTACGTACCGCTACTCTACAAAACCATCAGTGCGAGCGTCTGTGGGCTGCTTGGCGGTTGGATAACGTCTGCTACGCAGTTGTCAGGTGCGGGAGAGGCGCTGAAAGGTCATCCTGTGCACGAGTTGTTTTCCGGGTATCTCCAGGCGCTTGGAGTAAACCCACAGGACACCAACCCGAAGCCCGTGTAAGGTGTCCAATAGACAACGGAGCATCGAACGCATCACCATTCCACTGCACTAAAACCCTCGAACGCAGTGAGACAGCCAAAGGCTCCATAGCCGGACGTTCATCGTCCTGGAATGGATGGTGTTCGTCCTGGAATGGATGGTGTTTGTCCTGAGACCGATAGTAAGAATTGCCAGAGAGACAGTGAGATGAGCAAGACCAACCACGAGACCGCCGCCCCGGAGGGGCGCTTTTAATAGACCGGTATTTTTAATGCCGAGCCAGACAACGAGATAATCGGAACTGACAACAATATTGATACCACCGACAGTGAAACGTGCCAGACAGAGCACGTAACGCGCGAGACAAACAGTGAGATTTCCAAAATGGATAACGAGATAATTGAGACAGATGGCGTGGTAGGCCCACCCGTCACCGTGATCATCAAGAAAAAGCCAAAGATCTACACGATCTACAACATCGACATCGTACTGGAGCGTGCGGACCTCGCCGTCGCGGGCTGGAAAGCCGACCCCGACATCCAGAGTGCCATGGCACGGTTCAACTACAACGCGGCACGCATCGAGAAGATCGAGACGCAGCTCGGGGTAACTCGGACCGCTATCGTCGAGAGCCAGAGCGGACGTGCGAGCTACCGGACACTGGTCGATGAATCCGAGGCAAGCCAGAGGATCGCCCGCACCGCTGCCGCCGATCTTTCCACCGCCGCCCGGCTGGAGCTAACCGCCGCCGAGAGAGAGACACTCGGACTCACCAAAGGCATCGCGCCCTACGCGGTTCCCGCGTTTTTGCTCTATGCCGACAAGCTCTTCGATGGTGCGCTCAGCGCTCCACCCGAGATTAAAGCAAAACTCGCCGAGGTGGGCTACGACGACCAGCAGCTCTTGCGGGAACGAGAAAAGATCACGAACTTTCGGAGCGCACACGCAGCGGCAGTGCAGGCGAAAGGCACCGCGCAAGACCTGACTCCCACCCAGAAAGACGCCCTGGACTCTCTGGACAGCGAGGTGATGAAGCTCCGCATCTACGCACGGAGGGCGCTCAAAGAGAGACCCCAGCTTCTGGAAAAGATCGGCATCAAAGCCAAATAGAAAAGCCCTTCGGCCCTTTTAGTTTGCCCCCCGGCCCCCAGTAATGGGGGAGAAGATGCCGGTCCCGACAAAACACCGCCCAGTCCCCCCATTACTAGGGGCCGGGGGGCAAACTAAAAGGGTTCGTTTACGGACCCGCAACCCACGTTACCCCGGACGGCGGATCATCTGGCGAAGCTCGGTCAGGTTTCCGGCGGCGTTGAGCGCGTCTTCCTCGGAGATAATCCCCGCTTTGAAGTAGCGCGTCAGGCACTGGTTCATCGTCTGCATGCCCCAGAAACCGCCCTCGCTGATCGCGTTGTAGAGGTTCCCGACCCGGCCTTCCTCGATCAATTTGGCAATCGTCGGGGTCGCGATCATGATCTCCACGGCAGCCACCCGGCCCACCGTGTCCACGCGCGGCAGGAGCTTCTGCGCCACGACGCCCCGCACGACGTTGGAAAGGCGCAGACAGAGCAAGGGCTTGTCTTCCGGCGAGAACATGTTGATCAAACGGTCCAGAGTCTCTGCCGCACTCGCCGTGTGAAGCGTCCCGAACACAAGGTGGCCCGTCTCCGCAGCCTGGAGACAGATAGAAACCGTCTCGACATCGCGGATCTCACCGATCAGAATAATATCCGGGTTCTGCCGAAGAACGTACTTCAGCGCATCGGAGAACGAATCGGTGTCCAGCCCGACCTCGCGCTGCGACAGAATACACCCTTTATCGGGGTGAACGAACTCAATCGGGTCTTCAATCGTGACAATGTTCTTACTTTGCTCCTCGTTGATCTTGTTGACCATCGCCGCGAGCGTCGTAGACTTGCCCGAACCCGTCGGACCGGTCACCAGCACCAGACCGGAGCGGTTCTTGGTCAGCTCTCCCACCGACGGCGGCTGACCCAGTTGTTCCAGGGTGAAGATCTTGAGCGGCACGAGCCGGTTCACCAGCCCGATAGCGCCGCGTTGCATGTAGATGTTGCAGCGAATCCGCACCAGGCCGTCCACCTCGAACGCCAGGTCCATCTCGTGGCGATGCTCGAAGCGCCCGATCTGCTCGTGGTTCATGACCGCGTAGGCCATCCGCCGCGTGTCCTCGGGGGTCAGCACGGGCAGCCCCTCGTAGCGCACGATGCGCCCGTGCAGGCGCATACACGGCGGCGAGTCGTGCTTGATGAAGACGTCCGACGCCTTCAGCTCATTGGCGGTACGGATCAGATCCTTGATGTCGATCACGAAAAAAGTCCCTTCCCTATCTCTCAGCGTCCGCCGCGCCTCTGGAGAAGTCCAAAGGTCACCAGCATCGCGCCCACTGCCAGCAATATTACCAGTCCGACCCCGAGAATCCTCCCCCACGGCAGCGGCGCGGCCTTCGGAGCGGGCGCGGCGGCCTCCACGATGGCAGGCGGCTGGAAGCTGGTGACCTGGTGGTTCTTGATCTCGGCGAGGTAGCTGAGCGCTCCGGGCTGGCTGTCCACGGAGAGGCTCACTCCATTGTCGGTAAACTGACGCACTCCGTTGTAGGAAAACTTCTCGGGGGTCATGTAGGTCACCTGGACCCGGTCCATATCCCGAAGCGCGACGACAAACGGCACGACGGCCATGTCGCCCCGCGCGTTGACCAGCTCGGCTGCCGTGACATAGCTCAGGGTCGAGAACGTCACGGGTCCGGCGGCGCGCCGGGTGGTCTCGATGGCTCCGACCTTGCCCGGCAAGAGTATGGTGAGGGTTTTCAGGCGCTCGCTTAGCTTCTCTTTGGACTCATCGCGCTGGAGCACGACCGAGACTTGCCAGCGCCCCGGCAGCCCCGGCGCGATCAGCACCTGGGCATCGGGCTTCTGCGCCAGCGCGGGCACGGCAAGAAGAAGCAGCATGAGCATTCCTCCCCCTACTTTATTCTGCCCCCCAGCCCCCAGTAATGGGGGAGACAAGCGCGTCCCCCCGTTACCGGGGGTCAGGGGGCAAAACTTAGCGAGCAGGTTCACTCGCGGGCCGCCTTGTAGAGCGCCAGGGCTTTCTCGCGCTGGACCGAATGCTCCACGACGGGCGCAGGATACGCGTCCGCCCCGAGATAGCTTCGCTCGGCGGGCGAGAGCGTCCACGGTGCGTGAATGGCTTTGGCCGGAACTCGGGCAAGCTCGGGAACCCAGCGCCGCACGTACGCGCCGTCCGGGTCGAACTTCTCGCCCTGGCTGGTCGGGTTGAAGATCCGAAAGTACGGCTGGGCGTCCGTGCCCGTGCTCGCCGCCCACTGCCAGCCGCCATTGTTTGCGGCCATGTCGCCGTCCACGAGCATTTCCATGAAGTAGCTTTCTCCCCAGCGCCAGTCGATGAGCAAGTCCTTGGTCAAAAACGACGCCACGATCATTCGGGCGCGGTTGTGCATCCAGCCCTCGCCCTGAAGCTGGCGCATCGCGGCATCGACAATCGGGTAGCCCGTGCGGCCCGCTTTCCAGGACTCGAAAAGCTCCGGGTCGTTTTGCCAGGGTATTGTATCAAGTTCTCGCTTGAAGCTCCCGGTGGCGGCGTGGGGAAAGTGAAAGAGCACCTGCGCGTAGAAATCGCGCCAGATCAGCTCGGAGATCACGGTGCTGACCCCGTTGCGCTGCGTAGCGGGCAGCGCCGCCCGAACCTCGCGAAGAGCGTGGTAGAAGCGCCGTACAGAGAGCATCCCGAAGCGCAGGTGCGCCGAGAGCCTGCTGGTCCCCTCGACTCCGGGCAGCTCGCGCCCCGTGTCATAAACTCTCGCGCCAGATTCTAAAAACGTATCGAGAAGCTTGCGTGCTTCGTGCTCGCCGCCGAAGACCGTCGCCTGCGGCCAGTGCGCCTCAGGCAGCGGGAGCGGCTCGGAGAAAATACCCTCGGGCACACGCACGCGCTCGGGTGCGGGCAGCGCGGGCGGGATCGTTGTCTGCTCCAGCCAGTTCTTCTTGTACGGCGAAAAAACCGTGTAGACGCCCCCTGTTTTCGTAAATATCTGATCGGGCGAGATCAGCAAATGATCTTCGTGCGAGATAATTTCGATTTCCAGCGCGGCTCTCACGGCTTCGTCGCGAAGGACGCCGTATGGCTCGTGCTCGCGGGCATGAAATAGCGCGGTTGCGCCGCATTCTTTGATTAATTCGGGCAAAACAGCAGTCGGATCGCCGTGCCGAAGAATCAATCGCCCGCCCAGCGTCCGAAGATCGGCGTCGAGTGCGCTCAGCCCTTCGAAGAGAAACCGAACTCGCGCTTTCCCGGTATCCGGGCGGGTCAGAATCGCCGGATCGAGAATAAAAACCGGCACAACTTGCTCAAAGTGAGACAGAGCCTCCAGAAGACCGTGATTGTCATCGAGGCGGAGGGCGCGGCGGAACCAATAGATCGCTGTGGACATTTAGAAAGCAAAAACGGACGGCCCAGGCCGTCCGTTCCCGATATTTAGTGGAGGATAGCGGGATCGAACCGCTGACCTCTTCAATGCCATTGAAGCGCTCTCCCAGCTGAGCTAATCCCCCACGAAGCGAACAAAACTATATCGCAGATTTCCAGAGCCTGCAACTCGCCCCGATTTCGCCCGAAGGACGTTCGGCGCTTGCGCCCCCAGCGAGGGATTTCCAATCCCTCGGCTACAATAGGCGCGATTGAAGACCGACCATGTTCTGGCAAGGCTGAGCTTTATCGACCTCAGCCGGGTACCTGATTCGACTCATCCACCATGCGATCTTCAAGCCAAGGGAGTGGCTCCTCCGCCACCTCGGCGGCGGAGCGGGAAAAGTAAAACGCTTGCGACACCGGGCTTGGGAGGCTGCAGTTGCGCAATTTGACAAGTAGCTGACCGTTGCGATAAAATTATTTTCGGTTGAAAACGACAGTTTAACGGCATCTTCAGGAGAAAAATTGATGAGGTCATTGAGAACATTTCTGCTCGTAGGATTACTAATAATTCCTGCTTTCTTCATGAATTGCTGCTTTGCAGGGCACTACAAAACCAGTTTTTCTGGTGGAACTGTTATTTATTCAGGCAGTGGAGGTTTTTTACTAACAGTTCCTTTCAGTCAAGGAGCAAGTGAAAACGATTGGGGTGTTTACAATCCCGTTTTAATTTTATCAGGACTTTCGCTTGATTTGATTTCTCGCCCATTTTCGGGGTATCCTCTTTTATGAACAAACGTCAGTACATCGAATACCTGATTGCCACACCGAATAATTATACATGTACTAATCTTTCGAATCACCTTGAAGGAGA
>JANLTX010000123.1:0-81291 GCA_031363095.1 Armatimonadota bacterium | reverse complement strand
CTCATCGACGTTGAAGTACAATGTCGTCAGGAAGGTGTCTATGCAGAGCATGAGCGGAGCGCTCCTTTGGTCGGGAATGCTCCTAATCTACCGCAGGCCACCTTCCATTTCCAATTCACAACAAGCGTTAAATTCGCGGCTCGGTAAGAATGTCCGCCTTCGCGGACAGAGAAGGTGAATTATTTTATTTTCCTGCTTCGCTGACTAATTGTGCGAGCCGACCCTGGACGTTGCGCTCTCGATCTCGATAACGTAGCAACGTGCTGACGTTGCGATGGCGGGAGAAGTCCATCACTTCTTCCAGCCCGATTCCCGCGCTTGCGGCGGCCTTGCATGCCTCGGTGATGGCGGTGTGGCGCAGGCCGTGCGGGGTCGCGCTCGCGCCGACGCCCTCGGCCCGCGCCCGCACGAGGCGGTACAGGCTGGTGGCGCTCAGGCGCTGCTCGGCTCCTTTGCCCGCGCGGTCGAAGTTGAGAAACAGCGGGCCAGGAGCCTCGCCTCGCTGCGAAACCCATGAACCCAGCGCCTCGCATGCGGCGGGCGGGAGGCTCAGCGGGGATTTCTCCAGCCGTCCCTTGCCCTTCACCCAGACGGTCTGCCGGGAAAGCTCCAGGTCAGACAAATCCAGCGCGACGACCTCGGCGCGGCGCAGCCCCAGGTCGTACAGGAGGTGGAGCAGGGCACGCTCACGGGGCGAGTCGGCTCCGTCCAGCATCGCGCGGACGGTCTCGACGCCCGGTCCGCGTGTGTCGCGGTAGGCTTCGCTCGGCAGGTTCGGCACTTCGAGCGCCCAGTCGATGACCCCGATCAGCCGCGCCAGCTTCGTGAGCGAGCGCAGCGCCGCCAGCCGCCGGTTGATCGTGGCCGGGGAGAGCTTTTTCTCGCGCAGGTAGGCCCGGTACGCCAGGCCCAGCCGGTTCGCTCCCCCGTGCCCGCGCGAGAGCAGCCAGCCGCACGCCGTCGGTGCATCGGGCGCGGTGGCGAAGCGAGCGAAGTCGGCGAGGTCCTGCCGGTACGCCCGCGCCGTCTTCTCCCCGCGCCCTTCTAAAAACGCCGCGATCAGGTCGGAGTCTCCGGTTTCCCCTAACCCCAATAATGGGGGACCCGATAAAGAAAACTCCTTGTTTGGTTCCCCGTTATCGGGGTTAGGGGCAATGGCGTTCACAGGCCGCGTGCTTTCTGGACGGCGAGAACGACGCTGTCTACCGCGTCGTCCACGAGTGCCTGGGTCTCGGCCTCGGCCATGACCCGGATTAATTTTTCCGTCCCCGAGGGCCGCACCAGTAGCCGCCCGCGCCCGACGAGTTCGGCCTCGGCCCGTGCAATCGCCGCCGTGATCTGCGGGTCGGACTCCCAGCCGTCTTTCTCGCGGACTTTGACGTTGATGAGCTTCTGGGGAAACTCGCTCATGGCATCGTGCCACTCGGAGAGCGATTTACCCGATTCTAAGACGATTCTGAGCATCTGGAGCAGGGTGAGAAGCCCGTCGCCTGCGGGCGAGACCTGGGGGAAGAGCATGTGGCCGCTCTGCTCGCCGCCGAGCGCCGCACCGGTTTTATCCAGTAATTCCGTGACGTAGCGATCTCCCACAGCGGCTCGCTCCAGAGTAATTCCGGCGTCTTTCAGGGCTTTCTCCAGCCCGAGGTTGCTCATCACCGTGCCCACCACGACATTTCCGGGAAGTTTATTTTTTTCTTTGAGCCACAGGCCGCCCGTACACAGCATCCGGTCGCCGTCGAAGAGCCGACCTTGCGAGTCGCCGAGCATCGCCCGGTCGGCGTCGCCGTCGAAGCTGACGCCCAGATCGGCCTTGTTTTCCCGAACAGCTTTGAGCATTCCCGCCGGGTGCGTCGAGCCGACGCCATCGTTGATATTTAAGCCGTCCGGCTCGCACGCAATCGGAACTACCTCGGCTCCGAGCCGGGCCAGAAAGAGCGGAGCGAGCGTGCTTGCCGCGCCGTTTGCGCCATCGACGACGATCTTCAGCCCGCGCAGCGTGTTCTCCCCCAGCGTCAGGGCAAGAAAGTGGCTATAGTCTTCGAGAGGGTCGTCGATCTCGATCTTTCGGCCCACGCCCGCGCCGCTCGGACGGGGCTTTTGCGCCCAGGTTTCGAGTGCGGCTTCGAGGGCCAGCTCGGTTTCGTCGGAGAGTTTCTTGCCGTCGAGGCCGAAGAACTTGATGCCGTTGTCGGCCATCGGGTTGTGGCTGGCGGAGATCACGATGCCTGCGGCGGCTCCGCGCATCCGGGTGTGGAAACTCACGCCGGGAGTCGGGATCACGCCGAGGCTCGCAACGTTCGCGCCCTGGCTGAGCGCACCCGCCGTGAACGCGGCCTCTAAAAGATCGCCCGAGCGCCTCGGGTCGCGGCCCACGATTAGCTCTTTCTCGGTTCCAAAGACAAGCGCGGTGGCGGCTCCCAGCGCGAGCGCGGTCTCGACCGTCAGCTCGGTGTTGGCGATGCCACGGACGCCATCGGTGCCAAAGTGTTTTCTCATGGTGCTTTCGGAGTGGGCGTGGGGTTCGGAGTCGGCGTGGGCCTTGGAGCGATACGTCCGCCGGAGACGGCGGGCAGGGCGCGGACCTCGACGGTGACACTGACGGCGGGGGAGCCTGCGAGCCTGGTGCCGCCGGGCGCGGTGAGCGCGAGGCGCCGGGTCGTGGTGGATTTCAGGCCCTCGACGCTCATCGGGGTTTCGAGCGCGGAGAGCGTCGCGAGCACGACCTGGTCGCCGATGACGGTGACACTCGACGGGCTGAACCGATACCCGACAATTTTGAAGCCCGGCGCGGGCGTGCCGGTCAGGGTGGCCGAGAGAATCAACGCTTTCGAGGCCGGGGTCTTCTGGAGCAAAAGCTGTACCCGCACCCGCTCGGGCTGGAGCGTCACGCCCTCCACTCTCCGGTCGCGATTGTCCTGCGCCACGGCGTCCACGGTGCGCTCGATGGCCCCGGTCTCGTCGGCGTTGTCGAGGGAGACGACGATCCGGGCGACTTTCTCGATGGCGTCCGCACGCCCGACAACTTTTACTTTTCGGGGAGTCGCGACTGGAGCCTTGAACTCGAAGCCCGACGGGGGGGCGTTCTCGTACAGAACCTCGACAGGAAGCGTTTTTTCTTTCGGTGCCTCGAACTCGGCCCGAATCTCACGTGGGCCTTCGATCTGGAGCCGCCCGCGCACGGCATCGGGGATGTTGTAGAGAAGCGGCAGTCGGTTGACGCCCGGCTGTGCGCCGCGTGCATCGACGCTCGCTTTCACGGGCTGGGCGCGGAACGCCTCGATCAGCGAGACCGGGCCGGTGACGGTGACGCTCTCTCCCTTTGGCGCACGTGTCAGCACCAGCGTGTCGGGCGTCCCGGTGACCTCGGGCTGGAGAAAGACCTCGACCGGAACCCGGTTCTGCTGTTGCGCCCCGGCAATCAAGTAGAGCAGGGCCGCCGCGACGAGCGCGAGTAGCTTGTAGCCGAAGTTGCGCCGCAGCCAGCTCATGGCGTTTTCTCCGCCCCGCGCCGACGAAATGACAGGCGCATCGGGCCGCTGGCACTCGGGCCTTTCCCGAAGGCTTCTAAAAGCCGCTCGCGCAGGACATCGGGCTTGAGGCCGCGCAGCAGTTTGCCGCCCTGCGCAATGGAGATGGTCCCGGTTTCTTCGGAGACCACAACCACGAGCGCGTCGGTGGTCTCGCTGACGCCCATCGCCGCCCGGTGACGCATGTGAACATTGGACGAGACGTTCGGCTCGGTGGTTAGAGGTAGCGTGCAGCCCGCCGCGATCACCCGTCCGTCGTGGAGAATCGCCGCGCCGTCGTGAAGTGCTGTCCCGACGTAGAATAGCGTGGTGAGAAGCTCGCTCGTCACGGCGGCATCGAGCCGGGTGCCGGTGAGAATCACGTCGTCGAGGCCGGTCTCGCGCTCCAGAACGATCAGCGCCCCGGTCTTTCGGGCGGAGAGCAGCGTGGTCGCCGTCACAATCGACTCGATCATCCCTGTGACGTTCTGTTGCTGGCGCGGCTTCACCAGCGAGCCGCCCCAGAAATCCAGGTGTCCCCAGCGCTCCAGAAGCTCGCGCAGCTCGGGGTAGAGCAGAATGACCACCGCCACCGGCCCGAGGGGAGTCACCTGCCGAAGAAGCCAGTGCAGCGTCACCAGCCCGACCCGCTCCGACCCCCAGAGCATCAGAAAAAATACCCCGATTCCGATGAGAATCTGCCACGCCCGTCGCCCGCGCGCGAGCATAAGCAGCTTGTAGATCAGGTACGCGACCACCAGAATATCGACCAGGCCGAGCATCGCCTGCCGGGGGTCTAAGTTTTTAAGAGTCGCAAGGAATGTGGGCACGGAATCAGCCCCGCTATTTTATCACTTATCTTCGTAGAAACCATCT
Source organism: Armatimonadota bacterium (assembly GCA_031363095.1). Classification (GTDB taxonomy): domain Bacteria; phylum Armatimonadota; class Armatimonadia; order Armatimonadales; family Armatimonadaceae; genus JANLTX01. The sequence goes on along the minus strand of JANLTX010000123.1, from coordinate 76,909 downwards.
CCTCGCTTGTTCCTCCAGGGCAAACGCATTTGGATTTTGTGTCCATGCGCCGTCGAATAAATTCGCGGCTAAGAAAACAAATTCAACCTTCAGAAAGCGAGCTTTCCTCGTCGAATCAGTCTATTCGACAAACCGAGCTTGCGAGGTGCAGGTCGAATTTGTGATTGTAGCCGCGAATTTATTCGACGGTAAAAGCTACGCCCCGAAAGAGGGTTCATATCTCCTCTTCCAACGAGGTCGCGATGCGATATTAAATGTCGCTTGTAGCCATTTTGAGCTTTGTCAGGCCGGGCGGAAGCCGAAAGGTGACGTCTTCTTCTAAAGCAATAAAATCTTCCAGCGGGACGACGCTTTCGCCGCCGCCGAGTGCCCGAATTCTGGCGACCACGGCCTGAACCAGATCTTCCGGCGCGGACGCCCCCGCCGTGACCCCGATATTTGTTGCTTTTGTGAGCAGCTCGGGCGTGATTTCGCTCGGGCCATCGATCAGAAAGCTGCGCGTGCCGTGGCCCTCGGCGACCTGGCGCAGGCTTTTGGAGTTGCTGGACGTCACCGAGCCGACCACAAAGATCGTGTCGGCGACCTGGGCCAGCTTCTTGACGGCATCCTGGCGGTTCTGGGTCGCGTAGCAAATGTCCGAGCCGGGCGGATCTTCCAGCCGGGGGAAGCGCCGTTTTAGCGCACTGACGATTCCGGCGGTCTCATCGAGCGAGAGCGTGGTCTGGGTCAGATAGATTAATTTCTCGCCCACCGGTTTGACCAGCCCGGCGACCTCGGACTCGTCGCAGACCAGGGTTAGCTTTCCCGGAGCCTGACCCAGCGTCCCCTCGGCTTCGACATGGCCCTTGTGCCCGATGTAGAAAATTCCGTAGCCCCGTTTTAAAAACCTATGGACTTCGAGGTGGATTTTAGTCACGAGCGGGCAGGTTCCGTCGATCACCTTGAGCTTTCGGGCCGCAGCCTCGGCGCGGACTGCCGGGGAGACGCCATGCGCCGAGAAAATCAAGTTAGCGCCCTCGGGAACGTCGCTCAGGTCGTCGGTGAAGATCGCGCCTTTTTGCTCCAGGCGCTCCACGACGACCTTGTTGTGGACGATCTCATGGCGCACGTAGAGCGGCGCACCGAAGACCTCCAGCGCCGTCTCGACGATCTCCACCGCCCGCACGACGCCCGCACAGAACCCGCGCGGTCCGGCCAGAAGCACTTTCATCGCTCTTATTCTACCGCCGCCGATACAGCGTTTTTTTCCGAAAGCGTTTTTCTTCCACAAATTCTGCCGCCAGCTTTGGCGGGAGCGGTTTCTCGCTCACCAGATAGCGCACGTCCGGGCCGGGCGTTTCCCCGAAGCGAACATTCTTGCCCTCTGCGTAGAACCAGGCCGAGTCCTTAGGTTTTTCCAGAAAGTGCAGCGGCTTTTGCGCCGTGGGCCGGGCTGCCCGGATCAGCGCCCTGTCCGACGAGATGGGAATCTTGCCTGCATTCAGTAGGCCCAGTGCCACAAAAATTAAAATTCCCGTGACCAGCGCTGTCAGCGCCGCGCCCCGCGCGGCTCTTTCAGAGTTGCGCCGTAGTCCGTGCGCCAGCAGAATCGCAAACGCCGGAAGTCCGGGCAGAACGTAGGTATACAGAATATTTCCCGATAGCGTGAAGAAAATCAAGGGAGTCAGTGCCCAGCAAACTAAATACAAGACGTCCGGAGATTTAATTTTAGATTTTAAAGACTCTCTTTGCTTAATTGCTTGAAACAAGGCTACAAAAGACCAGGGAAGCGCGGCTCCCAGCCCGTAAAGCCAGATCATTCCCTTCGGCTGGACATGCGCTGTGCCGTACAAATCCCCGGTCCAGCCAGGTTTGATGAACCGCATCACATGCTCACCGATCAGAAAATAATTTAAAAAGCCCGGCGTTTTTTTCTCGGCGAGAAAATACCAGGGCAGCGCCGTAAGACACAGAATCGGGACGCCCAGAAGCCAGGGCAGCTTTCCGAGCGGGTGGAAATCTCTCCGAAGAGCGCACCAGGCGAGAATCGGAAGCCCGAGCAGCACCAGCCCGACCGGGCCTTTGCCGAGCAGCGCCAGCCCCGCCCCGAAGAACGCCGCCATGCCCCAGAGCGTGCTTTTCTCGCTCTGGCTGCGCCAGAACCCGACGAACGTCAGCGTGGTTCCCAGCACCATTGCCATGTCGGTCATCACGGCACCCGCACTGATAAAAAGTAGCGCCGATGTCCCTAAAATCGCGACCGAGAGCCAAGCCGTTCTTCTATCCGTGAGCTTCTCGGCGAGCTTGAACGTCAGAAATAAAAGCGCTCCGGCCAGCAAAAAATAGGGAAAGCGGGCCGCGAATTCGTTGACCCCGAAGGTCTTGAGCGAGGCCGCCGTGAGCCAGGTCGAGAGCGGGGGCTTGGCCCAGAACGGGCGTCCATCGGTCAGGCGCGGCGTGATCCAGTCGCCCGTGCTCGCCATCACCCGCCCGATCTCGGCGTAGCGCGACTCGGTGTTGTCCATCAGCGGGTACGCCCCGAGAGAGAGAAGTCGCACCAGCCCGATCAGCACCAGCGCGATCAGGCACCAACGAATCGTTTTCTTGTCGTCGCTCACGCCGAGAGCATTCTATCCTGGATACATCAGCTCGCCGGTCGAGAGGGTAAGCTCCAGCGGCAGCGGGGCGGCCACGGCGCTCTCGGTCGGCCACCAGATGCGCCCGGTCTTCACCAGGATCAGCAAGCCCTCTTCGTCGCCCACAGGCCGGAAGCTCTCGGAGCGATTTTTATAGTCGAGCAGGCCCAGGCGCTCGGCCTCGGTGTCCACATTGTCCACAGAAACCCCGACCTCGCTCAGCGAAAGAATCTCAAAGCTTTCCCTCTGGCTGGAGACAAGCGAGTGCCGCGCAATCAGCTCTAAAATGTTGCCGTCGGGGTCGGTGAAGTACGCGGCATGGGCGTCCCAGCTCTCAAACGGAAAAACAGTCTGCCCGTTTGCGCCACAAAGAAGCTCCGTGCGCTCCCGAAGCCATTGCAAGCCACGCTCAAACTGGTTCTCGGGAATATTGAACGCCAGATGATAGACGCCCGAAACGTCGGGTGCGTGGGTGAAACTCAACTGGCTTGTGCCCGCCTGGACGCAGAATTCGTCCTCGGACGTTCGGCGAACCCCCAGCCCGAGCGTTTTCGCGTAGAAAGTACGCATGGCGGGTAAGTTGCGCACCACAAAACTCGCCTCAAGAATATTCATAGCTTCTTCAAAGAGACACGTGCGTTTTCACGAAAGGGAATGGTTAGCTCAAAGCCATCCAGCAATGCTGTCCCGATCAAGGGCCGATTCCCGGTTGCAAGAACGTGAACGCGTTGCGTAGAGTTGTCCCAGAGAATATGGGCTTCATGGACAGGTAGCATCACGACGCTCCCGTCTGCGAGCGTGGCGGGAAAGTCGAACTGAAAAGGCAAATTCATGGCTTCGACAGCAGTTTGAGGTAAGCAGAGAGAGTCCGTAAAGCCGGTGTCGATAACAAACTCGACAGATAAATTTCCATCAGGAAGATCAAAAGTGACTTCGATAAGCGCATGTCGGTTTTCAACGCGTCCGTATGGCATTCAGGCGACTTTCTGCAGAATGCCTCCGAGCGAGGCGGCGACGTTGTAACCGATGCGGATGCCGAAAAGCCGTGCGTTGGGGTTTTTCTGACGTAGCTCTGTGGCGGAGTCGAAACCGAGGGCGTCGATGGCCCAGTGTCTGGTCTCGATGTCGATGATGATCATCTTACCGATGTTTTCTGGGGTTTCGACCTCGGTGCGAATCGACTCTTCGTAGAGCTGAAGGGCGCGTCGCCCGACTTCTTCTCGCGTTAGCAGAAGCGTTTCCATGACTCACTCACTTCGTTGTCGGTTGGGGCCGGGGAGATTCCCGGCCCCGTGGGTTTTACGGCTACTTCGTGCCGCTGACGACGCGGGCGAAGAGGTCGGAGAGGCCCGCACGGTCTCCCGAGGTGCGCAGGGCGTTCAGCTCGGCAGCGTCGATGCGCTTGCAGACTTCCTGGGCGCGCAAAAAGTTCTTCACTGAGCGCTTGACCGAGGCGTTCTGCTGGTCGGGCGTGTCGGTGGCGAGCGGCTGGCAGTCGATCCCGACGACATGCTTGTAGCCGATTTCCTGAAGCGTCCAGACAGTTTCCACGGCGACCCCGAAGTCGTTGTCGCCGAAGGCCAGGTCTTCGTCGTACTTGAGGCCGGTGCCGCTGTTGAGGTGGATGTACCAGGCCTTGTCCAGCGCCGCCGCGAGACCGATCTCGGCGGCGAAGCGCTTGCCCGCCATGTGCGAGTGACACGTCTCGATGTTGGTGCCGACAAACGCCTGATGCGCCGCGTCCATCCGGGCGATGATCGCGAGCGTCTCGCCGCAATCCGCCGGGACTCCCCAGTTGACCGGCTCGTTGGGCTTCGGCTCGATACAGATCGGGATCGATTTCTCGGGGCCGTAGGTTTTCAGCATCCAACCCACAATTTCGTCGAGAGATTCTGCGGTCTGGGCGTAGCAGTCCTGGTAGTTCACCATCAGCGGGCCGCCGAAGCCGTTGGAGCTGTTCCAGTAGACGTAGACCTCGGACTTGAAAATGTCGATGCCCGTGGAAATATATTCTTTGGTCCGGCGAATGGCTTCCTTGCGGGTGTGCTCGACCGGTGCGCCCAGGTTCCCGATAGCGAACTCCGGGCCGCGCTTGAACAGGTTGGCGGTACACATCGAGACCTTCATACCGGCGTTGTTGACGGCCTTCATGATCTCCACTGCGTCGGCGGGTTCGGCCTCGGTGTCGTGGAACTCGACATGCGAGCAGCCCGCGTCTTTCAGCCCGATCAGTGTGTCTTCCAGCGAGAGCGCAGGGCGCATCGCGGGGGCAAAGCGACTCCCGCCCGTGCCCATGTTCCAGACGCCCGCGCCGAACGCCTCGCCCAGCCCGAACTCACTCAGTGCGGGGGTCCACTTCCCGCTTCCGTTCTTCTTGAATGCCATCGAAATTCGTCTCTCCGTGGGGCGGCGATTGTGCCGCGCTCGACGACAAGTGTACCGCAGTTTTTCGCCCGCTTTCCGTCACCAGCGGCCCGACGACGCTCAGGTCATCTTCAAAGAGCGTCAGCCCTTCCGGGTAGATCAGTCGGTAGCGCCCGTAGTCCACGCCCCAGCTCGTCGCGACCACCAGATACTCCTGCCCTCGCTCGGCGGTGAAGTGGGCCACGGCGTTTCGCCCGAAGCCCGTTTTGTCGTCTTCGTCGAGAAGCTCTAAAGATTCGTCGGGGAAGACTTTGTAGACTCGCACCAGCGAATCGACCTGGCTCGACGCCATCCCGATGCGCATCTCGCCCGGCTCCAGCGCCCGGAAAAGATAGCCGTCTGCGTACGACTTGCGGGAGAAAAGCCCCGGCGCGGGTACCAGAAAATCCCCGAAGTCGAGTGTTCCCGCTCGGGTTCGGCACGTTTCGAGGCTCGCTTCTCCGCACGCGTCCCCGCCGCGAATCCCATCGACGACGATCAGCGACGCCAGGCCGCCGCCACAGCCCGCCAGAGTTAAAAAAAGCGGCAGAAGCACAAAGAACCAGCGTTTCATGCCCTCACTTTACCCAGAATCCGTAACGACAGCGTTACGGATTTCGCCCACACAAACGTGGGCGTCTGAGCGTCTCGTTCCTCGCCGACAAAGTCGCTCCTCGACATGCCAAATTATGTCTGTCGCGGAGCGACTTTGTCGAACGCAGTTCGCCCTGACGCCCAGGTTTTTCTGGGCGGTCGATGATTTTATCGCTTTGGGGGGAGACCTTCGACGGCAAGGAAGCTCAGCGCAAGAATCGCTCCGGCGAACACGGCGAGAGCGAGCAGGAACGTCCCGGCGGCGAGGCGGGCGCGGAGGTTGCTGGCTTTCTTGACGTTGCCCTGGACCACGGTCGGGCGCAGGAGCGTGAACCCGCCCGAGCCGTCCGGGATCGCGCTGGCCTGGACTAAAACCTGGGTCTCGGGGGCGAGGTAGACCACCTGGGCGCGCTCGTCGCTTTCGTAGGGCGGCGTGGGCCACTGCGCGACATGCACCCCGTTGTAGAAGCGGGTGATCGGGCTTGCGGTCTGGAAGTCGCCGATCTTCGCTTCGATGCGGACGGTTCCAGTGCCGTCGTCTAAGAGAAACGGGACCGCGTCGGCGTCGTTTCGGATCGGGTTCCACTTGCCATCAATGTAGCGCCAGGCTTCCTCGCGGTAGAGCAAGGCCGGGATGCCGCCCGTGGGCGTCGCGAGCGGGGCTTCGGCAAGTTTTGCGATGCCTTTGAGCTGGACCAGACCAGGTTTCAGGGCGCTGATGGGGGTTCGTCGCCGACTGCGGAGCTGGAGAACGGGCAGGGCGAGCCAGCCGGAGAGTCCGACGAGGACGCCACCGAGCGGCCAGCCGATGGTGGTGATGGCCCGAAGCACCGGATTGCCTGGCGTCGGCGTCGCTGCCCCACTTGCCCCCCGGCCCCGGGTACCCAGCCGCTGGGTGTTGGGGGAGATGTGGGGGCTTGGCTTGACCGTCGGTGCAGGCGTCCGCGCGGGTTTTGCCGTGGGCGCTACGGTCGGCTTTGCCGTCGGAGCCGCTGTGGGCTTTGGGGTTGGCGCAGGCGTAGAGGTGGGTGCAGGAGTTGGTTTTGCGGTCGGCCTCGGGCTGGGCGTCGGCGCGGGCGTCGCGGTAGGAGCCGGGGTCGGGCGCGGAGTCGGTTTGGATGTGGGGGCCGGGGTTGGCCGAGGCTTGGGAGTGGGCAGAGGCTTGCTCGTGCGGGGCGATGGCAGGGCGACGTTGGCTCCTGTCTGGTCCGACCAGAGGCCGCGCCGGGCGATTCGGGCCTCGCTCTCCGCCGAGCGAATGTCGTTGCGGCCCACCGCAAACTGGCTCGACCAGCGGGCCAGCCCCTTGCGGGTCAGCTCGACGCTCACCGGCTCGGGCTGGACTCGCCCGCGCTCGTCGATAAGGAACAGATCGGCGTAGAGAAGCTTGCCTGGCCCCTCGCTGCGAATGGCGACCTTGACCTTGCCCGTCCCGAGACGCCGCCTCAAGTAGTCACGGGTGCGGGTCTGGAGCAATAAGTTCGTCTTGGTCCACTCGATCCCGTGAAGCCGGACCACGCTGTCGCCCCGCTCGGACGTAACGACAACCGCGTCGCCCGACCGGACGCCCAAAACCCGCCCGACGAAGCCATCGAGCGCGTGGGCAGGCAGCGCGAGCAGTAGCAGACCCACAAGAAGGGGAAGCTTCATCTTGTGGGAACCTCGTGGCACTGGCGGCAGCGGGCTTCGTAGTGTTCCTGCGCTCCGATTAAGACGATTGGGGCGCTTGCGGGGGCCGGGCGACCGTCGATAAGTCGTTGCGAGCGGGCGGCGTCGGCTCCGCAGCGGGCGCAGATGGCCCGCAGCTTGACGATGTTGTCGGCGAGGGCAAGCAGCGTCGGCATGACCCCGAACGGACAGCCTTTGAAGTCCATGTCGAGTCCGGCGACGATCACGGCTTTTCCCTGGTCGGCAAGCCGGGTGCATACCAGCGTGATCTGAGGGTCGAAAAACTGGGCTTCTTCAATGGCCACGACCTGAGTATCGGCCAGAACCGCGCCCAAAAGCACCTGGGAATCGCTCACGGCAATGGCGTCGTCTTCCAGCCCCGAGTGCGAGCGGATCGCAACCGATTCGGTGCGGGTGTCTATCGCGGGCTTGAAGACCTGAACCGAGCGCCGGGCGTAGCGAGCGCGCTGCACCTGACGAATGAGTTCTTCGGTCTTGCCCGAGAACATCGAGCCGGTGATGACAGTGAGAGAGCCAGGAAAAGAGGGCCGACCGGAGAAGTCCACGGGCAAGATTGTACCGTATTTCTACCAGGCGATTCTCTTAGGATACAATTGCGACATTATGGCTGACATACTGTGGAAATCGCTTCTGGCGTGTGTGACGGATGAGCGGGTCTCCGAGGCGACGACGGCGCTGGGGGAGAAGAAAGCTGCCGTGACGAAGGGGCTGAAAGCGGCTCTTGCGCTGGTTGCACTGGGGCGCGGGGACGATCCTGCCGCTGCTGCGTCGCTTGCTACCCATGCCAGTCTCTCCGAAGCGTCGGCGTCGGCGCTGCTTGAGACGGCCCGCCCGCTGGTCGCTGGCGTTCTGGCGCGTGAGTTCGGGGGCGTGGTCCCCGACGACGCGCAGGCGGCGCTGCTCAAGGCGGCCCCCGCGCTTCCACTTCCTGCGGCGTCGGACCCGGACGGTGAGAAGCTGGCGCTGTGGATCGCGCCGCCTATCGCGCTGCTGGCGCTGGGCGGGCTGACGTTTTTCCTGCTGCGTGGCGGCTCTCCGGCGATCTCGCCTGCTACGGTTATGGCCCGCGCTACCGCTGCCGCGCCAACCGCACTTGTCGCGCCCGCGCCTGACACCGACCCGACGCCCCTTCCGACCCTTGCGTCGCCTGCGCCCGAGGCTCTCGCGCCGGTAGTTGCGGCCTCGCCGGAGCCGACTGCCGCGCCAATGCTGCCCACCGACGCGCCAAGCGCATCGCCTGAAGCTTCTGCATTGCCCACTCCCCCTTCCCCACTCCCCACTCCCCAACCCACCCCGGCCCCGACGCCTTCGGCAGCGCCCGGTAGCATCGAGGAGAAGCTGACGGCGTACCTGAAAGACCCGGCGACTCAGCCCGACAAAGAGACCTGGTTTGACTTCGATCAGCTTACGTTCGACACCAACAAAGCGACCCTGCGCGACGAATCTATGGCCCAGCTCGACCGGGTGGGCACACTTCTAAAAGCCAACCCGAGTGTCCACGTGAAGATCGGCGGCTATACGGACAATGTCGGGAGCGCTTCCGACAACCTGAAACTCTCGTCGTGGCGGGCGGAGAACGTCCGCGACGCCCTGCTCAACCGTGGGGTTGTCCGTGAGCGGATGGAGTTCGAGGGCTACGGCGTCGCGCACCCGCTCGCCAGCAACGCCACGCCCGAAGGCCGCGCCAAAAACCGACGTATTGCCCTGCGCGTCACGAAGAAATAACGTTCGCCTGCCCCCGGCCCCAATAAGGGGGAGATTCAGAGGGGAATCTCCCCGCTCGTAAGCGACTGCGTAGAAAGTCGGCTTCGTGCTGTCCCCCGAAGCGCTACGCCTCGTCCCTCGGGTTCACTTTCGCCCCCGTGCGGCACGGGGGACGGGGGGAATTCTTGGGTGTCTACACAGATTCTAAGCGAGCGGGGAGATGTCCAACCTTGAGGTAAACTGCATAGCATGGCAAAGGTAAAGGCATTTCTGAGTTATGCGCGTGGAAACGACAAAACCAAGCGCGTCACACAATTTAAAGAACATCTCGAAAGCTTTGTCGAGGAACTATCAGGGAAAGATTTCTCTATTTTTCAGGATGACCAGATCGAAGTAGGCGAACTCTGGGAGAAGCGAATCTTTAAGGAACTGGACGAAGCGTCTGTTTTGATTGCTGTCATGACGCCGACCTTTTTTCAAAGAAAATGGTGCATGGATGAAGTGCGGCTTTTTATGGACCGCCACGAAACGGCAGGAACCGTCCCCGCTGTCTTGCCGATCTACTGGATCAAGACAGATCAGGTTGAGAATCCAGACAGCCTTGGTGCCCATCCGATAGCGGCCCGTATCAAAAGCCATCAGTACGATGACTGGCGTTCGTTGTTTCGTAACTCGATGGGGTCAGATGAAGTTCGTAAAAAGCTCATTGACCTGGCGGAGAAAGTAGACCATGCGTTAGATCGCTCGGGTTTGCTTGCTTCTGTATCGACTCCAACAGTTTCAATTTCACCTGCTACTCTGCCTGTGTCGGCCCCGACGCCTTCAAAGCCGCGCAAACCCCGGAAAGCTGCCGTCGTTCCTCCAACTCGGCGACGAACTACCGTTTCCAGCAAGCCCGCACCTGCGCCGCCACCGCCTGCTGTGGTTTTCAGCAAGCCGAAAGTGTTTTCGCCGCCGCTGACTATCGAAGACTACAAAGCGCAGATGATTTCGATTCCTGCCGGTGAGTTTATCCGGGGCGACGATAGCATTTCGGATGCAAAGCCACAGAGTAAGATACAGCTCTCGGCGTTTTCGATAGGGATTGTTCCGGTGACGGTGGGGATGTACAAAGAATTTTGCCGGGAGAAGAAGCTCAAGATGCCGGAGGCACCAGATTTTGATCCAAAGTGGGAGCAAGAAACGCACCCGATGGTGAATGTGACCTGGGACGACGCAAAGCTCTATGCGACGGAAAACGGGCTTCTATTGCCGTCGGAGGCACAGTGGGAGCGTGCGGCGCGAGGCACGGACGGACGGGAGTATCCGTGGGAAGGCGGGTGGAACCCGGAGCTTCTGCACTGGCACGAACACAAGGATAAATATGGCGGCGGGACGGCTCCGGTGGGTTCGTACCCGGACGGAAAGAGTGTCGAGGGCGTTCTGGACATGGCGGGGAATGTCTGGGAGTGGTGCAAAGACTGGTACCAGGAGGACTGGTACGCGAAGGCGGCGAAAAACGACCCTCCGGGACCGGAAGGCGGCGAGTACCGCGTTTTACGTGGCGGCTCCTGGAGGAACAACGACCCGGCGAACTTCCGCTGCGCTTACCGCGACTGGAGCAGGCCGGGCATCAGGTACAACATCGGGGGCTTTCGCCTCGTCTCCCCAGGGCCGTTGTCGTAAAACACAGCTTATTAGTGGCGCGAAGCGCCTTGAAATTGTTTTCTCTGGGTAAGTATACCATGAGAAAGGAAAGAATGCACGTCAAATGAAGCGAGAAAAAGATTTATTTCGGGAAATTGTCGCTCCCATCAATCTCTACGACGCGGCGTTCAAGGCCGCACGCGGAAAACGCTCGAAGGAAAGCGTCCAACGCTTCTTCAAAAACCTTGACGGTGAGCTGTACTTTCTTTCGACAGAGCTGAAAACCGGCACCTACCAACCCGGACCCTACCGGACTTTCACCATCTTCGACCAAAAACCACGGCTTATCTCTGCCGCACCGTTCAGAGACCGTGTGGTGCATCATGCTCTGTGCAATGTCATCGAGCCGATCTATGAACGCTCGTTCATCTTTGATTCGTATGCGTCGCGCAAAGATAAAGGATCGCACGCTGCCGTCCGCCGGTTCCAAAAATTTATGCAGGGAGCGGACTATGTGCTCAAGTGCGACATCCGAAAGTATTTTCCGTCGATTGACCACGAGATTCTCAAAACAAGATTGCGTCGCAAGATAGGCTGTAAAGAAACTCTCTGGCTTTTAGACACAATCATCGATTCCTCTAACCTTCAGCAAGAGGCTATCGACTGGTTTCTCGGTGACGATCTGCTCTCGCCCTTGCACAGACGCCGTGGGCTGCCTATCGGGAACCAGACCAGCCAGTTTTTAGGCAATGTTTATTTAGATGCTCTGGATCACTTTATCAAGGAGACGCTTCAAGTGCGGCGCTACATCCGGTACGTGGACGATTTTGTGCTTCTCGCCGATGACAAGGCCACGCTATGGGAGTATAAAACCCGTCTTGATGCGTTTCTTGCCGAGAACCTGCGGCTCCGCGTTCATGCCTACAAACACCTGGTCCAGCCCGTGACGCAAGGAACGGCATTTTTAGGATACCGTGTCTTTCCTACGCACCGACGAATTCTTCCCGCCAGTGGCTACCGCTTTGCGCGGCGGCTGAGACGAATGAGCATGGCATACGCGCAAGGTCGGCTGACCCTTCCGAAAGTAAAACAACGTGTTGCTGCCTGGATCGGCCATGCACAGAACGCCAATACATTCAGGCTTCGCTATTCTCTGCTCTCTCAGGTACAATTTATTCGGGCAACAGCGGGGCAAGGGGCGGCTCCTGGAGGAACAACAACCCGGCGAACTTCCGCTGCGCTAACCGCAACAGGAACAGGCCGGGCATCAGGAACAACAACAGGGGCTTTCGCCTCGTCTCCCCAGCACCAGCGACAACAAGAGATTCTTCACAAGAAGAAAACTCCGGCATGGTCCACCTGCGCTGTCGTCCCGGCTTCGGCTTGAGCCGGAGCTAAATACAAAAATCCCCCGCAACGACTGGTAACAATTACGTGAAAGCCGAAGTGGGGAATAAAAATCTTTTTCGTCGTGGGAACTTCCGGGTTGGTGGCGAGCGTAACAGTATTTGAACGTACATGCAAACGTCGGCGGGTAAGTGAGAACGTGTGCGACGCCACCTGGTTTGGGTTGCACGTGGCTGAAGAAAGGATTTGAGTAAGATGCAAAGAAGAGCAAGTGCCCTGTCACTCGATCAGGCACGGATGATACTGACCGTGGACGATAGTAGAAGCGTTGACGATGACTTCAAACTCTCCCCAAGGCTACGCGCACTCGTTGAGGACCGGCGGGCGACGTTGGAGCAAGCTGAGTCAAACCTTCGGCTCATCAGCGGAAGCCGGGTGAACGCCGCCGCACAGCTTCGTGAGTCCAAGAAAATGCTGGCAGGTCTTCTAAAAGATGGGTACAACCACCTGAGAGCGATCCCAAGCTTCGAGATAGACACCGAGGCGCGGCTGGGAGCGTTTGTGACCTACGGCTGGGAAGGCGGGAAGATGGGTAAGCTCGCCGACGAAAGCTACTTACTCACTCTCGCGCGGCAGGGACTCGCTGTCACAGGAGATGTTCAGCCGGAGAGAGCGCGTTATCCCCGGACACTCTTGCTACGCTTGCAAGCCGAGCTGCAAACCTACACCGACGCCTCGGCTATCGCGCAGCTTGGGACACGTCAGCAGGCCACACGCCTGCGCGACAAGGCAATGGAGGCGCTGGAAAAAGCGCTCATGCGCGTGCGACACTTCTACTGCCAGGCCAGCGACGAAACCGACAAGAGCGCAGAGCTTGCCCGCATCGGCTACCAGCCCCGCAGGTCGTCCGGCCAGCGTAGCACCGCAGCCGAGAAGGTCGCGCCCCCGGAAGGACCGCTCCCGCCCGTCCCCGCAACCCTGAGCGCGGGGTAATCGCCGGGGCCGAACCCACCCGGCACGGGTAATCCGGGGTTAAAAATACCGGCCTATTAGAAGCGGACCTCCGGCTCCGTTGAATGCCCCCTAACCCCCAGTAATGGGGGACGTTCTCCCCCATTACTGGGGCTGGGGGGCAAGACGAAGACGAATGGCAATAATACGGGATGATTTGTTCGTGCCGGTACACTGAGCGCATGAGTTCAACCAGGCGTGCGTCGTTGTTGGTGCTGGGTCTCGCGGCGCTACTCGTCAGCGCCGACGCTCGCATTATCGACCCGCTGCTTAAAATCATCGCCGGAGAGTTTGCCGTCCCCAAGGAAACGGCGGCCTGGACCGTCTCGGCGTATGCGCTTCCGTACGGGCTGTGCCAGTTGTTTTATGGACCACTGGGCGATAGGCTCGGCAAGCTGAGAGTGATGAGTTGGGCGCTGCTGCTCTTTGCGCTCGGAACCGCCGCGTGCGCTCTCGTGCCGAACCTTCTGACCTTTATTCTCCTGCGATTTCTCACCGGAGTGGTTGCAGCGGCGATCATCCCGCTCTCGCTGAGCTATATCGGCGACAAGTTCGCGTACGAAGACCGGCAGGTTGCGCTGGGTCGGTTCATGAGCGCTCTCATGCTCGGCCAGATTCTCTCCAGCTCGCTCGGCGGCATCTTCGGGCAGCATTTAGGCTGGCGCGGCATCTTCGTTCTGCTCGGCACGCTCGCTGGAGCCGCTGTTCTGCTGTTTGCGAGTGAAGCCCGGCGCTTCCCGGAAGAAAAAAAGCCCGAGCGTAGTCTCTCGCTCGCGCCGTTTCTCGCTCTCGCAAAGCGCCCCGACGCCCGGCTCGTGTTAGTCACCGTCTTTCTCGAAGGCTGCCTGGTGTTCGGCGGGCTGGCGTATCTTGCGGCCTCCATGAAAGAGCGCTTCCCCGCGTTCGGCTACGACAGGATCGGCCTCATGCTCGCAGGCTACGGCCTCGGCGGGCTTTTCTATGCCACGTTCGTCAAGAAACTCGTCCCAAAGTTAGGCGAGGGCGGGATTTTACTCTTAGGCGGCGGCTTGATCACGGTTGGGTACAGCGTTTTAGCGCTATTGCCTGCCTGGTGGCTCTTTCCGATAGCCGTGGTGTTGTTTGGAATGGGGTACTTCACCATGCACGGCACCCTGCAGACCCGCGCCACCGAGCTGGACCCGAAAGCCCGCGCCACGGCAGTGTCACTGTTTGCGTTCGCCTTCTTTCTGGGCCAGGCGGTCGGCCCCGCGCTTCTCGGACGGCTCATCGCGGCCACCGACTACCGGGTTGGCTTCGGTACGGCGGCTCTTTGCGTCTTTACCCTGGCACTCTGGGCACGCGCCCGGTTCGCGACGCAAAAGAAAGAAGGAAGCTGATGGAGACCGTCACGATCTGGCACAACCCGGCCTGCTCCAAGTCGCGCAAGACCCTGGAGCTGCTCCGAGAGAGAAACATAAACCCCGAGGTTCGCGCGTATTTGAAAAACCCGCCGAGCGAGAGCGAGCTGCGTGAGGTTCTTGTCAAGCTGGGTATCTCGGCCCGTGCGCTGCTCCGAACGGGTGAAGAGGCGTACAAAACCCTCGGGCTGAGCGACACATCTCTTACGGACGAACAGCTTATCGAAGCCATGGCAGCCCACCCGCAGCTTATCGAGCGGCCTGTGGTGATCGTGGGGGAGCGGGCCACTCTGGGGCGTCCGCCCGAGGCTGCCCTGTCGCTCCTGGAACATTTCTGATACCATAAAGGTCGATTTGCGGTGTTAGCAGGGCGAGAGTCCCTGGAGGAGGATGACAGATGGCGGATTCGTTGCTCGACCAGCTCAAGGGCATGGTCACCCCGGAGATCGTCGCCAGAGTTGGCGGCGCGCTTGGTGAGTCGGAAGAAGGTGTTGCGAAGGGATTTGGCGCAGCCATCCCGGCGCTTCTGAGCGGGCTTGTCTCCCGAACCGAAGACAACCAGGGAGCGGAGCGCATTCTCTCGCTGGTCAACGACAGTGACAACGACGGCGCGGTCCTGAGCGACGCTGGCTCGCTCCTAAGCGATGGTGTCAGCAGCACGCCGCTTCACGGGCTGGGTCAGACCCTTCTCGGCGGACTTTTCGCGGGTAAGACCGAGGATGTCGCCGATAGCATCGCGTCCGAGACCGGGCTTCAGAAGTCGTCGGTCGGTAAGATCTTAGGTTTTCTGGCTCCTTTGCTACTTTCTGTGCTGGGCAAGAACCTCGGGGCGGGTGCGACTCTCTCCAGTCTGACCGGGCTGGTCGGCGGGCAGAAAGAGGGCATTCTGTCCTCGCTCACCGGCGGGCTTGCGGGCAAGCTGAGCGGGCTTCTTGGCCTCGGGGCGCTGGGCGGACTCGCGTCGGGCGCACTGGGTAGCGTCACGGGCGCGGCCAGCAGCGTCGTGGGCGGCCTCGGGAACCTCGCCACGGGCGCGGCAAGTACGGCGACAGGGGCTGTGGGCGGGGCGGTAGACCTTGCCAAAGACGCAGGCAGTAGCGTCGTGGATGCGACGAAGAGCGTCGTGGGCGGCGCCTCTGATCTCGCTGAGGCCGGAATCGACAAGGCCAAAGACGTTGCCGGTGACGCCGTGGACGCCGTGAAGCATGTCTTCGGCGGAGCCGCTGACCTGGCGGACGGTGCGGTCGATAAAGCAAAAGATGTTGCCGGTGACGCCGTAGACGCGGCGAAAAACCTGGCCGGTGGCGCGGCGGACAAAGCGAAAGACGCGGGCGCTGCGGCGCTGGGTGTCGCGGGTGCCGCCGGAGCGGCGGTTCTCGGCGTCGGCGCGGCGGCGGGCGGCGCGGTGAAGAACCTCGCCGGTGGCGTCGGCGACGCCGCCGAGGGCACGGTCGATGCGGTGAAAGACGTTGCCGGTAAAGCCGTCGGCGCAGCAGGCGATGCCGTCGGCGCGGTCGGCGACGTTGCGGGTAAAGCCGCTGGTGCCGTCGGTGACGCTGCCGGAAAAGCGGTCGGTGCGGTCGGTGATACCGTCGGAGCCGTTGGAGACGTTGCGGGCAAAGCGGTTGGCGCGGTCGGCGACACGGCTGGTAAAGCGTTCGACGCGGCGGGCGACGCCGTCGGTGCGGTCACTGGCGGGCTTCCGAAGTGGCTTCTCCCCGTGGCGGGAATCGTCGCGCTTGGCGCGATTGCTTACTTCCTCTCCAAAGGCTGCGCCCCCACGCCGCCTGCCGGTGGCAACACCGCCGTCTCGGTGGGCACCACGGCAGATGGCGGCGCGACTCCGGCTCCCGAAGCCAGCCCCGAGGCGGCAAGTCCTGCTCCCGACGCGACTCCGGCGGAAGCGACGCCGTCTCCCGTTGCTCCCGGCGGCATGCCCGAGGCCAGCGCCGAGGTCAAGCTCCCCGACGGAACCCTTCTGAAAGCGGCTCCGGGCGGAATTGAGGAGCAGCTTGTCAAGTTCGTCGAGGACGCGGCCAAGCCTGTCGATAAAGAAACCTGGTTCAACTTCGACCGACTTCTCTTCGACACGGGCAAGGCCAGCCTCAAGCCCGAGTCCAAGGACCAGATCGCAAACACCGTCGCGACGCTCAAGGCGTTCCCGAAGGTGAGTCTCAAGATCGGTGGCTACACGGACAACACAGGAAGCAAAGACGGCAATAGGAAGCTCTCTGCGGCCCGTGCGACCACGGTTCTCGAAGCCCTCGTTGCGGGTGGAGTCGAGAAGGCCCGCCTGGAGGCCGAAGGCTACGGCGATCAGCACCCGGTCGCCGACAACGGCACCGAGGCAGGTCGCGCCCAGAACCGCCGCATCGCGGTGCGCGTCACCAAGAAGTAAGCAATAAAAAAGCTCCCCCGGCCAGAGGCTCTGGCCGGGGGAGCTTTTTTATTTTTTTTGGGCCTGCAGGTTGGGTTAAATACGCTGTAGCGCGGAGGAGATTTTCCGGAGCGTATCAGACAATGAACCTGAGGGGAACGGTTTATGAAGACGATGCGAGCCTGCGTGTTTCATGGCAAGAACGATATTCGGGTTGAGGAAATCGCTCGACCCTGCGCAGGCGTCGGCGAGGCAGTGATTCGAATCACACTGACGACGATCTGCGGGACGGATCTGCATATTCTGCGCGGCGAGTACCCTGTCGCGCCGGGGCTGGTCATCGGGCATGAGCCGGTCGGGGTCATCGCGGAGCTGGGGCCGGGCGTCACGGGGTATGCGATAGGGGACCGGGTGCTCGTCGGGGCGATCACCCCCTGCGGCCAGTGTCTCGGCTGCCTCTCGGGGCATCTCTCTCAGTGCGGACGCGACTCGGGCTACGCGGCCATCGGCGGCTGGCGCTTCGGTAACACGATCAACGGCGCTCAGGCCGAATACTTGCTCGTCCCGAACGCTCAGGCAAACCTCGCGAAGATCCCCGACGAACTCACCGACGAGCAGGTTGTGCTTCTTGCAGACATCGCCTCGACAGGCTTCAGCGGCCCGGAAGCAGGCCAGGTGAAGATCGGTGATTCTGTTGCTATTTTCGCGCAAGGCCCCATCGGTCTCTGCGCGACGGCTGGAGCCAGATTGATGGGCGCGTCGCTGGTGATCGGCGTGGACGGCGATGCGACCCGGCTGGCAATGGCAAAGAAAATGGGCGCGGACATCGTCCTGGACTATCGCGAGGTCGATGTCGTGGCGGAGATCAGGCGGCTCACAGGCGGCGGCGCGGACGTGGCAGTGGAGGCGCTGGGCACCCAGGAAACGTTTGAAAGCGCCCTGCGCTCGCTTCGGCCCGGCGGGACTCTCTCCAGCCTCGGGGTCTACTCGGGCAAGCTTCAGCTACCCTACGACGCCTTCGCCGCCGGACTTGGCGACCATCGGATCGTCACGACGCTCTGTCCTGGCGGCAAAGAGCGGATGCGTCGCCTGATGGAGACGGTGCTGCACGGACGCGTCGATCTCACGCCGCTTTTGACCCACACGTTCTCTCTGGAAAATATCACGGAAGCCTACGCGCTCTTCGGCGACCGGCGCGACGGCGTGCTGAAAGTGGCAATCCGACCATGAAAGAAAAGAACACCCTGGAGGCGCACTATCGATAGGCTGGTTCGTCAGGGCTGGCTCTCTGTGGCATCGTCGTCTATGGGCTTCTGCGCTTTGGAATCCATTGCGCACTGCCGACGCAGGATGTCCCGCTGCTCGCCGTGCTGGCCTTCGGGGGCGTCCCGCCCGTCCTGAGCCTGATCGCAAAGTTTTTTCGCAGAGAGAGTTCGGGGCGGACCTGCTGGCCGGAATCTCTATGGTTACGTCGGTTTTGCTGCACGAGTACCTGGCGGGTGCGCTCGTCGTGCTGATGCTCGCGGGCGGCCAGGCGCTCGAAAGCTACGCGGTTCAGAACGCTTCGTCGGTTGCTGGCGGCGCTGGCAAAGCGAATGCCGACGCTGGCGCAGCGCCGCACAGTGGGCGGGCTGGTCGAGGTCGCGCTCTCCAAGGTCATACCGGGCGACATTCTGGCGATCTTGAACGCTTTGCGCACCGCTTTTCCGCCGAAAGTGCTATCCGACTACTGAGTTTTGCGGGCGACCCAGGGCGAACGCTCGAATATTGGCGGCGGTCACGGCGTGAATCCGCCCGACGGCATCGTCGCGCTCGGGATGCTCGGCCAGCCCGACGACGGTGACGGTCAGTCTTCGCACGGGGTGCCACAGGGCAGGATCAGGATCGGCAGCAAACCATTCTTCGGAGCGTGCTCGCACGAGCCGACCAGGATCAAATCATAATTATGAGTGGCGACCTCGGCCTCCAGCGCCCCGGCCAGCGAGTCCGCAGGCTGACGGACGCCTCGTGAGTAGATGCCGTAGTGCTGGAGAAGAACGCGCGCCGTCTCCAGAGCCTGGTCGGCGCAGCTCGCTCCGGGATGGCGCGGGCCGTCTCCCGGCGGAACGGCGGCGACCAGCGTGATGGCCGCCCCCGTGACGCCCATCACGAAGCGCACCGCCAGCCGCACCGCACGCCGCGAATCGACGCTGGTATCGACCGGTAGCAGAATCCGCGTGTACGACATCGGAAACAACGGCTGTAAAAAGAAAGACATGGACGTGAACTCCTGCTCTGGAGTGTAGGTCGCCACCGCCCTGTATCCCTCAGCGAATCGGCGGATTCTAAACCCGAGGGATTGGAAATCCCTCGCTGGGGGCGCAAGCGCCAAACGCCCTCCGGGCAGACCTGTATTTTGTCCGAAGGACATTTGGCAACGTGTTGCCCTCAGCGAGACAATTCACTGCCTCGTGGCTGTTACCGCGTGGAAAGTTCGGGGAGGTCTTTCTCGGTGACGATTCCCTGACGGGCGGCCCAGACGGCGGCCTGCACCCGGTCCGATACGCCGAGTTTCCCGATAATATGCTCGACATGTGTCTTGACGGTCGCCTCGGCGATGAACAGAACACCTGCCATCTCCCGGTTGGTCAGGCCCGTGGCGAGCAGACGCAAAACTTCTTCCTCGCGGGTTGTCAACGGCGAGATCAGATCGGTTTGAGCGGCATTTTCACTCACACTGCGCAGGGAGCGCACCAGCTCCTGAGCGGAGAGTAGGGACTCTCCGGATGCGACCCGCCGCAGTGCCTGGAGAAGCTCCGCCCGCCCGACGCCTTTCAAAAGGTAGCCCGCCGCGCCACCCGCGACGGCGCGGGCCATGTAGGTCGGGTTGTCGTAGGTGGTCAGCATCACAACGCTTGTTTTGGGAAGCAGCTCTTTTAAATTTCCCAGCGCCTCCAGGCCGTCGCCGCCCGCCATACGGATGTCGAGCAAAATCAGCGCCGGAGCGAGTGTCGGGGCAAGCGCGCCCGCTTCCTTCCCGCTTCCCGCCTCGCCGATCACAGAGAACTCGGTGCCCTCCAGCATTCCCTTGACGCCCTCGCGCCAGATCGCATGGTCGTCTACCAGTAACACCGAAATCGTCTCAGGCATTGGTTAAGTCCTCTCTTAGCGGCAGGTGAAGCACAACGCTCGTCCCCGCACCCGGTGCGCTCGTTACGCTTACCCGTCCGCCCAGCAGCCGCGCCCGCTCCGCCATTCCGTGCAGCCCGATGTGGCCGTCGCGCGGGGCAGAATCTTCGACGAGAAAGCCCGCGCCATCGTCTCTCACCAGTAAGCTTAGCACGCTTTCCTCGCGGGTAAGTTCGACGCTCACCCGGCTTGCACGGGCGTGCTTGCGGACATTGGTGAGGGCTTCCTGCGCGATCCGAAACGCGGCGGTTTCGAGAGAGAGGGGAAGTCGCTCGCCCGAAAGATTTTCCTGAAGCGTCGCTTCTTTCCAGGAATTGCGCTCTTTCTCCTCGCGCAGAAGCTGGTCCAGCGCCCCGCCGAGTCCGAGGTCGTCGAGGGCGAGCGTCCGCAGGCCGTTCACCAGCCGCCGCGACTCGACGACCGCCTCATGGAGGTAGCGCAGGCCCGCCTCCAGCTTCGGCAATGCCCGCTCGCCCTTGCCCTCGGCGAGCAGCTCGCGGTAGGTATCGAGCTGGGCGTGGGCCGCCATGACGTACTGTGTCAGGCCGTCGTGCAGGTCGTAGGCAATCGCCCGGCGCTCGTCTTCCTGGGCGGAGATCAGCCCGGCCACCAGCGCCCGCTGACGCTTGAGAAGCTGATGATTTCGGATCGCGACAGCCAGAAACGTCGAGAGCGCCTGAACCGTCACCTCGTCGGTCTCGGTGAACCCGCCGGGCTTCTCGGTTAGATAAAGGCTACCCAGAGTCCGCTCTGCATGACGGATCGGGACCCCTAAAAAGCTCTCCATCGGCGGATGGTTCGGGGGAAAGCCGACGGACGCCGGGTGCTTTGAAAGCGTCTCCAGCCGGAGCGGTTCGGTGCAGCCAAGCAAAAGCCCGAGCACGCCCGCGCCCTGTGGCCTCGGCCCGATGGCTTTCTCCTCTTCAGCGGTCAGCCCGACGGTGAGAAACGCCTCCAGCTCCTTGCCGTCCTCGTGGGCGACACCCACGGCGGCGTAGCGCGCACCCAGTCGCTCCCGCGCGACCTCGGCCAGGTGGCGAATGGCTTCCACTCCGGTCTGGCTGGCGACGATATCGCCCGCCATGCGACTCGCCACGGCCAGTGCCTCCCGGAGCTGCTTCAGCTCGGCCTCAGACTCGCTCACGGACTTCAATACGCCTATTGGGGGACGTTTTTCCTGCTTCGGTGCACAATGATAGAGGCTGGAAAAGAAAAATATCATGTCTCGTTTTACCCTCCGCCTTGAAGAAACCGTCGCACTTGTGCTCGTCTTGAGCGCTGTCGTTTTTGCCTCGACGGGCACCCTGAATCGGGACAGCGCACCGTCCGCACCCGCTTCGCCCGCCGCCTCCGCCGTCACGACGAGCGTCTTTCTGCCCGTCGAGACCCCGAGCGGCACGAAACTGATCGAGCAAAAGCTCCGCGTCCCCGGCAATGTCGAGCCACGAATGGCGACGCTGAACTATCTTTTGGCCCACAGCAAGATTCTGCCGAAAAGTACACGGGTTCTGGGCCTGTTTCTCGACAAAGACCATGTTCTGACTATCGAGTTTTCTCCGGAGTTGAAAAAATTCGCCAGTGGCTCGACCCAGGAAGCCCTGACTCTCGCTGCGCTCTCCGCGACCATCGCCCGCTTCGACGGCGTAAAGTCTTTCCGGCTGACGGTCTTGAATCGCCCCGTGACAAATCTTGGCGGGCACGTCGATCTCTCCGAGCCGTACCCCGCCGAAAAAGCCCTTCCCGAAGAGTTTCGCTGAGAGTGGACTTCAGTCACTCGCGGCACGCAGGATCAGCACCGAGTACGGATGCGCTCCGATAGCCTGCTCGAAGCTGACACTGCCGAGGGCGAGGCGTGCGGCCAGGCTGTGGCCTTTTGCGCCCAGAATCAGAAGCTCTGCCCCCGTCTCGGCCATGACCTGCTCGACAACCTCGCGCGGCTTGCCCGGCACGATGCGATACTCATATGTCGTCTCCGGCGTTCCTATCTGCCCGTCGAGTCGCTGGATTAGCGCATAGCAACGCTCCTCGACGCAGGGCCGAGCGGCGACGCTTCCGTCGTCGTGCTCGGGGTAGGCCGTGAGAATCGTCAGGTGCTCGATTCCCCGTGGTGCCAGCCGGATCAGCGCCTCGACGCACTTCTCGGCGTACTCCGAGTGGTCCGTGGCAAAAACGGCCCGAACTGTCCCTGTTTCTTCCGTCGGACGAGCGAGCAGGACGCTCTGCGAAGCTCCCGTCGCGAGGGCGCGGGCGACGCTGCCCGTAAAAAGCGACTCCAGCGTCCCGCGCTGAGACGCATTCGCGGCGATGAGGTCCGCGCCCAGCAGATCCGCTTCCGCGAGAATCGTCCCCGCCGGTTGGCCGACCACGACCTTGTGGCGGGCGTCGGGATCGATCCCCGTCAGGAGCCGGGCAGCTCGCGCCACTTCGATCCGCTCCTGCTTTTCGGCTTCTTCGTCGCCCAGCAACGGATGTACGTGCCACACCGACGACGCCACCGGTGGCACGACATGTAGCAGAGTCTCTCGTGCGCCCTGCAAATCCAGCCGCGCCAGCAGCGACTGTACCGGAGAGGTCTTTTCCCAGAGTGCGTCCAGGCCTACTAAAATCTTCATTTTTCGTGCCTCAGAATCAGCACCGGGTAGGCCCCCGCCATTGCCTGACGCATCGCGACGCTGCCCAGAGCAAGCCGCTCAATGAAACTGTGTCCCTTCGCGCCGAGAACCAGTAAGTCGGCGCTCTCTTCGTCCATCACCCGGTCGATAGCCGTGTGAACCGGCTCGGGCAGGACGTGCGAGGCGACGCTCCAGTGTCGCCCGAACAGGCGCTCCTGAGCATGGGCGCACAGGCGCTCGTTGCGACGGCAAAGCTCGCGCCGGACGGCGTCGGCGACGCCCGGACCGCGTCCCGGAATTAGCTCCTGAAGCGCGTCGAGACGCTCTTTCGGATAGGCGGAGAGAATGGCGAGGTGCCCGATCCCCTCGGGAGCCAGGTCCAAAAACCGCTCGAAGCAGCGATCCGCGTACTCCGAGTGATCCGTCGCGAACACGGCCCGCAACGGCTTCTTACTCGGTGAGAGAGGCCGCGCGACGAGCAGGCTCTGGTGCGCCCCCGCGACGAGCGTCCGCGCGACGCTTCCGGCAAGTAGCGCTCGCCCTTCCGAGTGGGTTTGCGCAGCGTTGACGACGATAAGGTCCGGATTTTGTTGATCCGCGTAGGCAAGCAAGGCGCTGGCAGGCGTTCCGAACAGAACGTGCGTCTGGCAGGAGCCGCCGAGCGATTTCGCGGCCCTGGCGACGATGGCCCTGGCATCACGATCCTGCCGGGCGGCGACGCGCTCGACCTCGTCGGGAGTCAGGCTAAAATCGACGCCATACGTCAGGTAGTCGGCAGGCGCGAGGACATGGACCACATCGACGCAGGGATCGGGTAGCTTGAGGCGCTTCAGGAGCGAGGCCGCCGGGTCGGCCTTGCGCGCGACGCCAAAAAGAACGTTCATGAGCGCATCACCAGGACGGACTGCGTCAGGGTCAGCGCCTCGCGCAGGGCGACCGAGCCGACGGTGAGTCGCTCGATGAAGCTGTGTCCCTTCGCCCCTAAGATCAGCAGGTCCGCGCGGCTCGCCTGCATCTGAGTCGCGATGGCGTCGTGGACGGGCAGCGACGAGACGACCGAGTCCAGGGTGGTGCAGGAGGGGTGGAAACAGTCCGAGAGCCGGGTCAACAGAGCTTCGTTGCGGGCGCATGCCTGTTCATGCACGGCGCACGAGGCCGAGATTCCCATCGGAGGAAGCATTGGCTCCAGCGCCTTCAGTCGATCTTCGGGGTAGGCCGTGAGAATCGTGAGATGCTCGATCCCGCGCGGCCAGAAATGGATCAGCTTCTCCCAGCACGCATCGGCGTACTCCGAGTGATCTGTCGCAAGCACGGCTCGGATCGGGCGGTCGAGTGGCGCATCGGACGATTTTGCCAGCAGAACGCTCTGCTTTGCGCCGAGCAGCAAGCCTCGCGCGACGCTTCCGATGATCGCGGCGACGAGCGGGCTGTACTCGTGGCCGTCCACGGCGATGAGGTCGGCTCCGGTCTCCTCCGCGCGGGCCAGAAGCTGCGAGACGACATTGCCATGCAGAGCGCTCGCACCGGCGCTGGAATCGCCGAATGTCTCCGCGACGGAGCGGGTGATCTCCTTTGCGCGGGCTTCTTCGACCTGGATCAGGTCACTGAGAGCAAAGGGAGGAACCCCCATGCCCGGCTCGACGGTTGGAATCGTCAGTGGGGTGACGACTCGCACCGCCTCTACCTGCGCCGCATTGAACCGCAGACGTTTGACCAGCTGAACCGCCGGGGAGTCTGCCCCCTGCGCCATGCCCGCACCCAGTAGAACTCGCATCGTGAAGCCTCGCTTTCAGGCTTCAGCATAGGCACTGGCGAACCCGGTTCCCTCCGCGAATCGGCGTATCCCTAAGGCTTCAAGGGAGCATTCACACGAGTTCCCGCTGGCAGCTCCTGGCGTGTCGCAATGGGAACGTAGCCGATCTCCAGTCCTTTCGGCGGCTTCACGATCAGAGCAGGATCGATGTTGGCGAGCTTGCCTCTTTTGGGTGGTGGGAGGTAGTTCTGATTTTTGGGCCAGGCGCGATGGAGCTTTTCCACGCGCACCTGCATGCGCTCCCGCTCCGCATCCGTCAGGTTCGCGTTCAGGAGGGCGGGCTGGTCGGCAAAGCGATACCAGAAATACGTCACCACACTTCCATCGCCGAGGCGTGCCGTGAAAGGGCCTGCGGCGGGGCCGGGAGATTTCCAGCTACTCTTCGGGTCGGTAGGGGTGGTGTAGGCGTCCTCGGGTTTCTCCACGGGCCGCTCCCACGTGAGCTTCTGTAGCCCCGTCTCGACAGGGACTTTGTCTACGGCAACCGGCACCCACTTTGCCGTCTTACCTTCTGCGTCGCTCACCCACTGAAAATACTCGGGGAGCGTGACCAACGGGCCCTTCTTTCGAGTGGTTTCAGCGTTCCATTTATAGCCGAAGGTCTGCGGATCGAAAGCCGTCGGCGTCGCGAAGTCCTGCCAGGCAATCGGCACCTTTTTCTCCGTTTTGTCGTCGCCCGAACGAATCTCCCAGGTCGCGCGTCCGCCGCCGGTGAAGGTGCGCACCGAGGCTCCCTGCCCACCGACGACGCCCGTGCTGGGAGCGCCGCCCGCAAACCAGGCTTCCACGGAGTCGTAGAGTGCGCTCTTGTTGTAAACCGTGTCTTGATGCACCAGAACCGAGTCGCCGTTTGCCTCGCGCGGGAACGAAGTCGGCGCGATGCGAGCGAACATTTGCCCCGTGGAGTCGCTCGCCATTCGGCAGGGAATATACTGGGTCTCCATCTGTACGTGGCGGTCGGGGTCCGAAGGTCGGCTGTCGAGGAGCTGACCGACAAGGCGCGGCTCTTTCACGGTGGAGTTTGCAAAGAAGTGGGGCAAAAAGAACGCGACCGGCCCCTTGAAGTTGTTCGCATTGAAAAACAGCGTCCAGCACTGATTCCCGGTCGGCTTGATGTCGCACAGCGGGAGATTCAGGTACCCGTAGCCGAAAAGCTCGCCGCTGACTCCCTGCTTGAGGTTCATTCCGTCGAGGGGAAAGAGAAGCCAGGGACTGAGCTGCGCGACGCCATACAGTCCACGTGGCTCGTCCCAGGTTCCCCAGCCGTGGCCGGGACCGTTCGCGATCTCCGAGAAGTTCGGGGCGACGCCGCCCATGAGGAACTTGGGCGTCTCGGTCGGAAAGCGGGTATCTCTCCACCAGCCGAGGCCCCCTTCGATATCGGAGTACATGTCCTTGGGCGCGGCTCCGTCGTACTGCGCGAACATCCAGGTGCCGGGAAGTCCCGTCTGGAACCGATGTCCGGGATAGTTCCGCAGCAGGGGCCAGGCGGCCACGTACATCGAGAATCCGGCGTTGTAATTTCGGTTCGCTTTGGCAATCGGGACGATCAGGTAGCCTGCCAGGAACTCATCCTGCGCGGCGACCAGACCGGCGACTGGCTTTTGCGGTCCCGACATCAGGGAAAGCATTCCTTTGCCGAGGGCATCGCCGACGAGGAAGCCGGTCTCAGCATTCCCGAACTCGTGATGGCCGTGGCCGGGATTGGGCGACTCCGCCGCCGGACGGACAAAGTCGTGCGTCTGGACAAAAACGACGCTTTTCTTAAACTCGGGCCGTGCCGCCACCGCCGCTTGCGCCTGGCGCAGCGCGGTCCATTCCGGAGGTGCCTGCACCCATGGGCCAGTGAGTTCCCCGATAACAACCGGCAGTTTCGGAGCGTCGAGGTCTTTTCGGACATCTTTGATCAAGTTGACCAGGTTCTGTTCGTACTCGGGGATGGCGTTTTTGGGATCAATGCCGTCGTTCCAGCCCTGGTACCAGACGAAACCCGACAGCTCGTATCCCTGACTACTGTCGTAGGCGGGGAAGTCACGCTTCAGATTGGCAAGGGCGGCTCGTACCTCCTCGATCATTCTGGTGTAGTAAGGGCCGACAGTGCCACCCGAGCTGGGCGGTCGGAAGTCTGTGTAGAGGCTCTTTCCACCCCAGGCGGTCTTGATGATCAACACTTGCTGAGGAATAGCGTCCGCGATGACATTTCCGAACTGTAGCTCCGGCCCAAAATGGTGCGTATCGCCGTAGATGCTAAAGCCCAGTGAGAGGGGACCTTTGAGCAGCGAGGCGTTCTCTCGCTGGTAGCGCACCCAGACGCTGCTACGAACGGCCCAGGTTCCGTCTTTGTTCTGCAGATGCCCGACCCGCTTCGCGCTTTTCGGATCGGCCAGCAGCGCCTTGAGAGTGCCTTTGCCGTCGTTGTAGTCTTTGCCATCCAGATCGGCGACGGCATGCCCCGCCATGTTGGACTGTCCTGCCAGGATGAAAACCCGGAGTGGTGGTTTTGGTACATTGCCAGTCGCGACGCGACAGCAAAACAGCAGGGAAGCGCAAATCGTCAAAAGTCGTAAGATTACCATGAGCGCCATCAGTCTTATACAACGCCTCGGCTATTTCCTGCCTCCCGCTTCCGCGATAAAAAGGAAAAGCAGGTATAACCCTCTGGGCAAGGGAGACGGAGGATAGAAATGACCGAGAACGCATCAGAGCCACAGCTCGTCGGCGAGGGACTCGCGGGCTACATCAGCATGGACGTTGCCGCGCCACCGGAAGAGTTCGGCTACGGCGTGAGCCTCTACGCCACCGCCTGGCCGCTTCTGGAGAAGCCTTTGCGTGACTTTCAAATTGGGCTGGCGTCCATCTGGATCGTCCCGGAGAACCGCAAGATCGACTACTCGCTTCTTCCCACCGGCACCCTGGCGCGCGACAGCTGGCCTGAGCGCGGCCCGAGCTACCGGGATGTGTTCCAGACCATCGAGGGCGGCCTCGGGTTCTGGGCGAGCACGCACTTCGGCTCGCCGACCGCCAAGTTCCGGATGAACGGCACGTCCAACGGCTACAACCACGAGATCTCCTCACCGGGCTGGAGCTTCTACGGCGGCGAGGCGCTGAAGCCCGACGAGATGGGGATCGCGCAGCTCAGCCCGCGCTTGCTCGTCCCGCCCGATGGTCTGACTTTCAAAACCGGCACCTGTGGCGAGCTTCTGGGCTACGCCTGGATGGCGCTTCCCCTCACCGACGCCAAAACCCGGACCGCCGGACTGCCGGTCTCGACGGGTAACCAGTGCTGGACACTGTTTCTCAACGCCACGAACTTCAAAGGCCCCGTTGCGTTCTACACGCCGGTCACCTGGAGCCGCATCTCAAGGCGGCACGCGCCCGCCATCGGGCGTGGCCTCGATGCTCGCTCCGGCCTCGTGACGGGAGGTGCAATCGAGGTGAACACCGTCCCGCGTTTCGAGAGCGCCGAGGTGGACGGCGCGACCTACAGCCGCATTCCTCGTCTTCAGTTTCCCGTGGACAAGCAAGGGCGCACGGTTCTTCTCCACAACCTCACGCACTACTCCAAGGACGCGCTCTACCATCAGGTCGTGCGCTGGCTCGCCGGGGAGTCCGCCGCTCCCAGCCGCTTCGACGACAAAGGGGCGAGCGTTCCCACGGTGAAAGCGCGACCGCTCACGGTTCGTCAGGGTACGGATAAACTGCCGATTCAGGGAATGACAAGCTGGGCCGAGACCCGCGCCTTCGACAAGAGCACGTTCGGGATTCAGTGGAAAGAGGCCGTGCTGGAGCCCTGGACGAAAGCCGTGCGGCGCGGCGCGTTCCCCGAGTACACCCGAAAGAAGGGCAAGGAGCTTACCGCGATTCCGGCGAGCGCCCTCCCCGAGGCGACCGGGCTGAAATCTGCGGAGTTTCAGCCCGCCAGCGCCGACCGGGTCTATTCGTCGCCGACGGATTCGGGCAGCGTCTGGAAGAAACCCGGCCCCAAAGCTGGCCCCTTCGAGGCGAAGCTCACCGATGGCAGCGTCGTGACGTATTACTGGTA
Source organism: Armatimonadota bacterium (assembly GCA_031363095.1). Lineage (GTDB taxonomy): Bacteria > Armatimonadota > Armatimonadia > Armatimonadales > Armatimonadaceae > JANLTX01. Next base: position 48,529 of record JANLTX010000123.1, on the reverse strand, counting down.
CCGCTTCATCGACCAGCCGTCGCTACAGGACGCCGACTTGAGCGAGGATGAAAAGCGCCGTCTCCAATCGGTGGTGGAGAAGATGCACGCGGAGTGGACCTCCAAGAAAGAGTATCTCCCTCCGCCGGGTAGGGGCACGCTCGTCACGCTCGATCCCGCCCTTCAGGTCCGCCCCCCGCGCGGGCTGGAGATCGGCTACGTCCCCATCGCCGTCCGCCAGGCGGCACGTCAGACAAAACCTACCAACAAATGAAAAAACGACTCACAGAAGCGCAGTACCGACAGTTCCACGACGAAGGCTATGTTGTGGTGCCGGATGTCTTCCTGGATTCCGATCTGGAGCCGCTCCGCCAGGAAATATCTAAGACTATCGATAGCACCGTCCAGTTGCTTATCGCCGAGGGCAAGCTCGCCAATTCCCACGAGGGCGAAGGGTTCTACACGCGGCTCACGCGGCTCCTGAGCGACCATCCAGAGCTTGCCACAACGTTTTTCAAGGCGATTGAGGGCAAGCACGGTGGCGGAAATACCAGTACGGCGCTCTTTGACTGCCTCACGCACCCGAGCTTGCTCGATGCCATGGAAGATCTGGTCGGGCCGGAGATCGTCGCGTCGTCCATCTACCGCATCCGCCCCAAGGTTCCACAGCTCGGGCGCGGCGTCGTGCCGTGGCACCAGGACAGCGGGTACATCTCCCGGCGCTGCGACGACGACCTGATCGTCACCTGCTGGGTGCCGCTCGTGGACGCCGACGCCGACAACGGATGTCTCCAGGTCATTCCTCGGGCGCATCTCGGCCCGGTTGTGCGGCACCACACCGGCGGCAACGCAGGCTTTCTGGTTATTCAGGGCGACGATCTGCCCGGCGGCGAGGTCGTCACCGTCCCTGTGCCCGTCGGAGGTGCGCTGCTCCTGACCAACCGGACGCCGCACTGCTCGACTCCCAACAACACCGACACGATCCGCTGGAGCATCGACCTGCGTTACCAGGGCGAGGAAGTCCCCAACAACCTCTCGATTCCCGCCGAGGATGTCCGTATCGACCACCCCGACATCAACATCGCCTGCTACGCTCCCGAGGGGGATTTTGTCGTGCGTAGCGCCAGGAACCCTGCCCGAGTCGCCTCCTACGAGGATTTTGTCACGCGCCGGGCTGCGTTTGAGCGCGTCCCCATTCGCGGCGAAGGCCGTGGCTGGCAGCCAGTAGCCTGAAAACAATGCCCCCAAAACCCGCCGTCGCCCTCGCCCTTCTTGCCCTCGCGCTGCCTGCGCTTGCGCAAGATTTTAACCGGGAAGTCCGCCCGATTCTGGCTGCACACTGCCTCAAGTGCCACGGCCCCGACGACAAGCAGCGCCAGGCCAGGCTCCGGCTGGACCAGTCGCCAGGAGCAAGTAAACTCCAGGAAGCGCTGAAGCGAATCGCCCTGCCCGACGGCGACGCGCTCCAGATGCCGCCCGCGCCAGCGGGAAAGCCACTCTCGACGAAGCAGAAGAATACGCTGAAACGCTGGGTAGCGAGCGGCGCTCGCTACGAAACCCACTGGGCGTTCGTGAAGCCTCGTTCTGAACTCGCGTCCATCGACGACTATGTTTCCGCCCGGCTCAAACCTCTCGGACTCTCGCTCCAGCCCGAGGCCGACCGGTTCGCGCTGATCCGCCGGGTCTCGCTCGACCTGATCGGCCTGCCCCCGACGCCCGAAGAAGCCGACACGTTCGTTTCTGACAGGTCGCCCGACGCCTACGAAAAACGGGTGGATCGACTGCTCGCCAGTCCACGCTACGGAGAAAAATGGGCGCGACCCTGGCTGGACCTCGCCCGCTACGCCGACACGAACGGCTACGAGAAAGACAACCCTCGCTCGATCTGGCCCTGGCGCGACTGGGTGATAAATTCTCTCAACGCCGACATGCCGTTCGATCTTTTTACAGTGAAACAGTTAGCGGGAGACCTGCTGCCCGGCGCGACGCTCGATGACAAAATCGCGACGGGCTTTCACCGCAACACGATGCTCAACGAAGAGGGCGGAATCGACCCGCTGGAGTTTCGCTACTACGCCATGGTAGACCGCGTCGCGACGACCGGAACGGCCTGGCTTGGCCTCACGGTGCAGTGCGCCCAGTGCCACACCCACAAGTACGATCCCGTAACCCAGAAGGAATACTACCGGCTCATGGCGTTTTTAGACAACGCCGAGGAGCCGGAACTCGACGTGGTGACGCCCGAGCTTGCGAAGAAACGTGCCGAAGTCGAGAAGGTGATTTCGACAAAAGAAGCGACGCTGGCCGAGAGCTGGCCGCTTCCGCAAACGTTTCGCTGGGATACTCCAAAAGCGCCGACGGTGCAGACCGCCTCCGGTGCGACAGCGACGGTTCAAACCGATGGCGCGGTTCTGATCAGCGGGACGAACCCGGATAAAGACACCTACACCGCCCTGCTTTCCGGCTCAGACGAATCCGTGCCCGTGTCGGCTCTGAGGCTGGAGACGCTCACCGACGCCTTACTCGGCGCGAGCGGGCCGGGCCGGACGCCACACGGGAACTTTGTCCTGACCGAGTTTGAAGTAACTGCCGACGGCAAGCCCGTGAAGCTCGCTCGCGGCGAGCACGACTTCGCCCAGGACGGCTTCTCGGCGCAGGCGGCGCTTGACGGCAAGCCGAACACGGGCTGGGCGATTCAGGGGCCAGGCGCGTGGAACGTGAACCGCACCGCGACGTTCTCCCTCGACAAACCGACCGCAGCAAAACTGTGGACCGTCACGCTCCGGCAGGACTACGGCGGAAACCACACCCTCGGAAAGTTTCGGCTGAGCCTGGGAAGCGCCCTGCCCGAGATTGAGACGAAACCAGAAGTCGAGCGCCGCGCCGAGGCATTTTCCAGCGCGTTTGCGTCCTGGAAAGCGGCAAGAAAGCCCGAAGCCGTTCGGTGGCAAGTACTTTCACCGGCGAAGGCGACCTCCAATCTTCCCTTGCTCACCGTTCAGCCGGGCGGCACGGTCTTTGCGAGCGGCGACTTCACCAAGCGCGATGTCTACAACCTCTCCCTCGCGGGGCTTCCAGAAGGCGTCACGGCGCTTCGGCTCGAAGCCCTCCCCGACGAACGACTTCCCAAACACGGGCCGGGCCGGGTCGCCTACGAAGGGCCGCATGGCGACTTCCACTTGAGCACACTGACCACGAGCGCGGGCAAGCTCGTTCGCGGAGTGTCCAGCGTCGGGAATGCCCAGAGTGCGCTGGACACAAACCCACAGACCGGCTGGAGCGTCAACGGAGCGCAGGGAAAAATCTCCGTCGCCGTGTTTGTCTTTGAGAAACCGCTGGAGACTGACGCGCTGAGTGTCTCGATGGTCTTTGAGCAGTACTACGCGGCGGGGCTGGGCAAGTTCCGGCTCGCCGTCACGACCGACCCGAGCGCCGGGAAAGCCGCGCTGCTTCCCGCGCTGGAGACGGCTCTTTTGAACGACGACGACGTAGCACTGAAACAGGCGTTCGTCCGGTCGGCACCCGAGCTTGCCACCACCCGCGCGGCACTGGACGCGCTACGAAAGTCGCTTCCCGAAGCCCCCACGACGCTGATCTTCACCGAGCGCCCGAAAACCAACCCGCGCCCGACGTTCGTTCACAACCGGGGCGAGTTTCTCCAGCCAACGGAAAAAGTCCTGGCGGGCGTGCCGTCGGTACTTCCGGTGGCGAAGGGAACTGACCGGCTGGCCCTCGCGCGCTGGCTGGTGAGCGCCGAGAACCCACTTACCGCGCGAGTGGTGGCAAACCGGGCGTGGGCAGCGTTTTTCGGGCGGGGAATTGTCAAAACGACTGAGGACTTCGGGTACCAGGGAACGCCGCCGACGCACCCGGAGCTTTTAGACAGCCTCGCGACCGGGCTGGTCCAGAGCGGCTGGAGCCAGAAAAAGCTGCACAAGCGCATCGTGATGAGCCGAACGTATCGGCAGTCGTCGAAAGTCTCCCCCGAAGTTCGGGCAAAAGACCCGGAGAACCTGCTGCTCTCACGGGGGGCACGGGTTCGACTCGATGCCGAGGGAGTGCGCGACAACGCGCTGGCTGCGAGTGGCTTGCTCTCAAAGAAAATCGGTGGGCCGCCTGTGTTTCCACCCCAGCCCGCCAGCGTCACGACCGAGGGAGCCTACGGCGCACTTCCCTGGACCGTGAGTCTGGGCGAGGATCGCTACCGGCGTGGCCTCTACACGTTCTCCAAGCGGACGGCCCCTTACGCAATGTTCCAGACCTTCGACGCACCGAGCGGCGAGGCGACCTGCCCGCGCCGCGAGTCGAGCAACACGCCCCTTCAAGCTCTTGCACTTCTCAACGACCCGGTGTTTCTGGAAGCCGCCCAGGCGCTGGGAAAACAAACCAGTACACTGCCCGGCTCGGTGAGCCAGAAAACCATCCGGCTCTTCCGGCGCGTCGTCGTGCGCCCACCGGATGCCGAAGAACTAAAAATTCTAACGATGTTCTACGAGAAGCAAAAAGCCCGGTTCGCGTCGGGCGAGATCAGCGCCGACGCACTTTGCGGCGAGAAAGCGACTCCTGAGCGTGCCGCCTGGACCGCGCTCGCCCGCGCCGTATTCAACCTCGACGAAGCCATCGTCAAGCGATAGAAGAAACGGGGATATTGGCGGCGCAACGCGAAAAAACGAGGTGGAGCGCTCCGAGAAGATCGGGCATGTCTCGCATCGCAAAGAGAGCGGACTCACCGACGGTGCCATCGGTTCGGCGCTGGTAGAACTGCCAGGCTTGCCCGTTCGTGACGATCCCGAAAACCTCGCCGGTCAGCCCGACGGCTTCGTTGATCTCGGCGCAGGCGTGCATCTCGACGAGGCACTGTGCCAGCCCTTTCTCAAAATCGTCTTTCTTGGCCTCGACCACGCAGAGAAGCGGTGTGTCGATGTAGGCTCGTTTTGGTGTCACCAGGTAGTCCGCTTCCCCGGTCAACTCGTGGCTCTCCAGAGGTGCAGACTTCCAGATTTTCAAACCGGGATAGTGGGGGCCGACCTCGGCGCAGAGAGCGTCGATAATAAGCTCTTTGGCGCGTTCCGTCGAGGTGAGATCGAAAGACTTGATGCGCTCCAGATGAAGCTGAAGTGCGTCGCTGGGCGGTGCCGGAACGATCTCCATCTGCCAGGATTGCAGGTTGTCTTGCCCGATCAACTGCATGGCGGATTTCGTAGTGAAACGGGAAAAGCTCTTTCTGGCGGACATGGTGTTATTATATCGCCGAGGCTCTGAATTTTGAACGAACGAAATCTGGGAATCACCCGAAAGCACTTCTTCGCGGAGTGCGGCGTGGGTGTCGGCAAGCTCGCGCTTGCCGGGCTTTTGACCGAGGGAATCGCACGCGCCGCCGCGCCGCGCCCGAAGGCCAGGCACGTTATCCATTTATTCATGGCCGGTGCGCCGTCGCAGCTCGATTTGTTCGACTACAAGCCCCAACTCGCGAAGTTGGAGGGACAGCCGCTCCCGCCGTCGGTCTATAAAAATCAGCGCTACGCGTTTATCCGCGCCGACGCCGCCGTTTTAGGGCCGCGCTTCAAGTTTGAGAAATTTGGAAAGTGCGGGATGGAGCTTTCGGAGCTTCTTCCGCATCTCGGGGAGATCGCCGACGATATTTGTCTGGTGAAGTCGGTCAGCACGGATCAGTTCAACCACGCGCCCGCCCAGATTTTCTGGAACACGGGCAACGGCCAGCCAGGGCGGCCAGCCATGGGAAGCTGGGTGGTTTACGGACTCGGTTCGGGGGCGAAAAACCTCCCGGACTTTGTGGTGATGAGCACCGGCGCGGGGATCTCCGGCGGCGCGGCGAACTGGAGCAGCGGGTTTCTGCCGACGAAGTACGCGGGGGTTCGGCTTCGCAACACGGGCGACCCAATTTTAGATGTTTCCAGTCCGCCTGGCGTCGATGCGAAATTGCAGCGCGAGACGCTCGACCTGCTGGGAACGCTCAATCGGCGCGATTCCGACCCGGAGATCGCCTCAAGAATCGCGAGCTACGAGCTGGCGTTCCAGCTTCAGACGAGCGCCCCGGAGTTGATGGACTTGAAATCGGAGTCCAGAGAAACGCTGGAGATGTACGGCTGCGACCCCGACAAGCCGAGCTTCGCGCGGGCGTGCCTGCTGGCCCGTCGGCTGATCGAGCGGGGCGTCCGGTTCGTGAATATCTACCACGAGGGCTGGGACGCTCATTCCGATGTCGCCGGGACCAGCCGAACCAAGTGCCGCGAGACCGACCGGGCCTCGGCGGCGCTGGTGAAAGACCTGAAGCAACGCGGACTTCTCGACGAAACCCTGGTCGTCTGGGGCGGCGAGTTCGGACGAACCCCGATGGTGGAAAACAACCCGGCGCTGGGTCGCTCGATGGGCCGCGACCATCACCCGCAGGCCTACACGATGTGGCTGGCGGGTGGCGGCATCCAGGGCGGCCTCGTCTACGGAAAGACCGACGAGCTGGGCTTCTCCGTGGTGGAGAACAAGGTTCACGTCCACGACCTCCAGGCTACGATTCTGCACTGCCTCGGCCTGAACCACGAGAAGCTCACCTACCGGTACGCCGGGCGCGACTTCCGACTGACCGATGTCCACGGCACCGTCGTAATGGACCTGCTGAGATAACAAATTTTGTGAACCGACGAAATTTTATCGCCACCGGGCTTACTCTGAGCCGGGGCAAAACCGAAGCCCTCTCCGGTGCATCGTCGTGCCGGTGAGGTCGAAAAACGTCCCGTTCCCGTTGTCGGCGATTTTATTATTTTTGGAGGAGCGGCTGGCAGGTCTTGCCTTCGAGCAGGACGGGCGGAACTGCGCGGGTCGGCAGTGGGACATCCGGGTTTTCGAGCTTTTCCAGCAGCATTTGAACTGCCCCTTGACCGACAATCGCCATCTGATTGCTCACGGTGTGGAACGGCAGAAAGTAGCGGTTGTCGAGGCCGCTGTGGAAAAGTATGAGAGAGAGATCGGACGGAACTCGTCGCCCGAGCTGGTGTGCGGCATGAACGAACGCCATGGCTTCCGCCAGCTCGTAGGCAACAAGCGCCGTCGGTCGATCTGATGGGGAAAGAACCGCCCGCGCCGCGAGAATTCGCTCGTCCTCGCCGTCGCCGTGGTGCCAGACCTTCGGAATCTGGCAGACCTGGGGCGCCCTGCCTGCGTCCGTCATCGCGCTCTCGTACCCGGATCGCCGGTCTTCTTTGCTGTAGTGTTTGTTGAGCGGTTCGTCGGAGTCGATAAACGCGATCCGTTCATGGCCCAGGCTCAAGAGAAACTCCGTCGCGAGACGTCCGCCGTGGAGGTCGTCGGGATGGATCGCATCAAGCTCCTGCTTCACGTTGAGCGAGATTGCCGGGATTTGAAGGCGCTGGATATGGTCGAGATACGCGGGCGAGAACCCGAGATGCCGGTTGAGCAGGACGCCATCGACGGAGAGCTGGCGCAGGGTTTCGGGGAGGTAGGTTTCGTCCTCGATCACCTGATCCGGCACCTGCGAGAGAACCAGATGCAGGTCGGCGTCGGTCAGGGCGCTGGTCAGACCGGAGAGAAGCTCCGGGGGAAGATACTGCCCCCAGAGCGACTGTACCAGCGCGACGTTGCCAAAGCGCCCCGCCCGGATCGCCCGCGCCGAGGCGTTCGCCCGGTAGCCCAGCTCCGCCGCCGCCTCGCGGACGCGCTGTTGCGTGTCCGGGCGGATGCGGAGCTTGTCGCCCCGCCCGTTGAGTACATGCGTCACGGTCGATGGCGAGAGCCCGAGGCTCTCGGCCAGCGTCGCGATGGTCGGGTGAGCCACGGGTTTTCTAGCGCCGCTTCGCCGGAATCCGCAGCACGGTCAGCGAGTGGGCCGGGAAGATGCGCCGAAACTCTGCGCCAGCCCGAACGCTTTCTGTCTTCGGCGCGACGAGCTTCGGTTGCTCCAGCGAGTTCACCGCCGTCGGCTTGCCCGCAAGAGTCGTCGCCGTGGCGCTCGATGCGATGCCTTTCGCGCCGTTCAGGCGAACCGCCATGTTCACGGGAGTCGGCCCGGCATTGACGACCTTGACGATCACAATGCCCTCGCCAGTGGCGTAGGTCGCCGAGGCCGAGACGGGTGGGGAGTCCGGCTCAGCCGTCTCCGTGGTGTCGGTCACGAGCTTGTCGTCGATGTAGCCGCGCACCCGGTTTCCGCGCACTTCGAGGCGCAGGTCGTACCAGCGGTCGGTCTCCACCGTAAGCGGGACGCTCGGGCCGTAGGGCTGTCGGTCGCCGCTCTTGCTGGTCTCGCACCGGGCGATGGTGTTGCCCCAGCCGCCAATGTTCCACCAGTGGTAGGTATCGTCAGCCTGAGAGTGCCAGAGCACCAGAAAGCCCTCGCGCCCGCCGAGCTTTCGGGCCTTGACCTGGATCGTGTAGTCTGTCCAATTCGCGTCGCCGATGGTTGTCCACGACTCGACGTTTGGTGCGCCGGGCTTCAGGACGCCGCTTTGGAGGCTCCAGCGCCCGCGCGGCTGTTTCCAGGAGGCAGGATCGGTGGCCTGCGCCGAATCGAGCAGAACCCTGCCGTCCGCCGACGTGACAGAGAAGTCTTTGAACTCGACGTTCGTCTGATACGTCCCGACGCCCGCCGCGCCGTGGGGCGTCGGCAGGGGCTGCACGGGCATCGGATCGACGGAGAGTTTTATAGGGATGACACTGTCGCCCTTGTTCTGGCCGAGCATTGCCTGAGCGTAGTAGCTCGGCGAGCCGAAGCTGCTCAGTGCGTCGTAGCCGATGAGATTTGTCCGCCACTGCCAGCCGCGTCCGTAGCCCTTCGCGGGATCCGCCGGACTGACATTGACCAGGAGCGGCGCGTAGCACTCCATCGTCACGGCGTCGGCGTTGCGCTCCAGATCCATCAGAAACGCGGCGTCGGCGAGCGCCGAGTTCAGGTTGGGTGTCGGGCTGCCCTCCTGCGCCGCCCACTCGCCCACGAACGTCTTGATGCCATCCGGCTGCCGACCGCTGAACGCGCCGCCGCTGAAGGTCAGCGGACGGGGATTTCCCGTCGGCGGATCGTACTGCTTGCCCTGGATTCTAAGCTGGCGAGCGCTCCGGTAGAAGTGGTCGTCGTACAAATCCGGCGTGAAGCTCTTTACCGGGGCCGACGCAATAATCTTGAGGTTCGGGTACTTCGCCCGAATGGCCTTCGCCATCTGGGTAAAGCGCCCGTCGTAGCTGCCGGAGCGGTCGAACCAGTCCTCGTTGCCGATCTCGACATAGGTGAGTTTGAATGGTCTGGGGAAGCCATCGGCGGCGCGTTTCTTGCCCCATGCGCTCGTGGCCGGGCCGGTAATGTACTCGATCTCTTCCAGCGCTTCCTGGGTGTATTGCGCCATTTCGGGGCTTCCGGCTTCTTTGTACTGACCGTTCAGGACGTAGCCTGCAAAGACCCCGAGAATCGGCTCCGCGCCGAGCTGCTGGCACCAGCGCAGGTACTCGGGCAGCCCGAATCCGTCGGAGCTGCGGTAGCCCCAGCACCCCATGTGGCCGGGGCGCTGATCCACCGGCCCGATCATCTCTTTCCAGTCAAAGCGCGTCTCGAACGTGCTTCCTTCCAGATAGTTGCCGCCCGGCAGTCGAATAAACGACGGCTTTAAACCTGCCATCAGCTCCATCAGATCGGGGCGCAGGCCATTTGGAGAATTTTTGAACGTCGGCGGAAAGAGCGAGACCTGGGTGAAAGACACGGAGCCGCGCCCGCTCGCCGAAAGAGAGAAGCGGGCTTTGGCGGTGGTCGGGGCGGACTTCCCTGTCTTGAGCGTGACGGTGTATTTGCGCCACCCGCCCGAAACGGGCCTGGACACCGCCGACGCGACCGCAGAGTTTGTGCCGTCGAGCATGAGCGAGGCCGTGATCGGGCCGGAGAAGCCGTCGCCGCCCTTTGCGTAGAAGCTCGCTTTGTAGGTCATGTTCGGACGAACCGGAATGCCCCAGTAGCCATCGTTGGCGACTCCCGCTGTGCCGCCAGAGAGCGTCAGTTTCAGGCTCACGGGAAGCGCGGCGTTGACCGGGTCGGCGCGGTCCAATTGAGCGGTTCCGTCGCCGACGACCGACCAGTGAACCGGAAGCGCGGCGTCTTGCCGACCGCGCGGCTGCGGGTCCTGGAACGAGCGGTTCTGAATCAGTTCCGCGTAGAGGCCGCCGTCGTAGCTATGGTTGATCTCCTCGGTCATCAGCCCGTAGAAGCCGGGCGAGATTGCTGGGCCGGACTTGTCAAGGTCGATTTCGAGCGTCGCGTTTACGCTCGCGGCCTGGGCAAGCGCGAACATGCCAATGAGCAAGGGAGCGATCACTTGGTGAATACTTTCTGGGCGAAGTAGTAAAGGTTGTTGCGCCAGTGCGTCGGGTCGTGGCCGTGGCTATCGACGTTCCAGACGTGCGGGATGTTATTTTCTTTCAGCTTTGCGTGGACGCCCTGGCTGATGCCGATCAGGCCGTCTTTGTTGCCGCACGAGAGATAGAGCAGCTTTAGTTTGGCTTTGGCAGTCGCCGGGTCGGGGAGGAGCTGCGCGGGCGACTTCGTGTTCGGGGCCGACGAAAACCCGCCGACCCAGGCGAACGTATCGAGGTTCCCAAGGCCGAAGTTGAGTGACTGGCCGCCGCCCATCGACAGGCCCGCGATAGCGCGGCTCTCCCGCTCGCCCCGCACCGAGTAAGTTTTCTCCACAAACGGAATCAGGTCGTCGAGCAGGTCGCGCTCGAAGACCGCGAACGCCGGAGCCGTGGCAAATACGTTCGGGCCGGGGCGGTCGTCTTTCTGCGCCCGACCGTTGGGCATCACGACGATCATCGGGACGGCCTTTCCGTCGGCGATCAGGTTGTCGAGGAGCAGGTTCGGGCTGGCGAAGCGCAGCCACTCGGTCTCGTCGCCTCCGATGCCGTGCAGGAGATACAGAACGGGGTACTTTTTGTTCTTATCGTAGCCCGGCGGCGTGTAGACATTCACCTTTCGCTTGACGCCGACTGTCTTGGAGTCGTACTCGACTAATTCCAGCTTGCCATGAGAAATGCCCGAACGGTCGGCGTTGATGCTGTCGTTCGGCTCCGGAAAAGCTTGCACATCGTCGGGGTTGAGCTTGATCGGGCCGCCAAAGCCGCCGGGCCGCCCCTGGCCGCGTGGCGCGGGCGCAGTGGATGCTTCCTGAAACAGAAGCGGCGCAAACTCGTTCAAGCACCGCCGCCAGGTGAGCCACTCGTGATTCGTCCCCGGCGACTCGTAGTAGCCGTGCTTGATCCCGGCTTTCTCCAGCGCGTCGTGGTAGCTTTTCACGCTGTCGTACATGTTCTTCGGCTCTGCGGTACCAATGCCAAGCCAGACCAGTTTCATCTTCGCGTTGAACGCCGCCGGGTCGGCCATCGCGCCGCCGTGGGACGTTTTCAAATCGACCGCGCCGCCGAAGCCGCCCCCGCCGCCGCTGAATCCCCCGAGCGACGCAAAGGTCTCCGGATGCGCGAGGCCGATCTGAAACGTCTGCATCCCGCCCATCGAAAGCCCGGCCATCGCCCGGTTTTCTCGATCAGGCCGAGTTCGATAGGTCGCATCGATAAAGGGAATCAGGTCTTTGACAAACAGCTCGTCGAGCGCGGTGAACATCCGGCTGAAGTCGGGCGGCGTGGCGCGCACGCCCGCTGGCGGCGGCCCGAGCGGAACCTGCGCCTCGCCGGGCTTGCGCGCGTAGCCCTGCTCCATCACGACGAGCATTGGCTTGCACTTCTTCTCGGCGATCAGGTTGTCGAGAATGTTGGCCATCTTGCCCTGGATCGGCCAGCCGCGCTCGTCCTCGCCGCCGCCATGCTGGAGGTAGAGAACGGGGTAGCGCGTCTCGCGGCTCTGGTCGTAGTCCGGCGGCGTGTACACGAAGATGCGCCGGAACTCCTGCGTGGTTTTGGCGAAGTACTGCCGCTCGCGAACCTCACCGTGCGGGACGTTTTTTGGCAGATAATAATCGACGCCCTTCTCGGGAATCTCGATCCCGCTGGTCTGCTTCCCCGTGCCGTAAAACGTCTCGCTGCCGGGGTCGTTGACCTGGACGCCGTCGATCACCAGCCAGTAGTAGTGGAAGCCCGGAACCTGCGGCGCGGATGTCGCGATCCAGTTGCCGTCGGTGTCCCTGGTCGCCGCGAGCCGGACGCCCCACCCGAGGTTAAACTCGATTTTCTGGGCGTCGGGGGCTTTGATACGGAACGTAACCCGGAGGTCGGAGTGAATGCGCGGGTACTCGGCTCCCCGAACATTGGAAGCAGCCGGAACGGACTCGGACAGGTTCACCTTGGCCTCTTGAGCATAGACAAATGACGGAGCGGCGAGGGCTGCGAGCGAGAGCGCGGCGACGGTAAAAATTCTCATCGGTGAGTTTCCTTTGCGATTTTCTGAACCGCGAAGAACGCGGGCTTGGGCTTTAGCTGGCGGTCAAACAGAAGCGGGTAGTCGGTGCGGCCCCGGATCGGGAAGTTGTCCAGCCAGGACATTGCGTCGTGGCTCCCCCAGAACGACACCCGCCCGATATGCTTTCGGTTGCGCAGAAGCATCTCGAACGCCAGCCGGTAGCGCTCGGCGTGGGTCTGCGCGACGGAATCGGGAAGCCCGGCGGTGTAGGGGTTCATGACGGCTTTCTGCTCGGGAGTCATGCCCTCGCGAAACCCGGTGTCCGCGCCCTGGTACTTCGTCGGCAGAACCCCGAGATCCAGCTCGGTGATCATGACTTTCAGGCCGAGCGCGGCGTACGCTTTGATCGACTCTTCCACCTCCGCGAAGCTGGGGTTGTCCATGCGCCAGTGGCACTGAATCCCGACGGCGTGAATGGGGACGCGCTGCGCGAGCAGTCCCTTGAGAAGCTCCAGGGCCTTCGGACGCTTGTAGCCCAGCTCGATGTTGTAGTCGTTGTAGAGAAGAGTCGCGCGGCGGTCGGCGGCGTGGGCGGCGCGGAACGCCTCCGCGATAAAGTCGTCCCCGATGGCGCGATGCCAGGGACTCGGGCGAAGAGTTCCAGGGCCGTCGTTGATCGCTTCGTTGACCACGTCCCACTGCTGAATTTTCCCCCGGTAGCGCCCGACGACCGTCCCGATGTGGGCTTTCATTCGCTGGAGAGCGACCTCGCGAGAGACCGGCTTTCCGTCCGCGCCCTCGAACATCCAGCGTGCCGTCTGTGCGTGCCAGACGAGTGTGTGCCCGACGGCAATCGCACGGGCTTTTTGGGCCAGCTCTACCAGGCGGTCGCCCTCGGCGAAGCGAAACTCGCCCTCGCGTGGCTGAACCGCCTCCGGCTTGAGGCTGTTTTCCGGGGTGAACGCATTGAAGTGCGTGGAAGCGAGGCTGACTTCGCCCGGAGCGCGGCCCTGGAGCGCCCCGACGCTCAGTGCGGTTCCGATCAGAAACTTCCCCCGAAACGCCTCTTTGAGCGGACGGACATTCGTCGTCCCTGAACTGTCCTGCATATCGAAAAACCCCCTTGCTATTTCGTCGTAGCTGGAGTATACCACCGGTGTTGAACCCTGCTATCCTCAAATCCCGCATTTTCACCCAAGGAGTACAATGATGACAGCCAGACGACTCTCGAAGAGCGCGATGCCAGCTACGTGCATCGCTCTGATGACAGCTCTTCCGTTCACTCAACCCGCCATGGCGCAGAACGACAAGATGACCGCCATCGCGATCCCCAAACAACCCGACGCCATCGAGCTGGGGACGGGGACGTTACCGGGCGCGACCGCTTCCGAGTCCTGGCATAGCCAGTACGGCAGCAAGTTTGTGCGCAACGTTACCGTCGCTACGCTCCAGCCGTTCTTGCCCAGGGCGTCGAAGGCGACCGGCGCAGCGGTGATCGTCGCGCCCGGCGGGGGCTTCCGCACGCTCTCCATGGAGAACGAGGGATCGAACGTCGCCCGCGCACTGGCTGCCAAAGGAGTCGCGGCCTTCGTGCTGAAGTACCGCCTCATCCAGACGCCCGCCGATCTCGAAACCTTCGCCCGCCCGCCCGCCATGCGCCCGCCGTCCGGCGCACCGACGGGCGCTCCTCCGGCTCCGCGTCCCGGCCCCAGGGATATGTCCGCTCAGATCATGCCGATGATCGCCGACGCCAACGCTGCCTTCGCCCTTGTTCGCGCCAATTCTGCAAAGTGGCGCGTCGATCCTGACCGCATCGGCATGATCGGGTTCTCCGCTGGCGCGGCGCTCACCATGGCGACCGCTCTCAACAACCAGGACGCCAGACCGGCTTTTCTCGGTAATATCTATGGCCCGCTGGGTGCCGTGGAGGTTCCCGCCGATGCGCCGCCGCTCTTTGCGGCCATCGCCGCCGACGATCCTTTGTTTGGTTTCAACGTCGGCTTGATCGAAAACTGGCGCAAAGCCAATCGTCCCGTCGAGTTTCACTACTACGAACAGGGCGGACACGGTTTTGGCATGTACCCCAAGGAAACCACCAGTACCGGCTGGTTCGATGCCTTCGTCAAATGGCTCGGCATGCATGGCTACTTAAAGCCGAAAACGTAGCGTTTTGAGGGAGCCGACGCTGGCAAGGGTCATTCGGCTGATCGTTTGAAGGTGATCTTGACGGTCACCTCCTGCGCCATCGGAAGCGTCAGCGTGCGCTGGTCGGCAGTGATTGCGGCGGGCAGTTCGAGCAGGACCGTTTGCGCTTTCCCTGAGCGGAGGGTGCATTCGATCCCGTCGGGTGTCCAGTGCAGCCGACGCACTTCAATCTGGCCACAACACAGGACGCCTTCGATTGTTCCCGTCGGCCAGGCGTCGGGGAGCGCGGGCAGGAGCGTGAGCTTACCAGGCTCCGAGGCCACCAGCATCTTGAGGATCACCGCTGGCATCCCGCCGCTGATGTCCATGTTGAGCAGGGAGCGGTGATTGTGCATCGAGGCAAGGTTACTTAGCCAGTACCGGTTCACCAGTTGGGTCAGGCAGCGGTAGGCCAGCTCCCCCTCGCCAAGGCTGGCGGCGGCCTGTCCCAGCTGCACCAGACCGAAGGACATGAACCCACGCTGATTGTCCTGCCAGTAATTATCGAGCTTGAAGGCGATGCTCTTTTTGAAGGCGGCCCGAAGCTCGGGGCTACGCGCGATCTCCTCGGGAATGCCGTCGTAGAGCGGATAGAGCTGGGAGGAATGGCGATGGCTGTCGTTGTTCGTAAGCCTCGGCGTCAGCCATTCCTTGATGATTCCGCGCTCGTCCACCTGGTAGTCCGGCATCTTGTTTAGCATCCGCTGCCAGCGCGGGATCTTGTCCTCGTTGCGACCAAGCTCGCGCGAGGCGGCGATTGTGTTGCCCAGAAGCTCTCTGGCCACCGCGACATCCATGGTTGCATTGAAAGTGCCCTGGGACCGGGAGTTTCCAGGATTGTTCTCGGGAGACTGCGTCGGCGAGAAGATCCATTTTCCGTCGGGGCCTTCGTAGAGATAGTCCTCAAAGAACAGTACCGCTTTTTCCATGAAGGGCAGGGCACGCTCGGCCAGAAACTCGCGGTCGCCAGTGTAGAGATAGTAGTGGTAGAAGAAATGCGCGGCCCATCCCGCGCCACCCACCCAGAAACCGCCCGCGAAGTTCGGCGCAAGAGCGTTGTTGAATCCATGGGTGGACGTGCGTGAGGGCAACACGATGCCGCGTGCGCCGAACAGATGCTTTGCATTAACCTCAAGCCACGGGATAAGCGACTCGATATAGGACGTGTAGGCGAGCATCAGCTCGGGCATATTGCCCATCAGGTTGGCGGCGATGGCGGAGGGCACATTGCCATTGTGGGTGTAATCACTGGCCCAGCCGGGAACGTACGTGCCGCCCCAGATGCCCTGCAAGTTCGGTGGCAGCTCGCCGGTGCTACAAATGATATTGTAGCGCCCGGCGTCGAACTCTTTTTCGATCAGGGCACGGCCTGGGTTCTCGTAGGTGGACTCGGCGAGCAGCTCCTCGGTCGCCTTACGATGGTCGTTGCCGCCGCCGAGGTCGAGGCGCATCCGGTTGAAGAGTGCGCCATGGAGTATTGTGTGACGCTGGAGCAGATAGGGGTAATCGTCCGGCAGCGTCGCGAGGGCGGCTTCCCGGTTTTGCAGCTCCGACCGGTCCGGATCGTAGATCGGGCAAACGTCGATGAAGAGCAGGAGGCGATCCGCGCCTTTGACCGCCAGCGTGCCCTCTGCCTCCGCCTCGGTCGTTCCGCCCTCGGCGATCACCCGCGCATAGCCTTCCAGCAAGTGGATGCTGCCCGGATACGCCTTCGGGTAGCGGTTACTGTACGTCAGCGAGTTCTCGGTAGCCGTGGTTTTGATGTCGGCGACGTATTGCTGGAACGCTGTATCGGAACTCTTCGCAACATCGTCGTCGCTGTTGTATTCTTCGCTCCTCTCCCGAGGCTCCAGAGCGAGTCGGCAGCTCAGGTTGCCGGGTTTTGAGCTGGTGATCGCCAGCACCGCGACGCCGTCCGCACGGGACACAAACAGGCGGCGCTCGAAGGTTCCACCCTCATCCGACCAGCGGACGACGATCTCGCCGGTCTGGAAGTTTACCGAGCGCACGTAGTCGCGCACTTCTCCCTGGCCGGTGCTCTGGATGGTGAGATCGAAGGCGGGCACGAAGTTGTCCGGATACAAAAAGCTTTCCTGCCCGGAGAGATCGAATTGCAGCTCGGTCGCCTGTTGATACAGCCCGCGCTCGATCAGCTTCCGAATCTCGAACACTCTCGCGGACTGATCGAGCGGCATCGTTGGCGCACCCATCGGCATGAAGAGACGCTCGTGGGTGAAGATAACTCGCTCGTCCCGAGGTCGGCTCAGAGCATTGACTCCGACCGTGCCGTTGCCCGAGAGCAGTCCTTCCTCCCAGGTCTTTGCCGGTTGCACGCTCACGAAGCCACGCTCGGGAACCGTCATCGGTGTATGTGTGTGTTTCATGACAATCTTCGTGAGTTCACGCGGCAGTATATCAAGTCGCCCACGAGCTTTGTGAATACTCTGGATGCTATCAGGCTTGCTTTCGCTCCTCGCTGGCGAAGCGGGAGTTTGATTCTGTGATTCTGATAATTGGTCAGAAAAATTCTTAATTTAGAGTATTGATGAGTTTTGCTAATTCCGCTCAGACTGAATATCTTGTGACATCCGATAGCTCTCTGCCCAGAACGAAGTTGAGAGCCGCTATCTTCGCTTCAACACGGCGATAAATACTAATGTCTGTCTTCACCAGCATATCCGAGAGATGAAACCGATTTTTGTGAATTCCATGAGAGTTTTGCGATTCTATCACTCGCTCAGCCAGTGAGCGGCGGCGCGGGCGTGGTAGGTGAGAATAAAATCCGCTCCGGCGCGGCGCAGGCAGGTCAGGGCTTCGAGAACTGCCCGCCGTTCGTCGAGCCAGCCGTTCTGTGCGGCGGCCACAAGCATCGCGTACTCGCCGCTGACGCAGTACGCACCGAGCGGCACGTCGCAGGCGTTTCGGACCTCGCGAAGAATGTCCAGGTACGGCAGGCCCGGCTTGACCAGGAGCATGTCCGCGCCTTCGTTCAGGTCTAACGAAATCTCGCGCAGGGCTTCGCGGCGGTTGGCGGGGTCCATCTGGTAGCCGCGCCGGTCGCCAAACTGCGGCGTCGAACCGGCGGCGTCGCGGAACGGTCCGTAGAACGCACTGGCGTACTTCACGGCGTAGCTCAGAATCGGGGTTTGTGAAAAATTATTCTCATCGAGCGCCGCCCGAATCGCCCCGACGCGCCCGTCCATCATGTCCGACGGCGCGACGATGTCCGCTCCAGCCTCGGCGTGGCTCACAGCGACTCGGGCAAGAAGCTCCAGCGTCGGGTCGTTGAGCACCTCGTTGTTTTGAACCAGGCCACAGTGCCCGTGATCGGTGTACTCGCACAGACAGACATCCGTGAGAATTAGAAGCTCCGGAAAGCGTGATTTGAGCGCCCGCGTCGCCCGCTGAACGATTCCGTTGGTTGCCCACGCTCCACTGCCCTCGGCGTCTTTTTCCTCAGGAATCCCGAACAAAATCACCCCGCCCAGCCCGGCGTTGAGACAAGCCTCGGTTTCGAATAAAAGCCGGTCTACCGAGAGATTGAACACGCCCGGCATCGACGAAACTTCTTTTTTAACGTTCTCACCAGGGCAGACAAACAGCGGAAGAATCAGGTCGCTCGCCGCGAGCGTGGTCTCGCGCACGAGGCTTCGAATCGGCTCGGAGCGGCGCAACCGGCGTGGACGAAGAAGAGGGTTCATAGGGACGTATTGTACTGCTCTTCGCAACCGGGCATAAAACAAAGAGGGACGCGCACTCAGGTGCGGGGAGCTGCCCTAAGGCCATTTTTTCGTGCCGTAGATCGGGTGATTGGGGTTGTATTTCAAGAAAGAAGTGGCTCCCCACCGAACATTGACGACGAAAATCGGCGGACTTGCGGCGAGGCCATTTCCAAAAATGTTGTTGCCGGTCTCGGCGTAGGTTGCCAGCCAGAAGTAGGCTCCCGCCGTGACATCTGATGGGGAAACCAGCCCGCGCACGGTGGCCGAGAGGTCGGTTTTCAGCCCCGCGAGGCTCTGCCACTGCTCCAGCGGACGGTTGAGATAGCTGGCGTAGTTGGCCGAGGTCCGCCCGTAGATGCCGCTGCCTCCGATCAAGGACCAGAAGTTGCTCGCGCCATACACCGCGCCCTTCAGCTCGGCCCGGTTGCGGATTACCCGGAAGATCGACTCGCTCTCGTGGGCGTTGTGCGACGACTCACTCGCGACGGTCGCAGCCAGATCGCGGAGCACCGCCTCGTGGATCACCCTTAGAATCGGGCGGTCGGCGAGCGTGGTCGGATAGGGGAAAGAGACCGCGTCGGCGACCTGACGGCGCGTCGGGATGGTCGTGAGGTTCCAGACGACGAAAACGCGCGGGTCTCCGTCGGCGTAGACCCCGAGATAAGTTCCCAGCTCATTGAAGACGTACGACATCGATTTTTCTCTCCTGAGGCACTGGCAGCACCCTGCCGACAAGTATACAATGCGTTTCATGCGAAAAACAGCCTCTCTCAAGCTATCTTCCGACGCAGGCGGGCCGACGATCTCCAAAAACATCTACGGGCACTTCGCCGAGCATCTCGGGCGCTGCATCTACGAGGGAATCTGGGTCGGAGAAGACTCGAAGATCTCCAACCGACGTGGCATTCGCAAAGACGTTGTAAAAGCACTCAAAAACCTCAATGTTCCCGTTTTGCGCTGGCCGGGCGGGTGCTTTGCCGACGAATATCACTGGAAAGATGGCGTCGGGCCGCGAAAGCGCCGCCCGAAGATCACCAACACGCACTGGGGCGGCGTTGTGGAGAACAATCACTTCGGCACCCACGAATTTATGGACTTATGTGAGCAAATCGGGGCTGAGCCGTACATCTGCGGCAATGTCGGGTCGGGCAGCCCTCAGGAAATGATGGAGTGGGTGGAGTATCTCACGGGCGACGGCGACTCTCCGATGGCGAGCTGGCGACGCGCAAACGGCAAGAAAAGTCCCTGGAAAGTAACCTACTTCGGGGTCGGCAACGAGAGCTGGGGCTGCGGCGGAAACATGCGCCCCGAGTACTACGCCGATGAGTTTCGGCGCTACAATACGTTTTGCAAGAACTACGGCGACAATAAGCTCTACCGAATCGCCTGCGGCTCGTTTGATTCGAATTACCGCTGGACGGAAGTCTTAATGGAGCAAGCGGGAAGCCAGATGAACGGTCTCTCGCTACACTATTACACGGTTCCCACGGGCATCTGGGATAAAAAAGGGTCTTCTACGGGCTTTCCCGAAAGCGAATGGAACTCGACGCTCGCTCGAACCCTGAAAATGGACGAGTATATCACCAACCACGGCGCGATCATGGATAAGTTCGATCCGAGTAAACGCGTCGGGATGATTATCGACGAGTGGGGAACCTGGTACGATCCGGAGCCGGGCACCAACCCTGGATTTCTCTATCAACAGAACACCCTTCGCGATGCGCTGGTGGCTGCCCTCAATTTCCACATTTTCCACAGGCATTCGGGCCGGGTAAAAATGGCAAACATCGCGCAGACGATCAACGTTTTGCAAGCCATGATTCTCACGGACAAAGAAAAGTTAATCTTAACCCCGACCTATCATGTTTTTGAGATGTTCAAAGCCCATCAGGACGGTGAATTTCTGCCGATAGAACTCTCCACACCCTCCGAAATTCACGATGGACTGAATCTGCCGCAGGTCAGCGCGTCGGCGTCGCGTGATTCGGCAGGAATGGTGACACTCTCGCTGGCAAACACCCACCCGAGTAAAGAAATCACGCTCAAAGCCGAGGTTGGCGGCGCGTTTGTGAGCGTCTCAGGCCGGATTCTCACCGCAAGCGCCCTGGACGCTCACAACACGTTCGATCAGCCCGATGTCGTACACCCCACGCCGTTCGACGCCGGAAAGATCGTGGCCGGAAAGCTGGCAATTACTCTGCCCGCCCGCTCCGTGGTTGTCTTGACGCTGAGGTAGAATCCCGCCATGATGCTTACCCCGACGCAGCGCTCCGAGATGGAGACGCAGGGCTTCACCGTCCTGCCCGACGTTTTTTCGCAAACGGAGATGGACGCGCTCGCCATCCGGATCGAGGCGCTTCAGGAGAAGCACCTGCGCGAGCTGAAAGAGAGCGGCGGCACTCAGGGAATTAGCCGCGCCGATGAGATCACGTTTACGTGCTACCTGGCCGAGCAAGACCCGGAAATCTTACAATTTTGCCAGCGCCCGGAGCTTGTTTCGCTCACAACGCAGCTTTTAGGACCGGATACCGATCTTTACTGGAACCAGGCCGTTTTTAAAATGCCCGAGGGCAAGAAAGAGTTTCCCTGGCACCAGGACGACGGCTATACCTGGGTCGAACCGTCGCCCTATCTCACGCTCTGGCTGGCCTTAAACGACGCGACGGTTGAAAACGGCTGCGTCTGGGTCTTGCCTGGCTCATACAAACGCGGCCTCGTTCCCCACGCCGAGACGCCCGAAGGCTGGTCCTGCCACCCCCTCGACGACCCCGACCAGGGAATTCCCGTTCCGGTGAAAGCAGGCTCGCTGGTGGTTTTCTGGTCGCTCACGATGCACAAAAGCTCTGCCAATATCTCCAGCGGCCCGCGCAAAGCCTACATTATCCAGTATTGCAAAGCAGGCACCGTCACCCTCCCCGACCGCAAACCCTGCCCCCTGAAACCCATCGCCCGAGATGGAGTGAGCGTGGCTTAAAGCGGCGTGATCTGAACTTCGCCACCGACTTCAGCCTCAATCTCGATACGATGGCCCTGGAAAGCCTGCATCCCCAGAATCGCCTCCTGCCCACTTCCCAGAACGGACGCATAGAAAGTACGACGCAGTGTTCCCCACTGCACCTCAACCCGATGAACAGGACAGGTAACGACTTGTCCGCTGGCAACGCGAATCTGCTGATTCGAAACTTGAGGAGCATGCAATGCCATCACCAATTCATGTGACAGAACAAGCGTATCGTTACAGCCAGTATCAACTAAAGCCTCAGTTTCAATCTCTCTTCCGTTAGAACCATACACTAAAATTCGCATAACGGGTTTAAAAGCAACATCAACACTTCCACTCAACACGATCTTCCTAATACTCCAATTTCGGCAGCCGCTTCAAATCCAATACGGATAAGAAAAATCTGATGATGGGATAAACGCTCTAGTAATCGCTCCAAAGCCTCATATTTATTCGTTCCCATTTCGTACTCTTCTGAGAGAACGTCAAGCGCAAGAAACTCCCCTGTATGCTCCGGCTCCAGCCACGACTTAAAACGCCGTGCATAGATTTCATCCGCACGCTTTGCCACTTCCTCCGAGGTCATCCGAGGCATCTCCAGAACCGCCATCGCTTCACCCTCCGTGGAAACAAGTCTACCGCGTTTGCCTTCTGTTTGCCAATTCTACGGCAAACGTTTTTCGGATTCCACCAGAAAGAAAACGTACATAGGCGATAGTGGTTTAATCAATCCCTTTCCTGATACGATACTTACATGGAGATAAGCAACATGGAAAACCTTGACCAAACATCGCCGCCGCTCGTCCTCACGAGGTATCGAGAGTTCTACATCATCGCTAAAGAAGCGTTTCACTCAATGAAAACCCTTTTGGACGATGCCGTTGAAATACGAATCATAGATGGAGAAATCTCCACCATAAAAAGCTGGGACAAAGGAAAAAGCTACCGACAGGCAATGATATGCACTGTTTTCGGAGTGACATTCCTTGAAGCATACACTCATTTGAAAATAGTAAAAACTTTTGGCGAAAATTCAGCAATTAGCCTTGATAGAAAAACATTGAAAGATAAATTTGATAAACTTGGAATTACTGACGAAGAAATTATCAATCTCAGCGAAAGAGTGAGAGATGTAAGAAATATGATTTCGCATGAAAAAGCATATATCAGACATAGAGAACTTGTTGATGGTAAGAAATATGATTCGCCATACTTCTCTACAGCGCAGGATGAAGCAGAAAAAACTATTTTTTTAGTTGATTTTGTAATAGAATATTTTAGAGACAAAGATAAGTTAGATAACTTTATGAAAGAAATGTCATCGTATTAGTATTAATCACGATTGGGTATACTTACAACAAACCCCGCCGAAAGAATCCGGCGGGGCTTGCGGTTTACGCTTTCAGGTGCGCTTTAGTAGTCGTCGTGGTGGTGGTGATCGCCGCCGCCGGAGGCTTTTTTCTCGGGCTTCTCGACGACGCAGCTCTCGGTGGTGAGGAGCAGGCCCGCAATCGACGCGGCGTTGCTCAGCGCCGAGTGCGTGACCTTCACGGGGTCGATGACGCCGAAGGCGACCATGTCGCCGTACTCGTCGGTGAGGGCGTTGTAGCCCTCGCCCACCTTGAGGCCCTTGACCTTGTTCACGACGACGCTACCTTCGAGGCCCGCGTTCTCCGCGATGCAGCGCAGCGGCGACTCCAGGGCGCGGCGGACGATCTGGACGCCCACTTCCTCGTCCTTGTCGCTCGTCGCGACGGTGTCGAGGACGCCGATCACGTTGATCAGCGCGACGCCACCACCGGGGACGATGCCCTCTTCGACCGCCGCTCGGGTGGCGCTGAGCGCGTCCTCGAAGCGGTGCTTCTTCTCTTTCAGCTCGGTCTCGGTCGCAGCACCCACCTGGATGACCGCGACGCCGCCCGCGAGCTTCGCCAGGCGCTCCTGGAGCTTCTCCCGGTCGTAGGAGCTGTCGGTGTTCTCGATCTGCTTGCGGATCATGTCGATCCGGCCCTTGACATCCGTGCTGCCGCCCGCACCCTCGACGATGGTCGTGTCGTCCTTGGTGATGGTGACTTTCTTGGCGCTACCGAGCATCGTCAGGTCGATGCCTTCCAGCTTGAGGCCGAGGTCTTCGGTGATGAACGTCCCGCCTGTGAGAACGGCGAGGTCTTCCATCATCGACTTGCGGCGATCTCCGAAGCCGGGGGCTTTCACCGCCGCGACGTTCAGAATTCCGCGAATTTTGTTGACCACGAGCGTGGCAAGCGCGTCGCCGTCGAGGTCCTCGGCGATAATGATCAGCGGGCGGCGGGTCTGCATGACCAGCTCCAGCACAGGAACCAGGTCGGCAGCCGCGCTGATCTTCTTCTCAAACAGAAGAATAAACGGGTTCTCGACCACCGCTTCCATCCGCTCGGTGTCCGTCACGAAGTACGGCGAGATGTAGCCCTTGTCGAACTGCATTCCCTCGACGACATCCAGGCTGGTCTGGGTGCCCTTGGACTCTTCGACGGTAATCACGCCGTCCTTGCCGACTTTGTCGAGCGCCTCGGCGATGATCCGACCGATCTCCGGGTCGTTGTTGCCCGAGATCGCGGCGACCTGCGCCACCATCTCGCCATCGACCGGAACCGCGTTCGCTTTGAGGGCTTCGACGGCCTTTTCGACCGCCAGGTCGATCCCGCGCTTGACCGAGAGCGGTGCGCCGCCTGCGGCCACGTAGCGCAGTCCTTCGTTGACAATCGACTGGGCCAGAACCGTGGCCGTGGTCGTTCCGTCACCGGCGACATCGTTCGTTTTGGAGGCAACTTCCTTGAGAAGCTGTGCGCCCATGTTCTCGAACTTGTCTTCCAGCTCGACTTCCTTGGCGACGGTGACGCCGTCTTTGGTGATGGTCGGGGAGCCCCACTTCTTGTCGATCACGACGTTGCGTCCTCGGGGGCCGAGGGTCACTTTTACTGCGTTGGCGACCGCGTTTGCGCCGCGCTCCAGCGCACGCCGGGCCGACTCGTCAAATAGAATCTCTTTTGCTGCCATTATGTTTCCTTAGAAGAGTGAGGAGTCAGGGGAGTGGGGAGTAGTGAGTGGGGAGTGGTAGATTCCGAATCCCACTCCCCACTCCCCATCTCACCACTCCCCCAATTCTCTCAGCCTTTGATCGCGTAGATCTGGTCCTCGTCGAGGATCATCACTTCTTTGCCGTTGAGTTTGAACTCGGTGCCGCCGTACTTCGAGTAGATGACGATGTCGCCGACCTTGACGGAGAGCGTGTTGCGCTCGCCGCTGTCGAGAATTCGTCCGCCACCCACGGCGATCACGGTGCCTTCTTGGGGCTTGGACTTTGCGTTGTCGGGGAGGTAGATGCCGCCCGCCGATTTATCCTCGGCGTCCGACGGCGCGACGACGATTTTGTCGCCCAGTGGCCGAAGGGTCATAGTTGTAAATTCACCTGCGTTAGCAGTCACTCGTTCAGAGTGCCAAAAGAAAGTATACCGCCACCCACCAAAAAATCAAGCCGGTATAATCCAGCATGCAGCTCACCCACCGCTGGGTCTATGTCGCCCAGAACCTCCAGGTCAAAGAGAACGTCGTCAGTGTCACCAAGGTCAAGAGCGCGTCGGAGCTTGGCTCGATGCCTTGACCATGACTCACACGCTTCGCAACACTTGTCTCCCGCGACGAATTTCGGGACCGCTTAGAAGCCACACAAGCACAGGCAAGTCCGATTTCGCTATTTTAGGTAATCGCCCATGCCCATATGAACATGACCATTTTGAATTCATACGATATACTTTCGATACAGGGCACCATCGATGAAAATTAGCAAATTACACATCTCAAACTTTCGCGGCATTAAAGAAGTTGATTTATCAGAGCTTGGGGACATGATTATCATAGCTGGCCAGAACGGTTCTGGAAAATCATGTGTTTTTGACGCAATAAGATTGTTAAAATCAGCTTATGGAGGATATATTCAGAATGAATGGCATCATTGGATGGGAGAATTTCAAATAAATCTTACAAGCCGTAATTCTGATTATATCCCACTTTTAAATGACCCCCAAAAAAGCATGAAGATTGAATGTGATTTTCAGTTATCGGAGGAGGAAAGATGCTTTATTCAAGAGAATGCAGATGAATTATTGCGTGAAAAGATATGGAGAGAAATTCTTCCTGAAGCATATGGGTGGGGAGGTCTCAGACTTGCTCGCTTTGGAGCACAATTTCGAGAAAAGGAGCCATATGTAGCGGAAAGGGCAGAACAAGAACGCAGCATATTAATTTCAGAATTGGCAAACCAGACTATTCGCGGCATATGCCAAATTCCGGTTGGTGGAAGTATTTCTGTTGAAACATCAATCTGCTTATCTGTCATATTTAGCACATTTCGCCCTAGACAAATTGGCGTAATTGATTATCATGGAGCACAAAGACATTATAATAGAGAAATTGTCCAATCAATCAATTTTAATCTTGTCGAAAACGAACAACAAAACAGCCAAAATGCATTGTACAACAGCGCAAATAAATACAATAATGTAAAAAGCGAATTAGGAGCATCTTATATTAAAGATGTATTAGCAAGAGAATCAGATAGTTTTTCTCCGTCACAATATAATTTAACTGAAACATTAGTCGAATTATTTACAATATTTTTTCCTGATAAGACTTTTGTAGGCCCAAAACCAACACCTAGTGGAAATCTGAGTTTTCCAGTAAAGACAAGCTCAGGAAACATGCATGATCTTGACGATCTGAGTGCAGGAGAGAAAGAAATATTATACGGATATTTACGAATAAGAAATTCCGCACCAAGATTTTCAATTATCTTACTTGACGAGCCAGAACTTCATTTAAATCCTCGTTTAGTGAGAGGATTGCCACAATTTTACAAAAAACATTTGGGCGAAACGTTAGAAAATCAGATTTGGCTTGTTACTCATTCTGATGCACTGTTGCGCGAAGTTGTCGGAAAAGAGAATTACAAAGTATTTCATATGTTACCTTGCAGTCAAATTCAAGGTAAAGAAAGCCAATTAAAATTGTTGTCTGCGACTGCTGATGTTGACCTTGCTCTTGTTGATTTAGTAGGAGACTTAGCATCTTTTCGTCCAGGAGGAAAAGTTGTCATTTTTGAAGGTGGTGGAGATTCGGACTTTGATCAGCAAATGACAGGAAGATTATTTCCAGAACTACAAAAAAGCGCGAATTTAGTTTCAGGGAGTAACAAAATTCGAGTAAGAGCATTACATGAAACCCTTGAAAGAGTTTCAGAGAAGGGTACTCTGCCATTTAAATTCTATTCAATTACTGATAAAGATTCTGATATAGATAATTCTAATTCAAAAAAATCTATAAATTCGTTTACGTGGGAGGTATATCATATTGAAAATTATTTTCTAAACGAAAAATATATATCAAAAGCACTAATAGCCGTTGGGGTTACCAATTCTGTACCTGAAGATGTTATTTTAAGTAATTTACGAGATTGTGCGAAGGAAACTCTTCCGATTCTATTACGGCATGATCTTTCTGAGATTATTAATTCTCTGATGGTTAGATCAATGGATTTTAAAACGAATCCTGAAGATGAAGATATTATAAAATTGCTTGATGATTCAATTGAAAGATCTATTTCTCGAATAAATACAATAAGGAAAGAAGAAATTTCGAAACCTGCGTTAACAAAAAAAGAAAGTGAACTTCGAACAAAATACGAAAATAGTTTATCTGACGGAAATTGGTTAAAAATATTTAGAGGTAGAGATATTTTAAAAAGATTTACACAAAAATATACAAATGGCGTTTCATATGACGTTTTCAGAAATATAATATTAGATAAAATGTGTAATGATGGGTTTCAACCAGAAGGAATGAAAAAAATAATTGAAAAAATTCTTAAATAATATGTTTAAATGATTTTTTATTTTTAAAAATAGACTATTTTATAATGCAATAAGCACTTGAGCTTAAATAAATTGTACTAATTCTTGTGGCTTCCGACTTTATTTGGAGATGAAAGCTTTTTCTGCCACTGTCAGTTTTTAGCATAACGTATTTTTGTTCATGCACTTAAATTATAACTCTTTAGATATACAGTCGAGAAATTTTTCAAAAATGCTCTCTTTGGAACTGGGCTATGTACACCACCTGGCGTGCCGACTACACCAACCTCGAAGCCTTCGCCAAAGCCGCCTGGGGATGATTTCCGGGTTGCGCCTGCTCGGGGTAGTGCTACAATGAGCGCAAACGCTCGTTCGAGGAAACATCCAAATTTGATCGCTCAGCTTACCGGGTTGGTCGCGCGGGTCGCGACTCCTTTTGTCGTGATAGATGTCGGAGGGGTCGGCTACAAGGTCGCTGTCCCGCTCTCGACGCTGGAGCGCCTGCCTCAGCCCGGCTCCCAGGAGAAAGTGACGCTGATCACCCACATGCTGGTGCGCGAGGACGACCTGAGTCTGTACGGGTTCTCCGAGGAGCTGGAGCTTAAAGTCTTCGAGCTTCTGCTCACGGTGCAGGGCGTCGGGCCAAAAGTTGCGCTCGCGCTTCTGTCGGCCCTTGGCGGGGCGGGCCTTGCGCAGACCGTCGGCGCGGAAGACGTGCGCGGACTTTCCAAGGTTCCGGGAATCGGCGCGAAAACCGCCCAGAGATTGATTCTGGACCTGAAAGACAAGCTCTTTGCCCTGGGCTTCGAGCGCCGCGTCGAGGGGCTGGCCGCCACAGGGAAAATTATCGCAAAATCCGGCAACGCCCAGCTTCTGGAAGACATTATCAGCGCCCTGATGAACCTCGGCTACAACAAAGCAGAAGCCCAGAAAGCCGCCGACGCCGCCCTCGACGAAGCGCTCAAACTTGGGCCGTCGCCGCAGTTCCCGATAGTGCTGCGCGCCGCCCTCAACCGACTCACAAAATAGACAGATTTCCCCTTCCCTGGCCCCGACGAAGTCGGGAATAGGCGAGGGAAGGGGTTAGGGGATGGGTTATGCCGATCAGATCATCACGAAGCTCCGGGGACGGAGACGAACCCGAGGACGACAAGCCGCCGCGCGAGATATCGCCCGAGGTTCAGTCTGGGGAAGAGCGCGAGGGCGAGCTTTCCCTGCGCCCCAAGCGGCTCTCCGAGTACATCGGGCAGCCGACGATCAAGAAAAACCTGACCATCGCGCTCACCGCCGCAAAGCTCCGGGGCGAGCCGATGGAGCATATTCTCTTGCACGGTCCGCCCGGACTCGGAAAGACCAGCCTCGCCGGGGTTATCGCCAACGAGATGATGACCCACTTCAAGTCCACGAGCGGCCCGGCGATAGACAAGCCCGGAGACCTGGTCGCCATTCTCTCCAATTTAGAAGAGGGAATGATCTTGTTCATCGACGAGATTCACCGCTTGAACAAGCTCGCCGAAGAATTTTTGTATCCGGCGATGGAAGACTACGCGATGGACATGGTGATCGGGCAGGGGCCGAGCGCCCGGACGATCAAGATCGAGCTGCCACGCTTCACCCTGATCGGCGCGACGACCCGGCCCGGCCTGCTCACCAACCCGCTTCGGGATCGGTTCGGACTGGTCCAGCAGTTCGAGTTCTACAGCCCGCAGGATCTCGCCTCGATTGTGACGCGCTCGGCAGACATTCTGGGGGTTCCCATCGACGAAGAGGGGGCGGTTCAGATCGCGACCCGGAGCCGGGGGACGCCTCGAATTGCGAACCGACTCCTGAAAAGAGCACGCGACTGGGCGCAGGTGATGGGCAACGGCAAGATCACCGGCGAGTCCGCCGACGACGCATTGAAGCTTCAGGGCGTCGATGGGGTCGGACTGGACGAGCAAGATCGCCGGTTTTTGCGGACGCTGATCGAGAAATTCGACGGCGGACCCGCCGGAGCCGAGACGCTGGCCGCGACATTGCGCGAGGAGCGCGATACGATAGAGGATGTCATCGAGCCGTTCTTGATGATGCTGGGATTTCTCAACCGGACCCCACGCGGGCGAGTCGCCACAAGGCTGGCTTACGCGCACCTGGGGATCCCATACCGGGTGCGACCGGATGCCGACGCGCTACAGCCGCGCCTGCCGGAGACGTAAGCGATGGAATGTTCAACCTGTAAGAACGTCAACGACGACAACAGCCGCTTCTGCAAAGAATGCGGAAGCAAGCTGACGGCTGCCGCCACCTCGCCTACTCCTGAGGAAAAAGCGCCCGAAGTTCCGCCACCGCCGACGCTCGCTCCCGAGGAGATCGAGAAACGACGCCTGCGCGCCGCCGAGCTTCTGCCGCGCGCGCTCGCGTTCTCGGAAAAAGGGGCGCTCGCCGAGGCCATCGCCACGGCGGAAGAAGCGACGGGCCTGAACCCGGCGTCCACGGCGGCTCACACGCTGCTGGCAAACCTCTACGAAAAAGTCGGGCAGCGCGAGCGTGCCATCGCGGCGATGAAGAAAGTCGTCGCGCTGGCCCCCGACGACGCTACCGAGAAAGCCAGGCTCGAAGCGCTCCAGCGCGAGACCGCTCGCCGCGCCGCCGCGCCGCCTGAGCCGAGTCGCGACGAGAAGCCGCGCTCGCCGATTGCCTACTGGCTGCCTCGCGTTGGGGCATCCCTGGCGGGTGCGCTGGTGCTGGGCGTGGGCATCTCCGCCGTGATGCGCCCCGATGAGCAGCCCGCCAAAAAAACGCTACCCCGGCTTTCGGTTGGAGTTCAGAACCCCGGTGCGGCCTACGCAAGCGCCCCGACGGGAGTTCGGCAGCCGACGTTCGTTCCCGCGCCGATAGGAGCCGCCGTGGACCCGTTCTCGAGTAAGGGCTTCGCGCCCCGGCCCGACCCGCGCCAGGCCGAAAGCCCGCTCCGCCGCGCTCGCCGCGAGCTTCCTGCGCCGTCTTCTCGGCGACGTAGCCTGCCGCGCCCCGACATCGATTCTTCCTCGGCTCCGACAGCCGCGCCCGTGCCGCCGGTGAGCGTCTCGATTCCCGCCCAGCCCATCGCCGGGTCAGAACGAATTTCGGTCGGCCCGCCGGAGAAATCCGAGCGCAAATCCGCCGCGCCGCCGCCCGAGGAGTACATCAAGATCGAGACTCACCCGGCAAGTAGTGCGCCGGAGCGCACTCCCGAGAGATCGAACCCCGAAAAGAGCGAGGGCGGCGATCCTGTCCAGCAGGCGCGGGCGCTTCAGGGGGCTGGACGCTACCGGGACGCCGTGACGGAGTATCAACAAGCGCTCGCCACCAGCAGAGCCTCCGGGGAGCTGCACCAGAACCTCGCGCTATGCTACCAGCGCCTCGGCGAGCCAGGGGCTGCGCGCGATGCCTATGCCCGCGCCATCGACGCCTACCGGGTACAGCTCGCCCGAGGCGGCGATAGAGAGAGCGTCCAGCGCGGGATCGCGTCCTGCCAGGCGGCCCTGGAGGTGCTCGGTGCGTCGTAAAGAATCCCCCCTCCCCCCGTGCGGCACGGGGGCGAAAGCGTTCGGCGCACTGCGACGAACGCGCTTCGGGGGACTCTGTTCCCTGGCACTCTGCCTTCTTCTGGGCGGCGCGGCGCAGGCGCAAAACGGACGGGCGCGGCTGGTGGCCCTGCTCTTCGACGGAAACGCCGAGAGTGTCGCGTCCGCCGCCGAGGTCAAGCCGGGCGACACTACGGTCGAGAGTGCGCAGCGCACCTCGGCGGCGGTGCGTGCCCTGCGAAAAGCCTTCCTGGACGAAGGCGTTATCGACCCGCTCCCGTTCTCACTGGAGACCCCGACGATTGCCCGCGCCCTGCTCGATGCTAAAGTAAACCTGTCTCCTGGAGTCGCCCCGACCGAGGCCGAGAAAATCCGCATCGCGGCGGCCTGCGGCGCTTCGTACGTCATCTCGGCAAGCTACAGCATCACCACGATGCCGGTCAACGACCCCGCCGACCCGAGTGCGACCCAGAAAGTCCCGACGCTCGATGTCGAAGCACTGGAAGTCAAGGGCGGAAAAGTGCCGACGGGGGGCAAAAAATGGCACGATTCGATGCGAGTCAGCGATAGCCTGAGCACGGCGCAGGTCGCCCGGCGGGAAGGGCTTTCCGATGCGCTCAACACTGCTGCCCGAACCCTGGTGCTACGGTTTCTGAGCATTCCCACCCTGCGCGAGCTACGAAGGCGGACGCCCAGCACCGAGCTGCTTCCGCGCCCCCTCGTGCCGCCGACCGCGCCCGACGCAAGCGAGGAAACCCCGCCTGAAGTGCGAGCGGAGCAGGCTCGGGTCCGCGCCGAGACGATCCTGAAAGAAGGCAACATCGAGGAAGGCATCCGGGCACTGCGCCGGGCGATCAACCTCGCGCCGCGCACGCTGGCCCCGCGCCTTGCGCTCGTGCGGGTGTGGGAGCGGCTCAAGCGTCCCGACCGCCTGGAAGAAGAAGCCCGGCGCGCACTCGATGTCGCCGATCCCGCCGAGACACCCGCGCTCCGAAGCGAGCTGGTGCTACTTCTGGGCAGCACGCAGCGCACGAGCGGCGATCTGGATGGTGCCCGAGAGAGTTTTGACGAAGCCCTGCGCCTGGACCCGAAAAATCGGGACGTCCGGCTGGTCCTGGCGCAGATATTTTTGAGCAAGGGCGAGCTGGACAGCGCCGAGCCGCACCTGCTGGCCCTGGTCAACGCAAAACCCTCCGACATCGAGGCGACGCTCGGACTGGCGCGCTTGCTGACGCTACGCGGCGACTTCGAGGGCGCTCAGGCCCGGCTGACGACTTCCGGGATCGCTGCCGACCAGCGGACGACGTTCGCCACAGGCACGTTTCTGGAGACAGCGATGCGGCTGGCCGCCCGCCTGACGCAGAACCGGGCAAGCTTCGAGCAGGGCACCCTGGACAAGGCGACGTTTCTGACGGCGCTGAAATCCCAGCTCAAGCGGGCGACACCGCTTCAGAAGCTTCTGGCGTCGTCGCCTCCGCCAAAGACGGCACCTGCAAGTGTCCAGGCGACGCACCGGCACTTCGGACTGGCCGCCGCGCTACTGCTCCAGGCGATGAGCGCGATGCAGACCCACCTGGAGACAGGGGACAAACCGGCGGCGGCGCAGTCACGGCTGTACCTGGGCGAGTTCTTCCGCGAGATGAACGAGGCGGCGTCCGGCGGCGAGGGTGGCGCTTAGGCGGCGGGCGGTGGCGCGAGGGCGAGCTTCTTCTGCGACTCCCAGACCCGGCGTTTTCGCTCGCGCTCGATCATCTCGCCCTCGGTTAGGGAGAAGGTCAGCGCCATCGCAATCCAATAAACGCAGTACCCCTGCATGATCGGGGCGGCGAACCAGACGATAAACCCGCCCGTCAGCAGGCTTGGCCCGATGCAGGCGATCAGCCGAAGAGACATCTGCCGCATCCGCCGTGCCTGTCGCACCCCCACGATAATCATCGAAAAGACCAGAAAAATATACGTCACCAGCCCTGGAACGCCCACATCGGCGACATAGGCACCAAACTGGCTCTCCCGATCCCCGATCCCCGGCCCGAAGTGTACTCCGGACTCAAACTGCCCGCGCGTTGTGACACCTTTGGTATAGCCGATTCCCAGCGGGTAGCTACTTGCCGTCAGAACCGCATTGGGAATGGCCTGCTTCCGGTTACTCTGGTACGCCGTCACGGGGTCGGCAAAAAGCTTCTCAAAGCGCTCACTGACAAACCCACCGGTGATCGTTTCCGAAACACTGAACGAAATTCGAATTAGAACCAGCCCCATCGCGACAATAAACAGCGATTTTTGAAGAGATTTTATCGTTGTTGCATAATACAACGAGCAAAACAAGAAGTCAGCGACGACAAAAACCATAAAAATTCGAGTACCACAAAGAAAAACTCCAAGAACACCGATTCCACCAAAAATAAGTAAAAATAGCCGGGTAACAAACTTTTTTTCTAAAACGGTAAAGAGCACAAAGGCCGCGATGACGCTCAGGCGTGCCCACATTCCCGCACCGCCACCGATGGCTGTCGTCGAGGCCGGGCGGAACGAGAGCTTGTTGAGACCATGCGAGTCCACGTAGTTGACATTGGCGTTCATGGTCTTCTCGATACCCGGAAAATGCGCCTGAGTCCACGCGGAGCCTTGCATGTACTGGATCATCTGGACCGTGGAGACCAGAACTCCCACCGCGATGAGCACCAGACAGAACAAATACGCATCCCCAGGCTTTTTCTTGACGAAATAAACCACAGGATACATCACCATCGGAATAAAATACCAGACTAAGAATGTCGCGGTCGATCCGACGATTCCACAGCCAAGTGGATTGAAGATCGCAACCACCCCGAGCACGACTGCCGCCATAAACGCCCCGATCACCGGCAGACGTCGTCCTGTATTCGTGCCTATTTTACCTTTTGCCAGAAAAATAGTAACAATAATCAAAGCATAGGCAGGGCTTAGCATATACTCCCACTGAGCAAAATACGAAATATAGCGATACATACCCTCAACGGCAGTAAAACACAGATAACACATTACGCCTTTGAACGGATCGTTGTAGGCATAGTAACAAATAATCGCCGTAAACGGAATCAGCATCAAAAAAGTGGCTGTCACTCCCAAAAACATCTGAGTGAGTACAATCGCCGCCAGAAAGAGGAACATCCCCACAGAAAACCGGAGCGACTGACGAAATTCATGGTCGGTCGTCAGCCGCTCGATTTGGTTTTCTGTGGAAGCAATCATTAAATATCTCTTACCTGGCTTAGCGACGGATGAACGAGATGATTCCGAACAGAGTACTGATCGTAAACAGGGTATTTTGAAGTGATTGCGTGCCACCACCCTGCTTGCTCGGAGGAATCGTCACCGTGTCGCCCGGAAGAATATCGATGTCGTCGGTTTTATCGCCCTCTTTCATCATCTTGGTGACGTTGACTACCTGGATGACTTGCTTGCCGTCGGTGCCCGCACGGTTGATGGAGACTTTCTTGAAGTTTGCACCGACCGCAGGAAGCTGAGCATTGCCCAGAACCTCGGAGAGCTTGAGCTTGCGGTCATCGGGATAGAGCTGCTCTCCGCCCTTGCCGACGACTCCCCCGGCGATGTAAAAACGTTTCTTGTTTTCCGGAACGAAGAGTTTGTCGCCGATCTCGAGCTTCTCTTCGAAGATGCCCTGGTCCAGCTTCGTGAGATCGACCGTGATCTTCTTGCCATCACGCTCGATCTGGACATTGGCCCGGTCCGCGCCCTGCGCGAAGCCGCCGCTGAGCGCGATCACCGTGGCAAGCGAGCCATCCGATGGGATCAGAACGGGGCCTTGCTTCTGAACGTAGCCCGAGACAGTAACAGTGCGCTTGGTCTCATCGATAGGCGTGATGAAGATCGAGTCGTTCTCTTTAAGCTCCAGGTTCTGCGCCGCGTTCTTGCTCTGAATCAGCTCACGGAGGTCCAGCGGGATCTGGGTTGCGCCACGCACGAGCTTGATCTGGAAGAACTCCAGGCGCTCGTTGGGAACGCCGCCCGCCGATGCCAGGGCATCCAGGACGCGCCAGCCGTCTTTCATCGGCTGCTTGCTGGAGCGATCTCCCGGCCCGAACACATTGACAAAACGCTCCTGGTTGATCCGGAGTAGCCCGACACTGATCCCCGGACGGAGATAGTACTTGCTGAGCGCCTGCTTGAGCTTGTTCTCAAGCTGGACAATCGTCAGGCCGGACGCGAGCAACTGGCCGACCAGCGGCAGACTGATCCGTCCGTCGGGGGCGACCGTCAGCTCGCGCCCTGGCCCGATCTCGGGGATTCCGGCAGCGGAGACGGAGAGCATGTCGCCGACCGAGATCTTGTAGACCTTGGCCGCCGCTCCCGTCGGGGGTTTCTGGCGTGCCTGCACCGGCTGAGCCAGCCCACAAACACACACAAGCGCCGTCAGGGCGCACAGCAGACGTAGCATTTTTATTCGTTTCCTTCCGAAGTCCCCGAGGGCAGTGCCGGAGCATCATCGATGCGCGTCTCGGTAGCGCCGATGGTGGCCGGAGCGCGATCCGGTGCCGCATCAATCGTCGCCGGGACATAGTACTTGCCGTAGTAGTAGCCGCTGCTCGGGCCTTCCATCCGGTTGAGGACGGTTCCCAGGACGTGGGCATTGGCGCGGGCCAGAAGCTCCTGGGCCTTGCGGGTGTTGGCTTTCTTGGTCTCTCCGAACGCGATGACCAGCAGGACGCCGTCCACACGCGACGACAGCACGACCGAGTCGGCCACGGCGAGCGTCGGGGGGGAGTCAAAGAGAATCAGATCGGAGATCTCTTTGAGCTGGTCGATCAGCCGCTGCATCTCGCGCGACCCTAAAAGCTCGGCAGGGTTCGGCGGGGGAGTTCCAGCGGGAAGAAGCTGGACATTGGGCACTCCGGTCGGGCGCAGCACCTGGTCGATCCGGTGCGTTCCCAACAGAATGTCCGTCAGGCCGGGCGACGAGTCTACCTTGAAGAGCTTGTGCTGGCTGGGACGGCGCAGGTCGGCATCGACGATGATAACCCGCTTGTCTTCCATCGCCATCGACATCGCCAGGTTCGCCACCGTGGTCGATTTGCCCTCGGCGGGCACCGACGAAGTGACCACCATGGTCCGAAGGTTGGCTCCGACCGCCGCAAAGTTGATATTGGTTCGCAGAGATCGGTACGACTCCATCAGGGGAGAGAACGTACTGATGTCGCGAATCATCCGAAGGCCTTCTTCTTCGATCAGCGGCACGTGCCCCAGGCTCGGGAGACGCAGCACGCGCTCGGCCTCCTCGGGCGAGTTGATTCTATCGTCGAAGAGTTCCTGAAGCAGCGCCAGACACAGCCCTAAAAACGCACCCAAAACAAACGAGAGAAAGATATTCTGAGTTCGCTTGGGCCGGATCGGGTCGGTGGGCGTCGTGGCATCGTCGATCACCTTGACGCTGGGGTTCTTGGTCTTTCTTCGCAGGCTGAGATTGTCGAGCTGCTCGCGCCAACGGTCGATCTGCGTTCCGGATGCCTTGATGATCTGCTGGAGCTGACGATGCTCTCGCTCCCACGCCGGGAACTGCTTCAGTCGCTTGTTAGCCGCCGCCATCGCGCCGGACATCTGCGCCGCCTGCGCCCGAAGCCCGCTCTGCTCAATATCGATTTGCAGGAGTCTGTCGGCATAGCTGTCATAAACCGGATTGATGGCTTTATTACGTTCAATAAACTGTTGACGTGCTTCAACCAACTGACGGCCCCAGTCGGAGATCTGGCTGTCTAAAATCGCAAGCTGGTCGCGGCTCACATCAAGCTGCTTTTTATTCAGCGCCCGACGGTCTGTCTCAAGCGCCTTGATCTTCTGCTGAGTCTGGAGAATCAAGGGATCAGCCTCGGGTGAGAAGACAGTAGGGCGGCTTGGTAGAACCTGCGTATTAAGCTTGGAGGTAATGCTGGCTCGCTGGCGACCCAAAGCGGTGAGCCTATCCTGGACACCGCCGTAGTTGGCACCGTTGCGTGCCGCCGATTCCTGCGCGGACTTGAGCGCGGTCTCGTAGTCGGCGACGTTGTTGAGCGTCCGGAAGCGCAGAAGGTTCTCTTCTGCTTTTTTCTTGCGCGTGTTGGCTTCGTCGAAGTTCTGCTGAGCAAGCTGCGTCGCCCGGTCCAGACCGCCCGACTCCGTGTCATCAACGAGCAAGACATACTCCTTGAGAAGGGTATTGGCCGCCGACGCCACGCGGTCCGGGTTGTCGCCCTCGGCATTGACAACAATAATCGTCGTGCCTTCGATAGGCTCGATAGTGAACTTGGGTATCTCGCCGCCGATCTTGTCCTGGAGGCGCTTCTTCATGTCGCTGGAGTTGAGCATCTCGACCTGCGTCATGACGCCATAGGCAGACTGCGGATCGAACGCCCCGGCGAGCGGGTTGTCGTTGTTGCCGAAGTTGACCGTCATTCCCTGAGGGCGCACCAGCAGACGTGCCGTGGCCTGATAGGTGGGCGTCTGGAACAGGGTGATGAGAATACCGGCCACCAGAACGATGACCAGGGTTTGAAGGATGATGGCGCGACGGCGACGAAGGATGTCACCGTACTCCCGCAGGGATACGGTCGGGGCGGCCTCAGGGGTAAATTCTCGGTCTTGCATGGATATTCTTGTCACCCAACGCGATTGGCAATTGGCGGTCAAGAAGAGTGCGCTCACTCCCTCAACACTTCATTTTAGCATCGGGTTGACGATTGTGCCATGCAAGGTTCAGGCCGCTCGGCTACGAGCGTGCAAAACTTCACCCAGTAAAGAATACGTTTTTTTGTCCGCACTACCCAGCGCGATGATCTGGCGCAAGGCACCCTCGGCTCTCTCCCAGTCGCTTCGCCGAATATACATGTCCGCGAGCTGGCGATACTGGCTGGCGTCCGCCGACGCCAAACTCAGGTATTTTTCCAGCGCCGCCTGCTCCAGACGTGTCTCGCCTTCGTCGCGGTAAAGCTCCGCAAGCCGACGGTAGGTCTCGGGGTTGTCGGGATCCTGCTCCAGGGCGCGGGCGTAGAGCATCTCCGCCGCCGCGACGCTCTCCTGCTCGTAGCGCAGGTTCAGTCGAGCGAGCATCAACAGGCTCTTGGTGTGCCCTGGGTCCAGCTCCTCGATCACTTTTTTGAAGACTTTTTTGGCGTCCTCGCGCTTCTCGACAATCGTCAGTGCCTCACCCAGGATCACATGCGCCTCGATGTGCTTCTGGCCCTCGGGCAGCTCGACAGCCGCGCTCATCAATCGAGCCACCTCTGCGCCATCGGCGGTGTTCTCCAGCAGAAGCCGCGCACACTCCAACTGAACCTTGAAGTCGCTCGGGAGCAGTCGGGTGGCCTCGCGGTACCAGGCAATCGCTTCCGAGCCTGCCCCACGCGACTTGTAGGCGGCTCCCAGATGACTGCGCACCCGGCCATTGTCTGGCTCTGCCTCCGCGATCCCCTCCCAGATATGCAGTGCGACATCGCTGACATCGCCGTTCTCGGCCAGAGCATCCCCCAGAACCTCCGCGATCTCCGGCCCGGCAGCCCCTTTCAAATACAGCTCCTGCCAGGTCGCCAGCGCCTTCGCCCGATCCGGCCCGAGGTGTGCCTGCGCCCTGAGATAGGCGTGTCCCAGCATCGCCAGAACCATGTCGCCCGCGCGTTGCCCGGACCGGGCGCGCTCGTAGGCATGCAGCGCCTCCGGCGACGTATCCCGGTTCGCGGCGAGTGCCGCCGCGTGGTAGCCCCACAGGTCCCGATCCTCCGGGCAGAGTAGAGCCGCGTGGGCATAGACGACCTGGGCAGGCTTGTCGTTGCGCCCGGATGTCCCCC
This sequence comes from Armatimonadota bacterium, assembly GCA_031363095.1. Classification (GTDB taxonomy): domain Bacteria; phylum Armatimonadota; class Armatimonadia; order Armatimonadales; family Armatimonadaceae; genus JANLTX01. The sequence goes on along the minus strand of JANLTX010000123.1, from coordinate 10,038 downwards.
AGGCCAGCGCCAGCGCCCGCAGGAGAACGTCCCAGCGCCAGCGTCGCTCTATGAACACCGGGCGTAGCTCGCTCTCGTGCGCCACGACGCCCACCATCAGGTTCAGAACGTCCGGCTCGTGCCAGAGCTGCTCGTTGAGTGCCCCGGTGTACGCCGCCGCACACTCCAGCACTGTATTTTTCGGGGTAAGTTTATGCGCCCGCCAGAGCACCGGGAACGTGTCTTTCTCGATGCGTCCGCTCTCCAGATAGAGGGCCGCCAGCCAGTTTGTCCAGCGCTTGATCTCCGCCTTGTCTTTTGCCAGCTCCGCCTGGGTAAGCACTCGCTCGTAGACCAGCATCGCATCCCCGCTCCGGTCGTTCTGGGACGCCATGCTATCGGCGAGAAACGCGACGTTCGCCGTGTCGTCGGGATCGCGTAGCATCAGGTACCGGGCAAGGGCGACGGCATTCTCATCGGTTCGACCATGGCTCCGGTAGAGCGTCGCGAGATGCTTTCCGAGTCGAAGGCGCTCGTCGCTGCGCTCCGGGGCGGCACGGAACGCGGCTTCGATCAGCTCGACACTCGGCAAGGCACCCGAGTTCAGGTCCAGCGATTCCAGAGCGGCGTCGCGGGTGAGCTGAAGCCGAAGCCAGAGCGCCGACTTGCGCCAGGCCGGATTGAGTAGCCGGGAGAGCAGGTGATTTTTGGAAGCCTCGTCCAGCTCGATCAGCGCGTGCACCGCAAGAGCCGCGACATAGAACGCACAGCGCTCGTCGTCGGGGTAGGCTTCGGCGGCGGACAGATAGGCCTCGCGGCAGTGCGGGCGAAACGTCCGGGTCTTGAGGTCGCAGTGGAGCAGCGCCCGGCCCAGTCGGCTTCGAGCGTCTCCGTGCGATCCCTCCAGCGCAGCAGCATAGGCTCCCGCGTTGTCCGGGCCGTTTGGCGGCTCGGGCCGGGCTGCCCAGCGGACGGCTTGAACCTTCCCACGTATCCGGTCGATCAACCGGGGTGGGGCCACATTGGTTTTGAGAAGGAGCTGCGCCATCGTATCAGAAAGATATTCGGCAATAATTCGGGGTATCTGCATGGGTATACTTGAGATCGTGCCCCTTCCCGATTCTTTTTTTTGGCTCCGGTCTCTCGCGCACGGCGATGCAAGCCTGCCCGCAGGCTCTCCCCGGCGCGCCCGGCTCTTCTGGGAGCTGCTCTCCTCGATGCTCTCGGAGGGGGAGTTTCGTGAGCGAGTCCTGGCGACAGGCGGCCTGCGGGCTTCGTCGTGGAGCACGCGCGAGAAGGGCAGCCTGGTTCTCATCGAAAACCCGACCGAAGAAACTCTGACGGGCGCGGTCTTTCCAGGAATCGCTCAGATCACGCTCGGGCCGGGCGAGATATTTCCCTGGGTCCACGACTTTCCCCTCGGGCCGAGCGCGAGCTATCTCAGCGCCTATGCCGGGCTGGTCAAGTGCGACGCAAGGCTGATTGCGGCCCATATCCGCCCCGATCCGTTCGTCGGTGCACGGATTTTTGTCTATGGGGAGATCGGCGAGACAAAAAACCTGGTGCTTTTTGGCGGCGGACGTGGCGAAGAAACGAAAGTCACGTTCACCGACGCGCCCCAAATTCTCTCTCTGGCCGAGAGCGAGATTATTTCCCTTCCCGAGAGCCTCGCCGATCAGCTCTTTCTGCCCGACGCGCCACAGGTGTCCCTGGAGCCGACGCTTCTTGGCAGGGGCTGGCTGCTCTGGCCCGACGGCACGCTCGAAAAACCCGGCACCTGGCCCGAGACCGACTCGCTTTCGGGCTGGCTCTGGACCCGGATCACGGTTCCCGCCGAGACCGACGCCCGCCTCGATGGCTTCTCGGGCAGCCTGTGGGTAAATGGCGCACCCGCCCCTCCCCAAGATTTTCCGCTGAACTCGGGCGAGAATTATTTGCTGATTTACGCCGAAGCGCCCCTCGACGCTCCCCTGCTGATCCCCGACGGCGCATGCTACCTCCTGGAGCTAACTCGGTGGAAGAGACGCCCGGCGGGATAGAATAGCGCCATGCCCTATCGCTTGCCGCCCCCGGAGCTGGTTGCTGCCCTTGATGCGCCCCCAACGCCGCTGGCTCAGCTCTCGCCCGACCGGAAATTTCTGCTTTTCACGGACTATGAAGCCTACCCGCCACTCTCTCTGCTGGCGCGGCCCTTCGAAAAACTTGCGGGAATGCGCCTCGACCCGCTGCGCCCCGGCACCCAGGCGACGACGCGCTACACGAAAATAAAACTGCTCTCCGTGGAAACGGGCGCGGAAAAAACAATCTCCGGACTGCCCGAGGGCGCACAGATCGAGCCACCGCTTTTCTCGCCCGACAGTACCCGGCTTGCTTTCTTGCAGGATTTGGACGGCGGCGGAATCCAGGTCTGGATCGGAGAGACAGAGAGCGGGGCGGCACACTGCCCGCTCCCGGCGCTTCGTCTGTCGGACATGATCGCCGCGCCCGTGCGCTGGCTCGATGACACGCGCCTGCTTTTGACCCTCGCTCCCGAGGGCTGGGACTCTCCGCCCGCGCGCCCTCAGGTTCCCGACGGCCCCATCGAGACGGAAGCCTCGGGGAAGAAAAGCCGGATGGCGACCTACCAGGACCTTCTACAAAGCCCCGACGACGAAATGCTTTTCACGCATCTCTGCACGATCCAGCTCGCTATTTTGAACCTCGAAACGAGCACGCTGACCCCGCTCGGTACGCCCGCTTTGCTTGCGGCGGCCCAGCCCTCGCCCGATAGAAAGTTTCTGTGCGTCACCCGGCTGGTCCCGCCGTTCTCGCATCGGGTTCCGTACCATTTATTTGCCCGAAAAACCGAGGTCTGGTCGCTCGACACCGGAGAAATCATCAAAACTCTGGCCGAGCTGCCCGTCTCGGACGAAGTGCCCCAGCAGGGTGTCGTGGTTGGGCCGCGCGCATTCCAGTGGCACCAGACCCGCCCCGCGACACTTCTCTGGGCCGAGGCTCTCGACGGCGGCGACCCTCTCGCCAGAGTCGAACACCGTGACCGACTTGTGGCGCTGGAAATCTCCTCTGAAGGTTCCCCGTTATCGGGGTTAGGGGGTGAGGTTCTTCGCACGACGCACCGCTTCGCCGGGATCGAGTGGCTGGAGAGGCCCGATGAGTTTCTGCTCACCGAGTACGACCGCGACCGACGCTGGCGCACGACCCGCCACCTGAAATTCTCCCCCGGCCCCAATAATGGGGGACCAGATAAAGATTCTTCCTTGTTTGGTTCCCCGTTATCGGGGTTAGGGGACGTTCTCTTCGATCTCTCGGTGAACGATGCCTATGGCGATCCGGGAAGTCCGGTGGCGATCCTGACTCCCGGCGGACAGCGGCTGGTGCGCTGCGACGGCGACACCCTCTTTCTCTCCGGGCGCGGCGCAACCCCCGAGGGCGAGCGTCCGTTCTTAGACCGCTTTGACTTGAAAACAAAAGAAAAACAAAGACTTTTCGAGAGTTCCGAGGAGCAATTTGAGACATTTGTTGCGTTCGGGCCGGAAAATATCCCGATTCTGAGTCGCCAGAGTAGAACTACCCCGACGAATTTCTATCTGGGCGAGCGAGCGCTGACGAACTTTGTCGATCCACACCCGAATCTCACGGGAATGCATAAAGAACTGGTGCGCTACGCCCGGCCCGACGGCGTTCCGCTCTCCGGGACACTCTATCTTCCGCCGAGCTACAAAATCGGGTCGGGACAGAAGCTGCCGCTGCTTTTCTGGGCGTACCCGGAGGAATACTCCGATGCGGCCACCGCCGGGCAGGTGCGCGGCTCGGACAAAACCTTCACGCGCCTTGCCGGAACCAGCCCGCTCTGGTTTGCCGCACGCGGCTGGGCGGTTCTGATGGACGCCGCTGTGCCCGTGGTCGGCGACCCGGAGACCATGAACGACACGTTCGCCGAGCAGATCGTCGGTGCGGCGCAAGCCGCCATCGATTATTTGGACAAAGAGCGCGGGATCATCGACCCGAAGAGAGTCGTCTGCGCGGGCCACAGCTACGGGGCTTTCATGACCGCGAATTTACTCGCTCACGCGCCGGGACTGTTCGCGGCAGGAATTGCCCGGAGCGGAGCCTACAATAGAACCCTCACCCCGTTCGGGTTTCAGAGCGAGCGACGCAGCTACTGGGAAGCGCCAGGCACCTACCACGCCCTCTCGCCATTCACCCATGCCGACAAGATCAAAGACCCGCTTCTCCTGATTCACGGGCAGGCCGACAACAACCCCGGCACCCACACGCTCCAGTCCGAGCGGTTCTATCAGGCGCTCCAGGCGTTCGGAGTGCCCTCAAGACTGGTCTTGTTGCCCCATGAGAGCCACGGCTACCGCGCCCGCGAGTCGGTCTTGCACATGCTCTGGGAAATGCTGGACTGGGCCGAGAATCACACCTGAGTTTTCGGTGTATTTTGCCGGTTACAGAAAACGACAGAAGAAATAATAGCGATGTTTAAAAGTATCGAAGCCACAGGACTCATTCGAAACAAAATACCAAAACAATGACACGGCATCGAAATCCCTTGTAGCATTCTCCAGATTGAGTAGGCGAGAAATGCGGAAGACAATAAGAAAATGAGTCCCAAAGATTTTTCCCGAGTTTTTCCGAACAACAAACCTATCGAAACAGCTATTTCTAAACCAACAATAAATCGTGAAACATAATCTACCAAAAATGAAGGAACAATGCGAGCTGTCATGATCGAATCTTCAAATTGTTTTATCTGAATAATTTTTGAAATTCCTGATACCATAAACAAAACGACCAGCGTTCCAATCAATGCCCAATAAGTTAGAGATCGAATCGACAATTTTTTAATGGAGGCTAAGAATTGCATTTCTCCACCTTGGTCTTAAATCACAATACGAATACTCGACGATTTTATCTGCATCCATTCCTGGGTCAATTACCTGAACGGAATCAGAATCGGAACTGACAATGAGAACATAATGATTTTCATCCACGTATGCAATTCCTGTTTTTGATTTTTGTTGTAATTTTTCAATTTTTAGATTTTCATATTCTAAGTTTACTCCATAATTTTCGGCAACTTCTTGTATTTCTGCCATTGAAACAAACTCTTTCTTATCTGAGAATTGATTTAAAATCTGCTCAATGGAAACAACAAATTTTTTAGTTCTCAGTAGACTCCACAAGCAAATTGGCCCACAGTTACTCTTATGCACATTTCTTTTTACGGAATATATGGTAAGCATCACAATAATTACGATCCATAACAAACATAAATACTTCATTTCTTAAATTTCTTATAAACAAAAACAAGTATAGTCACAAAACTGATAACAAATATTGAACCAAAAATCGCTTTTGAATCAATCAGCCTTGTAAAAAAAGACATTTTGTTATTCAGTTTATATTTTTTCTGTGTATCTTGATCGTAGACATCTGCAATATTAAGTGCATTCAGTTCTTCAAAAAATTTCTTATTTTTCATTTCAGTAAGTGAAATAACATCATAAGTACGCCGCATTTTTTTGACATTGTTATCTACAATAAAGAATTCATATTTTGAAGGCAATCTATATTTACCAAAAACAGAAAATTCAGAAATTCGATAACTAATATCACGCTCTTTCGTAGTATTTGAATACCTAATCACATCTCTAAGAGCATTATTGCCAATTTCTAATTCTGCTTTTTCAAAACCAAGTAGAAGTTCACGATCAATACCATTTGTGGAATCGTAAGTATAAATATTTTCTGATTTTTTGGTAAATTTACTCAACGAATCTGATTCCATCAGTTTTGAAAATCCCAACGTAACTGAGATAGGATCAACAAACACAGGATGCCATCCTATTTTGACGTTGTCTGATATTTTTCTATTTATTTGAATTATTTTTCCATTTGAAATTGCTATTCCTGTAATTATATGCGTCTTTTTTCCATCGAAATACCATCCCATATCGAAAGTGATATTTCTCTCTGGATTATAGGCTTGTTGATAAAATCGACCTTTTTCTTGAATATGAAGAAACGATTTTTTTCTATTTTCTTTTGATTTCTGCTTAATTGTTTCCTTGCGGATTTCTTCGGGTAGTTGAGACATCGCCCACTCACTTGTGTAGGGAATAACATCATTTGTATTTACAATACATTCGTAGGAAAATGACTCATCAGCTTTAAGCTTAAGATGATTTTCTCGGATACGCTCGATATCTCCAGCGAAACAGGATGCTGTCACTCCTCCAAAAAATATGCTTACAGCAATGGCCCGAGCGATAAAACCCAGATGATTCATGTGCCTTTATCCTTTTATAAAAGACAAGGAATGACTCTCAGCATCACTCCTTGTACTTAGCCTCAACAAGAAATTATATGTCTTTCTTATATCTCATCACAAAATTTTTGATATGTTATATTAATTTCAATAGGTCCTCCCATACAGTTAGGAAGCGCGTATATTTTCTGAACAGTACACCACTTACTGATGATAACACCGCCAGTTCCACTACTGCCGTGTGACCCAGGGTTCTTAAACGTATCAAAAGACTCTGTTTGCTGAGGATTTGTCACGCATGATACAGGCCCCCAATCACAGATAACTCCACCTGGATCACATGGCCCACCATCCTTACCAAGAGCGCCACCCACAATCTCATTGAGTGAAGCAGCTTTGACCAAGCCGTTGGCATTAGCAGCTTGGGCAGACTGATCGACAGCCAGAAAACCGAGCGAGGAGACCAACCCAGTTACGGCGAGACCTAAGACAATTCGGTTCATACTTCGGTACCTTCCAGTGATGGGAGGCACCTTCCAGTGATGGGAGGCACCTTCCAAGTTTAGCGACGAATCAAGTATATCTCTTCCAGTCCAGTGTTGTCAAGGTGGCTACAAAAAAACTTCTGTGATATTAGAAAGGTGTGCTCTGGGAAACGCTGAACTGGGCCGAGAAGCACACAAATTGAGTCACAGTAAATCAGAAGTGCTTCAGTCCGAGTGGTTTCGGACGCTCACCCAGTACGAAAAAACCAGCTCGCGGACGGCCCTTCGGCAGCTACTCGATACACTGGTCCCTTATTTTGGTCTCTGGGGCGTGCTGATCTTCTCGTTGCAGCGCGGCGTCCCGCTGTGGATGCTTCTGCCGCTGATTCTGATTGCGGGCGGGCTGCTGGTGCGTCTGTTCACGATCTTCCACGACTGCGCCCACAACGCCTATTTTCCGTCGCGGCGGGCCAACCGCGCGGTGGGCTACCTGGCCGGGCTGCTCACATTCACGCCGTACGATGCCTGGCCGCACTCGCACACGCTCCACCATGCCACCGTCGGCGACCTCGACCGGCGCGGGTCGGGCGACATCTGGACGCTGACCGTCGCGGAGTATCAACGGGCGTCTCGCCGCACCCGGCTACTCTACGGGCTGTATCGCAACCCGGCGCTACTTTTCCTGGTCAGCGCCCCGTTTATGTTTCTGGTGCTGTATCGCATCCCTCAGAAAACCTCCCGCAGGCGCGAGAGAAACAGTATCTGGACGATCAACCTGGCGATTGCTCTGATGATGGTTCTCGCCAACGCGACCATCGGGCTTCGGCTGTACCTCAGTCTCCAGCTTCCGATAGTAGCAGTGGCGGCGGCAGTCGGCGCGTGGCTCTTCTATATCCAGCACCAGTTCGAGGGCGTCTACTGGGCGCGTCATGCCGAGTGGGACCCGATGCGCGCCGCGCTGGAGGGCAGCTCGTACCTCAAGCTACCGAGCGTCCTGCAGTGGTTCACGGGCAACATCGGGCTACACCATGTCCATCACCTGCGTCCCCGAATTCCCAGCTACAATCTCCCGCGCTGCCAGAGCGAGATCGCGGCCTTTCAGAGCGTCCGCCCGCTGACGTTGCGCCGAAGCCTGAAATCGTTTCGCTTGAACCTCTGGGACGAAGCCAACCAGAAATTAGTAAGCTTCGGTGCGCTCAAATGACGTGATATACTACCCGTTGGACCCGCGCCTGGCTTCCGCCTGCGCGGTTTTTTTACGACTATGCTCCGAAACATCGCTATCATCGCTCACGTCGATCACGGAAAGACGACTCTTCTTGACGGAATGCTCCGCCAGGGTGGGGTCTTTCGGGACAACCAGGAAGTCGCCGAGCGGGTGATGGACCGCATGGACCAGGAGCGCGAGCGCGGAATTACCATTGTTTCCAAGCACACGGCGCTGCACTACAAGGGCCAGAAGATCAATGTCGTCGATACCCCCGGCCACGCGGACTTCGGCGGCGAGGTCGAGCGGGTGATGCTCGTCGTGGACGGCGTTCTTCTTCTCGTAGACGCCGTGGACGGCCCGATGCCGCAGACCCGGTTTGTTTTAGAAAAAGCCCTCGCGGCGGGTCACAAAGCCATTGTCGTTATCAATAAAATGGACCGCCCCGATGCCCGCCCGGACTGGGTGGTGAACGAGACCTTCGATCTGTTTGTGAACCTGGGTGCCAGTGAAGAGCAGCTTGACTTCCCGATTGTCTATGCAACCGCCATCGATGGCCGCGCGAGCCTCGATGAGGGATTCGCCGACGCCGTGAACCTCGCGCCGCTGTTCGATGCTATCGTCGAGCATGTGCCCGAGCCGAAGGTCTACGCCGACGCCGACGCGCCCGCGCAGGCTCTGATCTCCACCATCGACGGCGATCCGTACCTGGGCCGCCTCGGGATCGGGAAAGTCTTCGCCGGGACGCTCTCGCCCAACCAGACCGTGACGATCTTCCGGCGCGACGGAACCAGCTACACCCAGCGGCTCCAGGGCGTGTTCGTCTACGATGGCCTCAAGCGAATCCCCGCCGAGCAGGTGACTCCGGGCGACATCATCGCCGTGATCGGGCTTCCGGAGATCACCATCGGCGAGACCATCGCCACCGGCACGAAGCCGACCCCGATCCCCCCGCCCACCGTGGACGAGCCGACGCTCCAGATGACGTTCGCGGTGAATACATCGCCGTTTGCGGGCAAAGAGGGCCAGTTCTCCACCAGCCGCAAGCTGCGCGAGCGTCTGTTCAAGGAGCTGGAGAGCAACGTCTCGCTCCGGGTCGAGGAGGCCGATACCGCCGATCAGTTCATCGTCTTCGGACGCGGCGAGCTGCATCTGGCCGTGCTCATCGAGGCCATGCGCCGCGAGGGCTACGAGCTTCAGGTCTCCATGCCCGAGGTTATCGTCCGGCAGGGCGAGCACGGGCGCGAGGAGCCGTTCGAGCGGGTGATCATCACCTGCGACGACGAGTACCAGGGCGCGATTGTGCAGGCGCTCAGCGAGCGCAAGGGCGAGCTTCAGGACATCCGGCGGGGCGAGCGCGGCGGCTCGCGGCTGGAGTTTGTGATCCCGACGCGTGGACTTCTGGGCTTCCGCTCGGCGTTTCTGACGCTTACTCGTGGTACGGGCGTCATGTCGGCGCTGTTTGAGGGCTACAAGCCGTGGTGCGGCGACATCAACCGGGGACGACAGGGCAGCCTGCTGGCGTCCGAGTCGGGTGTCACGACGCCGTTCGGTCTGGCCAACTCCGAGGATCGCGGCGAGCTGTTCCTTGGCCCGACGATTCCCGTCTACGAGGGCATGATCGTCGGCAAGCATCAGCGCGAGGGTGACCTCGTGGTGAACGTCTGCAAGGTGAAAGCCCTCACCAACATGCGCGCCAGCACGTCGGATGTCGCCGTGCGCCTCACGCGCCCGACCGAGATGAGCCTGGACCGCGCTCTGGAGTACATCGGCCCCGACGAGCTGGTGGAAGTGACCCCGAAAAACGTCCGGATGCGCAAGAAAGAACTCGACGCCGGACTGCGCCGCAAGTCCGAGAAACAGGCCAAGGCGTAGACCCATCCCCCGGCCCCTTCTCTCGGCGCTTGACGGGCTGAAGCACCGTGGTTGCTGGGCACTGGCTGGAGCGGGGTCGCTCTGCGGGTTGATCGGCTGGCTGGCGTTTCCAGCAGGTCCGCGCTATCCCCGCGCTCTGAAGCTGTCTACCGAGCTACAACAAACTGGCACGCCGCGTGCGGAGTTCTCGGCAAGCGGGCTGCGGGTCGCTCCAGCCT
>JANLTX010000121.1:0-83170 GCA_031363095.1 Armatimonadota bacterium | reverse complement strand
AGGCTGGAGCGACCCGCAGCCCGCTTGCCGAGAACTCCGCACGCGGCGTGCCAGTTTGTTGTAGCTCGGTAGACAGCTTCAGAGCGCGGGGATAGCGCGGACCTGCTGGAAACGCCAGCCAGCCGATCAACCCGCAGAGCGCCCCAGCTCCAGCCAGTGCCCAGCAACCACGGTGCTTCAGCCCGTCAAGCGCCGAGAGAAGGGGCAGGAGTCCCAGCCCGACCAACGTACCCAGTAGCGGCGGTAGCGCGAAACCGAGCAAGAGCGCCAGGCCGTGCCAGACCGGAACCAGAAGAAAAATCGTCGGGAGTCCAGCCAGCGCCGAGAGCCAGGGGCGGGAGCGCACCGACTGCCCGAGCGACGCAAAAACAAGCGGCCACAGAAACAGATAGCTCGCGCCGGGCAAAAACGCCGTGGCAGCGAGCAACGCCGCCGCCCACCAGAGCAGTCCTCCAAGAGCAAGCCCACGTCCCGGCCAGCGCGAGCGTGCGACCAGCGCGGGCACAAGGGCCGCTGCGAGGGAGAAAAAGAACAGCGCGGCCTCCAGCCAGCGGGCACCGTACGGGTCGCGCCACGGAGTCTCCGCCCGAAGCGGCTCCAGCGCCAAACCGAGCGCAACCGCGATGGCTGCACCATGAAGCACCATCAGCGGCCCCAGCCCGACCCCGGCCAGAAAGCCCTGCCAGAACTTTGTCTCTCGCCGTGCCAGAAACACGCTTCCCAGGTAGAGCGACAGGCTCAGCCCGCCGAACAGCCAGGCGAGGCTTTCCGGGTAGCGCACCAGAATCCGGCTGAAGAGGTCGAAGTAAATGGCGTCGCCGGTACCGATGGGAGCGCCCGGCAGCCGCCGGGCGAGCGCAAGAGCGTACTCGCCGTGGTGCTGGACGCTACGCAGATCCAGTCGCTCAGGGGTATCGAGTGCGGTGTGGTAATGCGTCCAGCTTTCTGCGAACGCGAAGTTCAGCCCGCTCTTGCCTGCGTTTTTGAAAACAGTCAGATCGGTGTCGTTGGGCAGGGTTTTGTAGAGCGCGTACATCAGCGATGTCGCCAGCGGCCTGGGCGTCTGGGCAAGCGCCTCGATGAGCGACCTATTGTTCTTGCCCGTCTCGAACATAAAAACCGGCCCGCTTCCGCCACGCGCCTCGAAGTTGAGCACGGTTGGAAACTCCCTGGCTTCGGGGGCTTCCTGGACAAAGCCACGTGCGCCGAGTAGCCCGGACTCCTCGGCGTCGGTGAGGAGAAACAGGATATCCCGGCGCGGCCTTTCCTGGGAGAGCGCCCTTGCGGTCTCCAGGAGCGTCGCGACCCCGGCCATGTCGTCGCCCGCACCCGGCCCGGTGGCGTGCGAATCGTAGTGCGCACTGAGCAGCAGCCCCGGCCCGCTCTCCAGGCCCGGCAGAAGCGCAAGAATATTTCTCGCCTCCACGACCCGGATTTCGTCGCGGAATTTCTTCGTTACCCGAGTGCTCTGGACACGGGTTTTCAGCCCAAGAGCGGTAAACTTGCGGACTAATTCCTCGCGAACACGGGTGTGCTCGGTTGTGCCGGGCGGGTGCGGGGCACGGGCCAGCTCCCGCAGAGGCACCTGAGCACGCTCGGCGGAGAACTCGCTCTCCGAAGCACTCGCAGGCCGGGGTGCGGGCGGCTCCATCGAGAGCACCGTCAGCGCAATCGCCACCAGCAGCAAACACGGCACGACCCAGAGTCTCATGCCGCATTGTAACCTGAAGCGGGCCTTGCGTGTCTGAGGAAACGTGGATGCACTTCGTGGAATCGGACTCATTCTGACGCGGCCCCGGCTGTGGCCGCTGTGTTTCTTGCCGACGCTCGCCGGGCTGATGCTCTACGTTCTTCTGGCCTGGTGGCTTCTGGGCCACCCGCCGGACGGAATCGACGGAGATTTGCAGCGATGGATTTTCACGCTGGCGGTGCTGGTCGGGCTGGCGCTGCTCTCGGTCGTCGTGATGAGCGCGTTCATCGGGGTGATCTTCGACCCGCTCTCGCGCGAGGTCGAGCGCATCGCCGGGGGCGAGGCTCCGCCGCCGTGCCCTCAAAAACCCGCCGAGTTGTTCCTGGATTCTCTGCGGCGGCTGGGATTCAACATACTTCTCGGAACTCTGGCGTTTGGGATCGGGTTCATTCCGGTGGTCGGGACGATTTTTGCGGTGGTTTGCACGGGGATCATCGGAGTTCTGGACTACACGTCGGTGGCGTATCTGCGGCGCGGCCTGACGTTTCCCACTCAGCGCCGGGAAATTTTTAAGAAGCGGGATCGGCAGACGGCTCTGTTCGGGCTGATCGTCGGGCTGGCCGCGCTGGTGCCGGGGCTGGGACTTTTGCTCGCCCCCGGCTTCATCGCCGGGGGCACGCTGCTCGCGCGTCGGAGACTGAGCTAATCGGGCTTTGCCGGAATGACCAGCCCGAAGTTTCGCCCGTCTTCCACCGTGACGCTTAGATTCACGACCTCGGGGATTTTTACGTCCAAAAATGCTTCGAGCGTCTGTCGCGAGCGCCGCGCCAGGTCGCGGGCGAAGATCGGGTCGGCGTGAGCTTTGTCGATGATGCGCTTCTCCACCGACGCGCGGCCCTCGCGCTGGATCAGTGCGCCCAGCGTCTTGCCCTCTTTCATGGCACGAAGATAACCCGTCGAGAGCTTCGCTTCCGTGCCAACGGGCCCGCCCCCACCAGACGAAACGTAGTAGGTGGTCTGCGTGAGTCCGAGATTGTTGAAGACATCGATGCGATGATAAAGTCCATCGGCATTGATGACGACGTTGTCGGCGCTGTCGATGAAGAGGTATGCGCAGGCTGCATCGCTCATCGAGCCGTCGTGGAAGATGCCTGCGCCAGTTCCGATGTTGTATTCTTGAACGTCCCAGCCGTTCGTGTCGCCGCAGCCGCTGCTGTTGTGCCAGGTCCAGCTGTTGTAGTACGCCGGATTCGCCGCGATGAAGCCCTCGTCCCAGGACACGGGCGGGTCGTTCTGGTCTCCCTGCATGATCGAGGACCCACCGCCTTCCCAGTGCGTGATGACGTAGTTCGCTTTCATCACGGTGAGCCAGATCTGCTGGTCCATCGCAAAAATCGCGGCCTTTGCCATCGGAAAGAAACTATTGTCTTGCTCCGTAGGAACCGTGATGCTTGCCAGGTCGGAGAGTGCCTGTGACTTACCATTATAGGTGAAAGTCACATTCCAATTGCCCGTAACGTCGTTGTAGTACCCGGCAAGCTGAGAATCGACGGCCTGAAACGTCGCGCTCAGTCGGTTCAAGACGCTGGAGAACGTCGTGTTCAAGCTTGGCGGGGTGCTGGACGCCCAGTACGAGACCATTCCGGAAAGAAACGATGCCAGAAAGTTTCCAACCGGGCCGAACGAGCCGCCGATGCCCCAGAAAACCCCCTCGACGATGTTCAGGCCGATAGTCAGCCCCAGATCGTTGTTATCCTGCTCGGAGAGCAAGAGATAGGCATTGAGAACCTTGTCGTGGCCATAGCTGTAGACATAATCGTTGAACGCCTGCATGTTCTTCAGATTCGACTGAACCTGAGCGATCTGCGCGGGTGTTGGAGTAGACATTTCTTCTTCTTTCTTTGACGACACTCAAGCAACTCTTCTTAGAGGTCATTATCTTCGTCCTGTAAATTATACCAAATACTATTGATTGTTGTGATTATTCTTTATAAATTTTATTTTTACAGGGCACAAATAAACTATAAGTGGCACAACTTAACCGTGGAAATTTAAATTCGGGCGGGCTAAAATGACTATATGAGCTTGCCACGAGAGCCGGAATATTTTGTCCAGAAGGTCCGAGCGCTGCATCTTGCCATGCGCGACGGGCTTTTAGCCCAGGTGAAAGCCCAGGCGAGCGAGGCGCTTGCTGCCGTCGCGGACGTGCGCGGCGGAGACACGATCTACCAGATCGATGCCCACGCCGACGAAATTCTCCATAAATTTTGCTCCGAGTGGGCCGCCGAGATCGGGCCACTGGTCTTGATCTCTGAGGGAATCGAGGATGCAGGCTGGCAGGTCTTTCCCGAGGGCGCTTCCGAGGCCGACGCGGGCTTTTTGATGATCGTGGACCCTATCGACGGCACCCGAAACATCATGTACGATAAGCGTAGCGCCTGGATTCTGACGGGAATTGCACCCAACCGGGGCCGGGAGACCAATCTCACGCACATCGTGGCCGCTGTGATGACCGAGCTTCCCACGACGCGCCACCGGGTCGGGGATATTTTATGGGCGACGGTCGGGGGCGGGGCGCACCGCGAGACCCAGGATCTGAGCACGGGCGAGTCCGTCGCTGTGCCTCTGCGCCCGTCGCAATCGACGAACCTGGCGCACGGGTTTGCATCCATCGCCAAGTTCTTCCCGCCCGCCAAGGCCGCCACCGCAGCGTTCGAGGAAGAATTGCTCGCCCGCGTCCTGCCAGGCGACGCGGGCGAGAACCCGCTGGTCTTCGACGACCAGTACATCTCGACCGGCGGCCAGCTCTACGAGCTTTTAGTGGGCCACGACCGATTTCTGGCCGACCTGCGCCCGGTGTTCTTCGAGAAATTAGGGCTACCTAAAAAACTTGTCTGCCATCCGTACGATATCTGCACCGAGCTGATCGCCCGCGAAGCCGGGGTTTTTGTGACGGATGAAACAGGCCAGCCGCTCTCCGCCCCGCTCGATATCCGCGCCGACGTAAGCTGGTGCGGCTACGCAAACCAAAAACTCAAAGAAACCATCGAGCCGGAGCTGCTCGATTTGCTGAGAACGCTATGAAATCTGTCCGAAAAGCCGTCGTCACCGCCGCCGGGCGCGGAACCCGCCAGTTTCCCGCCACCCGCGCCCTCCAGAAAGAGCTGATGCCGCTCGTAGACAGAGACGGAATCGCCAAACCGACCATTCAAATTATCTTTGAAGAGTGTATCGAGAGCGGGATCGAAGATATCTGCGTTATTGTCGAAAAAGGCGGCGAGGGACGCTTTCGGGAGCACTTCTCCGCCCTGACGCAAGGTGAGCTTGGCAGCTTTCAGGGCAAAGAGTGGGCCATTAAGCAGGCCGAGACCCTGAAGAAAATCGCCGAGTGCATTACGTATGTCGAGCAGCCGTCGCCGGAGGGCTACGGCCATGCGGTTTTTCAGGCGCGGAGCTTCGTGGGCGACGAGCCGTTTTTATTGCTTCTTGGGGACCATGTCTATATCTCCGGCAACGAAGCGCGGTGCGCCCGGCAGGTGATCGACACCTACTCGCTCGTTCAGTGCGCCGTCAGCGCGGTCCAGCAGACCCCCGACGATGACCTGCATCTCTTCGGGACGGTCGCAGGCGAGCGCCTCGGCGAGGGCGCTCCCCCAACCTATGCCGTGAGCAAGATCATCGAGAAACCGAGCATCGAGCTGGCCGCCGAGCAGCTCCAGACGCCCGGTGTCAAGCGGGGCTACTATCTCTGCTTCTTCGGGATGCACATCTTCCCGCCCGCGATTTTCGACTGCCTGGAAGAGCACATCAAAAACAACTGGCGCGACAAGGGCGAGATCCAGCTCACCTCCAGCCAGGAGCTTCTGCGAACCCGCGAGCGCTATGTCGCCGTGGAGACGGTCGGCCAGCGACTCGACATGGGCGTCCCGGCGGGCTACATCGAGACCCAGCTCGCCCTCGCCCTCTCCGGCGTCAACCGCGAAGAAACCCTCGCCACGCTCCTTCGCCACGTCGCCAAGTCCGCTGGAGCGCACCCATTTATCGGCGTATAATCGGGGCATGGCCCGCTTCCTGACTCGCGTCCGTTTGGAGAACTTCAAGAGCATCGCCCACTGCGACGTGGAACTTCACGACCTCACTTTTTTAGTCGGCCCCAACGGAGCCGGAAAAAGCAATTTCTTGAGTGCACTGCGATTTACTTCAAGTGCCGTAAAAAACTCTCTGGAAAGTACAATAAATAATTTCGATGGATTTAAATCTATTGTAAAAGCAAATTCAGATAGAAATTTTTCTGTGATTTTGGAAAATGAAAACTGTAATTACGAATTATCTATTAAAGATAGCGTCATTGAAATAGAAAAATTTCAATCTATTGATGAAAAAATTCGATTTGTTAATCGAAAAGATGATATATGGATAGAAAACCAGCAGTATCCAGGTGAGCTTCTCGTTCCAGGGTCAAAGCACGATCTTGCTATTTCGGATATTGCCAGGAATTCGTCCTTTACAGAGGGGCTAAAACGCTGTCTTTTTTTTAGTTTTATTCCCGACCACTATTGGCGTCCAGAACCAACTTCTTCTACGGTAGATTTATTATGGGATGGCCAAAATACATCCAGTGCCTTGTTTAGCTTACAAGAAAATTTCCCAAATTTATTTACAAGATTAAATCAATTTATTAGCCATATTTCACAAGAAGTTAAAAAAGTCTGGGTAATTCAAGCAGGCGGATTTAATATTCTTCAATTTGAGGTTGAAAATAACAATAAAGCATTCAATGCGTCTCAAATTTCTGATGGTACATTACATGTATTAGGAGTTTTGACTGCGATTTTCTATGCAAAAAGTCAAAATATACCTTTGTTATGCATTGAAGAGCCAGAATCTGGATTATATCCATCTGCGAATCATGTTTTATATGACGCTTTGTTTGAAATTAGCCGTGAAGTACAAATAATTATAACGAGTCATAGTCCTGATTTATTAGACAATCCTGAAATTTCCTGGAAGAATATTCTTGCGGTTACTTACAGAAATGGAGAAACGAAAATTGGCCCTATTAGTGAAGTATCTCAACAGGTTCTTAATGAGCATCTGTTTACGGCAGGTGAACTTCTTCGCTTAAATCGTCTACAGCCCGCAGCATGAACCTTGCTCTTATTATCGAAGGACATGGAGAAGAATAAGCCATGCCTCTTCTCATTTTGAGGATCGCCAATGAAATTCTTAACCTTAATATTTGGTCTTATCCTGTTGTCCTTCGCCTTGCAAATGGAAGTATTAGAAATAACCGTGAAGAACTCTCACGAATAGTAAACTATGCGGCACGAGAATCAGGAGAAACTGGTGCCATTTTGATTATTCTCGACGCCGATGATGATTGCCCCGCAGAGCTTGGCCCGAGGCTATTGGAGATAGCGAAACAACTGCGTACGGATCGAAAAATCGCGGTTGTTCTGGCAAATCGAGAGTATGAAAGCTGGTTTCTGGCGGCATCCGAGTCGCTGGGACTGCCCCCGTGTCAGAACTTGGGCGTGCGCGATGCGAAGGGCTGGATTCGACAGGCACGGGGGAATTACGCCCCGACAGTGGATCAGGCGGGGATGACGGCTCGTTTCGATCTTGTGGCGGCACGGATGCGCTCTGACTCACTGGACAAGCTCTGCCGCGAGGTGCAACAACTCCTATCGTAAAAAGAAGTCTTCATGTGGCCGGGCCACAGAAGACTTCTTTCTGCTTTATTTACTTCTCTGCGCTTTCCTGCTTTCCCAGCTTGCGTAGAAGCTGGGCGAACGTCTCTTGCTCTTCTTCGGAAAGAACGGACATCAGCTCGGTCACGGCGGCCACATGGGGCGGGAACGCCTGGCGGATCAGCGCCTGGCCGTCGTCGGTGAGGTGGACGTAGATCACCCGGCGGTCGGTTGTGCTCCGCTCGCGGCGCGCCAGGTTCATCTTCTCCAGATTGTCCACAACCACGGTGAGGTTGTTGGCACTCTTGAGATGCTTGTTGGCCAGCTCCGAGAGCGTCATCGGCCCGAGATGCCAGAGCGCTTCGAGAACGCCGAACTGGGTGACGGTAAGGCCCAGCTCCTGGACAGGAGCGAGCGCTTGAGAGGCGATAGAATCCGCTGCGCGTAGCAACTTGATGTAGATGTCGAGCGCACGGCGCTCTGCGTTGGAACCTTGATAATGCGTCGGCACGAATGAAAAACCTGCTGTTCAGACGCCATTGAAGGCATCGATTTCGCGACATTTGCGCAACCCGCAACAGCCGCCTCTCCACAGACGTAACATCTTACTGAACTGTTCCCCAAAAGTAAAAAAAAATCAAAATATCCCAGTGCGCCTGCTTTTTCGCACGCGGTACAATGTGTTTTGAATGTCCCCGTCGGTCTCTCAGATTCTTGCACGCGAGCGCTCGCGCGGCTTCGCTCACCTGCGCGGGACGAAGCTCGCCGGGCGGATTCCGATTCCGGGCGAGTGGATCAACCAGGCCGTGCGCGACAGCAAGCCCGAGGATAGCGACTCGCCCGTCAAAGGAATCGCCCTCGCTATTCAGGACGCCACGCGGGGGACGCTCCTGGTCTCGCTGGACAAGTGGCCGCTCCCGAAGATGTTCGAGGTGCCGTTTCTGTGGGACCCGAAGCTGGACCTGACCGGCCCCGGTGCGCCGCTTCTGCGACTCACCCACGAGGTTACCGGACTGCTCGCCCCCGCCATCCCGATTATCGTCGGGTCGGCCAAGCAAGAGGGCATCCGCGCCGAGGGCAGGCACGTCACCATTGCGCTGGGAACGCTGTTGCAAAAGCATGGTTTAAGTGACCTGATTCCCCTGCTAACCCACCTGGAGCTTCGGGGCGTCCCCGGCAAGCTCTGGCTGACGTTTGAACTATCGATTCCGGAGAAATAGAACCTCATGAAAGAACTGATCGAAAAAGCGCTCGCAGGCGGACTGAAAGAGCTGGCGGGCCTGGAGCTTTCGGGAACGGTCCCGATCCGGCAGGAGCTGATCAACGAAGTGATCGCCGAGACCCTTCAGAGCGGTGTCCCCGAGGTCAAAAAATCCTCGGAGCGCCCGGCCATAGACGTCAATGCCCTGATTCCCCATGTGAAAAAAGCAGAGGTGAGTGCCGAGGGCGGCAAGCTCACCCTGCACTTTCAAATCAAAATCGACGAAAACTAAAAAAATCCCCGCCCGAGTTTTTCGGGCGGGGATTTTTAGTTTGCCTACTTGATGTCGGCGAGCTTGACCGTCTGAATAATTCGGGCGGCCACTTTGTACGGATCGGCGGCGGAGTTGGGGCGACGGTCTTCCAGCCAGCCCTTCCAGCCGCGCTGAACCGCGCCAATCGGGATACGAATGGACGCGCCCCGGTCCGAGATGCCGTAGGAGAACTTGTTCCAGGGCGCGGTCTCGTGCTTGCCGGTCAGGCGCAGGTGGTTGTCCGGGCCGTAGACATCGATGTGGGCCTGGATGATCTCCTCGGGGGCGAACGCCTGGCAGATTTTGTCGTAGACCTCTTTCTCCCCGGCGGTGCGTAGCGCGGTGTTGGAGAAGTTCGCGTGCATTCCCGAGCCATTCCAGTCGGTGTCGCCCAGCGGCTTGCAGTGCCAGTTGATCCAGACATCGTGCTTCTCGCCGATGCGCTCCAGCAGGTAGCGTGCGATCCAGACCTGGTCACCGGCGGCGGCGGCTCCTTTGGCGAATATCTGGAACTCCCACTGGCCCGTGGCGACCTCGCCGTTGATGCCCTCGACGTTCAGCCCGGCCTGGAGGCACTGCTCCAGATGCTCCTCGATGATCTCTCGTCCAAAGGCGTTGCGCGCCCCGACGGAGCAGTAGTAGGGGCCTTGCGGTCCGGGGTAGCCGCGCTCGGGGAAGCCGAGGGGCTTGTTGGTCGCGCCGCTGTAGAGAAAATACTCCTGCTCGAAACCGAACCAGAAGTCGTCGTCGTTGTCGTCGATGGTCGCGCGCCCGTTGGAGCGGTGCGGCATCCCGTAAGCATCGAGCACCTCGCACATCACCAGATAGGCGGGAGTTCCCCGCTTGGTGCGCTCCGGGTCGGGGCAGATAAACACCGGCTTGAGCTGACAGTCCGACGAGCCGCCGGGGGCTTGCTCCGTTGAGGAGCCATCGAAGCTCCACAGCTCGACATCTTCGAGCTTGCCCGAGAAATCCGTCTCGATCTTCGTCTTGCTGCGCAGGCTCTGCATCGGCTTGTAGCCATCGAGCCAGATATATTCCAGTTTCGCTTTCGCCACTCTCTCGTCCTTTCGTCTCCGCCCGCGTCCTTGTGCGGCCCCGAAACAACGACGCAACATTGCGCCCGTCCGAGAGGGATTGTAGCCCAGGCTCCGGGCGCTGTCAAGCAAAAGACCCGGCCAAAGGCCGGGTCTTTTTCCAAAATGTTTCCAAACCACAGGGCTACGGGCAGGCGACATCCTCCGAGTCGAAGTTCGGACCGCCCGGAATTCCGTGGAAATCGTTGTAGGGATTGGCCGGAGCGCTGGTTGTGTTGGCCGGATTCTCCAGCGCCGCGCCCTTCACCGGGGTCGTGATTCCGGCGCGCCAGCGGTAGACCGGCGTGACGCCGTCGGTGGCGAACTGATTCGGAGCCGGGTTCGCGCCAAACCGGAACCACTTGGAGTGCCCATCGGAGAAGTTGACGTTGCCGCCGTCGCTGTGACGGGGATCGACCAGGAAGTTGTGTGCGCCCAGCTTGAGGGTCGGCGCTCCGGCTTCGTTGCGGTGGGTTCCGTCGAAGAACATCACGGTGTCTGCCGGAAACTGCGTCGCGGCGAGCGACACGGCAGGCGTGTAGCCGCCCTTGAGCTGCGGCATTCCCGATGCAGCGTTGCCACAGAGGCTGTCGCCGAACAGACCGAAGTTCGGGACGAAGCCCACGTAGCGGAACGTACCGGACCAGAGCGGCCCGAGGCGGCTGTACCAGTCCAGGCCCGGCTTGTAGCTGGGGCAGGTGAAGATGTCCACGTTCTTGATGTAGGGCTGGAGCACATCGTAGACGGTGATCACAGAAGGTCCACCCGCAGGCAACGCCACCGGGACCGTCACCGCCGCCGGACGCGGGCCGACATAGGCCGACATCGGGAAGACTTCGTCGTAGTCCTGAGCGTACATCAGAACCGACGTGGCGAGTTGCTTGGTGTTGGAGAGGCAGCTTGTCTGGCGGGCCTTTTCACGGGCCTGGGCAAAGACAGGGAAGAGAATGGCGGCGAGAATCGCGATGATAGCGATGACGACCAGAAGCTCGATGAGCGTGAAGGCCGAGCGAAAGCGGGACATAAAGACTCCTTACGTTGAGTGGCCTGATTGTACCACCCGAGCGCCCTTTTATGAAGAGATCATTAAAACGACGCTATCTCACAGACGACGCTCCCATGCGCCGAGTTCCATATGTTATTTTTTAACCACGCATGTCCATTCCACCATCGCACGTCAGCGTAACACCCGTGACGAAGCAGCTCAGCTCCGAGAGCAAAAACACCGTGCAACCCGCGACATCCTCGGGCAGTCCGATTCGGCCTAACACGAAGCTTTTGGCGACTTCCTCGCGCCCGAGTGAGTCCAGGCTCGCGGCGGCCATGTCGGTCTCCGTCCACGCGGGCGCAATCGCGTTGACCCGAATCTTCGCCCCGCCCAGCTCGCGGGCCATGGAGCGCATGAACAGAATCTGCGCCCCCTTGCTGGTCGCGTACGCCGAGAAGATATCGCTCCCGCGCTGGCCCGCCGTGGACGTGTAAATAACCACCGAGCCGCCGCCACTTTTTTTCAGGTGCGGGACGCAGGCCTGCGTCGTGAGAAACGTCCCGGTGACGTTCACCCGCATCGTCCGCTCCCAGAACGCCAGGTCCATCTCCTCAAGGGCTTTTCCCTCGAAGACGCCCGCCGAGATCACGCAGCCCGTCAATGGCCCGAGTGTTTCCACGGCCTCGCCCACGACTCTTTTTGCCACGCCGTCCTCGGACACGTCGCCCTGAAACGCCGCCGCCCGCCCGCCTGACGCAAGAATCTCGTCCACGACGCTCTGCGCCGCCGCCTGATTGGAGAGATAGTTCACCGAGACCGCCGCGCCCTGGCTCGCCGCCAGCTTCGCCGCCGCCGCCCCGATGCCTCGCGAGCCGCCTGCGATAAAGATATGTTGCCCCGAAAGATCGATCATCTTAGTCGTAGGCTCCGCGCGCGTGTTCGCCCAGAAGCCGTCGCTGGCGCGGGGTTGCGTTTGCCAGAATGTGGGGGGCGAACTGCCACTCTAAAAACGGACTGTACTGCGGCGCGATAACCCGATGTGAGTAGTGGTTTTGAATCAAATACCGGGTTCTGTCAGTGGTTTTGTTCTCACTACCGGAGTGCCAGACCTCCGAGCGAAAGAAAAGCACGTCGCCCGCTTTGCATAAAACCGGTTCGAGCTTCTTACCCTTGTACTCCGGGTCTTTATCGGCTCCCCAGACACGGGCTTTGCCCGATTTATGGCTTCCCGGAATCACATAGGTCGGGCAGAGGTCTTCGTCGCAGTCGTCCAGGTAAAAATGCGCTGTACACAAGTAAATAGGCATCCGCCAGTTCGGGTCTAAATCCGTGATGTTCTCCGGGTACTCGACGAAAACTCTATCGGTGTGCGGCGACCAGCCGTTGTGGCCGGGCGACGAGCGCCAGGCGCTCTGCCCGATGGCGTGGCACTGATCGCCCATGGTCTTCTCAGCGAGCGTGATCACCGGATCGCGCTCCAGAAGGTCTAAAAAGATCTTCTCGCGGTTGAAGACGCACTTGAAGTGATCGGTCTTGCCCTTTGAGTCCCAGTGAAAGTGCGTCAACCGGTCGATAGCGTCTCTGTGCGCCTGCACTTCGTCGGCGCTTAAAACGCCCGGAATGAGCGCGAAGCCGTCGGTGTGGAGCGCCTCGGCCATCGCGTCGGTCTCGTCGTGCTGGAACGTTCGTTGTCGGTAGGTGATTTCCGCCATGGAATAGCCCTCTGTCTCCTGCCCCCTGGCCCCCAGTAATGGGGGAAGCGTGGCAAAAGATTCGTTGTAGAATGACCGCATGGTACCCACCGCCCAGGGCATACGGAAAGAACGAATCCGGCGCACTTCGGAACCCACCCGGCACGCCGCACATGTTTTTGCGACATTGCGGGCCGGGCGTACGGGCACGGGCGCAGACTTTCTGCCGCTCACGATCTGGCCCGATATCGCCGGAAAGATCGGCGGGCAGACCAATGTCCACACGGACTTCTGGGCGCTCTATCTCGCCTGGCGCGGGCGCGGAACCCACCGCGTGGAGGGCCGGGCGTTCTCCGTGGCGCGCGGCGATGTCTATGTCATGCGGCCCGGAATGGCCCACGGCTACGAAGGCGGCGAGAACCTGGTGCTGGAGGCGATCCACTTTCAGCTCTCGCTCTTCGACGAACCGACGCTCCAGGTTCTCACGGCGACGCCCGGCTTCTCCGCGCTCATGGCCGAGGACGGCCCGACCGGGCGCTGGCTGCGGCTCACGCCGGGGGCGCTTGCCGAGGTGGAGCAGATCACGTCCGAGCTTCGCGCCGAATGGGAGGCCGGGACACCCGAGGCGGCGCTCCTGGTCCGGGCGCACTTCCTGCGGCTCCTCGTCACGCTCGCTCGGCGGCACGCGGGCCAGCTTCTGACCGAGCCTGCCACCAGCTTCGGTCATGAAAAGATCGTCGCCGAGGCCGTTCGGCGTCTGGACGCCGGGTTCTCTCAGTCAGTGCGTATCGAAAAGCTTGCGGGCGAGGTCGGCCTCTCACCGGACCGCTTCACCGAGGTTTTCTCGTCTGTGATGGGCCGCACCCCGAGCGATTATTTGCGCCACGTCCGAATCGAGCATGCTTGCCAACTACTTTTAACAACAGACAACACCGTCGCGTCTGTCGCCCGCCAGTGCGGGTTCGCCGACGCCGCCCATCTCACCAGAACCCTCCGCCAGACGCGAGGCACCACCCCCACCGACCTGCGCCGCAAACGCTAATCCGGCATTCAAAATCACCCAGCCGCTGGGTACCCGGGCTATTAAAAGCGTCCCTCCAGGACGACCAGACGCCAAAACAAACCTGTGGAACCCTGGGGAAATGGGGGATAATCAGAGTATGCAACGAAACACGTTTCTTTTTGTGGCGCTGGCCCTCACCGGCGCGGCGCTCTCGGGCTGCGGGGCGGCAAGCTCGCTGGTCAACTCGGTGATCCCGGAGATCGACAACCTGGCGGCACTCAACGACACGACGGTGGACGCCACGGTGGGCAGTGGGCGGGCTGTGATCTCGGGGAATGTCAGCAAAACCTCGACGTTTCCCGACCGCGACCTGCCCGAGCAGATCAAGCTAAAGCGGCTGAAGCTGCGCCAGAGCCTGGATCGCCAGGTGCAGGTCACGCTGCCCGCAGGCGCGGCGGCTCCGGCGTCGTTCACGCTCAAGAACATCGCGCTCTCAGTGAAGCTCTCCGACAGCAGCTCGCGCAGTGTCGAGACCTCCAAATCCCTCGATGGCCCGATCACGTTCACCCGCGAAGCCGCGACGAACGTCTACTCGGTCAGCGCCCCCGTAGAAGTCAGCGGCGTCACGTTCGATTCCTCGAAGTTCTCCACGGCCCGCGACATCATCACCACGGCTCCCAGCCCCAACACCGTCGTCGCGCGAGTCAGCTTCGACGCCGAGTCCACCGAGCTGCCCAATGGAACCGTGCTGCGCTTCAAATTAGTTGGCGGCAAGGCTAAAGTCGAGCTTTAAGCCCGTAACCAGAAAGAGCGTCGGTGCGTTGTAGGGCGTGGAGGTTTTCTCATGCCCGTTCGACGCGCCGATGCTCTTGCCATTGGAGCCATTACTCTTCTCACCCTGACGGTTCTCGTTCCCGTTGTCGCCCAGACCGCTGACCCGGATCAGCGTGCCGCCAGCACACTGAGCAACGCCAAGCAGCTCGCGCTCGCCAACCTGATGTACTGTCAGGACTACGACGAGATCTACGCGCCTGCTGTCACCTCGCCTCAATACACCAGCGGCGCAAAGATAGGGGCTTCCGGCTGGGCGAGTGTCACACTGCCCTATATCAAGAACAAAGAGACGTACCGCTCGCCCGGAATCGCGGGCGGCAAGCAGCCGGTCCAGTTTATGTTCAACGATCTTGCGGGCGGTCAGTCTCTTGCCACTGTCGAGTCTCCCAAAAGCTCTATCTTGCTGATGGACGGCGAAGACGTGCCGTGTAACACGGGTCATGCCTGGTCTAAAAGCGCCCCGTCAGTCGGTGCAACGGTTATTTCGGTAAAATCAGGCAAGAAGACGCTCTGGAAAGTGGCTCCGGGAGCCGGAGCAAGAGTGCAGAGTAGCCCCACACGCTTTTCGGGCAAGGGAGTCTATGCGTTTTTAGACGGCCACGCCAAGGTGTGTGCGCCCGAGGCCATTTTCTTCCCGCCACGCTCGTCCAGCTCGCCCAAAGCGCCTGCCGGTGAGACAAAACCGGGCGCGTCGGACCGGGCTACCTTCCGGCTCAACTAACTCGTTCGTTTGTCCTGGGCGGTCTGTCCCCAGCTGGTGAGGGCGAGGGGCAGGCCAAGACACGCGGCGAGGTTTCGGGCGTGGGCGTCGGGGCTTTTTGCCCAGGCTCGGTAGATCGGGCGGGCCGAGAACAGCGAGCGGGCGGTGCTCTCTCGAAACTCCAGATCGAACTTGCGCCCGGTGGGAATCTCGCCCGAGTCGTACTTCTCGGCGACGCGCCAGTCGCTTGCGCTTTCCATGCGATCCAGACACGTCACGGCCAGCGCATCGATGCGCCCGGCGACCCGGAGAGAATACCGTAGCAGCGCCAGGTCCGGCCACCCGACCCGCAGCTTGCCCTGCCAGGCGTTCTCCGGGTTGGTTTCGTCGGGGAGCCGCTCGGTAAGCTGTGGGTCTTCGGTGGGGAATGGCCCGGCTCCGTGGCGGGTCGCGTAGCCCCGGATCACGCCGAGGGAGAGAGTGTCCGCCCCGCTTCCCCGAAGCAGCCGAAGCGCCGGGTGCGCCGTGACGGTGGACCAGGTGGTGTACGGATGGAAGCCGCGCCACTCATCGAGCAGGACGCCCTGCGCCCCTTCAAAAATCGTTGCGCCAGCGGGATTAGAGAGATGATTTTGTAGAAAGTCGTCGCCGACGAGCGTCACCGCTCCCACAAGTTCGGCGCAGACGCTTACAAACGCCACAAGCTCTTCGTCCGCGAGGTCGGCAAGCTCGGGCGCGTCCGGGTCGAGCGCCTCGGCCTGGGCGCGTTTGTAAGTAAGGAGCCAGCGCAGGCGCTTTCCCAATTCTTCCGGGTCGCGCAGGTGCCGCACCCGGATCGCGCGTTTCGGGTGCGTCAGGGCATCGTGGCGGGTCTCGCCGATTCCCAGCCCACACGAGCCGTGCGCCCCGCCGCCCCGCTTGCGCTCTTTGATCCGGTTGAGCGCCACATGAAACGGGGTTGTCACCAGCGCCCCTTCGTGAAGCGTCAGTCGCCCGAGTGTCCCGAAGACCTTTTTTGTCGCCAGCCGCCGCGCCTCGCCAAGCAGCAAGACCGGATTGACGAGCATGCTCTGCGAAAGATGCGTCGAGGCACCGTCCACAAAACTCGCCGCGCCAAGCTGGGAGAAAACGTGCGAGCGTCCGTCCTCGGTCACGACCGCGTGCGCGGCCTGCGCCCCGCCCGAGCATCGAACGATCAGCGGCACTGCCCCACGCTCGGCAAGAAGCTGTCGGGCATAGAAATCGACCGTCGTGCCTTTGCCCGAGTCGCCAAAAAGCAAGTCCGTCACCACAATCGCCCGATGGTTCATTTCAGGTACACTCTAACTCATTATGGTTGAAATCGACGTGGTTTACTCGGGCAACAAGAAATGCAATTCGACCCACCCGGAAGGCGCGACGCTAAAAACCGACGCCCCCAAAGACATCGGCGGCGACGCGATGGCGTTCTCACCCACGGATTTAGTCGCCTCGGCGCTGGCGAGCTGCATTCTGACCACCATCGGAATGTTCGCCGAGCGGCGCGGCCTCGACCTTGCGGGAGCGCGAGCCACGGTCCAGAAAGAAATGAGTGCGAGTCCCCGGCGCATCGGACGGCTCCCAACTCTGGTCACCCTGCCCGCGTCGATCCCCGAGGAATTGCGCCCGGCGCTGGAGAAAGTCGGCCACTCCTGCCCGGTCCACGCCAGCCTCCACCCCGATATCGACGCCCCGATTGAGTACCGCTACGAGTAAATTTCATGCACAAATCAGAAGAAAAAGCGCTCTGGGATGCCCTGGGAAAGAACACCTTCCAAACATCGCTTTTCCATTCCGAGCTTTACGTTAAATTCTTAGGGATATTTCTCCGCCGCGAATATAAACAATTAAATACATTTCGTTTTGCATTCACATCATGCGTTTTATTTCTATTTATTATTTTTTTATTTGCAGGAATAGACAACATGCAAAGAAAAGGATTAGACATAAGACATTTATTCATAGCAATGCAAGCTCTTTTGACCTTGTATATCGCCTGCTTTTTTTCTGTGATTCGGGCTTCGGCGCAGTGGAAAAATGGAATTGAATATTTGAGTCAGACAATTGCTTACTCTTCTTATGAAACGGTGTTACCCGTGTTGCTTTTTGTTATCGAGAAAAACAACAACATTTTCTTTGTTTCAGGAAAAAAATTATCTTCAACGTTGTATCCGTCGCTTACCCGTGCGCTGATGTTCGCCAAAGACTGGACGCCGACGCTGCAGGAGAAGAAATTCTTGCAAAAGATCGTGCTTTCTAAAAAGCGGTACCCCGAGGAGCTTCGGGTGGCGGCACTGCTGGCTCTTGCGGATCAAAAAGAAACGCTGGAAAACTCTTTCGCCCGGAGAATCAAGACGCTGGCAAGTGAGCCAGGCCGAAGAGCGGTCTCGGTGGCGGCAGGTGAGCTGCTGGTGGGGCGAAGCAAACCGTCAGGGCAGTAGCTCCGACACGGCGATGGTTTCCTCGGGGCGGGCGAGCGGCGCGACCGACTCGGCGTCGGTGAAGGTGTGGATGTCGAGGTACTCGTCGCCCAGAGGCCGACGGTGGACGATCAATCGTCGGTTGTTCACATCGACGATCCAGTATTCGGCGATTCCGGCCCGCGCGTAGAGCTTGAGCTTCTCGGTCCGGTCCCACAAAAGCGTCGAGTCCGAAACCTCCACAACCAGAGCGCAGTCTTCAGCGGTCGGATTTTCGGCAAACTCGCGCCGATGGCGGCGCAGAACGGCAAGGTCCGGCTCGGGTGAGTTGTTTTCGTCGATGAAGACAGGTGCAGAGTGCTGGACGAAGCCGCGCCCGAAGACGCCTGTCAGAGTGTCGTAGCCGTTGTCGTTGGCAGCGGAGTGGGGTTGGTTTTGGGGCATTTTCTCGATCAGCTCGCCGTTCAGAAACTCGGACGTGCCGGGCGTGACCAGCCCGCCATCGACCAGGAGCTTCACCTGCGCCCGCGTGAGAGGCAGGCGCTTTCGGGTGGGAACTTCGACAGAACTCATGGCCTCAGTGTCTCTCTTTTCGCACGATCTCGACGCCCGCCACCATGTTCCTCAGCTTGCGTTTTGCGGCCCAGCGCGCGGTCTGCGAGAGGCCGCAGTCGGGAGCGAACGCGAGCAAGTCGGCGGGGGCGTGCTTCAGGCACAGGCGCACTCGGCTCGCTATGTCCTCGGGCGTCTCGATGTAGTAGCTCTTCACGTCCACGACGCCCACAGCGGCCACTTTTCCGGCGTCCGTGATTTGCCGAAGAATCTCGATCTCCGAAAACTCGCGTGAGGCCATCTCCACATGGATTTCGTCGAGGTTCATTTGTAGAAACGCCGGAAACATCGGGGCGTACTGGCGCGGCCCGACCGCGCGGGCCTTGTAGTTTCCGAAGCAGAGATGGGTGGAAAGATGGCACTTTCCGGCAATCGGCGCGATGGTTCGGTTGAAAATCTCCACGAAGCGCTCGGGGCTTTCTTTGTGGGCGTAGCAGCTCATCGACGGCTCATCGACCGTGATCTCGGTGCAGCCTGCGTCGATCAGGGCGACCAACTCTTTCTGCACCAGCGGCAAGAGCGCCTCGGTCAGCGCCCAGCGGTCGGGGTAGCGCTCATTGGGCAGAAGCCTTCCTGAGAGCGTGTACGGCCCCGGAATACTGGCTTTCAGCGTCGCCGTGGTACTTCCGGCGAGTCGCTTGAGCCGCAGAAACTCTTCCGTCGCCCCGAGGCCGCGCGGGGCAACTAACTCCCCGATCACCGCGTGTTTTCCGCGCTGATCGTGAGCGGGCGGTCCGAACCGGCGCGGCGGCGCAGGCTCCAGATCGATTCCCTGGATATAGCCGTAGAAGCTCAAGTTGAAGTCCAGGCGCGTCTGCTCACCATCGGTGACAACGTCGAGCTGGGCGGCGCTCTGGTCGCTCAGGGCGCAGATCACGGCGTCGTCCTGAAGCTCGGCAAGGTCGTCGGGGCCAAACGAGTCCAGGTTCTGCGCGGCAAACTCCAGCCAGCCTGGAAACGGGTAGCTGCCGATCACGGTCGTACGAAGCGGCTTTGTCATGACTTTCATTTTACCGGACAGATGCGTTTTAAAAAATTCAAAAATCAAAAAAGGGTTTTCCGGGTTCGGGGTAGAATTCGCAGTGTAGACCTCGACGGGGGCAATCCCCGCGAGAGAAACGTTCCGAAGGCAGGAGCATCGTTAGCACGGGAGGCGGCACGCCCGCCACCCATCCGCTGTGGTTCGCAGCGGCTGCCGTGAAGCTCACTTCACGCCACCGGACGCCGTCTCGACTCAGAGCCGTAGGGGATAGTAGTGTCCCCTCGCCAGCGCTGAGACGACGCGTCCACCACCGCGGGGACACTACTATCCCCTACGGCTCCTACAGTGGCCGTCGCCGGTCCTGAGGGAGACAGTAGCGCAAGCCTGCCTTCGAAGCGTTTTCTCTTTCTTAAAACTCTGGAAGTGACGCCGATGCCCGAAGATCCCGGCCTTGATGCCATCCGCAAGCTGCCCCTTCAGTACGGGAGCTGGCGGACCTTAAAAACCCTCTACAAGCGTCTGGAAACCGACCCCGGCGCGGACACCCCAAGGCTCGGAGCGCTCATCGCACGGCTCGATGCGGCTCAGGCCGACCCGTACGCAACCCCCAAAACCCTGGAGTTCAAGGGCGCACGCTACGCCCCGATGATCGCGACCTCAGACGGCCAGGCGCTCTGGCTGGTCGGGGGCGATGGCTGGAACGAGAAAAAACTGATCGCCTACAGCCTGAACGCCGAGACGCTCAAGGTCGAGCGACTCGGGCAGGCGGAGCCGGGCGACGACATTCAGCAGCTTGCGGCCTGTGGACGCTTCGCGGTCACGAGCGAGTCCGGCTCCAAAGGAACCTGGCTGATCGCCTGGGAGGTGCGCGACGGCAAAGAGGTCAGGCGCATCGCCGCTGAGAAGCTCCCGGTGAGCGAGCTGCTCGGGATGGTTTCGGTCGGGCCGCTGATCTGCGTTTTGAGTAGCGCCGCGCTGGTCGTCTACACCCTCGACGACGGCGGGGCGTTTGTCCGAAAGTCTTCCCTTGCCGTCAGCGGCTTCGACAAGCTCTGGCCGGGCGTCGGGGGCGTCGTCCTTCATGCCACCGGGCGTGGACTCTCGCTCAAGGGACTGGCTCGTCCCGAGGGAGTTGCGTTTGTCGATCTGACCGACCCGACCCAACCTGCACTGGGCGAGGTCGCTGCGCTCAAAGGCGTCCATGTGGCGGTCGGCGGTCCGGGTTTTGTCGTCGCGCTGGCACAGGGAAGCGGCTACACTCGCGTCGGTCATGTCTATCTGCGAGAGAGCAGCAGCCTCCGCGCAACGGGAACGTATGTCGTTGCCTACTTGAGCGGCGATACCGGCTCGCTTTCGCTGGGGCGGCGGGTGTTCTTTGGCGGCTCCTACGACAGCCAGTGTGTCTTTGTCGATTCGCAGGGCAAGCCAAAAGCCGAGCGCTGGCGCATCCGGCCTGCGGGGGCGCTCTGCTCTGCGGAGGGCATGCTGATCGCGGCGGGGAGCTGGAGCGGTGGACGTATCTGGCAGCAGCCCGCAGGCTACCCCGACGCGCGGCCTGTGCTGCTCGGTGGCGCACCGAGCGCCGCGACCATCGGCTACATGAAGCGCCGCACCCGGCGGCTTCTGAAAACCCTCGCGAAGTCCGACCCGAATAAATACGTCGCGCTGGCTCATGCCGCCCTGAAAGCCTCCGAGGGCTTCGATGTAACGCTCAACTGGGCGCTCGCCGAGATTATCTACGGCGGCGGCGGGCGACTCACGCAGGGCGGCCACGGACGCGGCGGCCTGAAGATAGCTCCCGGCCCGAAGCTGAATCTTCGTCGCCGAGAAGAACTCTGCCCCGAAGCCTGGGACGTACGCCCCGATCTCTCCCTGGCGATCTACACCGACCCGAAGGCGGGCTGGGGTGCGCGCGAGATGGTCGCCCGCCAGCTTCGCGTCGCCAAAAAAACGCTCCCCGATGTCCCAGACGCCGCGCTTATCGCCGATCTTGGCTCGCCGTCGCCGCTGCTTCAGGCGCTCGCCGTGCGGGTGGTCGTCCAGAAAGTAACGAGCGGCAAGTCAGTCGCCTCGGCGCTCCTGGGCCACGCCTGGTTTGGGGCCGGACGTGCCCGGCGCGAGACGCTCACAGCGGCTCTGACAAACCCCAAAAACCCGGCGGAGCTGGCCCGTGCGCTGGCTTCGCACCTCACCGACAGCCCGAAGACAGCGCGAGAGCTTGCGGCACTCAAACTGTTGGCCGAGCGCTTCGTCGGACCTGCGACGCAGGTCGTGCAACCCGGCTGGATCGCCACCCTGCTCGACGGTGGCGGAGCGCTTCGGGCGCTGGCGCTGGCACGGCTTTCGAGCCTCAAGCCCGACGATGTGGATAGCTGGCTGGGAGCAATCGAGGCCGCAACCGACCCCGAAGGCCGCGAAGCCGCGCTCGAAACGCTGACGCAGGTGATGCGCCTGGCGAGACAAAACAATGCCTGGTGGTGGCGCTGGCGGCTGGTCCACAACCCGAGCGCGTTTGTGCGGGCCGCCTACTGGCGATTTCTGACCGTGCAAAAAGGGCGCGGGGAGATCGCGGCGCAGGTCTGGCGCGAGCTACTGGCCGAAACCTCACTCACCGATGCGCTCAAAACCGCGATGACCTCGCCGCACGCGCTGGCGCTTCTGACGGAGTTCATTCCGACCGAAGAGTTCCAGCAGGCGCTCGCGGCTCGTCCGTTTCTCGTCGGGGCGCTGGACGCCACGACGTTCAAGTCTCTCTCGCAGACGCTCCCGCTGGACGCCATGCTCAGGCTCAGCGCGGCAGCGAGCGATGAGAGCTGGGCACGGCTACGCGGCGGACTTCTGCAGAACCTCACCGAAGGCATTCGACTGCTGGCGTTCTGGCAAGCGGTCGAGCAGGCGCTCTCGGAGCCGGGCAGCGAGGCGCTTGAAACCCGGCTACTTCAGAGCGACGACTTTATCTCCACGTTTCTCGCGCTGGAAGACGCCGAGTCGGTCCTCGCCATGCGCTCGGTCGCGCTTGCACCACTGCTCGGGCGCTGGGCGACGCGCAATCAGCCTCAGATTGGTGAGAGCGAGCGGTTGCGACTACTCGCTGCCACGCACCCGCTGGGCGAAGTGCGCACCATTGGAGTTACCGAAGTCGAGAAGCGCCCGCTCACGACGGCGCTTGCGCTCCATCTTTTAGAGTCCGAGGTGCCCGATGCGGTTCGGCTCGGCGGCGGGTTCTTCGACGGGCTACCCTCCGGAAGCCCTGGTGAGTACGGCGCGGCGCTCGCGCTCTGCGACAGCCCCGCCCGCTCGGTTCGGGCGCTGGGCCGGGCATTTGTTTCTGCCCGCAAAGAGACCCTGCCCAATGATCGGGTGCTTCTGGCGCTACTGGAGCACGACGACCCCGAGATGCAGGACTTTGTGGTCACCACAGGAGCCACGACCGACGCGCCAGGCTTCGATGCTGCCGTGCTTCAAACCCGAAGGCGGGCGCGGCGGGCCAAAGAAAAGATCAAGACGCGCCAGGAAGCCCGCCCGACCCTGGCGACCGACGACCTGCTCGCCCTCGCGCGGCAGAAATCCTCGCCCCGCGACGCCGAATGGGCGCTGAGCCAGCTCGTCCGCCGGGCGCTGAGCGGCGAGACCATCGAAGGACTGGAGATAGCCAAGTGAACGTCACGCAGTCGTATGCAAAACCATCGAGCGCCACCTGGGATGACTCCGGGCTGAAGATGTCGGTTGCCGCCGAGCTTTCCCGGCCCGGCGTGAGCCTCAGCGCCCAGATCAAAGATAGTCGGTCGTATGCCCGCGTCATGCTCGCTCTCTACGCGACGGTCACAAGCGACCTTCGGCGCAAGGAAAAAGACCACACAGCCTACCAGACCTGGGTTCAGGCGCGGTACCTGGAAGAACTCGATATTGCTCAAGGGCAGTTTTTAAAACGTGTCCCTGGCTTGATGGACCGAAGAGATTCGCTCAGAAAACACCTCAAAGAGTTAGATCAAACCATTTTTCCGCTGGAGAAGAAAACAGAGACATCTGAATTCTATGAAAAACGCACAAAATACTATCAATGGCTCTTGAAAAACGACAAAGAAGCCTGGTGGGTGCTCGATCCTGTGGTCTCCGTTCACCCGGACGCGGTTGTTTTCGAGGTTTTTTCTATCGATGAGTCGAGCTATGGGCGTGTCACCGTCCCGTTTGAGAAGTTAGACACGCTTGGCGAGACCGTTTTTGGAACCACCAACGTCGATTACTCAAGGGCGCTGGCCGACGAAATTCGGCGCGTCCGGAGCTATAGGCCCGCGTTTCTCGCGGTCGAGTCGGGCGGGGTTTCCATCGCGACCGGCGCGGGCGAGCGCTACGAGAAAAAAATCGATCTCCCGCCGACCTGGGTGCGCGGCTTTCTCCAGGTTCAGTCCGCCGCGACCTTTCCCGCCGCCGCCGACGTAACGCTCTCGCCCGGAACGCTCGCGGACGTTTTAGCGGTTCTCGAAGGCCAGCGCGAAAAAGAAAGTCCACGCTCGCTCAAATTTATTCTCACTCCCGGTGAGTTCCCGAGAATTATCGTCGAGCCGTGGGGCGTGGAAATTAAAGAGTTTCAGCACCGCTGGCAGGGCGACGCAGCGCAAGAAATCCGGCTCTGGGGACGCCGAAGGTTGATGACCCTGATTGATTTATTGCCCCATGCTGACCGGGTCGATGTCCGACTGCTCGGCACCGGGATGCCGTCGTACTGGTCGGTGACGCTCCAGGGACATCGGTTCGACCTGGGAATCTCCGGCTGGACCAGGAACGACTGGTCGGCGTCTGCCCGCTTCGACGTTTTAGCGGCTGTGGGCGGCGCGAGCGAGGGCGATGTCGCCGCTGCGTCCCAAATTTTAGAGAAGCGCCTGGCGCTCACGCCCGAGGAGCTACACACCGCGTCGGACCTCACGCGCGAGGCCGCCACCGCCGCGCTCCAGCGGCTCTGTCGCCAGGGGCTTGCGATGTTCGACCTGCCCACGGGACGCTACCGCTGGCGTCAGCTTTTGCCGTTCCCCGCCCCCGAGGAAGATGACGAGAGCCAGCCCTCGCGCCTTGCG
The DNA here is from genome assembly GCA_031363095.1 of Armatimonadota bacterium. GTDB lineage: Bacteria > Armatimonadota > Armatimonadia > Armatimonadales > Armatimonadaceae > JANLTX01. The sequence continues at coordinate 58,880 of JANLTX010000121.1, read as the reverse complement.
GCCCGGATCGTGAACTCCGGCGGCGTGACGTTCTTAAAACCCGGCGAGGAAGAAGACGAGGAAGAGGGCGGCGGCGGTGGGTTCTACAGCACGCCCGGCGAGGGCGTCACCCGGCTGCGGGCGTCGGTGCGCGGCGGCGAGAGCAAGCGCGAGCGCAAGTTCACCGTCACCCTGGACCTCGACCCCGACGGGCGCGCGAAGTTCGCGGCCTGCACCTGTGCGTTCTTCCGACGAGAAAAGCTCCGAAAAGGCCCCTGCGCCCACATCGTCGCTGCGATTGCACTCGCCAGCCGCGACCTGATCGGGGCAAAAGCAGTGGCGACAGGAGCCGCCGGAAAAGTCGTCGATTTCACCGGGAAGACCTTTGTCTTTACGGGCGCACTGACTCTCTTCACCCGCGAGCAAGCCGAGTCTATCGTCGAGCAACTGGGCGGAAAAGCCTCGGGAAGCGTCAGTAAAAACACCTCGTACCTGGTAGCTGGCGACAAAGCCGGAAGCAAGCTCGCCAAAGCGAGCGAGCTGGGCGTCCCGGTTCTCACCGAGCAGCAGTTCTTAGACATGAAAGAGGGAAAAGCGTGACAATCAAAACCGTGGCCCCGGTCAGGACCATAATCCCTTTGCTCGAATTTTTCGCCGGAGGCGACGGCGGAACGGCGGGTACCCTCTGGGTGTGCCGGACGATTTTCGTCCAGGAACAAATAGGGGGAGGTAAATAGCGTGACAGGAGATCAGAAAAAGCGGATGGGAGAGGTAGGGAAGGCCGCGTTCGTCCGTGAAGAGATGACCCGGCTTGGCTACTGGCCGCCCAGCCTCGATAAAGCTGCCGAGTACGCCGAGATAGAAGCTCTCTTGAAGCCGCTCTACAACGAAAGAGCAGCCAATAGCCGCGAGCTGCGCGAGATCGAGAAAGAAATCTCCGAGGGCGGCGATATCCCGAGGCTTCTGGGAGAGATTCGCAAGAAACGCATCGAAAGAGTCCGGGCCGAGCGTGCCGAGAAAGCAAAAGTTCGTGCTGCCGAGCGCCAGGCGAAAAAAGATGCCGATGTTGCCTGGCGCAAGAAAACCTTGCCGCACCTCGGGGTCGGGGTTTCGGGCGGGCTGAGCGCGGGCACGAGCGACCTTGCCGAGCTGCAAAAACGCGGGCTGCCGGTTTTGAACTCCGCAGAAGATCTGGCGAGCGCCACAAAACTTACCTGCGAGAAACTCGCCTGGCTGAGCTACCAGTCTAAGGCAGATAAGACTGGACACTACGCCCGCTTCACGATTCCCAAGAAAAAAGGTGGTTTGAGAGTTTTAGCTTCGCCCAAAGCGACGCTGCGAATCGCGCAGAGCTGGATTCTTAAAGAAATTTTAGAGAAGCTCACCCCCCATCCAGCAGCGCAGGCGTTCGCGCCGGGCTGCTCGGTCCAGAAAAACGCCGCACCGCACTTCGGGAAAGCAGTGGTGGTGAAGACCGACTTGAAAGACTTCTTTCCAAGCATTACCTGGAGACGAGTCAAGGGTCTTTTCGAGAAATTAGGCTACAGCGAGGGAGTTTCGACGCTGCTGGCGCTGCTCTGCACCGACGCACCCCGTGTCTATGCAAGCTTCGACGGCGAGAAGAAGTTCGTCGCGGTGGGCGAGCGCGCGACGCCGCAGGGGGCGTGTACGTCGCCTGCAATCACGAACTGGCTGTGTCTGGGCCTCGATGCCAGGCTCGAAGGAGCGGCAAAGAGCCTGGGCTTCGGCTACACGCGCTACGCCGATGACCTGACGTTCTCCCACGAGAAGACCGATGCGCCCGTCGGGGCGCTGCTCACGCTGGTGCGCAAGATTGTTTCTGAGGAAAACCTGACGATCAACGAAGAAAAAACCCAGGTTCTGCGCGCCCGCCAGCGCCAGAGCGTCACGGGCCTGGTGGTCAACGACGGCTTTGCGAGCGGCCCGCGCATCTCGCGCACGGACCTCAAGCGCTTCCGGGCGTTTCTGCACCACTGCACGAAAGATGGCCTCGATGCGGTGAGCGCGAAAACGGGCCGCGACGCGCTGGCCTACGCCCGTGGCTACCTCGCCTGGATTCGCTCGACGCGCCCTGCCGAGGCCGAGAAAATCCAGAGCGCCAACCCGTTTCTGTAGGTCCGCCCAGATAGATCGCCCCGATGAACCGAGGCGTCAGGGCGTCTCGTTCCTCGCCGACGAAGTCGCTCCGCGACACACCGAACATTGGATTCTGTCGCGGAGCGACTTTGTCGAACGCAGTTCGCCCTGACGCCCACGTTCGTGTGGGCGAACCGGTTTATTTAGGCACAACCGTGATCGCAGGGGTCGAGAGATAGGGTTGCTCGTTGATCCCCGCGACGATTCCGACGAAGCAAAAGCGCATCGGGGCAAGGTCTTTTGCCCGCCGCGAGATGTGGTCCGCATTCCCGGTCCCGACGATGGTGAACGTGCACTCGTTCTTCTCCGGCGGAACATAAAGCGCACCTGCAGTCGGGTAGGTGAACCAGGGAAGCTGGTGGGGAAAGATCACGATCCCGCCCTTGAAGTTGCCCTGACGCTTGATCTTCACCGTGATGTCGCGGCGCTCATCGTTGCGCATCGGCAAGCGGTCGAGGTCGGCTTCGAGCGTAAAGGGATCGCTCCCGACGCGAATCCCGATACTCTCCGTGCCACGAGGCCGCTGGCGCTGATTGTTGGCGGGGCCGCGATAGCTCTCCAGCGGTGTCGCAAGCCGGGTGACCGACCTGCCCTCGCCGAGCGCCTTGCCCGTAACGGTGAACGTCCCGCCGGACGGACGCGCATCCTCGCTGGCCCGCAGAATCAGAATGGTTTTGTCGTCATCGGGGGGAATCGCGCAGGGTTCCGCCGTGATGCCCGGCGGCAGATCGGACAGGCTCACCGTGATTCCCGTCGAGAGCTTCTGGCGCTTCGTCGCACGGATCACCACGGCGGCGATTCCGCCCGGCGCGAGGTTCACCGTGTCGGGAAGAGCCGTGATCGCAAAGTCCGGGCCATCGATGGTCTCCGGCGTCGAGGGGGTTTGCGGCCCGCTCTGCGTCGCGCTGAGCCGGTAGATCGAGGCCGGGTTTCCGTGCCAGAGCATGTCTCGCACCAGCAGCGTAAAGTCACCGTCGGCGGGCGCGGTCCAGGTCAGGGCCGGGTCCAGGTCGCTTGATCCCAGGTTCTTTGTCAGCTCTTTTCCCTTGCTGTCGTAGAGATAGAGCACCGGATTGAAAAACTGCGCTGTTAATTCCGAGAGCCGGAACGCTTTCAGGTCGAACGTGTAGGTCTCGCCTTTTTTGGCCGTAAACGAAAAGTAATCCCGCTCGGCGGCGTTTGCCAGGGTTCCGTTCACCGTTGTCGGGAGCTGGATTTTCTGGGCTTCTGTCAGCTTCGAGTTCGGCTCGGCGGCGAGAGTTTCGGGCAAATCGCCCACCTCGAACGTGAACGCCGTCGAGACCCCGGCATCGGTCACCAGCCGCAGCTCGCGCGGGCCGGGCGCGGCCTGGTCTGCCACGGTAACTTTCGCGGTAATCACCCCGGCGCGTGCCTTGGCCTGGAGATATTTGGTGACCTTGTCTTTGTCGTCGGTCGAGAGCTGGGCGCTACGCTGGGTAATCATCCGCTCAACGGTTGCGGCCCACTGCTCGCTCGTCATCGTTCGGTTGTCGGGCGTCCGAAGCTCATGGCACGACGTACACTTGCTCTGCACCAGGGGCCGCAGCGCTTCGTCGGCGGGCGCTCCACCGGGCTGAACTTCGGCGCTCACGCCCATCTCGCCCGTGATGAGTAATTTTTTCGCGCCCTGAAGATTCCCGCCGCGCAGCACGACCTCGACGGTCCGGCCCGCCTTCGCGCCCGCCGGAAACACCCCCGCAATCTGCGGCGTCTGGGCCGAGGCCATAGATGCAAAAAACAGGGCAATCCATGCCCCCAAGATCCAGGGCCATTTCCAGGACGAAAATCGTCCGGCAATGGGGCGTTCCGCCGTCGCCTTCGGCGAAAAATTCGAGCGAAGCGAGACAGCCGAAGGCTCCATAGCCGGACGATTTTCGTCCTGGGATTTCGAATTCATTGGTTTCATTTTGGTTTTGCCGTTGATTTGGGATAGAGATAGGTCGTCGGGACGATTTGTTTGACCTGGCCGGGGTAGAACCAGGACAGATGCGCCTCACCGCTGCCGACCGCCTCGAAGTAGTCGATTTTTATCGGGACGCGCTGGCCTTCTTTGAGGTAGATCTGGCGCACAGGCGGGTCTTCGGTCGGGCCGCGCGGCACCCAGGCATCGACGAGCTTCAGGCCGTTCACCCAGAGCCGAATGCCGTCGTCGGACTTCGTGACGAAGCTGTACATTCCCGTCGCCGGAGCCTCCAGAAAGCCTTCCCAGCGAGCCGACCAGTCGTCGGGGGCCATATAATCGACGGGCGCGGCGGGGAAGCTCAGGTCGATGAGCGGGTCCAGCCGCGAGAACGCCGGGTCGCCCTCGACGTTTTTATTGGTAAAGTAGCTCCCCGAGAGGCCCACTCCCTTGCCGCGCTGGTCGCGCGGGGCGATCATAACGCCGCCCGGCGGAGAAAACGGTAGCTCCCAGAACAGAATTCCACGCTCGATGAGATAGACGCGGGCTTTTCCGTCGCGCGACGCCGACGCAAGCCACTTGCCGTCGGGCGAGACCGCAAGCGCCCAGATGTCGCCCCGCGCCTCCGTCAGCTCCCGCTCGATCCCGCCGCCGTAGTTGCCGACGTAGATCTTGCCGTCCTCGCCACCCGAGTAGACCCGCTTTTCGTCGGCGGCGACCGCGTAGACCGCTCCCTCGTGGCTGCGTCGCTCCCAGACCTGCCGACCTGTGCGCGGCAGCGGCTCGCCCGCAGGCGGCGCGGACTTCTGGTCCGTGACGGTACTGACTTGAAACAGGCGAACCGAGCCGTCGCCCGCACCGACTAAAAACTGACCGGGAAACGGCGTGGACGCGACCGACCAGACCGGGCTGCCGCATTGATCGAAGTTCACGACCACGCGCCGAAGATTCGCGTCCCAGATCTTCAGCATCTTGTCGGCCCCACCCGACGCAAACAATAGCCCGCCCTGCGCGTCGCTGGTGTTTTTAGGCACGGTGACGGATAAGCAGCGCCCGACGTGCTCCGTGAGCGCCCCGATTCTCTGGCCCGTCGTCGCGTCTGTCACGACGATTCGCTCGTCGTCGGCTGCCGAGAGCAGTTTATTGCCGTCGAACGCCACCGACTCGACCGTGTCCTCGTGGAGAAGCAGCGTTCGGAGAACTTTCCCGCTCATGGCGTCGCAGAGCTTCACCTCGCCCTTGCCGCCGGGGACGCCCGCGCCGACGGCGAGCCACTTTCCGTCAGTGGAGTAGGCCAGCGCCCGCACCGCATCGTCGGAGACCACCCACTCGGCAATTTTCTCGCCCGAGTCCAGCTTATAAAAAAGAACTTTTTTGTAACTGCCGACCGCAAGCGTCTGGCCGTCGGGCGCAAACGCCACCGCCCACATCGGCGAGAGCGCAACTGGCTTGGCGGCAGCGGCCCCCGAAGCGCTCGCCTCATTCTTCGGCTTCGCTTTCGCCCCCGCGCCGCGCGGGGGAAGGGGGGACGCCAGCGCAAGCCCGGCACACAGCAGTGCCAGGCAGGTGCTAAACCAGCGTGATCGCATCGCCCACACGAATTTCTCCGTCCTGAAGCACCCGCGCACGGATGCCGCCCCGGTTTGCCAGCTCTTTCGTCAGGCCGGGGCGCTCCAGAAGCCCTTCGAGGTAGCTGCACGGATGGCACAGTTCGATGCCCTCACACGGGACGTTGCCCAGAAGAAACCGCTGCCCCACGAGCGAGTTTAGCGCGACGCCCTTCACAGCGATGGCCCGGCGCGTCTGGCCCGGCTCCAGCCCGGCGGCGCTCACCGCCTCTTCTTCGATGAGCGTGATGCAGTTCTGCTTGCGATCTCCAACGATGCCAGCGTCCGCGACGAGCCGCGCCGACTTTTGCGGCTCCATGGCGGCCCCTTTTTCCGCCGCGAGGTGAATCGAGGTAATCATGCCATTGCGTCGGCGAGGTGGCGGCCACCCCGCGAGAGCGTGACGCGGACGCCTTCAGGCGAGGAGATCGACTGGGTGTAGTCAATTCCCAGCGCCTGGTAGATCGTCGCCGAGAGATCCTCGGGGCGCACCGGGCGCTCGGCAGGCTCGAAGCCTTTTGAGTCTGACGAACCGACGACCATTCCGCCCTTCATGCCGCCGCCCGCCATCATCACCGAGAAGCAGCGCGCATGGTGATCGCGCCCGCCGTCGCGGTTGATGATCGGGGTTCGCCCGAACTCGCCCATCACGACGACCAGCGTTTTCTTCAGAAGCCCGCGCTGGTGCAGATCGTCGATGAACGCCGCGATGCCCCTGTCGAACGCGGGAAGCGTCCCGTAGCGTAGCGCATCGAACGCGTTGTTGTGCGTGTCCCAGCCGCCATGCTGCACCGTCACGAACCGGACGCCGCCCTCGACCAATCGCCGGGCCAGGAGCAGGCTCTGCCCGAACCCGTTGCGTCCGTAGGCCTCGCGCACCTCGTTTTTTTCTTTGTTCAGATCAAACGATGCCCGCGCTTCCGACGAGCTGAGCAACGCATAGGCTCGCTGATAAAAGCTATTGACCGTTTTTGCGCGGTCCGAGCCTTTCTCAAACTTCGAAAACGCCGCGTCCACCGCCTCGCGCAGGCCGCGCCGACGCTGCATCCGCTCGACGCTGATCCCGCCGGGCAGGTCTAAATCCTGCACCTGGAAGTTGTTGTTGTTCGGGTCGCCGCCGGGCGCGAACGGATCGAGCGCCGCGCCTAAAAATCCTGCACCGCCGTACATCACCGGGGACGGCACCGCGATATAGGGCGGGAGGGCGGAGCGTCCGGGGAGCATCTTCGCCGCCACGGACCCGTAGCTCGGAACCCCGAAGCCAGGCAGCGGCTCGAAGCCTGTCATCATGTAGTGCGTCCCGCGCTCGTGGGCCGCCTCGTTGGTCGTCATCGAGCGAATCAGAGTCAGCTTGTCCATCTGCCGGGCGATCAGCGGCAGGGGTTCCGCGATCTGGATTCCCTTGACGCTGGTGTTGATCGGCTTGAAGAGTCCGCGAATCTCAGCGGGGGCGTCGGGCTTGGGATCGAACGTGTCGATGTGGCTCGGGCCGCCGCCCTGCCAGATCAGCACCACGGAGGTCGCGGTTCCGGGGTCGGAGTGCGGCTTCGGGGGCGCGGCATGCGCCTCCTGCATCGCCAGCAGCTCGGTCAGTCCGATTCCCAGCCCCGTCAGCAGCCCTGCCTGGACGCCAGACTTCAGAAACCCGCGCCGGTTGAACCGGTTGTACTCATCGCATGCATTTTTATCCATATTTTCTCCCGAGTGATTGAAATCACTCGCTGAGGGTTCCGGGTACCCTCTGGGTGGCCGAATGTCCGCCGTGGACAGAGCCGCCCTATTCTACCCCAACGGATCGTCGAGCAGGGCTTGCAGCCGCTCGCCGAGCGCGGGCGGGTAGCGCGAGGCCCATTTTTCGTCGATCAGGCCCACCTCGATCATGTCCCGCAGGTGCACCCTATCTTTATCTCGGTACGCCGTCAGCTTTATCTGTACCAGCGCCTCCAGCGTTACGATCCGAAACCCATCGCCCTCCGTCGAGTCTGTCACATCCGGGTGCGGCAGAATATCTCCCTCGAACACTCTCTCCCCAGCAAAAACAATGTGAACGGCGTCACGCACTCTGGCGTCCGGGCCATCTAAGAAGATATCCAGTCCCCGAACATGCCGATAGATAAATCCCACGGACTCCAGCGCCGATTTCGCCCGCTCTAAATCACTTCGACGAAGCAAAACATCCACATCCTGCGTATTTCGCACCGCAGACTCGTCCACCGTCGTCACCCACGCCGCAACCGCGTTTCCCCCGATCACCGCATAGCCTAAATCCGCACGATTTAGCGCACCAGTCGCCCGAACCAAACGCTCTTTGACTCGTTCCACTGCATTTACCATTCGACATAGAGAAATATTAGAGATCACGAGAAATATCCCCCTTAAGTATATCAATCGTATTGGCATCAACTATTTTTTGAAAATATTCAATCACATCAATTGATACAGTTTGACCTTTATAATATCCATCATAGTCAAACTGTTTCATTATTTTCCCGTTTTCACCTCTTATTGCATTAATATAGGAATTATTTCTGATAGTTAATGGAACACTTTGCTCAAAATCAATCCATTTGTCCAAAACAATACTTAATATCTTTTTGTACATTTGAAAAGATTCAGATTCAACCGAAGCAAAAACAGTCATGCATCCCGTAATTACCGCAAATTTAGCATATCTAATTGCATATCCATATTCAATAAATCCATATTTATCTGCTTTATCTTTCTGTTTATCTTTTGCTATTTTTTGAAGTTCTATGTAAATGTTATAAGCCGTCATATATTCATCACATCTTGATATATCATTTAAAGTTGACGAAAAATTATGTTCAGAAAATAATGATTTTGAGTTCATGCCCCGTGCTTCAGATGGCTTACTATCACAACATTTGCACAGTCGAATAAATAATTCGCGATTTACTATCTGGTCCTTGGAAATGTAGCCGTTTCTTATCCCATCTGCAAACTCTCCTTTTTTACGTTCGTATAAATACCCATATTTTTTGAAAATTTCATCTTGTACAAGTATTTGAATTTCATCATTAGATCTACGATCTGCTTCATCAACTGATGTTTGTCGATTAGTTGATTTAGATATATTTTCAATTAAACGGTTATAGTTTTCGGTGTTTTCATCGTGGATAGTTATAACTTTTACTAAAACTTCTTTGTTTTTAAATATATTTTCGGGATTAACATCCTCGTTATCATCATATATCCGACTTAATGTAAATGCAGTTTGCCCTCCATTTATAATTTGCGGATGCTTTATAATTAACTGGGCTTTTCTTTGTTGTCCTATTCTGACATTTACATCTGTTTTAGACGACAAAATTGTTATTCCGTTATTATATAATGCGAATTCATTTACATTATTTGATTTTATAGTCTCTGCAATTTCTTTGTTTACTTCATTTTGATTTAATTCTAAATAGCTCCTTGGATTATATTTTAATATTGAGTTTCTGTATTTAGATAATGCCTTAGCAATTTCTATAGTGGGCACAAAAAGCACTGTGACATCACAGTTGCCATACAATGTCTGCACTTCATATGTAATGCTTGGATTTTCTTTATTTGAAAGACTTATATACAATGTTAAATCTTCGTTATTATAATATGTTCCCTGAACCACTGGAAATACCAATTCTTGGTACGTCCTGCTATGGTCAAAAACCGTACATGAAAATCCTCCTGTGATTTTTTTAAGTTGACTTTGGCTTACCCCTTTTAAATTGGCCAATATATAAACCTCGTACTTATACCTGCCCGAATCAGGAATATTACGAATATCTCTGATCAATCCTTTAATTTTTCCGTTATATTCGTATCCATCTTCACTGGTCTCGAAGCCTTCGGCTATTCTGTCAATATGCATATCTAGTATTTCAGATAACTCCATTTCTTTTTCTTGAAAATTATTTTGATTAGTTCTGAATTTGGATTGCACAAAAATAATTTTCTTGTTTGTTTGATCAATAAAATATGCATCAACACCTCCATCGCGAGAACCATCTGTTATTAATCGTTCTCGCTCCCGGAAATCCGTTATTCCAAAACGAACAAGCAAAAAAAGATGTATATATGCACGTGAACGAATTTGATTTAAAGATTCAATATTTACTCTTGATGATCTATATCTAGCAAATTCTAAAGGTGCGTCTCTAATTATTTTATCTAATATGTTAACTAGTATTGTATATTTCGACATTTTTAGTCCACAAAGTAAATTTCTTGGTCGGAGATCAAGGCCCAGAGAAGGTCTTGAGCTACTTCGTCACGCAACAGCGTATTCTCCGATAAGGGTTCGGTCCTTTTCCGGGTGAAACGCAAGAACGATAGCGGACTTGGGAATGCCTGCGGCTTCCAGCTCGTCGGCGATACCGTCTTCGGTGCCATCGCGTTGAATCCAAATTTTACCATTGATGATATCCAGGTGCAAAAGGCAATGCTGGACGCGCCGAATGCCCTGCCAGCCCACAGAAACAACCAGGTAGCGGTCATGGTTCTGATCGAAGACGGCTTCGTTAGTGATTTCTTTGTCCGAATAATGGCGTTCCGCGTAGGGAGTCAGTACACGAACCAGAATTTCACGGTATTGGTTCAAGGTATCCATTGCGTTATTTCCTCGCTATCTTCATCGAAGACAACCAGACGGACACGATTGCTTTCGAGTAAAATCCGACCGATGCCACCCACAAACAAACTTGTATAGACCCGCAGGCGGATTGCGAGATACAAAATACGATCTATGTTGGCGGGTGAGCGTCTCAGAGCTTCTTCATAAAGAACAAACTGGCCTACAGCTTCTTTCAAATCTTGTACCGCAGATTTACTGAGGAAACTCTTGATCTCAATGGCGATACGCTCGTTATTTCGTTCTGCGGCGACGATGCGCTCGGCTCCCAGGTCTATCAGTAAATCGGTATCGGCAACCGTTAAAAAAAGAGGGTCGTCGGTAATATTCCAGCCGTCTTTACGTAGCGCTCGCACGAACGAATCGTGGTACAGGTCTTTAGCAGGCATACCGAGATTTTATCACTTTCTCTCAGCTCACAAAGTAGAACTCGCGGGCGGAGATCAAGGCCCAGAGCAGGTCTTGCGCGACTTCGTCGCGTTTGGCGTTTGGCGCGGTGAACGCGGCAGTGGCGGTTGCTTTTTCTTTGTCGGTTGGGGTTCTGCCGAAGGTTTTTAAGTACAAATCCTGGATTATTTTCTCGGTTTTTGTGTTTTTGTCGTTTAAGAGCGGCTGGAGGGTCTGGCCGTAGCGCACTTTATTGTCGATATAGGGCGAGTTTAAAACATGGAGCGTTTGAACCAGGGTTGGCTCTATTTTTGGTTCTAAATTAGCTAAGAATTCCCGGTGAGAGCGTCCGAACGTATCCATGAAATAACTTCCGACGGGCAAGCTCAGATGTGCCGCTTTCATCTCGGCAGGGAAATCACCGAAGCGCTCGGCGGTTCCTGTGGCTTGATTGATGGAGTCTAAAAGAACCTGGCCTAACATGGGCCTCGGATAAAAGTGCGAGAAGAACTGATTGTCCAAAGAGTTCGTTTCGTTCACTTCGCTCGATGTTTGATAGGTATTGGAGTTTAGAATTAGCTTCGTGATACGTTTTATGTCGAAGTTATGCTCCGTAAAGTCTTTGGAGAGCGCTTCCAGAAGCCCTGGAACGGACGCGGGGGTAGTGGCACGCATGTCATCGACCGGATGCACGACGCCGCGCCCCAGATAGTTCCCCCAGAGGCGATTCACGGTGGCTCGGGCGAAAAACGGGTTGTTTCTGGACGTTGTCCAGTCCACGAACTCGGCAAAAGCGCGTTCTTTGGCGCTCTGGCTCGGCCCGGCGGCTCCCAGCAGGGTTGGAGGGGCTTCTTTGCCGCGCCTGCGCCCCGTAACGCTCTGATTGATCACACGTCCGTCGGGGTTTTCGTAGATCGTATTCTCGCCGTCGAGCCGCCCGCCGCCGATCCCGACCTTGCCCATAAACGCCGTCAGGTTCCAGTAGTCGTCGGTGGTCCAGCGGTCGAACGGGTGCTTGTGGCAGCGGGCACAGGCCATGCGCTGGCCCAAAAACGCCTGCGCGACGGTCTCCATGCGGTCTTCCGGGGTGTTATCGACGCGCCAGAAGTTGGTCGGAGCCTCGCGAAAGGTCGAGCCACGCGCCATAAGCAGCCCTTTGACAAACTGATCCTGCGGCATGTTGGTCCGAACGGCATCTTTCACCCACTCGCTGAACAAAACCGTCTGCCGGTCGCCGAAAATGTTGTTTCCGAAGTGATTGGGGTGAATTCGAAGCAAGTCACCCAATCTGAGCGCTCGCATTTCGACATACTCGGGAGAATCCAATAATTTATCGATCAGCTTGGCGCGTTTGTCTGTTGTTTTATCACTCACAAACGCTACGATCTCTGTTGGATCGGGTAGTTCTCCACATAAATCCAGGGAGATTCGCCGTAGAAACTCAGAATCTGTGGTTCTTCTTGACGGCACGACATTCATACGCTGTAAATTTTTATAGACGTACGTATCGATTATATTTGCCGGTGTGAGCTTCGGGAAGACGGTCTTCTCGGCGCGAGGCAGCGAGAGATTCACCGCCTGGACCTCGCCCAGATACCGCACGACAACCGAGGTGCCGCCCCAGCGCTTGCCCGTGACGATCCCATTGCCATCCACATCGAAGACCGCCGGGTCGTTGGTCTCGTAGCTCGCCTGCGCCGTGACATCCCGAACGATGCCGTCGGTGAAGCTCGCGACCACCTTGAGCGGGAGCTTCTGTCCGACTCTGGTAAGAGTGAACTGGCTCGGGGTGATCGTCAGGCGGGCCAGCCTCGGATCGTTCTCGTAGGAAAACGACGCGCCCGCCGCGATCCAGTCGCGCATCGTCTTCCACTCGGGCGAGCCGACGGCAAAGCGGGAACCGCCTGCGTGGCCCATCACGCCCGTGGCTTTCAGAAGCAGCAGGCTCTTCTCCGGCTCGACCGTGTTCACGCGCCGCCCACGTGCGCCGCGAACAATCGGGTCGTAGTCGTCGGCAGGCGTCAGCGTGAGCAAGGAGAGCTGAAAGCCGCCGCGCCCGCCGAACTTCCCGTGACAGCCCGCCGTCGAGCAGCCTTTCTTATCGAGAATGGGGGCGACATCGCGCAAAAACTGCGGACCTTTCTCCGCCCCACGTCCTTGCGTCCCCACCAGCGCGAGGGTCGTCGCCGCCAGCGAGACCCCCAGAGCCACCATGCCCCGTTTCATGCGGCCATTGTACCTCGATTTCCCCTAACCCCAATAATGGGGAATCTCGATACGGCAGCTAATCGCCGCCTTTGAGCAGGAAGCGGTTGCTGATGGCCTTCAGCGAGAGCCGCCCGGCAAGCGCCTCGCTGTGGCGCTCGGTTTTCGGGCGAACGACCAGCCCCTCGCGCTCGTTCTGCGTCCCGGCGTAGAAGCCCTCGGCCAGCGCGAGCAAGCTTTCCTGGGTGTGGGAAAAGCTCTCACCCGTCTCCAGAACCTCGACGGCGGGTAGCTCCCATGCGGCCAGAACTTGCCGGGCGTCGTCGTGGCCCAGGTAGCTTGCGGTGGCGCAGTCATAGACGTTGAAGACCCGCAGCTCGATCTCTTTGAGGGCCAGGCGGTTCTTTTGAATCCCCGGCCCGACGATCTCGCCCTGAATCGCAAGGCTTGGGCGCTGCCGAAGTTTTTCTTCCAGGTCGTACTTTTTTGCCACGCGCCAGTAGTGATTCTCGCCCTCTTTTATCGAGAAGTTGCGTCCACAGGCATGGAAGCTGTCGTCGCGCGGGTCGATCAGAAACGTGCCGGACGTTCCGTCGCACTTGAGCGTGATGACGTACGGCAGCCCGCGCAGCTCGTCTAAAACCTGCGGGACGCTCTGCACTCGGGCTTCGTCGGTCTTTCGGGCGAGCGGCGGGAACGGTGCGCGGAAATCCCCCATCCCGGCGGGGATCGGCGGCTCGTATTTTTCGACGCCCAGAACTTCGGTGACGTTCTCGCCGTCGGGGAGGCCGTGAAGCTCGGGGAAGCTGCTCAGCGGGAGCAACAGCCCCTGGCTCAGCGCCCCGCGTAGCTTCATCGTCCGAATTCTAAATTTTTCCGGACGGGGAGATTCGTTTTTCCAGAGAAACGCAAAGAGCTGCGTCTCGGGCGGAATCGCGTCGATCTCGAAGAAAACGCCGAGATCGCCCGGCGCGAACTCGTTTTTTTTCACCACGCACTGCCAGCCGTTGATCCGCGCCAGCTCGATAGCGTCGGCGTTTTCGATAGGGAGAATCTCCCGAACCCGCTGCAAACTCGCCAGTTTTCGCTTCATACTTAACTTGTCGGCAGAAAATACCCGCTTGCTAAATGAACGTTTTGTTTCTGGCGCGAGTTACTATCTGGTGAGATGCGACGAACTACCGGGACGGACGACTCCCTGATCCAGCGGGCGGCCCGTAGCGATCAGGCTGCGTTCGCCGAGCTGGTTCGACGGCATCGCCCGTGGGTGCTCCGAGCGCTTCGGGCGTTCACGCAAAATTCCGATGGCGCAGAAGACCTTGCCCAGGAAGTTTTCACGCAGCTCTACCGAAGCGCCGGGCGCTACCGGGGCGACGGGCGCTTCGTCGCGTTTCTGAAGGCCATTGCGCTGAATGTCGGGCGGACCCACCTGCGTCGCACGGGGCGGGCGTCGCTTGTCTCCTGGGACGATGTGGGTGAGCCGCTGGCCGAGGACATGGTGGAGGCCGTGCTCGGGCGGGCGCTCCAGGCAGACATCCGCGAGGCCATCGCCCGGCTTCCGCCCGATCAGCGCGACGTTTTGCTCCTACGCTACTTCGCCGGACTCAGCATCCCCGAGATCGCCCAGCGCCTCGGGTGCCTCGAAGGGACGGTCAAGTCTCGGCTTCATCACGGACTCCGAAAGGTCCGAACCGCTCTCACGAAAGAAGAAAACCCATGAACGATACGACTCTACTCAAGCTCATCCACGAGACCGTCCGGCACCTGAGCCAGGCCATCTCCGTCAGCCCGGCGCTCCAGCTCATTCCAAGCTACAACGCGGTTCTCTCCGCCGCCCGCGCCAACCATCCGAGCGAGGCATTTTTCCAGGTGCTGACTCCGCTGGAGCCAGGCGGGGAGATGATCTCCATCGCCGAGATCACGGCGCTGTTCGCTCAGATCGCCATCGTTCTCGAAGCGAGTTCTGCGAATCCCTGACGAACGTTCTCTGGAGCATCCGGGCGAGCGGGTAGCCCAGCCGCACGAACCAGCGCCGGGGCCGGGAGAAGGCCCGCAGGTCGTACCACACCGAGCCGTCGGGGAGCCTTTCGAGCAAGAAGCGCTCCTCGCCGCACTCTAAATGGGCTTCGAGCGTCCCGTACGCAAGCCCGAACCGGTTTTCTTCGTCGATCACGTAGACAATTTTTGCCGCGCTCACCCACCAGAGACCAAACGCTCTCGCGCACATCGCGACAGTTTGATTCTTTTCCAGCGGCGCGTCGGGAGAGATAAAAACCCAGCTCTCGGGGAACTGTGCCCAGGCCCGCAGCGCGTCTTTGGCGGCCTGAAAAACCTCCTCGCCCTCCCCTAAATTTACCCGATTGTGGTCGTTGTCGTAGCCCGGCACGGGCTTTTCGAGCGCAGTTGCACCGACCTCGGGGTAGGAAAGCTTCCCGAGCGGCCCGGCCAGAAACCTCTCCACAAAAGCCGTAGTCGGGCGAGTCAGGGTAATTTTCATCGAGAAACCAGGTCTTTCGCCGCCTCGGGCCAGGTGGGGAACTTGAACTCGAAGCCTGCGCCAAGCAAGCGGGTCGGCACGGCGCGACGGCTCTTGAGCAAAAGCTCGGTCTCGGTCTTTCGAATGTACGCCCCGATCTCCAGCAGCCCGCGCGTGCTCGGCAGCCCGACCGGAGCGCCCACGGCTTTCCGGAGCGCGGTCAGGAAGTCTTTGTTGGTCACGGGGTTTGGGGCGCACAGGTTCACCGGCCCCGACAGCTCTTCCCGCTCGATGAGAAACAGAGCTGCGCGACAGAAATCCTCGCCGTGAATCCAGCTCACGAACTGGCCGCCGCCCGCCATCGGCCCGGCGAGTCCGAGCCGCGCCAGCCCGCAGAACGCCGCAAAGACGCCTTCCGCGCCGGGAGCCATCACCATCGCGGCCCGGAGCGCCACTTTCCGGGTGTGGGGCGTACTTGCTTCAAAAAGCGCCTGCTCCCAGCGCCGCGCGACATCCACCGAGAAGCCCTTGCCGATCTCTCCGGTGGCCTCGTCCATGGCCCTGTCTCGTGCATCGCGGTAGATCGTCGCCGTGGACGCGTTGAGCCAGACCTTCGGTGGATTTTGACACGTGGCAATCGCCTCGCCCACTGCCCGCGTCGTGTCCAATCGGGATGCATAGATCTCGGCGCAGTTGTTGGGAGTGTAGCGGCAGTTCACCGAGCGCCCCGCTAAATTAATTACGGCATCGGCTCCGTCGAACAGCTCCAAGAGTCTTGCCCAGCCCCCGTTTCCCCGAGAAACCACGACAACATCCTGACCGCACTCCGTAAAAAACGCTTCCAGTCGCTTCCCACAGAATCCGTTACCGCCGCACAGAATTATTTTCATTACTTTCCTCGGCTAATTTTCTCATCCAACCAATAAAATAAACACAAGGAGCCATCCAGAGAAATCCTTCGAGAATAATACCACGCAGGTATGCCCAGACATCTACCACTTCTTTGGACTCACGACCAATTGTCATGTATGCGACCAGGCAAAAGGTAGCATAGATTACCAGAGCACTTTTCCAGACACGACCTGGATGTAAAGTAACCAGAATTGGAAGTACAAACGCAACAAATATATCATAAAGCGGGCCTTTTACTCCCCAGGACGCGGTGTAAAACCCGGCGTTGCAGCCCCAGAGAGCGACCATCGTCATGGTGAGAATCTGACGAATAAAAAATCGTGCCCATAAATTCTTAGGGCGAAAAATCAGGGCGAAAATCAGAAGGGCCAGGGTAATTCCCACAAACTCGGGGCGGATCATTTCAGTCACGCTTTCTTAAATTTAATCCCCCTCCGGGATTTTCAGGCCCGGAGGGTCTTTCTTTTCGGAGACCCGTCGTTTCACGGCGGGGCTACCGTCAGTGCGCACCGGCGTAGAGTTCTTTGCGCTCGTTCTCGGCAAGGCGCTTCTCGCGCAGCTTGTGGAACAGAAACACATTGAACAGGTGCATTGCGCCAAGCACCAGCATGACCAGCCCGATCTTGGCGGCGAGTGTCTCGATAGCGACGGTCGCGCCAGTGATGGCCTCGGTGATGCGTAGCCACAGGCAGATATAGCCGACGTTGATGAGGTAGAAGCCCACCACGAGAAGCTGGTTCACGGCGTCGGCGATCTGGGCGTTCCCGCCGAAGACATCGACGAGGAAGACGCGCCCGTTGCGGGAGAGCGTGCGGGCCACCCAGATCGTGAGCGGGAGGGTGATCAGCAGGTAGACCAGGTAGGTCAGGGTTTTCGGTTCCATCTTGTCCTTCTATTTCTTAAATTGAACGTGTTCACTTACGAATCCAATATACCTCTGGCACGCCCGGCTGTCAAGGGGTAAAGTGAACAAGTTCAAAAGATTTTTATTTTGTGTCTTCCCTGGCATCTCCCCGGCGTCACCGCCGACCCTCTTCAGCGGCTGAAGAGGGTGCAGAAGTTAGCGAGAGGCGCTTCTCTCTCGGATTCTCCATCCTCTTCGGCGAGGAACGAGCAATTACGAAGAGGGTCGCCGTCTCAGCGGCGGGGAGATGACGGGGAGATGCCAGAGAGCAAGGGGAAAAACGATGACCAAGGGAGAAAAAACCCGCGACAGGATCTTCGAGGCGGCGCTCGCCCGCTTTTCGAGCCAGGGGTTCGCCGAGACGACCATGCGGCAGATCGCACAGGACGCCGAGTGCTCGCTGGGGCTGGCGTACCGCTACTTCGAGAGCAAGGACGCCATGGCCCTCGCGCTGTACGAGCGGCTGGTGATCGAGTTCGAGGAAGAAGTGGCCAGCCTTGCGCCCGGACCGCTCGCACGGCGCTGGGCAGACGCGGAACGGGCGGACCTGGCGCGGCTCACGCCCTACCGCGCGACGCTGGTCGGTCTGACAAGCGCCGGGCTACTTCCGGGAAGCAAGACACAGGTTCTGGGCGAGACATCCGGGCCGCTCCGCCGTAGAATGCTCTCTATTTTTTCCCGGATCGTCACGGGCGCATCCGACGCCCCGAAAGCCACCACGCACGAGCCGCTCACGACGCTTTTCTACGCAACCCACCTGCTGGTGATTCTGTTCTGGCTGCAAGACCCGACCCCAGGCCAGAAAACGACCTGGAAGCTGCTCGACTTCGGCGAGGAGATTCTGGGAAAGCTCAAGTTAGTCCTGCGCCTGCCCTGGACCGGGGCGCTACTGATCCGAGCAGGCGAGCTGCTCGGCCCGCTCTTCACCGGGGAAGCGGAGCCGGATTCGGAAGCGATCCCGCCCGGCACTCCGCCTCGGTCGCGTCTTTGATTCCGCCCAGCCGACGTAGCTCCCACGCCCGCGCCGACGCATGCGAGCCGGGCAGGTCGCCAAAAACGGCTCCGTAGGCGATGGCCGAGTGCGCCGGGATATCTACGAAGAACTCCAGCACGAACCGCCAGCGTCGCTTGCCGCCCCGCGCTTCGTCGCGCGGGCCGAGCGTCTCCTGAACCAATCGCGACGGCACGACGTTGCCCGCCGGATCGAAAACCGCGACAGGTAGCGCATCGGCGATGAAGAAATCGGCATGTAGCGCCCCGACCCCGCGCCAGACGATCTCACCTTCGTTGACCAGAATCAGCGCTTTTGTGGGCAGCCCCCGCGCACTCTGATCCAACCCCGACGTATCAAGAAGCTCTCTCACGGCATCTCCCTTCGCACCCAGCCGCTGGGTACCCGGCTTCGCTTTCGTCCCTCTTCGGTTGACCGCTCGGTCGCGAAGCGACATTTAATGTCGCTTCGCGACCGAGGAAAAGGCCGGAGGGGCGGCGAGGGGAACGAGCCGGGGAGGATAAAAATAAATTCATACGGAGGTCAGAACTCCTCGGCGGATGGAGAAGACGCTGGCGGCTTTGACGGCATCGAGGGGGAGCGGGGCGAGGTCGGTGGTGGTCAGAAAGGTCTGGCCACCTGAGAGCGCCAGAGCAAAAATCTGGTTGCGCCGGGCTTCATCGAGGTCGGAGAGAACGTCGTCTAAAAGAACTATCGGGGCCTCGCCGACGGTTTCTTCGATTAATTGACGCTCGGCAAGTCGCAGGGCCAGCGCGACGGTGCGTTGCTGCCCCTGCGAGCCGAACTGACGGGCATCCAGAAGGTTGCTCTCGTCGGGGCCGATTCGGAAAATCAAATCGTCGCGCTGAGGGCCGAGCGCCGTCACGCCACGCGCCAGCTCCTCGCGCCGGACACCCGCAAGCGCTTTGGTAAACGCCTCGACGATGTCTTCAAAACTTGTCGCGCCGCCCGTCTCAACGCTCTGGACGTACTGGATTTGCAGCGTCTCGGCGTCGCTGGTGAGGGACCGGTGTACTTTCTCGGCGTGGCGGGAGAGCGCGTCCAGCCACTGAAGCCGACGCTCGATCACCCGTGCGCCGTGCTCGATCAATGGCACGCTCCAGGCGTCGAGCGAGTCGGCCCGCGCGTTGCCCAGCTTGATGTCTTTCAGGAGCCGGTTGCGCTGCTCCAGAGCTTTCCGGTGCGACGCCAGCGCCAGAACGTACCGGGGCGAGACCTGCGCGATCTCGTAGTTCAGAAACTGCCGCCGCTCCTGCGGCTCGCCCCGAATGATGTCTAAATCCGTCGATGCGAACAGAACCGCGTTGAGATTTCCCAGCAGGTCTGTGACGCGTGGCTGCTTTCCATGATTGATTTTAACTAACTTCGCGGCGCTGCCCATGCCCGGTGTGCCAAGCGCGAGTTCTAAAAGCGTCTCGACCGCGCCATCGCCTCGCACAACCCTTGCGGCCACCCGCGCGGCGGGCGCACCGAAGCGGACCAGGTCGGCGTCGCGCGTGGTTCGATGGGACTTGGTGGTGGTGAGTGCGTACAGAGCTTCCAGTAAATTCGTCTTTCCCTGGGCGTTCGGCCCGACGAAGACGTTCAGACCCGCCCCCGGCGACAGAGTGAGCGTCGGCCAGTTTCGAAAGTCAAACAGCTCCAGAGAAGTGATGTGCATCGCCGCGAGATTCTACCTTGACTATTTCTGTAGTCTGAGATATAGTCAGACTACTTTTGTAGTCGAGGTGATCGAAATGCGGGTTTTTCTGACACTCACCGTGCTTCTGGCGCTCGGTGGGACCGTGCTGGCCAGGCAAGAACCGGCGACGCTCCAGCAGAGCGGCGCGACCCTGGCCCTGAAGGTGACGAGTTTCTCAGAGGCGCAGAGTGCGCTGACCAGGGTCGCTCGTGAGTCCGGCGGGGGCGTGAGCGACGGACAGACGTTCGTGACGGAGAAGGGCAGGCGGCACGGCTGGGTCCGGCTTCGGGTTCCCCGAAAAGAACTCCCGGCGGCGCTGGAAAAAATTCGCGCCACAGGAGTGCTGTCGTCGGAGGGCCAGAGCACGGATAGCTACCAGGCCGCCCACGCCGAGCTTTTGATCCGCGCCGATGCGCTCCATGCCCACGCCGCTCGGCTGGGCGGGCTGCTGGACAGCGAGCGCCGGATGCGAGCCGGGGACATTCTCTATCTTCAGGAGCGGCTCTTTCGGGCGTCGGTGGACGAAGAGCTTCTGCGGCAGCGACGCGACAACCTGGAAGGCACGACCCGGCAGTCGAGCGTGATCGTGACGCTGTTCGAGCCGTACCCGATTCGGCTGCGCGACCGGCTGGCCGGAGACCTGGCGAGTCGGTTCCACGGCGGAATGGGAGCCGCCCGCGACCGGGCATTTGCGAGCCTGGCACGCGGCGCGACGGGCGCGGGCTATGTCCTGACATTTGCGCCGCTCTGGGCACCGCTGCTTTTCTTGCTTCTTGGCGGACTGCGGCTCTTCTGGCGACGCGCAGGGAAAGCGCTCGCTCAGCGCGTGATCGCGGAAGCCCCCGGCTTTCTGCGAACGAGCGGGGCGCGGCTCTATGAGCTATTTCAGCGGATCGAGCAGAAACGCACGACGCTGGCCGTGAAATATGCCCTGGCCGACGAGCTGCCCGCGTCCGTTGACGGCGCGGACGACTTCGAGGTGCCAGCCGGAGCCGGGGGCAAGAGTGGAATTGAGATCGCGGATAATCCCCTGCTCCCAGACGACGGCCCGGCGCGTGCCTGACGCGTCGAGTGCGCTGCCCACGACCCGGCCCGAGGCGTCGATGCCGTGGGCGGCGCTCTCGCTCCCGCCGGGTAGCGTCCCGAGGTCGCGTAGCTCGTCCGACTCCCAGACGAACGCATGGCTCTCGCCCGAGGCTGTCTGCGCCTGCCCGACGACGACGCCCGACTCGCTGATGGCGTGCGCCCGGCTGGTGTCGCCGCCGAGGGTGCCCAGGTCGCGCATCTTGCCTGCTTCCCAGAGAAACGCGTGGGTCGCGACGGATGGCAGGCCCAGCGCCGAAGAAACCCACTTCGGGCGGGGCGCAAGGTCCGCCTTCCCAACGATCTGGCCGCGCAAGTTGACGGCAAACGCGTGGCTGTACGGCCCGCCGAGCGTCCCGAGGTCACGCATTCGGGTGCCCTGCGCCGCAAACGCACGCGCCCCGACCGCATCGCCCGGAACCGCCGACTTGCGAGCGCTCCCGACCACGACTCCGGCGTCGCTCAGGCCCAGCGGCTGGGCATAGGGAAAGCCCGGAAGTCCGTCCAGCGCCGCTTTTGTCGCCCCGACGACCCAGCCGCGCGGACGATTTGCCCTGTTGAACGCCGCCAGTGCGACCTGCCCGGCATCGTTCACGCCCCGCGCGACGCTCCGGCTGCGCCCGAACGTCCCCAGGTCCGAGTAGTGCCCGGCCCTGCTATCGTAGAGAAACGCCCGGCCCTGCCCGCTCTTGCCGCCCGCGACGCCCGCGACCTGCCCCGAATCGCTGAGCGAGAACGCATCGCTGTAGCCCTCGCCCAGCGCCAAAACCCGCCAGCGAAGTCCCCGGACACCCAGCCGCTGGGTACCCGGCTCGTCCCTCGCCGCTTCCGCCCCCGCCCGGCGGGGGACGAGCGCCCACGGGGTGAGCAGAACGACGCCCGCCAGCCCGACGCCCACCAGCGCCCGCCGCGAGGCTTCGCTGGGAGTCGCGCTGAGGGCGAGCAGCCGACGCTTCAGCGCCACGTGCTCAAACGCAGCCATTCCCAGCCCGCCGACCGGGGCCGGGGCCGGGGCCGAGGCCGATGACTCGCCGGAGACGCGCAGCAAAAATCGCCCGTAGGCCGCCGGACGCGCCCCGCTCTGTCGGGCCGCCCGGTCGCACGCTTCCTCGCGGGCCAGCTCGGCCTCGCACGCCGCCCAATGCGCCACCGGGTGGAACCAGAACAGCGCCCGCGCCAGCGTGAGAACCAGTCCGAGCCACAGATCGCCGCGCCTCACATGCGCCCGCTCGTGGGCCAGCGCCATCGCCCGCTCAGACTCGCCCAGACCCGGCGGAAGCACAATAACGGGTCGCCAGAGTCCGACCACGAGCGGCGACGAAACCTCATTCGAGATCGCCACGCCCCCGGCGTCGGGCGTCAGTTTCCCGAGTTTCTTTTTCAGCCCGAGCGCCCGAAAAACGTCGCGCCCGAGCGCAAAAAATGCACCTGTCAGCCAGAGCACAAGGAGATAGGAAACGCGAAAATTTCCTGGCTTGAGCCCACCCGTCCTGAACCCACCCGGCCCTTCGTTTCCCTCGTGTCCACCCTCCCCTGGCGGCCAAGGGAGGGGCAGGGGTGGGTTCGGGGTGGGTTCAGAGGAAACAGCTACGGCAGCAGGGCGAGAGAGACGTTGAGTGGGCTTCAGCACGGGCAGCGGAACCGAAAGCCCGGCGAGAAAGAGACCGAAAACCAGCCGGGCGCAGACCAGCCACCAGAGCCAGAAGCGTACGGCGGGATGAATTTTAGGAAAGACGCGGCAGATGCCCCAGACCAGCGCGAAAACAAAAAGTCCGCCCAGGCTGGTCCGTAGCAGGGCGTCCAGCATGCGAGCCTACTCCTCCAGCCCGGCGACGATGGCGCGCAGGTCGGCTTTTTCCTGATCGGTCAGGTTCCGGGCGTCGGAGAGAAACGCAACCACGGGCGCGGCGGAGCCGCCCAGCGACTTCGCGACAAACTCTCGCACCAGCCCGCCCAGTAGCTCGGACCGGGCCTGCTCGGGGCGATACTCCCAGGCGCTGCCGTCGGCGGTCTTCTGGCGAGCCAGATAACCCTTAACCCGCAAACGCTCCATCACCGTGAGAACCGTCGTGCGGGCAAGGCCGCGCGACGCCCCGAACTCGGCGGCCATCTCGCGCACCGTCACCGCGCCGCCCCGATCCGTCACAAAGCGGAGCAGGGTCAGCTCCTGCTCGCCCAGCGCTTTTTTCTCGTCGCTCATCGTCCCCATTGTACACAAGACGACAACCGTAGTCAAGAGAAGTTTCAGGAAAGCTAAGCCAACTAAAAAAGGGTAGTTTGTACCTGGGATGCTTCCAGAAGCTCGGGAGATAAAGACAGGGTTGCTCCTATAAAGCCAGGATGTAAAGCAGAAAGTTGGGGAATGGCTTTTTGTGCCAGTGCAAAGTATCGTTCATCAATCTCAACTCCAACAGATTCAATTCCGACTGCCTGACATGCGGCCAGTGTCGAGCCGCTTCCCATAAATGGCTCCAACAGACGACCTTCTCCAAGAGGAAGAAGCGTACGAACCAGTATGCGCAGAAAATGCTGCGGTTTCAACGAAGGGTGATCAGCAATCTGTTTTTCTATTCGAGGTGTTTTTCCACTTTGTATGACATCAGGAAGCGGTTTACCTCCTTCAATCATTCGCAAACCACCTGTTTTCCACTTTCGCAGATTTTCAGCAACGGTTTTTTCTGAAATTGGTTTTCGAAATAGCATCCAGGGTTCATAATTCCCCCGAGGCGTTACACAAATATCTGGAAATTCCCGCTCCGCGTTTTTAGGCCGATCACCACCACGAAATCCATGATACACACGTAAAATTGCTCCGCGTACTTCGTAACCTGCCTGTGTCATTCCCTGTTGAACGTAAGATTGCAGGCTGGGATTACCAGCAATAAGAAGATGCGCCCCAGGAACCAATTTTGGCATCAGTATTTTCCCCCAATCTGCAAAATAATCTCCTATGGCCGTACGTTCTCCTTCACTCAGAATTGTAAAGCGTGGTAACGGGTTACGTTCCTTACCATCAAATTTCGGGGGAAGCCTCCAGACTCCTCCACGCCCCTGACGTAGTTTCTCGACCTCTCTCGAAGAAAACTCCACTAATCCATAGGGAGGATCGGTACAAACGGCGTGAAAGCTCTCATCGGGTTGCGTGGCAATCCAGTTGAGACAATCTGCGTGATAGGAAGTCCAAAGTTTCATTTCAACTATAGTTGAAGGCAGTTTATCATAATATCAGGGATAATGCCAGCTAATGGAAGCCCGAATTTCCCTCGGACGCGTCGTGCGCGAATTACGTGAATCGCAAAACTTATCCCAGGAAAAACTCGCAGAAAAAACAGGTATTTCTTACCAATACTTATCTGCTATAGAGAACGGAAGGGAAAATTTCACAATCGGTGTACTGGAATCATTATCTCTATCTTTAGGCAGCAGCTTACTTAATATCGTACGTCATGCTTTTGATTCAAATGATTATCCTAAAATTAATTCTGATTTTTTACGTCACGAAGTACCTTTGCCGCCTTTTTTAAATATAAATCATATTGAGATAGCATTAAATGAAACGCATCGGATCATCCATTTGTTAAATTCAACGCTTCTTTCTGAGACAGGGCAATCTCTCTCGCAAATAATTCAAGGAAATAACTATAGTGGTATAGTATCTAATTTACTAACTAAATCTTTTTCGGATTTAACTCCGTATAAAAATAATTCTGATCAAAAATATCCTGACCTAATTTGCGTTGATGAAAACCAAAACACAATTGATGGATTGGAAATTAAATCGACAATTCGTCCCGGAAAAGGTGGGGAAAGCCATAATGGGCATTCTGGATGGCACTTGATTGCCTGTTATGAGTCTCTACCTGAGACAGGCGATATACGTTTCATTCATGTAATGATTGCAGATTTAAATGGCCATTCAGAACCAGAACCTGATTGGAAATACCTCGGAAGCCGTGTAAATCAATCAACTGGCAGTCAACGTACTGAAACATACAACACAACTCCTACAGGAACAACTAAACTCCGCGATGGATCAGTCTATCTAGACCGAACTCGGATTAATCCACGGCGGTGGAAACAAGTAAGAGAAGGAGAATTACCTTCATATTCTTTATTTGCTGACGAGTATCCCTAATTATCTTCCTAAACCCCCGAGATTCGTCACGAAGCGGAGCAGGGTCAGCTCCTGCTCGCCCAGCACTTTTTTCTCGTCGCTCATCGCCCCCATTGTACACAAGACGACAACCGTAGTCAAGAGAAGTTTCGGCTACTTGCGCCGTCTTTTTCCCAGAACCCCTGCCAGCGCCCCGATTCCCAGAAGCACCAGCGTCCCCGGCTCGGGAATGCTATTGCCTGCACGCTGCAAAGCGACGCCACGGCGCTGCCCGGAGGCGTCGAGTGCGGTTCCCAGGAGCTGCCCCGTCGGTGTTATAAAATTGATACTGAAGCTGCTGAAGCCGTCGGTGGAGAGCGCTGTCAGGTCGGTCACTCCGCCAGATTCCCAGAGCAAGGTATGGTCCTGGTTACCCGTGCTCGACCCCCTCCCGAAGCCCAGGATCCTATCGCCAAAGACACCATAGGCAGACGACGATGCACGCGTGCCCAGCAGGGCGTAGGGAGTGATGTCAGAGGCAACACCGTTTTCCCAGAGCAGTGCCTGGAGCGATGCCCCGACATCTGCCTGTCCATATCCGACAATCCGACCAGCTGAAACGCCGCTGGCCTGAGAGATGCTGTTCAGTCCGAGCAGTGCTTCCGGATGAAGGTCCGCTCCAATCCAGCCTCCCTGCACGTTCTGCGTCCACGAGACCGCATGGGGGTTGCCACCGGAGTTGACTCCGCCGACGTAGCCAACCGCGACGTTGCCCGAGACATCGGCGACTTTTCCAAATCCTTGCGGGTTGGTACTCAGCGAGACTTCCCGTCCGTTGATGGTCGGTTTGCTTCCCAGCCCTTGATCGGTAAACCCAACATAGTTACCGCTATCCATCGCAGCGATGTTGCCACCCAGGGCATTGAACGAAGTAACCGTCCCCCCGGAGAGGTACACAGACGCACGATAGGGCGAGCCGATGATCTGGGCACTGCCTGCGATGGCGTTACCATCAATGGACGTGGGCGAGAAATTCGAACGCCCTGCCGCTGTGAGAAGTGCGGGATTGAATGCGGGCTGAGCCGTTGCCCCATCCCAGATGAAGTACGAGAACGTCCCGGCAGCGTTGCGACCGCTTGCCAGCATACGGCCCTGGTTGAAATCAATCGGAGCGACATTGGTGTAACCCGGAATGTCGAGGGACTGCGCAGTCCACTGTGCGTGGGCAACACCGAGCGGCAGGACGAAAGAAAGAGCGACGAGAGCAAGTGGTAGACGTTGGCGGAACATGGCGAATTTCTCCTCACCCGCAAGTATAAGAGATTAACGAAATTTTGTCAGCAATGGAGAGAAAAACAAGTAATTGACGGGCGCGATACAATTTCCTCTGTGACTATCGACGAACAAGTGACGCTTCTCGCCCGTGGTGCGAGCCAGATCGTGCCTGCGGGCGGCCTGAAGGCAAAGCTGGAGAAATCCGCAAAGACCGGCAAGCCGCTCGTGGTGAAGCTCGGCCTCGACCCGACCGCGCCCGACATCCATCTGGGCTTTGCCGTGGTTTTTCGAAAAATCCGGCAGTTTCAGGACCTCGGGCACCGGGTGACGATTATCATCGGCGACTACACGACCCTGATCGGCGATCCGTCGGGGCGCTCGGCCACCCGCCCGATGCTTTCCGAAGAAGAAATTCAGTCCAACGCCAGCACGTATGTCGAGCAACTATCGGTTATTTTAGATAAATCCAAGATCGATGTCCGGTTCAACTCCGAGTGGCTGGGGAAATTGAGCTTCGCAGACCTGGTTAAGCTCACAAGCAAGATGACCGTCGCTCAGGTGCTCACACGCGAGGACTTCAAGAAGCGCTGGGATGCCTCTCAGCCGATTAGCTTGCACGAATTGCTTTACCCGCTCGCACAGGCCTATGATTCGGTCGCTATCGAAGCGGACATCGAGATGGGCGGGCTGGATCAGACCCTTAATATCCTGGCCGGGCGAGACTTACAGGGAGAGCTGGGCCAGGACACACAAATAGGCTTCTTTATGCCGCTTTTAGTGGGTCTGGATGGCTCTAAAAAGATGAGCAAGAGCCTGGGCAACTATATTGGGATCGCGGAAGACCCGCTGAGCCAGTATTCCAAAGTCATGAGCCTCGGGGATGCACAAATGCCCCAGTATTTTCTGCTCTGCACCGACGTTCCCCAGGAAACCTACGACGAGGTTCTACGCGGAAACCCGATGGAGGCCAAGCATAGATTAGCCCTGGAGATCGTGAAGATCTATCACGGCGCGGAAAAAGCGGGCGCAGCCAGCGACGAGTGGAAGAAAATCCACTCGGCGCGGCAGTTCCCGACCGATGCGCCCGAGCTTTCCGTGCTGGAGAATCCCATTAATTTAGTGGCGCTGCTCCGGCATGGCAATTTTGCGCCGTCCAACGGCGAGGCGAGGCGGCTCATCGAGCAGGGCGCGGTGAAGCTGAACGGCGAGAAACTGACCGACCCCGGCGCTTCCGTACCCGTTTCGAGCGGCGACGAGCTTCAGGTGGGCAAGAAGAACTTCGCGCGCCTTCAGGTGTGAGGGCGAGCAGCGGGGGGATGAACAGGGCCACGCCCCGATTCTCCCCCGCTGCCGTTACGACCGCGTTACCGCGCCCCGGTTCATCGGGGCGGTATACTTCCGTGCTGATGCAAACAACTGCGACTCTGATTCACGATGGCTGGGAAGTGTCCCAGCGCCACACACCGACTCCGCTCTGGATTCCCGCCACTGTTCCCGGACATGTTCATTCCGACCTGGTTCGGGCAGGAGTTATCGGTGATCCGTACTACCGACTCCATGAAATCGGAGTCGCCTGGGTTGACAAAGCCGACTGGGTCTATAAAACGCAATTTATGGTTTCAAAAATCCACTCAGGAAAACAATTTTTAGTTTTCCATGGTATCGATACGCTGGGACGGATTTTTCTGAACGATAATTTGCTGGGCGATGTCCGTAACTATTTCCAGACATATCGGTTCGATGTCACAGAAGCTCTAAAGAGCGGCGAGAATAAATTAGTTATCGAGCTGGACTCGGCGCTGCGTATCGGGCAGGAAAAAGCCGTGGAATATCTCGGCGACGGCACGAGCGTCCGGGGAAAGCAGACGTATTTCAATTTCTCTCCGAGGGCGTTTGTGCGCAAGCCACAGTACATGTTCGGCTGGGACTGGGGTCCGGAGCTTGTCAGTGTCGGAATTCCAGGAAAAATCGAGCTTATCAGCGCTTCTGTTGCGGAAATTACGGACTGGGAGATTAACTACGAGCTTCACAGCACCAATCTGGCCGATATCTCGCTCTCGATCACCGTTCAAAAATATGACAACAAGCCTTTGATTGTCGGTTGTG
Organism: Armatimonadota bacterium; assembly: GCA_031363095.1. GTDB lineage: Bacteria > Armatimonadota > Armatimonadia > Armatimonadales > Armatimonadaceae > JANLTX01. Next base: position 30,449 of record JANLTX010000121.1, on the reverse strand, counting down.
CGCTCTATGCTGCTGGAGACAACACTCCCGATGAAATTATCACCGGACCAGCGGGCGAGTACACCGTACATCTGGAGATTTTAGATCAAGAGATCGTTCGGTGGAGTCCGAATGGGCGCGGATCGCAGAAACGGTATCTTCTGAACCTGCGCGTGCGCCGGGTGACGGATAATCCGCGCGAGCCGGAGTTAATTACGCACAAAGGTCTCTCGATAGGCTTTCGAGAAATTTTACTGGACACGACCGATGGCGGCATGGCCTTTGTCGTCAACGGCGAGAAGTTCTTCGCCAAAGGAGCCAACTGGATTCCCGATGGCAATTTTCCGGGTGAAATTACAAAAAATCAGCTTCGGGAGCGTTTAACGCAGGCCCGTGACGCTGGATTCAACATGCTCCGGGTCTGGGGCGGTGGTTTGTACGAGTCCGAAGACTTTTATGATCTCTGCGACTCTCTGGGGCTTTTAGTCTGGCAGGATTTTGCGTTCGCCTGCTCGATGTACCCCGATGATCTTGTGGATTTTGTGGAGAGCGTGCAGATTGAGGCTATTCAGAACGTCAAGCGACTCCGGCACCGAGTCTGTTTATGCCTCTGGTGCGGTGGTAACGAGAACCTGGAACTATTTCAGAGCCGCTGGAGTGGGGCGGACCAGGCCACCGAGTTCTTCGGCGGGAAGTTGATCTTTGAAACCCTGCCCGAAGTTCTCAAAAAGCACGATCCGAAGACGCCGTACCTGCCCAACTCGCCCTGGGGCGACGAAGGCGAAGGGAACTGCCAGAGTGAGAACGTCGGCGATGCCCACTACTGGAACGTCTGGCACGCCAAAGAACCGACGAGCAACGGCGACTGGACCAACTATGCCAAGAGCACGTGCCGGTTCAGCTCCGAGTTCGGGTTCGCGGCTCCGGCGGGGCTTGCCGCGTGGAACTCGTGCCTCGCTCCTGAAGACAAGGGCGTCCGCTCGCTCGCCAGTCAGTGGCACGACAAGACCCGCAAGGGCTACGAGACCTATTTGAAGTTTATTGCGATGCACTTCCCCGCGCCCGAAACCTTCGACGAGCTGGTCTACTTCGGGCAGGCGAACCAGGCGATGGCGCTGACCTTCGGGATCGAGCACTGGCGGCGGCAGATGGGGCACTGCTGGGGGACACTCTACTGGCAGCTCAACGACTGCTGGCCGACCCACTCCTGGGCGACTGTCGATTCGGCGGGCGAGCCGAAACTATCGTACTGGGCCGTCAAAAAGAGCTACGCCGCCCTGCTGCTGAGTTTGGTGCGCACGGAGAAGTTCGTCGAAGCCCATCTTGTGAGCGACCTACCACACTCTGTCTCAGGAGTTCTGCGTCTGCAACTTGTTACTTTCACCGGGGAAGTACTATCTTCGGTCGAAAAACCTGTAGAAACTCCTGTTAACGCCGCCAGTGGCTCACTTCTTGAAATCCCTGCCGCCAATAGAAACGATGCATTTGTGACTGGTGAATTTCTTTATTTGGAAAATAAAAAGCCGCAATTCCAACCTTCTTATTTACTTCTTTGCGAACCTAAAGAACTGCAAAAACGGGAAATAAATATAACCAAAGAAATTGCAGGAGATCTTGAACAACTTCAAACAGGACTGGTCGGCGATAGTAACTTAACCATTGTGCTCTCGGTTGATCAATTTGCTGCTTTTGTTTATATCTGCACTCCGAAGCGTCCTGGAACGAAGCTGTCGAACAACGGCTTTCATCTTGCACCGGGGCAGTCCTTTCTGCTGCATGTGTACGATCTGGCAGAAGACATGACTCTCGACGATGCACTGGACTTGCTGGAAATTCGCTACCTTTGATCTCTCTGCATGCAGCGGTAAAATAGAGGCGTGACTCCGGTTCGCAGACAGACTCAACTCTATATCGAGCGCCCCATCGAGGTGGTCTTCGCCTTCGTGACCGACCTGAAGAACGTCGCGCGCCTGGCCCTTCCCGGCCAGCCCGAGGAAGTGCTCACCCAGCGCACGTCGCCGCTGGACGAAGGCGTCTGCATCACCTACGACGGCGGCCCGTTCAAGTTCAGAACGCTGGAAGTGAGCGAGTATCGCGCTCCCCATGCGTTCGTCGAGCTTCAAATCGAGGGCGGCTTCGCGGCCTGGACCCATCGCCGTCGCCTCGCCAAATTTCAAGACGGGACGCTGCTCACCGATAGCATCGAATATGAACTACATGCCGGAGCGCTCGGCGCAATTGCCAGCAAGATATGGATGGGCAAGATCGTCGAAGAGTGGATGCGCCACCGCCAGAACGAGTCCAAGCGTATTTTAGAGCGCATCGGACGCATCAAAGGCCCCGGCAAGTAGCTTTTCAGAGAGCTAACAATTTCTTTGATTCGACAAACCGAGCTTGTGAGGTGCCGGTCGAATTCGTAGTCGTAGCCACGAATTTATTCGATGGCGACTGGACAGCCCTTTCGTTTTTTGATACTATGTGTTTATCAAACACTATCTGCCTGGCGATAGAGATTCTGGAGTTCCCCATGCCGATCAAGTTCTACAGCACCACCGACGACTACGCGTTTCTCTCCAACTTCTCGCCGCACGGCTTCGTGCTCCATGACGCCTACTGGCCGACGGTGGAGCACTACTTTCAGGCCATGAAGTTCCCGAGCGATCCGGAGTACCAGGAGAAAATCCGCACGGCACGCTCGCCGAAGGCCGCCAAGTCGCTGGGCCGCACCCGAGATGTTTCGATCTGCCCGAACTGGAACGCCCTCCGCGACGACGTTATGCGCCGCGCGGTCGCCGCCAAGTTCGCGGCGCACCCGGACCTTGCCGCCGCACTGCAAGAGACCGCCGCCGAGCCGCTTATCGAGAACGCCCCGAGCGACTACTACTGGGGCTGCGGCACGACCGAGACGGGTAGAAACCGCCTTGGCGAGATTCTCATGGAAACCCGAGCAAGCTATGAAACCAAAGACTGAGCTAATCCTGGAGTCCTACCTGGCACAAAAAGCGCACTGGCCGTCGTCGGGCGAGCATATTCTTGCGCAGTTCGACGCCGAGAGCGTGGTTGTGTATCAGGCGTATCGGCCTGAGATCGCGACGTTCGCCGTGGAGAATCAGCGCTTCGGCGGAGAGCACTGGCATGACCGGATGAGCTGGATCAAGCCGGGGTTTCTCTGGATGATGCATCGCTCCGGCTGGGCCAGCAAGCCTGACCAGGAGCGCGTTCTGGCCATTCGTCTGCGGCGCACCGACTTCGATCTCTTTCTCTCCGAGGCTATCGCCTCGACGTACGGCGCGTCGGGCCTGCCCTCGCACGCGACCTGGCAGGAAGCAGTTTCTCGCTCGGATGTCCGGCTTCAGTGGGACCCGGACCACGCCCCGAGTGGCGCAAAACAGGAGCGCCGCGCCCTTCAGCTCGGCCTTCGTCGCCGGGCGCTTCGCCGCTACGAGTCCAGCGCCCTTCTGGGAATCGAAGACATCACTCATTTTGTTCATAAGCAAGCAAAACAGCCTGTAGAATCGCTTCTACTCCCTCGCGAAGAGGTCTACCCGGTATGAAACCAATCAAGGTAAAAATTCTCTATCGTCCGGTGGGGCAAAAAGAGTACGAATTAATCGCACAAAGCGGCTTTCGTGCGTTTCCGCCGCGCCTGCCAGAACAACCGATCTTCTACCCGGTTCTCTCGGAAGCCTATGCGATTCAGATCGCCCGTGACTGGAATATACAAGACAAAGCCTCGGACTTTGCAGGCTACGTAACCCGTTTTTCCGTAAAAGAAGACTTTCTGAGCGCCTACGAAATTCAAACAGTCGGCGCTTCCGGATCGCACGACGAATACTGGATTCCCGCCGAAGATTTAGACAAATTCAATGCCGCGATTGTCGGAGAGATCGAGATCACTCAGGAGTTTCGGCCATGACACCGATGCAGCGAATGCGGCTTTCTCTGGATGGGCTTTCGGTCGGCGACGCGTTCGGGGAGGGCTTTTTCTCGAACCCGAACGTGGTCGAGGGCTTGATCGCGGCGCGTGAGGCACTGACCGGCAAGAGGACCGACTGAGACTTTTAGATATCCCAGAGCGACCGGAGCGGGTAGAGCTGCCCCCGCTCCGGCAAGCTTTCACCCTGAGAGAGATGCGGCAGCGTTATGTAGACCAGCCCGTCGCTGGCATAGATTTCTAAAACCGTCCGGTCTACGAAAACCATTAAATTCTGCTTCCCCGAAATCAACGGAACGGTTATTTTATAATCTCTCACCATCAGCTCCTGATTTTTGTAATCGTAACTAATTCTGACACCAGAAACCTCGAACTCTGTGCTTTCCGTAATTTCAACATGCAACTCAAAGCAACCCGAACCCGTCGCAGAAACATCCCGAAGACTCTCCAGCTCTTTCACGGGAGTTCGGGCAAGACGCGGTCCCTCGGGAGTGCTTTTCAACGTTAAAACACTCGGAATCGACATCAACTGGTTGAACGGCATCCCCGGCGAGTCCGCACGAATCCAGCCGATCTGAATCCGACGACCGTCTTTTTGGGGAATATCGCTGAAGGTCTGTGCGGCATAAAACCCTTCGCCCTGAACGTCTGAAATATCCGAAAACTCGGGGGTGAATACAGTTCCATCGAAACTACCGATGCTATAATTACTATTGGCTGCCGTGAGAACCCATTTCTTATTTTTCTCATTGCTGTCTAAATCTAATTCAAAGAAATCGGGACACTCAAATAAGAATTTGTCCGAGTCTATGCCGCCCTCGGTGACACTCATCAAATCCCAGGCTTTGAGATCGGGTGAACTAAAAAAATGGATCGTATGACGCTTCCCGGAAGTCTCGACATAGAGCACCATCACCCATTTTCGGGTTGGTACGTGCCAGAAAACCTTCGGATCGCGGTTGCCCGGCGTTATCTCAGGCAGGACCGGATTTCCTGAGAACTTGGTGAATTTATAGCCGTCATTGCTGTAGGCCAGGCACTGCGTGGCCTGCTCGCCCGATGCCGTGTAGATCAAAACCAGCGGCGGCTTCCCATTCGCGCCGAAGCCTGTGGTGTTTTCCCAATCGACCACGGCGCTGCCGCTGAACATCGCACCCAGCGAGTCGGGCGCAAGAGCGTCGCCATGCTCGGTCCAGTGGACTAAATCGGGGCTGGTGGCATGGCCCCAGTGCATGTTGCCCCAGCTCCAACCGTACGGGTTGTGCTGATAGAACAAATGATAGTTGTTGTCGTAAAACACCAGCCCGTTGGGATCGTTGAGCCAGCCCCGCCGCGACGAAAAATGAACCTGAGAGCGCAACGATTCTTTGTAGAGCGTCTCTGATCCCCAAATCTCGTCACTCTCTTCGATCCATACGTTCTCTTCGGCGAACGTCAGGTTTTTTCCGGGCCAGACGTGCGTGTCGAGAAAGGCCCACCAGTCGGCTTGCTCCGGCGCGGCGGCCAGAGAGATTTGATTCACGACCTCGGGCTTGCCGTCTACGAGCAGCGTCACTCGGCGTAGCGGGGCGCTGTTTTGAATAGGCAGGTTCCAGTATCGCTTATGGAAAGAGTTCATCTAAAATGGATTATACTGACTTTCATGGAACAACACGAGAGCAACCGCGTCGCCTGGAGCGAGGCCGCCCGCTGCTACGCCGACCAGCTCGACGACTCGATAGCGTTTCTCAAGGCAGGCGGGACCAATTTTGTTACGCCGGAGCTTGCGTTTCTGCGCCCGCTGATGCCCTGCACGCGAGCGGTCCATCTTCAGTGCGCGGCGGGCCACGACACGCTCTCGCTCTGGAACCTGGGAGCCGCCGAGGTGATCGGGGTGGACATCAACGAGGACATGCTCGCTCTGGCCCAGGCCAAGACCGAGGCTTTGAACGCACCCGCCCGCTGGATTCGCAGCGATGTTCTGGCAACGCCCACAGAATTAAACGGCACGGCGGATCTGGTCTACACCGGGCGCGGCGCACTGAACTGGCTCATGGACATCGACGCCTGGGCACAGGTCGTGGCGCGGGTGCTGAAGCCCGGCGGCTATCTGTATCTCTTTGAAGGCCACCCGCTCTCCTGGGTCTGGGACATGGAGGCCGATCACCTGCGCCTGGACGACGAATACGGGAACTACTTCGACGACGAGGTCCACGCCGACACCAGCGGGTGGCCGACCAGCTATATTCCCAGTAAATACCAACAAGAGAAAACAAATACCAAATACGAACGACAATGGACCGTCGCCCAGGTCGTCAACGCGGTAATCGGAGCCGGATTGGTCCTGGAAAAATTAGGCGAGCACCCCGACCCGTACTGGAATGGATTTCCCAACCTGCCCGAAAAGACCCGGCAAAAGCTCCCGCAGACGCTCTCGGTTCTCGCCCGCAAGCCAGAATAGAATTTACCCAGCCCAACAAAATCGGGACTCTTTGGCACTAACTTCTCGTGAACCAACCGACCAACCCGAAAGCGGCGGCCTTTGTCGAGGCAAGCTCCGACCGCGTCTGGCGACTCTGTCTCCGGCTTTGCGGAGGCTGTCGCGAGGACGCCGAAGACCTGCTTCAAGAAACGCTGATCGTCGCGTGGCGCTCGTGGGAGCGGTTTCGGGGCAAATCTCAGCGCACCACATGGCTCCACGCCATCGCCGTCCGGCTCTGGCAGCAGCGCCGCACCCGCCGCCGGGAGTACCTTCCTCTGCCGCCCCTGGAGCTTGCCGCGCCGGACCTCACGCCCGGCCACGACTTCCAGCTTGATCTTGCGAGTGCTCTGGAGCAGCTCCCCGACGACCAGCGAATCGCTTTTTTGCTGGTCAAGGCCGAGGGCTGGACCCACCGCGAGGCCGCACAGCTTCTCAAGGAACCAACAGGCACGATCCAGTACCGCGTCCACGAAGCCACTCGAAAGCTTCGACTTCTTCTGGAGGAAAAGGAAATCCCATGTCCGATAAGTTAACGAACTGGCTCAACGAAGCCCGCGCCCCGGAGAGTGTCAAACAACGCATCGCAGAGCGGCTCTCCCAACAAAAACCGCCCCGCTCCCGCTGGCTCCGGCCCTCGCTGATGGCAGGAACGCTGGCCGCTCTGGGAATCGGCGGCCTGATCGTCGTTCCTTCGCTCGTGCGTCCCCCGCTGGCCTTCGCTCAGGTGGAGAGCGCCCTGACAAAGGTAAAAATAGTCCAGTGGCGGGAGACCTACTCCAGCTACGCCACCGATGGCGCACTCTACGAACGGCTGGTCACGGATCACTATGCCCGGTTCGGCCCCGTCGCCTGGGACAAGCGCCCGCGCCCCGAGCTGACCTACGTGGACGGCAAAAAATACTTTGACGATGTTGTTGACAGGACGCTACGCACCCCGCAAGAAACTCTCTCGTATAGCGCCCCGCAAAAAACGTTGCGCAGGCTTCCTGGCGATGTCTCTCCTCGGGAGATCTACGCGGAGATTTTTGCGCCGGGAGCAACGAGAGATAGCAACTGGAGCGTCTGGAGCACTCGCAGTGCAACCTGGAAAAACAAGCACGCCGTCCAGCTGGAGCGCCACGCGCCGCCGAGCGCTTTCGGAGGCGCGGTCACTCAGGTCTTGCTGGTCGATCCCGAGACCCGACGCGTGCTTCGGAGCAGCACCCGCCGGGAACCGGGCGAGCCGGACCCGAACGGAGCCGAGACGACGGAGCGGGTTTTAGAAGACTTTCGCTACGACGGCGATGTCCGGCTTCCCGACGATGCGTTCACGCTGAAACCGCCGCCGGGCACCCGGATTCTGGAGGGCTTTCCGGGGTAGACTGAGGGGAAGCGTAACGCAATGAAAGTTCTGCTCTGCCCCGATTCGTTCAAGGGAGCGCTCTCTGCGCCCGAGGCCGCTGATGCGCTCGCTCTCGGCTGGCGACGGGTCTTCCCGGACGCCGAACTGCTCAAGCTCCCGGTCGCCGACGGCGGCGAGGGCACGCTTGATGTGCTTCTTGCGGCAACGAACGGCCAGCGAGTCGTCGAGACCGTCACCGGGCCGCTGGGAGAACAAATTCAGGCGGCATGGGGCCTGCTTCCAGGCGGCACGGCGGTGGTCGAGCTGGCGCAAGCCGCAGGTCTGAGCCTGGTTCCGCCCGAGAAGCGCGACCCGAAAGTCACGACAACCTTCGGCGTCGGGGAGCTGATCAACCACGCCCTGAAACGCACCAGCAAGCTCGTCGTGACGCTGGGCGGCTCGGGCACAAACGATGGCGGCCAGGGAATTCTCGACGCGCTGAACCACAAACCCCGCCCCGAGGTTTCTGTTCGGATCGCCTGCGATGTGGACAACCCGCTGACCGGGCCGCGCGGCGCGAGCGCCGTCTTCGGCCCCCAGAAAGGCGCGACGCCCGAAGACGTCAAATTTCTCGACGCAGCCCTGGCGAACTTCGCCAGGGTTCTTGGCCTGCCCGAGCAGCCGGGCGACGGCGCGGCGGGCGGGACGGCCTACGGGCTGCGCTGGCTTTTTCCTGCCGCTCAGTTAGTTCCAGGTATCGACCTGGTGCTCGACGCAATTGGCTTCGACACACACCTTAAAGACGCTGATTTAGTTCTCACGGGCGAAGGCAGACTGGACTCCCAGACCCTGGGCGGAAAAGTCATCGCGGGCCTCGCCCGGCGGGCAAAAAAGAAAAACGTCCCGGTGATCGCGCTCGTCGGATCGCTCGGATCGGACATCACCGGGGCAGCGCTGGCAGAAGCCGGAATCACGGCGGCGTTTCCGCTCGCGCCCGGCCCCTGCACGCTGGAAGAGTCGATGGGAAACACGGCTTCCTATCTTGCCGATACTGCTGAGCGCGTCGCCCGACTCGTTCAGCTTCCGCTCAGGTAGGCAGGCAAGACCAGATTCTCCTGCACGGCCCAGCGCTGGACGATGCGCCGTGCCCGCAGCAACACCGACCGCTCGTCGGGGGCGAGCCGGGCGTAGCTTCCCTTGCCATCCGCCGACGGCAGAGCGTTGCACCAGCCCCGCGCCTCGGTGATCTGCCCGTGGCGACTCACCGCAATCGTCATCGCGCGTAGCCAGCCAGTGGTAAGCGGTCCCAGCACCTGGAGCGACCAGATAGAAATGTCCCCCCGTGCACACGTCGAGGCGTACGTCCCGACGCAGTGACGCATGGCACGTCCCTCAACGCTCAGCTCTTTGGCGCTCGTCAGCTCGCGAAGCTGCCACTGCCACGCCCCCTCGGTGACAAGCAGCCCGGCGCGTTCGGTCGCGTCCCAGGAAACAACGGAGTGGCGGCTCTCGCGAACGGTCCGGGCGTGCCAGCTCTCCATCCGCTCCAGCAGTGCGCCCACGGTGCGCCCCTTGAGGGTGAAGTCCACCGGCAGTCGGTCGCGCTCTCCCGGCCCGCGCGGGGTCCGACGCTCCCAGTGCAGGTAGTCCTGCAGCGGCCCTACCTGCGCCGGATCGAGAAGCGGGTTGTCCGCAACGAGGCGCACGAAGCCTTCCCAGAACGACTCGTCGTCGAAGCGCAGGCCCAGGGGCGTCGCCAGCAGCGCTCGCGTCTGGCGCTCGCTCATGCCGAGGCCGCGTGCCTGACCCCAGCGCAGTGCCTCCTCGGGCATCAGCGAAGCGGGTGCCTCGGTGTGGACCAGATGCGCCATTTTTCGGGTGAGAGCAAGCGGCAGGTCATGGGCCGTGAAAAGACTCTGTCCCCGCGCGACGTGCCGCCACCAACCCAGCGCCCGACCTGCCTCACGTCGGTTCGGGTCCGGGTAGAAGAAGGCCCCATCCAGGCACATGGGAACGTCCCACTCGGCCAGCAGATGCCGCGCCAGAGACGCAAACTGCCGCTCCGGGTTGTGGGAGCCAGGCTTCCAGCTCTCCAGCGGGCGAGTCCAGTAGGGATGTAGCCGGGCAAGAAGAAAGAGTCCGCCGATCAGGGTGTTGCCCGGCCCGCCGTCGTAGCGCCCGACGACCCGCTCGGCCAGCAAAAACTTGCGCCGCTGGGCTATTTTCAGAAGCTCCAGGGCCGCCGGTCGCGACGCCCGCGCGAGCTGATGGGCACTGCGCGAGATGAGCCACAGGTCAGCCCTGGAGGTCTGGGCACAGGAGAAGGCCCCGGCGAGCGCGGACTCCAGAACGGCCTCGGGGCGGCGCTTGAGTTGGCGGGCCATGTCGAGAGCGCCTTGCCAGCGGGCTTCTTGAAACAGGCGAACCTCTCGCTCCCGCTCACGGGCGCTCTTGCGGGTCGTCGTGCGCAGACCCTGCGCCTCGCACCAGCGCACGTACTCGGCCACATGGGGCAACCCGAGACGTCCCAAATGGGCACGCAGCTCGACATCCTCGCTCTGAAGTTTCACACCGCTCTATCGCGGCGAAAAATCCCGCTGTTAAAGCGGAGTATGCAGCCCTTCCCACTCGCGCCAGATATCGGTCATGGCCTCGACTCCGTTTTTGTCCACGTCGATGTGCCGTCCCCGGAAGATCGCGGCGTAGCGAACATTGGGGCTGGAGTTGGCGACCGCCGTGTGAACCAACTGATGGTGCGTGAGGACCACATCGCCCGGCTCGCCTGTGATCTGGACCGGCTCTGCGCAAAGCTCGACCGCTCCAATTCCTTCGGCTAAATACGCCGGGCCTTTTTCTTTAAAAATCGTCTCGAACTGCCGGTGGGTTCCGGGCCAGACCGTGAAGTTCCCGGAGTACGGCTCTGGCAGGTCCGAGAGAAGCACCACGGCCAGCAGCGTGAACCCGCGTACAAACTCACCTTTTGGGATGCCGTTGATCCCATTTCCCTGGCCGTCGATGTGGCCGCGCGGTGGCTGCGGCTCAGAATCGGCGCGGGGAAAGCGCAGGGCGATCTGGGCGCTACCCGCTCGCTGGACCTTGCCCGTGCCCAGAAGCTGCTCGCACACCGAGAAAATCGGTGTGGAATTGAACAGGTCCGTCAGCGCGACAGATTTGGTGATCGCCGGGCAGTAGGTCTGCGACCGGAACTTGTTCAAGTCGCCCGGAGGCATGCCGCGCTCGCCTAAATCATGGTTGATCGCCTGACGTGCGGCGCTCACCAGAGCCTGTGGCACCAGCCCTTTGAGAACTAAGTAACCCTCGTCGTGCATCTGCTGGCGCTGGACCGAGCTTAAGGTCACGAAAGGTCCAGCTCCCCGGTAGAGTCTCCAAAGCGGCTCGCCGAAATTCCGGCGCGGCGTAGCATCGCCAGATGCAGGTTGCACAGCGGCGTTTTCTCCGCGAAGCGTCGATGCTTGCCCGTTTTAATCGTCCCGCCGCCTTTGCCACCGAGAACCACCGGTAAATTATAGGGGCTGTGCGCGTTGCCGTCGCGCATTCCGCCTGCCAGCAAGATCATTGAGTTGTCTAAAACGCTCTGGCCAGATCCATCAATCATGGCTTTCAGTCTTTCTAACAAATACGCATACTGCGCCGTGTGCCAGATACCGATTTTTTTGTACTGTTCCAGCTTCTCAGGCTTGTTTTCATGGTGACTGATCTCATGATGACCACCAATCACGCCGGGAAGAAAGCTGAAATTACGTCCAGTAACTTCATTTCCGAACATAAAGGTCGCTGAGCGGGTCGAGTCAGACCAGAACGAGAGCGCCATTAAATCGAGCATCAGGCGCACTTGCTCGGTGTGATCGATTCCGCGCTTATCCGACGGAACGTCGTAATAATTTTTAATGCGTCCGCCCAGTTTGTCGATCTCCGCACGTAAAACCGGCTCGTCCAAGACGTTTTCTTTGCGCCGGGCAGCATCGAAGGCAATTCTCTGCTCGACAGCTCGAACCGCATCTAAATATTCCGTGAGCTTCGCCCGGTCCGCCGAGCTGATTTGTGTGCTTAATCGTTTGGAGTCTTCCAGAACGGCATCTAAAACGCTTTTGTCTTTGGCCGGGTCGGATTTTGCGCTCTCTCCCCGCTTGAAAAGCCGATCAAAGGCTAATTGGGGGTCGATCTCTCGGGTAACGGGAGTTGTTGGGGACGACCAGGAGATGTGGCCGCCGTAGAGCGTGGTCAAGCCGACATTGGTGTCCACAAAGGTCCAGGGCGCTTCTACGGAAAGCTCTAAACTCGGCAACGGAGTCAGGTTGCCAAGCTTCTGCGCGATAATCTGGTCCAGCGAGACGCCGCCGCAGCGCAGCTCTTTCCCGGTGGTCTTGGTAATGGTTGTTCCGGTCAGAAGCGGCGCAACCTTGTAGTAATGCCCGTCGCCCTCAATGCTGCCCTTGTTCATCAGCTCCGTAAGCACGTTGATCTCGGACTTGACGCCTTCAAGTGGCGCAAGAAGATCGGAGAGCGCGTAGTCGGAGCTGTCTTTCTCGGGAGTCCAGTGGTGCGGGTTCACGCCGTTGGGCATGTAGAGCGCCGCAAACCGCACGGGCCGCTTGCCCTGCGCCTGCGCTTTTGTGGGCTGAAGCGCCTCCAGCAGCGGCAGCGCCATCGTCACGCCCGCGCCACGGAGCACGGCTCGCCGAGAGATCGGTTCCATGACTGAATTCTACCCCGATGAACTACAAAAGCGCGAGGTCGTCGCGGTGGATGGCTTCGTCGCCGAGGGAGTCGCCGAGAATCTGGGAAATCTCTTTGGACGGGCGGCCCTGGATTTTTCGGAGCGCGTCGGCGTCGTACGCCGCGACGCCCACCGCGAGCGGGCTTCCACTCTCGCGGACGACCCGGACAACGTCGCCGCGCTGAAACTCGCCCAGAACGTCGGTGATTCCGATGGGCAAGAGGCTGGCGCGACCCGTTTTCAAGCGGGTCGCTGCGCCGGAATCGACCGTGAGCGTCCCCAGTGGCGGCTCGGCCAGCAGCCAGCGCACCCGGCTCTCGCGCCGACTGGCGGCATGGATTTTTGTGCCGACCGACTCGCCCGCCGCGATTCTGAGCAAGACATTCTCTTTTTCCCCAGAGGCGATCACGGTCTCGGTGCCGAACTGCCCGGCGCAGCGCGCGGCTTCGAGCTTGGTGCGCATTCCGCCCGTGCCGCCCGCGCTCCCGCTGCCGCCCGCAATCGCAAATAAGTCGTCGTCCACGACCATAACTTCGGAGAAAAACCGGGCATCAGGGTTCTCGCGCGGGTCGGCGTCGTACAGCCCGTCGATGTCCGTAAGAAGAATCAGCGTGTCGGCGTCGAGTAAATTCGCGACAAGGGCGCTGAGATTGTCGTTGTCGCCCACCCGGATCTCTTCGGTGGCGAGCGCGTCGTTCTCGTTGATAATAGGAACGATTCCGTGAGCCAGCAGCGCCTGAAGCGTGTCGCGGGCGTTGAGATATCCAGCGCGGCGCGAAAGCTCCCCGCGCGTGAGCAGCACCTGCGCGACGGTTCTCTCAAACAGCGCGAACAGCTCGGCCCAGGTCTGCATCAGCCTTGCCTGCCCGACCGCCGAGAGAAGCTGCTTGGCCGCGACGGTTTTTTGGAGCCTGGGGAAGCCCAGCGCCTCGCGACCTGCCGCTATCGCCCCCGACGACACCAGCGCGACCCGCTCCCCGGCATCGAGAAGCGTGCAAATCTGCCGGGCAAGCTCCAGCATCTGGCGCTTTGAGAGCGACTTTCCGCCCGCCGTCAGCGTGCTGGTCCCGACCTTCACCACAAAAACCCGTGCCACAGAATCTATCGTACCGCGCGGCGCAGAACCGCCAGCGCAGCTTCGATGTCGGAATCGGAGACATCGTAGTGCGTGACGAACCGCAGGCGATTTCCCGCGCCCGAGCAGAGAACGCCTTCGGATTTGAGCCGGGCGCGAACGTCGTCGCCGGAGAGGTTGGTGGCAGAAACATCCACAAAAACCAGGTTGGTCTCGGGCCACGGATCGAGCTGGACGCCGGGAATTTCGGCAAGGCCCGCCGCGAGCTTTTCGGCGCGGGCGTGATCTTCACTCAAACGCTCGACATGATTTTTGAGCGCGTAAAGTCCGCCCGCTGCGATGATCCCGCTCTGGCGCATCGCCCCGCCAAGCGCGTGCTTCCAGCGCCGCGCAGCCTCCACGAGGTCTTTCGAGCCGAGCAGGAGCGCTCCGGCGGGTGCGCCCAGCCCTTTGGAGAGACACAGCGCCACCGAATCGAAGTGCCGGGTGATCTTGCGGGCATCTACGCCCAGCTTCACGGACGCGTTGAAGAGCCGGGAGCCGTCCAGGTGCAGCGATAGAGAGCTTTCGCGGGCGGCCTTTGCGACATCGGCAAGCTCACTCTCTGTCCAGACGGCACCGCCGCAGAAGTTATGGGTGTTCTCGATGCAAATTAGCGTCGTGGGCGGGAAGTACGGGCCTTTCGGACGGACTCCCGCGCGAACTTGAGCGCCCGAAAAGACGCCGCGCGTGCCGGGCAGTATGTCGAGCGTCACGCCGGAGAGAGCCGCCGGGGTTCCGCCTTCGTAGAGGTTGATATGGCAGAACTCATGGCACAGCACGGCGTCCCCGAGATTGGTCTGCACCTTGATTGCGATCTGGTTCGCCATCGTCGCCGAGGGCAGAAACAGCGCGCTCTCGAAGCCCAGTAAGTCCGCGCCAAGCTCCACCAGCGCGTTGACGGTCGGGTCTTCGCCAAAGTGATCGTCGCCGACCTCGGCTTCGTAGATGGCGCGGCGCATCGCAGGCGTCGGGCGGGTCTTGGTGTCTGAGAAAAGATCGATCAAAACTGTACTCCGATTTTTATCGCCGCCGTGGGGTCGGCGAAGGCGGGGCCGAGGGTTTCGTGGGCGGTTGCAAACTCTAAGATCGGCGTGACCAGGCCGTCGGCGGTGAGAATGCTGTCGTCTAAAAGCCCGGCGGCCATCGAAAACGCGCGGTTTAAATCCCAGCGCGGATGGTCGCGGTCGGGGTTGCCCCAGACGGCCTGGCTGCCCACAAAGGTAATTCGGTTGTGGTGGAACTCTTCGTCGAAGTGGACGGAGCTGGCGTCGCGCGGGCCCCACGCGACGTGAACGAGCGTCCCGCAGACCCGCAGGCAGCGGATCGCATCGTGGAGCGCCCGCCCGTTGCCCGATGTTTCGAGCGCCACGTCCGCGCCCTGGTTTTTCGTCGCGCGTTTGATTTCGAGCGCGGCGTCCTGAGTGAACGGATCGAACGCGGCGTCGGCTCCGTGCCACAGAGCGAACTCACGGCGCGACGCCACCGGATCGACCGCGAAGACGTTTCGAGCGCCGCTGGCCCGAGCGCACTGGACCGCGAGCAAGCCAATCGCGCCGAGGCCGTAGACCGCCACGGTGTCGCCGAGCCGGATGTTGCCGTCGCGGGTGGCGACCAGCGCGACATGCGCCGGGTCGATGCAGACAGCGGCTACGTCCGAGAGACTTCCGAGCGGGTACCAGTTCTTCTCCGGGGCCTGGTGAATCTCGGCCACCGGCCCGTACCCGAAGACTTCTGCGCCGACGGCGAATTTTGTCACGTCCGCGCCGACCGCGATCACCTCGCCGACGACCGTGTTCCCGATTCCACGCTCGGTGCTGGCCGCTGGAGCCTGGGTTTCTGCGGCGTGAGGCAGGAACAGACGCAGCTCGCTGTCCCAGCGCTTGCCCACGAACGGGCTTCCGGCCAGCAAGTTTTTTTCGGTGCCGTGCTTGGGCGCGGCAAAGCGAACCTTCACGCGCACGTCGCCCGGCCCGAGCGGTTTCAGCTCGAACTCGCGCCGAAAGCAAGCTCCCTCGGCGTTCATGGTCAGTCTAAAGGGCAAGGTCTCTCTCCAGTTGAGCGGTCTGCTCCTTGACATTGTACGGCGCGAAGCTCTTGGCATAGCCTGCCGGGGCGGTCATGTTGTAGCGAAGAATCAGCGTGTTGACTATTCTCATTCGATCCGGCAGGTCGCGCTTCAGCCGGGCAGCGATCCGTCCGCGCAGGTCGTGGGTCTTTGCGTGGGAAAAACTCTGGAGTCCGCGCTCATGGATCAGCCGAATCTCTTCTTTTTCTTGGAGAATGTCGCGCTCGGCCTGCGCCCAGTCCGGCAGAATCTGCGCATTTCTTAAAATCTTCGCCGCGACGCGCTGCTCAGGCGGGAGGCTCATGTCCTCGGTGAGGTCTATCGGCTGGCCCTTGAGCGGGTTGTCCTCGAACTCCCCGCTCTCCATCGCTTCTTTGATCTGCCGCTCGGCGACGATTCGTGCCCATTCCATAATCAATTAATTATACCCAAAAATGGAACTTTGCGAAATTTTCAATTGTATTTAAAAATCGCGTTTTATTTCCGGGCTAATTTGAAATTTATTTTTGAATAAATGGAATTCCTGACTATTCTTATTTGTATAAAATTAATTCTGATTTTATTTTTTAGCTATATGAAAATTATTTTCAATCAAATGGAACTTTTTATCTATTTCAGATTGTTCGTCAAAACAGTTGATGAAAGGAGTAGATTTTTGAAAATAATAAGTGCGCTTGCAGTGTCTCTGGTTTTCGGTAGCATTGCAAACGCGCAAACGCAGTCGTTTCAGGTGCGGCTGGACAACCTGACAAGCTCGGCACCCAATAGTGGGCAGCCGTTCTCACGCCCGATCTTTGCGACGCACAACAGCAATGTCTCGTTTTGGTCGCCCAACGAGGCAGCCTCGAACGGGGTGCGGCAGATCGCGGAGGAGGGCGACAACGCGCCGTTTCTGCTGGACCTGATGCTGGCCGGAAGCGATGTGTCGTCGCAGCTTGTGGGAGGAGCGCCGGTCTTGCCGGGCGGCTCGCTCTCGTTCATGGTCACCACCGATGCCGCACACCCGTTTCTGTCGTCGATCTGGATGCTCGGGCGCACCAACGACGGCTTCTCGGGCAACCTGGGCTTCGATCTGTTCTCGCTCGCGCCGGGCGGCTCGGTCACGCTCAATCTGATCGGTCTCGATGCTGGAACCGAGGTCAACAACGAAAAGGCCGCGTTCCTGCCCGCACTCGGCGGCAACGGACTCAACGAACCCGAGTTCAGCGTCATCGGGCCGCACTCGGGAATCCGGGGCGACGCCGACGCGCCCGCAAGCTGGAACTGGACCGGCCCGACCTCCCGCCTCACGATCACCGCCGCCGCCGCGCCCGAACCGGGCACGCTGGCACTTCTCCCCCTGGCGCTGCTGGCTTTGCCGCTGCTGCGCCGCACTTCAAAAGGAATCTAAGAAAACCATGCTTCGACAAACTCTTCTTGCGCTCGCCCCGGTGGCCGCGCTTAGCGCTCTCGCGACCCTCGCTTCATCTGTTCACGCTCAGGGCCTGACCATCGACCGCCCCGGCGTCTACGTGCTCAACCGGAACATCAGCGTCGCAACCGGCGACGGAATCGTGATTACCGCCAGCAACGTCACGCTGGACCTGGGAGGCCGCACAGTCTCGACCACGGCCTCGGGCACGGGCCGAGGCATCGTCGTCTCGAACGCCAGGGGCGTGACGGTCAAAAACGGCAAGGTCGGCGCGTTCAACATGAACGTCATGCTCGATACCGTCGAGAACGTCACCGTCGAGAAGCTCCAGATCACCGGCGCGGGCCTCGCCCCGAGCGGCGGCCCGGTCGAGATCGGCTTTGCGATCATCGGCTCGCGCGCCGGGCTGATTCAGGACAACGTCGTCAGCTCCGTCAACCTCGGGCTGATTATTCGGGGCGCGGCCTCGGTCGGAAATAAAATCTTCCGCAACCAGTTCGTCGGCGGCGCGACAGCGTCAAGCAACCTGCTGGGCATCTGCTGGAACCCGCTCGCGGGCGCTCCGAGCACCGATCCGGGTCCGGTAGGCGACTTCATCTACCTCAACCAGATCAGCGGTTTCCGCACGGGAGCCTCGGCGACCTCGGGTAGCCGCGCTCTGATCTTCCGCGAGAACGCCATCTCCTACTTCAACGCGGCCTTCAGCGCCACAAGCTTCGCGGCAGGCACGGGCAACATCGACGACGGCAACACGGCCACGCAGATTCTGTAGAACCCACTCGAACCCACCCGGTAACCCACCCGGCCACTCGTAACCCACCCGGCCACTCGTAAACCTCGTGTCCACCCTCCCTTGGCGGCCAAGGGAGGGCAAGGGTGGGTTCGGGGTGGGTTCAGTCTCGCGAGTAGGCCAGAAACGCGAAGCACATCTCGTCGGTGGTCTGCTCGCCGAACTGAACCAATTTGGGCGGGCTACTCGGCTGGTTCGGGTTTTTCGTGGTGTTGTCGTACGTCGCAATGAGATTTAACTTGGTTCCGCGCGGAAGCTTGATCGGCTGAGCGTAGCGGTACGACATCTGCCAGTTGAAATCCCAGTTCTGGATATAAACTAACTTCTTTTCGGTGCCGTCGGGCAGGGTTGCCCAGACTTTCATGGTCTTTCCGAGCATGTGCATGTGCGGAAGAATCTCGCGCAGAGTTACTGCTACGGGAAGAGTCATCTCGGCACGAACTTCCTGGTTATCTTTGTTCGGATAGAGCGCAAAGAACGGATTTCCGAGAGGACGGACGCTACGAATCGACTTGATCGGTTCTTTTGCCCAGTACAGGCCAATCGAGCTGTTGTCGGTCTCGGGCTTTCCGGACTTGTGGTAGTGAATTTGTAAAACTAATTTTGCGCCTCTGGGGATTTTAATCGCAATGCCTTCGTCCTGGCGGCGCGGGTTCATGCCCGGTGCCCAGCCCTCGGCCCAGTCTTCGTTCTCGATGCCGCTGCCGCCGCCGGAGACGCTCCAGCCGGGCTGCCCGTCTTTCCCCTCGCGCCGGGCGACCGTCGTGCCGTCGAGGTCCACGTAGACAATCATGTGATGGACGATTCCGGGATTCTCGGGCTTGAAGTCAATCGCCGAGACATACCGATCTTCCGTAAAATCTATCGGCAAGGTGAAGTTACGATAAACGTCTTTCCCCTCGGCCTCCAGCGCGAACGGCTTTGGCGATTTCAGGGCGACATCGGGCGTTCCGAGCGCCCAGGAACCTGCGGGGTGGAGCGTGGGCGGCGCGGGCAGGTCTTTTTTGCTGCCCTCCGGCGCACCCGACTTCGCCCAGCTTGAAATCTTGCCCAGCTCGCCCTCGCTCAGCCAGCGGGCGTCCAAAAAGTCGCCGTGGCCGGGCGTCGCTTTCCAGGGCGGCATCAGGCGCTTCTGCGTGTAGCTGGCGATCATGGTCGCCCAGGGCTTCGATTCGGAGTAGTTGGTCAGCGCAAACGGGGCCACATCTCCTTTTCGGTGACAGACCACGCAATTTCTATTCAAAATCGGCGCGATGTCTTTAGAATAGGTCGCCCCCTGGCCCCCGCCCGGCGGGGAAGCGGGTGACTCTGAGAAAATCAAGCAGCCCTGGGCAAAGACTCGGGATTTCTTCACGGGCTGACCGGCAAGAACCGCGTCGAGTGCGTCCGCGCTCTCGTCGATGCGCCCGACGTAGCGTACGGCCCCGCTCGCGTCTAAAACCACGGCCTCGGGCGTGAGGGTCGCGCCCAGTTTTTCGGCCAACTTTCCGCCTGTGTCTTTCACCAGCGGCAAAGAAAACTTGCGCTCGCCCGCCCATTTTTTAAAGCTCTCGGCGCTGTCGGCTCCGCTGGCGTTGACTAAAAACGCCTGAACTCCTTTTGGCTGGTAGCTCTGCGAGAGTTCGCGCATCTTCGGAGCGTAGCGCCGGGCAATCGGGCACTCATTGGACGTAAAGAAGAACACGGAGGCTTTGGCGCTTGCCAGCGCGTGGGTTTTCCCCGAAAGATCGGTAACCGTAGGCGGCTCGGCAGGCCGGGCGAAAGACAACGAAAGCGGAAGCAGGGCAGCGAGGCACAGAAGTAGAGCGCGGTTCATAGACTCAGAGACACGCGGCGCTTTGATTTGGTTTCAGGTAAAGTGAGAATCTATGGCTATGATGCGAATGGGCGGGCCGGGCGGGCCCCCGAAACCGGTCGGGGCGGCGACGAAAAAGCGGATTGTCGAGGCGTTTTCCCCGTATAAATCTCAGATTATTCTGATCGCGGTGCTGGTCTTTCTCTCGGCGGGGCTGGGACTGTTTGCTCCCCACTGGCTACGCACGATCATCGACGACGGCCTGCAGCGCGGGAACATGCCGCTCGTGGTGCGCTTCTCGATTTTAACGCTGCTGGCAACCCTTGGCTCGACGGCGCTGGCGATGGCGTACGGCTACCTCTCGACCCTTGTGGGCGTGAAGATTCTGCGAGACTTGCGCGCCCAGCTTTTCACGCATCTTCAGGGCATGAGCCTGCGATTCTTCACCACGACCCGAACCGGGGAGATCCAGTCAAGATTGCTCTCGGATGTCGGCGGGGTGCAGGGCGTTCTGTCGGACACCATCGCCAATGTCTTGAACAACCTCACGACTGTGGTCAGCACATTGATCGCGATGCTGATCTTAGACTGGCGACTGACGCTTCTCTCCGTCGGGATTCTGCCGCTGTTTGCGCTGGTTGCCGCAAAAGTCGGCAGCGCGGCGGGCGAGATTCGCAAGAAGTCTTCCGAGCAGAACGCCGATCTCTCGGCCACGATGCAGGAAGTTCTTTCTGTTTCGGGGGTTCTTCTCACCAAGACCAGCGGGCGACAAGCCCAGACCACCGCCCGGTTCTCCAGAGAAAACGAAGCGCTCACGGGAACGCAGATCAAGCTCTCGATGATCTTCCGGTTTTTCTTCAACTTAATCGGCCTGACGTTTTCTCTGACGCCCGTGCTGGTCTACTGGCTGGCCGGATATTTAAAGATTATTGTTCAGGACCAGAATCTCACTGTTGGTTTAATTGTAAGTTTTACGGCGCTTCAGGGGCGCTTATTTTTCCCACTTACCGGCTTGATGAATGTCCAGGTCGAAGTCACCAGCGCAATGTCTTTGTTCGACCGAATTTTCGAGTATTTAGATATGCCACAGGAGATAAAAAACACCGATAATCCAGTCGTTCTGTCTCCTGAGGGCGTACGCGGCGAGGTTTCGTTTGAGGGCGTTGGCTTCAAGTACGAAGATAGCCAGGAAAATAGCACGCTCTCGGGCGTGAGCTTCACGGCGCAGCCCGGACAGCTCATCGCGCTGGTGGGACCGAGCGGCTCAGGAAAAACCTCGCTGACGTACTTGATTCCCCGGCTCTACGATCCCACCGAAGGCTGCGTGAAAATCGACGGAGTTGACGTCAAAGAGATTCAATTAGAATCGCTCGGGCGGCTGATCGGGGTCGTCACGCAGGAAACGTACTTAGTACACGACACGATCCGCGAGAATTTGCGCTATGGTCGCCCCGACGCCACCGACGAGCAGCTCATCGAAGCCGCCAAAGCCGCCGCGATCCACGAGCACATCGCCGGTTTATCTGAGGGCTACGACACCGTGGTCGGCGAGCGGGGCTACAAGCTCTCCGGCGGGGAGAAGCAGCGCATCGCCATCGCACGGGCGATTCTCAAAAATCCCCGAATTTTGATCTTAGACGAAGCCACGAGCGCACTGGACACCCAGAGCGAGCGCTTGATCCAGGACGCGTTCGAGAAGCTCTCGGCGGGCCGCACGACGTTCTCCATCGCGCATCGGCTCTCGACCGTGCGCCACGCTGATTTAATTTTAGTGCTGGAGAACGGAGTGGTCGTAGAGCGGGGCAAGCATGACGAGCTTCTGGAGAAAAACGGTCTCTACGCGAAGCTTCATCGCACTCAGGACGGGTTCAGTGGAGAGGCATAGCGTGTCATTCCACGTCGAAGCGTTCCAGCGACTTGACAGTCGGGCGCAGGGGCGGTACACTTCCCCGGCCCGCTGGCGAAACCGGCGGGCTTTGGTCTGAATCAGGCTGCTGTTAAACCATGTTCGAAAGCCTTGCCGAAAAACTACAGAGCGCCTTTGCCCGGCTGCGACGCAATGCGAAGCTGACCGAAGCGGATGTCGATGAAGCCCTCGCGGAGGTCCGAAAGGCCCTGCTGGAGGCCGATGTCAACTTCAAGGTCGTCAAGAACTTCGTCGCGCGGGTAAAAGAAAAAGCCCTCGGGGAGCAAGTCCTCGAAGGTCTCGATCCGGCGCATCAGGTGGTGAAGTTCGTCCACGATGAGCTGGTTCTCACGCTCTCGGGCGAGAGCTTCGACCCGAAATCGGCAGAGCTTGCCGTGGCCGCAAAGCCGCCGACGGTTCTGATGCTCTGCGGGCTTCAGGGCGCGGGCAAGACGACGCTGGCCGGGAAGCTCGCCAAGCGGCTCAAGAGCCAGGGCAGGCAACCGCTGCTGGCCGCGTGCGACATCCAGCGCCCGGCGGCGATCCAGCAGCTCCAGGTCGTGGGCGGGCAGGTCGGGGTTGCGGTCTACACCCGCGCGGGTGCCAGCCCTATCGAGGCCGCACAGGAAGCCGTAGCCTACGCAAAAGAGAACCGGCTCGATGTCGTGATTTTAGATACGGCGGGTCGCCTTCATGTCGATGAGACACTGATGGACGAACTCAAGGCCGTGAAAGAGAAGACCCGGCCCGACGAGATTCTGCTGGTTCTGGACGCGATGACCGGCCAGGACGCCGTCAACGCGGCGCGGGAGTTCGACGCCGCGCTCGATGTCGGGGGCTTTGTGCTCACCAAGATGGACGGCGACTCGCGGGGTGGGGCGGCCATCTCGGTGCGCGCCGTGGTCGGAAAACCGATCAAGCTCATCGGGGTCGGGGAGAAAATGGACGCGCTGGAGCCGTTCCACCCGGACCGGATGGCCTCGCGAATTTTGGGAATGGGCGACGTGCTCACGCTCATCGAGAAGGCAGAGGCTGCCGTCGATGAGAAGCAAGCCGTCGAGATGGAAAAGAAGCTGCGCACGGGAAAGTTCGATTTAGAAGACTTTCTTTCCCAGATGCAGCAAATGAAGCGCCTCGGCCCGATAGAGCAGCTACTCAAGCTCCTACCGGGGGTCGGGACGCACTTAAAAGACGTCGATTGGTCCGCCGGGGAGAAAGAAATGGCTCGCTTTGAAGCCATCGTGCGCTCGATGACACCCAGAGAGCGCCGTGCCCCGGAGATCATCAACGGCCCACGCCGCAAGCGAATCGCAACCGGCGCGGGTGTCGCGGTTCAGGAAGTGAACACCACTCTGAATCGTTTCGAGCAGATGCGCCAACTCATGCGCGGCATGGCATCGGGGAACCTTCCCGGCATGGGAGGAATGCCTCCGATGCGACTGCCAGGTGCATCCAGCGGAAACAAAAAACAAAAAAAGGGCAAGAGTACGGGAAGGTTCAAACCTCCGTTTGCCCGGTAAATGTCGCTACTGTAGAGGAAATCAGAAAATGGTCAAGATACGATTGCGCCGTGATGGCGCCAAAAAGCGCCCGTTCTACCACGTCGTGGCAGCGGACATCCGAAGGGCGCGCAATGGCCGCTTCATCGAGGAGCTGGGCTACTACAACCCGATCGTCGCGGCAGACGTCGATCCGATCGTGGAACTTAAAGAAGATCGCATTCGCTACTGGCTTGGAGTAGGGGCGCAGCCGACCGAGGTGGTTGCGGCACTTCTACGCAAAAAGGGTCTCCTCCCTGCCAAGGAGGCAGCAGCAACTTCCTAAACGGGGTTGCGCTGCGAAGAAAGAATAGCGTGCAAGGTCTGAAATCGACAGTCGAGTACATCGTCCGCGAACTGGTGGACACCCCCGACGAAGTCAGTATCACCGAGATCCCCGGCGACGAAGCGACCACCTACGAGGTGCGTGTCGCCGCCGACGATCTGGGTAAAGTCATCGGCAAGCAGGGGCGTATCGCCAACGCCCTGCGTACCATCATCAAAGCGGTGGCGATGAAAGAGAAGAAAAAGGTCTACGTCGAGATCGTCGCGTAGGCCAGGCGATATACTGCCGGGTGTGGAAGACGAACGTGTACTGATCGGTGAGATCGCGGGGGCTTTTGGGATTCGGGGCGAGGTGCGTTTTACGCCCTTGCTGGAGACTCCCGAAACTCTCGCGGACCTCCCCGCTGTCGAGCTTCGTTTTTCCGGCGGCAGAGTGGAGATGCGCAAAGTCCTTCAGGTACGCCGCCATCACGGCGGCTTCCTGCTGGCTCTTGAGGGTGCCGACCGCAACGAAGCCGAGACGCTTCACGGCACCGGACTCTGGGTAAAAAAAAGTGAGCTTCCGGCGCTTGGGCCGGATGCCTGGTACGAGTGGCAGCTACTCGGACTACGGGTTTTGACGGAGTCGGGCCGGGATTTTGGACAGATCGAGCACGTTCTGTACTACCCCGCCAACGATGTCTACGAAACCGAGGTGGCGCTGATTCCCGCCGTCGCGTCCGTTCTGGTGGGCGTCGATCTGGAAACCCGGACGATGACCGTCAGAGACGTTCTGGGGCTGCGCAAGGACGAACTTTAAGTTAGATGCGTGTTCAGGTCGTCACGCTCTTTCCGGAGCTGATCGCGCAGGCGGCATCTCACTCGATCCTCGGGCGGGCGCAGGCCGCCGGGCATCTGAGCGTGGAGACAATAAATCCGCGCGATTTTACCACGAACAACTACCGCACCGTGGACGACTACCCGTTCGGCGGCGGCGCAGGAATGCTGATGAAGCCCGAGCCGCTCGCTCTCGCCATCGAGTCGGCCTGGGGCAGCGGAGAAAACAAAGAAAGCGTCGAGACACTCTTTCTCACGCCCGACGGCGAGGTCTTCACGCAAAACCTTGCCCGAGAGCTGTCACAGAAACCCCGGCTCGTGCTGGTGTGCGGTCACTACGAGGGAATCGACGAGAGAGTTCGCACGGGCTGGATCACGCGGGAAGTCTCCGTCGGTGACTACGTGCTGACCGGCGGCGAGCTGGCCGCACTGGTCGTTTTAGATGCCACGGCGCGGCTGCTTCCGGGGGTTCTGGGCAACCAGCACTCGGCGGGCGAAGAGAGTTTCGAGGGCGGCGTCCTGGAGTATCCGCACTACACGCGCCCGGCGGAGTTTCGCGGAGAGAGAGTTCCGGATATACTGCTCTCCGGGCATCATGCCGAAATAGAAAAATGGCGACGGCAGCAGGCGCTGGTGCGAACCCGCGTGCGCCGCCCCGACCTGTTTGAAAGACTGTTGCCTCTTGGCAAGGCCGACCAGAAACTTCTGGACAAAGCCGATGCTCAGGAGGCCGCGCGGGTGGAGCGATCTACCCTGGTGAACCCGACCGTGTCGGAGGCGCTTTTGCAAGAAAGCGAGCCCGAGACCGCCGGAGGGCGCGCCGAACTATCCAAATCAGAGGAGTAGTGTTGAGATGGCGAATGCCAGTGTGATCCGTGAGATCGAGATGGCGCAGAAGAAAAGCGAAGTTCCTCGCTTTCGGGGCGGCGACACCCTGCGCGTCCATGTGAAGGTCAAGGAAGGCGACAAAGAGCGCGTCCAGATCTTTGAGGGCGTCGCGCTCGCCCGTCGTGGCGAAGGGATTCGCGACACGGTCGTGGTGCGTAAAGTGACCAACGGCGTCGGCGTCGAGCGGACGTTCCTCGTTCACTCGCCCCGTGTCGAGAAGATCGACGTGGTCCGACGTGGCGCGGTGCGCCGCGCGAAGCTGTACTACCTGCGCGGGCTGTCTGGAAAGGCCGCTCGTATCAAGGAAGACCGCAACGGTCGGTTCGCGGACAAGTAGCGTCAAGCTTTCAGGAGCGGGCAAAGAATGTGGACCGACAAAATCGCTTCGCTGTCTTTGCCCGTTGTCTTTGGGATTCTTCTCGCCCTCGGGGCGGTGCGCCTGAGCCTTCGTGGCCGACGGGCGCTTTTTTTTCGGGTCGTGTGCGAGCTTTCGGAAGCGTCGATGAAGGCGCTGGCGCTGATTTTTCTTTTGGTCCGTCCGTTTCTGGTCCAGACGTATCATGTTTCCAGCGGATCGATGGAGCCGGGGCTGGTCCGGGGCGACGGAATTTTAATCAGCAAGCTTGCGTATCGTCTGAATCGACCGACCTACGGTGAGGTCGTGGTTTTTCGTGCGCCCGACTCTCTCGGCGGCGAGACCCTCAAGCGCATCGTCGGGCTGCCAGGCGACACGCTCGAAGCCCGCTCGGGATTCGTCGTGCTGGTCGAGCGAGGAAGTAAGAAGCCCAGGCGCTTCGATCATGACGGGCTTCGGACGCTTTTAAATCTCCCCGACGACGCCCCGCTCGCGCTCACCCCCAGCGGCGTCTGGTGCGACGGCTCGCGGCTCTCGCCCGAAGCGCTGGCGACCCGCGCCGGGCTTCCTGGAGCGCTCGCCCTGCTCCAGCCCGGCCAGATTTTCCGTAACGGCCAGCCGCTCGCGGAACCCTACGCCGCCGAGGATATTGCGACATCGTTTGGCCCTGCCACTGTCCCGGCGGGGCACTTCTTCGTGCTGGGTGACAACCGCAACCGCTCCCACGACTCCCGCTTCTGGGGGCCGATCCCGCAAAGCCGCCTGGTCGGACGCGCCGAGTACGTCTTCTGGCCCGGAGGTCGCCTTGGTCGAATCCGCTGATCTGCGGGCGCTGGAGCGGGCGGCGTGGGCTTCCGGCAAGCGGCTGGTGGCGGGCGTGGACGAGGCCGGGCGCGGGCCACTGGCGGGGTCGGTCGTGGCGGCGGCGGTGATCCTGCCCGAGGACTTCGACGGCGCGGGCATCACGGACTCGAAAAAGCTCACCGAAAAGCAGCGCGAGAAAGCCTTCGAGAGAATTATCGCCGAAGCGACGGCGTTCTCTATTGCCGAAGCCTCGCCCGCTGAGATCGACTCGATCAACATTCTCCGGGCGACACACCTTGCCATGAAGCGCGCCGTGATGGGGCTAAAAATCTCCCCCGACACGGTCTTTGTGGACGGGCTACCTGTGTATGGACTGCACCCCGACTGTGAGAGCTTCGTCAAAGGCGACTCGCGGAGCCTGTGCATCGCAGCGGCGTCGATCCTGGCCAAGGTCACCCGCGACCGCCAGATGCTTGAGGCCGACGCGCTCTATCCGGGCTACGGCTTTGCGGGGCACAAAGGCTATCCGTCGCCCTCGCACCTGGCCGCGCTCAGAGCACTCGGCCCCTGCCCCATCCATCGCCGCTCGTTCGGCCCCGTCGCCCAGCTCGGCCTGGAACTGTGAGCAAAAAAAAGCGACCGAATCAAAATGACCGGTCGCTTCCACAGCACGTGGAGAGAAAAGGAGATCACACGCTGAAACTGTAGCATACGTAGCGGCACCTGTCAAGGGTTCCCGAAGAAAAAAGAAAAAAATCACCCAATCGCTTGGGTTACCTTTGTGATTTGTTACTTTCCCTTTGTCTCTTGAGAGAAATTCGTGGCATGCTATACTCGAAGTCGATATGAGTACCGTCGAAGCCCTTCTCGCTGAAGATCGTCGCTTTCCCCCGCCTGCCGAATTTGTCGCCCAGGCCAGTATCGCCGACCCGCAGATCTACCAGAAAGCCGAGGATGACCCCGAAAAATTCTGGGCCGAGCGCGCGGGTGAGCTGGACTGGACCGCACTCTGGACAGAGGTCTGCCACTGGAACCCGCCACATGCGCAGTGGTTTGTGGGTGGGAAAATCAACGCCAGCGCGAACTGCCTGGACCGACATATTACGTCCGAGCGGCGCAACAAAGCCGCGATTTTATTCGAGGGCGAGCCGGGCGATACAAAAGTTCTCACGTACGACCAGCTCTTCCGCGAGGTCAATCGGTTTGCGGGAGTTCTCAAAAACCAGGGCGTCGGCAAGGGCGACCGGGTGACGATCTATTTACCGATGATCCCCGAGGCGGCGATTGCGATGCTGGCCTGCGCCCGAATCGGGGCGATTCACTCCGTGGTCTTTGGCGGGTTCTCGGCAGAAAGTTTGCGCGAGCGGATCAACGACTCGGAGAGCAAGGTCGTCGTCACGTCCGACGGCGGCTGGCGACGCGGGAAAGCGGTCGCGCTGAAGGCCGCCACCGACGAAGCCCTCACAGGCGGCGCGTGCCCGAGCATCGAGCGGGTGATCGTCGCCAGAAGAACCGGCCAGGACTGCTCCATGACCGAGGGCCGCGATCTCTGGTGGGACGATGCTCTGAAAGCCGCGCCCAAAACCGTCGCGCCCGAGCCGATGGACTCGGAAGACGGGCTTTTTATTCTGTACACGTCGGGTTCCACGGGAAAGCCCAAGGGGATTTACCACACGACAGGCGGCTACCTGACCCAGGCCTATACAACCATGAAGTGGACGTTCGATCTCAAAGACTCGGATATCTTCTGGTGCACCGCCGATGTCGGGTGGGTGACGGGCCATAGCTACGTGGTCTACGGCCCGCTCGCGGCTGGAGCCACGGTTCTGATGTACGAGGGCGCTCCTGACTGGCCCCGGCGCGACCGGTTCTGGGAGATCATCGAGAAATGGGGCGTGACGCTCTTCTACACGGCCCCGACGGCGATTCGCTCGTTCATGAAGTGGGGCGACGACCACCCGAACTCGCGCGATCTGACCAGCCTGCGGCTTCTTGGCTCCGTAGGCGAGCCGATCAACCCGGAAGCCTGGATGTGGTACCACCGGGTCATCGGGGGCGAGCGGTGCCCGATTGTGGATACGTGGTGGCAGACCGAAACCGGGGCGCACATGATTACTCCCCTGCCAGGAATTATTGAGACCAAGCCCGGCTCGGCGACGCGCCCCTTTCCCGGAATCACCATCGACGTGGTAGATGAAGCGGGCGAGCCGGTGCCGCCCGGTGGCAGCGGGCTTCTGGTGATCCGAAAGCCCTGGCCAGGAATGCTCCGAACCCTCTGGCGCGACGACGAAAGATATAAAAATGTCTACTGGTCCAAGTTCGGCGACAAGAACCTGTACTTTGCCGGGGACGGTGCAAGAAAAGACGACGACGGCTATCTCTGGCTGCTGGGCCGCGTGGACGACATCATGCTGGTGGCCGGACACAATATCTCCACTATGGAAGTGGAGAGCGCGCTGGTCGAACACCCGAGCGTCGCCGAGTCCGCCGTGATCGGGCGCACCGACGAGATCAAGGGCCAGGCTATCGCCGCGTTTGTGAGCGTCAAAGAGGGCATCGCCCCGACACCCGAGCTGGCCGCCGAACTCAAAAAGCACGTCGGGCAGAAGCTCGGCCCCATCTGCCGCCCCGACGACATTCTCTTCACGGCAGAGCTTCCCAAGACCCGCTCCGGCAAGATCATGCGACGGCTTCTTCGAGACATCGCCGAAGGCCGGGCGCTGGGCGACACCTCCACCCTCGCCGACCCGTCCGTCGTCGCGGGCCTCAAAGACAAATACGCCGACGAAGGGTAGCCCCAGCCCACTCCGCCCCCGGTTTCCCAGCCGGGGGCAAAGCGATAAAATACAACCATGCACATTCGCCGCATCGAGCTTGAGAATATCCGCTCCATCAAGCACCTCGTCTGGGAGCTTCCCAAAGAGCAAGATGGTGCAGGCTGGCACGTCATTTTAGGAGATAACGGTAGTGGGAAAACCAGTTTGGTTCGTGCTGTTGCATTGTGCAGTATTGGCCCAAAAGAAGTTTACGCATTAAAACAACCATGGTATAAATGGCTAAGAAGTAGTGAAACGCATTCTTTAATAAAATTAAATTTTGAGAATAAAGAAATCGCAGTATCATGGTTTAATTTTTCTGATTCATCAATTGACAATGGCAGAGAACACCCTATATTAATAGCAAAACCTGATAAAGAATTAGAAGAGAATGGCATTTGGGACGAACGAAGATTGCAGCCGATTTATTCATTTGGAAGTTCGAGGCGATTTAGTTATTTAACGTCAGATGAATATAATTATTTCGATAAAGGCGATGCATCATCGCAGCATATCACCGCTTTTGATGATTCTTATTCTTTGACATTCGGCATTGAATATCTTAGAAGAATGTACATTCAACATTTAGAGAAAGACTCTGCCTCCACTGAAAAGCTAACACAAATTAAAGATTTCATAAATCAGTCTGATATTCTTCCGAATCATGTAAAATTACAATCTTTTAATAATGACGGCGTATTTTTTACGGATTCAAATAATCAATATGTCAGTATAGAAAATCTCTCTGATGGATATAAATCAATCATTTCGATTATTATTGATCTTATAAGAAATCTCTACAATTGTTATGGAGATTCCATTTATCAAAAACAAGATAATTTAATTACAGTAATATGCGAAGGTATAGTGCAAATTGATGAAGCAGATTTACATTTACATCCAACCTGGCAGAAAAATATTGGACAATTCTTCAAAAAACATTTTCCAAATATTCAATTTATTGTTACAACTCATAGTCCGATTATTTGTCAAGCTGCTGATACAGTTTTTGTCTTACCTAAACCTGGTACTAATGAAAAAGGTCGCTTTCTCAACGAAGAAGAACTTAATCGCGTAAAATATGGAAATATTCAAGAGGCTTATATGCTGGATGCTTTTGGAGAAATTGATCGTTCTGAAGAAGGGCAGCAAAAATTAAAACGATTAAGCGAAATGAACCGGCCCCGGAGCAAGCTCCGAGGTATCACCGGAAAGGCGGGCGGCCTGAGAGCCTTCAATTCGGAACCTCGTCTCCTGAAAGAGCCGAGGGCGTCCAATGCGGTGAACGGGGCAGGGTCATTCAGTTTTCTCTTTGAGTAATTGAATTGCTTCGCGGGGTCGTGCTGCAAAGCGTCGGCATGTCGCCGCGATATTTCTGACTCGCGCCCGACGATTCAGATTGAGGGCCGCTCCACGAAAAAGAGACAATA
>JANLTX010000108.1:0-12381 GCA_031363095.1 Armatimonadota bacterium | reverse complement strand
CCCGGCTGAGTAAGCGATTCGACCTGCGTCGAAACAGGATTGTTGATACTCATTGGCTATTGTTGAGCCTGTCCACGAAGGTGGACATTCTTGTAAAGCCGCGAATTTATTCGACGGTAACTAATCGGAATAACGTCTAATTGCCCAGGGTTTTCCGGAAATGCAATCGCTTCGTGACGGCGTGTTTACGTTGGATTATCTGATTCGGCGGGAAGATTTGGCGCGGGCAGATTTCTCAAAGACCGTTACATTCTCAGCTAATTAAGAGTAAATCTCTGATGGTTCCAGAATAAGTTCTGATGTTTCAAGAAAATGCGTTGATGCTGTAAGAATAGGCTCTGATGGCGAAGGGTAGAGCTTTGATGGTGCCGGTTCATGCTCTGATGGAGCAAGGTAGAGCCTTGATGGTTTAAGATAGTGCTTCGATGGTGCCGGGTAGTGCTTCGATGGCTGAAGAATGCAGACCAATGCTCTCCGAATTTCTCCCATTATTGAGGTCAGGTTCAGCGGATATAATGGAGTGCCAATGAAGGTTTCTCTGCTGGGGGCGATTCTGCTTTCCTCGCTCTCCGTGCTGATCGGTACGGTGGCGGTGGTCGGTGGGAGTGCGTGGTGGACCGGACGCGCCGCCGTGACGGAGCTTTCCGATCAGCTTCTGCACCAGGCCGACGAGCGGGTTCAGGAGCGGGTCGAGGCGCTTTTGCACACAGCGTCGCGGCAGGGCGAGGCGGCGTCGGGGCTGCCGTTTCCCGCAAGCGGCTCGGAGTTGACGGCAGCGCTTCAGAGAATGCGGGCGCTTTTTATCGCCAATCCCGAGCTTACCTATCTCTCGGTGAGCCTGGAGCGCACCGGCGAGTACGGGCATGTCTTTCGCAGGCCCGATGGCAAGATCGAGGAGCAGGAGTGCCGCCGGGGTGCCGACGGCAACATGACCCGGACGGACTGGGTGCTCGATAAAGCCGGAAAGCGAGCGGTTCGAGAGACGAAAAAGACCGACTACGACCCGAGAAAGCGCCCGTTCTATGGTCTGGCAAGGAAGGCCGGACGTGCGGCGTGGTCCGACAGCTACACGTTTCCCATGCCCGACGGCTCCACTGCTGTCGGCGTGACGTGTGCGATTCCGGTGTATGCGAACCAGAAGCTCCAGGGCGTGCTCTCCGCCGACCTGACCCTGGCCGCGCTAAGCCGGTTTCTGCGCACCGTGACGCTCGGGGAGTCGGGGTACGCGTTCGTGGTCGAGCGGCGTGAGGACGGCAGCCGAAAAGTCGTCGCGCATCCCGCTCCGAACTTGCTCGACACCGATGCGATGAAAAATCCGCGCCTCGGGGCGCTGCTGGGCGAGATCCGGCTGAGCGAGAAGGCACCCAAGATCCAGACGACCCGCGCCACCACGGACCTCGGAGTCTGCCGAAGGCTCGACGGTGAGAGCTACCCACGCTGGCTCGTCTGTGCCGTCGTGCCGGAGCGGGAGATCACGGCTCGGGTCGATAAGAGCGCCCGGCTCGGCGTCCTCGCAGCCCTGGCCGGTGTCGTGCTGGGCGTGATCGGGAGCATCGTGCTGGCGCTTCGGATCGCGCGGCCCCTGCGCCAGATCGCCCGCGAGACCGAGGCCATTAAAAACCTGGACCTTACGGCAAAGAAACCACCGACAACCTCGCTGACCGAGGTCGCCGAGCTGGGTGGTGCGGTCGAGCAGATGAAGACCAACCTGCGCTCGTTTGCGAAGTTCGTCCCGAGGGAGTACGTCGCGAGCCTGCTGGCCGAGGGCGTCGAAGCCAGGCTATCCGGCGTCCGAAAGAGCGTGACGGTGGGATTCATGGACTTCATCGGCTTCAGCGCCATCGCCGAAACAAGCGAACCCGAGCCGATGGTCGCCATTTTAGGCGAGGCGCTCGGCCTCATGGCAGAAGCCACGCTCGCGCACGAAGGAACCGTGGACAAGTTCATCGGCGACGAACTCATGGCGTTCTGGGACCAATCGGGCCACGCCCGCTCCGCCGTCCGCGCGGCGCTTGCGATTCAAACGCAGCTTGCAAGCGAGCGCACGCGCTGGAAGGCCGAGGGCAAGCCGCTGCTCTGGGCGCGGATCGGGCTGAACTCGGGCGACGCCGTGATCGGGACGATGGGCTGCGAGGTGCGCTACAGCCTGACCGCTATCGGCGACGCCGTCAATTTGGGCAAGCGTATCGAGTCGCTGAACAAAAAATTCGGGACCGAGATTTTAATCACCGAAGAAACCCGGCTTGCGGCAGGCGAGGGATTTTTAATGCGCCCGGTAGCCAGAGTCTCGGTTGCGGGCCGCCAGGAACCGACGCTTGTCTGGGAGCCGCTCGCCCTTCAAATCGACGCCACCGACGCCCAGAAAAACCTCGCGGCCCTCGGGCAGGCCGCCATGGACGCCTACCTCTCGAAAAACTTTCCTGCTTCAGAAGCTGCCCTTCAGAAACTTCTCGTCCAGAACCCCACCGACGGCCCGGCGCTCTACCTGCTCGCCCGCTGCCGCATCGCCCGCGCCACCCCGCTCGAAGAAGGCTGGGACGGCACCGATTTTCTCACGGAGAAATAATCGTTTCGCCCAGATAAACCTAGGCGTCTGGGCGAACTGCGTTCGACAAAGTCGCTCCGCGACAGAATCCAATTCGGTGTGTCGCGGAGCGACTTTGTCGGCGAGGAACGAGACGCCCAGGTTCATCTGGGCGGGCTAAAAAATCCCTCGGCGAACCTGGGGTCGATCTCGATCTTGTCGAAGTTCATGGTGAGAAGCGGGTCTTTTCCCTGCTTCACTACAAACGCGCCGGGCAGCGAGACGCCACTTTGGGTTTTATATTTGTCTAACTCCAGCGTTAAATTCTCTTTTTTGGCGTTTTTAAGCGTAATGCGCCGCGCCAGAGGCTTTGCCGGATCATAATAAACGCTCGCGCCGGGCAGGAGAATTCCCAGAAAGGTCTTATCGCCCACTTTCAGGTCGGGGGCGGGGCGCACCGGGACGTTTTTCTGAGCCGCATCGCGTAGGAGCTGAGTCGGGTCGGAGATAGGAATCGCGAACGGGGGGTCCTGGGCCTCGCCTGCCATGACGAAGACTGGTTTCTTGCCGCCGCCGGGCAGAAAGTACGAAATATCCCCGAAGAACAT
This sequence comes from Armatimonadota bacterium, assembly GCA_031363095.1. Taxonomy (GTDB): domain Bacteria; phylum Armatimonadota; class Armatimonadia; order Armatimonadales; family Armatimonadaceae; genus JANLTX01. The sequence continues at coordinate 9,249 of JANLTX010000108.1, read as the reverse complement.
CGAGACATCGAGGCGCACCCGGTCGGGCAGGCTGCAGGAGAGCGTGAGGGAGTCGAACGCAAAGCCCTGATCGCCGCCGGGGAAGCTAGCCTCGCCCTTGCCCTTGAGCGTAAAACCTTTGAGGTTCAAGAACGCCTCGCCGCCGTGCGCTGCAATAATGGCGTCCAGCCGGGCCTTGCCCTCGACCAGCGCCGGGTCGGGCGCAGGAGCCGTGTCTTTGGGCAGCTCGACAGGCTTTGTGTCCTGAGCGAGCGTCGGTAGCGACAGCAAGAGTGCCGTGCAGAGAGCAAGGGTGAGTTTCATGGGTTTTTAGACGTTTCTTTTTCTAAGCGGGTTACGAGAGAATTTGTTTTGCCAGCGCCCAGCCCGACTCCAGCGCCCCCTCGACGCGTCCGCCGACGCACCAGTCGCCGCAGGCCCAGACGCTCTCGCCCGCCTCTAAGAACGGCTGTCCGAGCGGAACCGGGGTCTTTGCGTAGCGCCAGCGGTGGGCGTGCGACTGCATGAAGCGCACCGGCTTCACCAGCGGCTCGACCGCGCTGGCGATCTCGGCGAGCGCATCGTTCGGGGTCGCACCCAGCCGCTCGCGGGTCCAGGCGGCATCTGCGTGAGCGATCAGGGTCGGGGTTGCGCCCTCGGGTCGCTTGGTGTGGTCGCGCGAAAGCCAGACCAGCACCGGATGCCCTTCCAGCTCCAGCGCGGGCCAGAGAACGTCGATGTCGTAGCTCAGAACGAACATCGCGGCCCAGCGCGGCTCCATCTCGATGCTCTCCAGAGACGTAATGGCCTCGGGCGAGAGAGTGGGGCGGGCGATCTCTAAAAGTTGCTCGGGCGGGAGATTTAGGATTAATTTCTTGCCCTCTGCCGTCGTCCCCGAGCTGAGCGTCGCTCGAAACCCGCGCTCGACTCTTTCGACAGAGGCGACGGCATCGGCCAGGCCAACATCAAAGCCAGCGGCGAGGCGTTTGGGCAGCTCGTTCATTCCCGCCGGACAGGCATAGCGCGGGTGGCCCGGCTCGCGCTCCTGGATTTTCCCGTCTTTCCAGAGCGGGATGGTTTTGTACCACTCGGCGATCCAGCCCTCAGAAAGCCCGGATTCGACCAGAGTTTTGAGTCGCTCGGAGCGTGCCGTGAAGAACTGCGCCCCGTGGTCCACGCGGACATTGCCCGGAAGCCGCCGGGTCGCGCAGCGCCCCCCGATCCCGCGCGCCTTGTCGAAAACGGCAAGCTTGGCCCCCTGCGCCCGCAGGTCGCCTGCACACGCGAGGCCCGCAAGCCCCGCCCCAATCACTAAAAAGTCATTCATTCGTTCCCGTTGTACCCTGCTTCTTCGCAGGTAGCGCGGCGTCCAGCTCGCGCAGGAACAAAAGCTTCTCCAGCCGACTGCTCTCGATCTTGCCGAACGTGCTATCGACGTTGGCGCGGTAGCGTGCCGCCCAGCGCTCGGCGTCCTGGGTATGCCCGAGGCGCTGGTGCGCGAGGGCTAAAAACGGCCAGTTGATCGCGTCCGAGCGGAGCTTCTCGGCCTGATTGAGTCGGGTAATTGCGTCGGCATCGCGCCCCACGCGGTAGAGCGCCACCCCGAGCGTATTGAGAAAATGGGAAGGCACGTCGAATACATCTACTATTGACGCTCCTCTGCCTTCTTTACGTCGAGGATGGGCAATGACATGCTCGGCCAGTGCGATAACTTTCTCGGGCTGGGGCGGCGCTCCTGGCAGGAGCACGGCGGCCCAGGCGATGTTGTTGACATTGTTAGCGTCCTGACCCACCGTGCTTTTCAGATCGACCTGATCCAAGAGCTTGTTTACGTGACTCAGATACGCTTCTTTGTTTCCGCTCAGCGCCAGGGCGCCCGCTTCGACCAGAGCGGAGCCAGAGTTGTCACGCACCAGCTCGGCGTAGCTCTCTGCCGCTCCGGGTTTGTTCAGGCGGAGCGCCGCCTCGTGACGTTGAAGATTGAGGAATGGCGGGCAGACGACTTCTTCCCGGCAGGCTTCGTCGCTGATCTTGAGTGCCTGGCTCCAATTTTTCTGGACGCCCAGCGCCTGAACTTCTTTGAGCAGAGCACGCAGGCGTTCATGCTGCTTTTTATCCACCACCGGGCGCGGGGGCACGTTCGGCATCGGGGCGGGCGGGGCAAGATGGCGCTGTGCCAGCCCGCCGAGTGCCGTTATGCCCAGCAGAAGCCCGATGAATCCCATCAGTGCCAGAAACCGTCGCTTGCCGTCTCCTGAAGTTCGTAGCATCAAAAAAGCGCTCCCCGCCGGTTATTATACCCGCAGGGAGCGCTTTTCCAGAGAGCTTACAGGTCGCAGATCGTGCGCTCTTCGCTCCAGCCGCCGAGCCGCTCGATGCGCCCGGAGTCGTCGTTTCTCACGCGGAGCAGGGCCGTTCCGCCGCTCTGCTTGCTGGAGAACGCGATCCAGCGTCCGTCGGGCGACCAGGACGGCGTTCCGACGCCTCGTCCGGTGCCGCGCACCAGGCAGCGCACGTCGCGTCCGTCGGAGCGCATGACATGCAGTCCGGCTCGTCCGTCGCGGTCGGAGAGAAACGCGATCCAGCGTCCGTCGGGGCTGACGCTCGGCTCGTAGTCGTTCGCCCCGTTTCGCGTCAGTCGCACCAGCGGGCCGCGCCCGGTCAGGTCCCGGCAGTAGATCTCCCGGTCGCGTCCGTCCCGGTTCGACGAGAAGACAAAGCGGCGTCCGTCGGGGAAGAAGCTCGGGTGCTCGTCGGAGAAGCGCACCTCGCGGCTCCAGCGATTGTCGTCGTAGAAATCGAAGTTTCGATCTCGCTCTCCGTCTCTATCCCGGCCCCGGTAGAAGCCCGACTCGTAGGGACTGCGCGTCCCACCGTTATTGTCGTCGTCGTAGACCTCGCGGGACTTCTCGCGCTCACGGGCGGGCGGGTCGGCGACGGTCATGGCGGCCAGCGGCAGCAGTGCCGCAAGAGCGCCCAGTGAAATCAAGAGTGTCCGTTTCATTTTTTTCGTGCCTCCTTCAAACTTACTGTCCCCGGTTTTTTGACCGACCGGGTGTCGGGGTTGGTCTCGGAATCAAAGCTCCGGGCCAGGGCCTCGATGCGTCCGCTGGAAAGATCCAGCCGCATGATGTCCGAGTCGCCCTCGCGCTCGCCGTCGAACAGCAGGTAGTTGCCGTCGCGAGAATACACCGGAAACTCGTCGTCCCCGGCGCGGGCGACCAGCGTGCGCACCGCCACCGTCTCGGGGTTCCTAACGCTCACGGCGTAGACATCGAAATCGCCGCCGGAGTCCGAGGCGAACGCCACCCACTCGCCATCGGGGGAGAACGTCGGGGAGTCTTCCGTGGTGCGCCCTTTTGTCAGCCGAACGACCTCGCTGCCGTCATCCGAGCGACACAGAAAAATGTCCGTGCTGCTCTCCCAGTCGGCGGCGTAGGCCAGCAGCTCTCCGTCGGGCGACCAGGCGGGCGTCTGCTCGGCCACATCGCGGGTCCGGGTGATCCGCCGGGTGCGCCCGCTGGAAAGCTCCAGCGAGTAGAGATCGTCCAGGCCGTCGCGGTCGGAGACAAACGCCACCTCGCGGCCATCGGGCGAGAGCGCGGGGTCGGCGGCAAAGCCCGGTCCATCGGTAAGTCGTTCCAGCTCGCTGCCGTCGGCGCGCATCCGGTAGAGCTGGTACTCGCCGCTCCGCTTGCTGGTGAAAACGATCCAGCGTCGGTCGGGCGTGAACGCGGGCTGAAAGTCCAGTGCGTCGTTAAACGTAAGCTGGGTCTGCCGCGAGCCGCTGCCGTCCATGCGCCAGATGTCGCCGCCACGTGTATAAACGACGCTCCCGCTCGGCGCGGTCGCGGAGATTCCTCCTCCGCCACTGCCGCCCGGCCCGAGATTCGTCCCGGCGCTGCATCCCATCAGAGTGAGCAGCCCCATCGCTGCCATCCAGTTCCACCGTCCCATTGTGTCCGCTCCTTGTGAGAGTAAAGACGCCAAACTAATGATTTCTGTGACAGAGGTGCTGGAAAAACTACTCCAGGGGGCCGCCGACGCGCTGGTAGGAAATAACCTGGAACGCGTTTTCCTCGCTGGGGAAGAACGGGGGCGGGTTCGTGACGTTGCGAGAGTCGAAGTTGCGGGTGACGCGCAGGCCGTTGAGCATCGTGCCGGTGCCCGAAGCTCTGCCGAATGTCCCGCTGTCTTTGACGATGTAGCCGCCCAGAAGCTTGAAGTTCCCCGAGGGGCGCGTGGTGGGATTCTCGGCGCTGAACGTGTCGAGTGCCATGACCGTCGCGTGGACCGAGACATCCGTCAGTGGGTTTCCTCCGGCGTCGGTCTCGGCAAGCTGGACCTTGCGCGTGACGATCCCGAACGTCCCGCTGGACGCGTCGGCCTGCGCCGCGCTGGAGAGCGGGTTGTTGGGGTTGCTGGCATCGGAGACCTGATTGGCGTAGACAACACCGCCGGTGATCTGGACGTCTTTATCGGACGCTGTCGCCAGGGTGAAGTCGTTGGTCTTGACCACGGTGGAGCCGCTCATGACATTGTTAGCGAGAATCCCGGAGAGCGAGCTGATACTCCCCGAGGAGTAGATCGCGCCGTTGGGGACGCCCGTGAGCACGGTGGGCGGTGCAGCAGCCCAGCCAGAGCCGCTGTTGGTCTGCCTCAGAACCGTCGTCGAGTTGCTCCCTGGATCGACCGTGACAGTTGTTCGGACCTGGGTGGGTCCGTCGGTCTGGTAGATATCCATCGTCTGGACGGTGCTATTTGGGCCGCTCGCCGAGAGCTTCATCGCACTCACGTCCCCCTTGATGAAGACTCCCCCGACCGCGCTGCTGCCACTGGCGGGGACGCTCACCCCGATGCTGGTCGGCTCCAGAGTGCCACCGAGCGCGGCATCGTGCTGCTTCGTCGTGACGACAGGCATCTTCACCGGCGGAACCTCGAAATCGGGCGACGCCCCGGTCGCCGTCACCGAAGCCCAGTAGCCGCCGCTGGGCGTCCAGAGGTTGCCATTGGACTGATAGTGCCAGTTGAGCTGGCTGGCGCTGAGCGAGGTCGTGAAGCTACCCGGTCCGTTGTAACCGAAGATCTGGCTCGTTGCGCCTGCGGTGTCCCACAGAATGTTCATTGTTGCCGCCGGATCGACACCCGTCCCGGCGGCGTTCAGGCCGTTGATATGCACCGGGCCGTTGAAGCGCGTGTTTCCCGCCACCCACCAGTTCGTCGGGGCATGGTCGCTGAAGAACGCATAGCGGGCAAACGATCCCTCCACGAGCGCCATACGAATGGTCTGAGTCGCTCCGGAGAAGCTCCCCACGGACTCGGCGACGAAAAGCCTTCGGTTCTGAACATCGTTGGAGGCGTACGGATAAAGCCGAACTTTAATGGTCCCGGCAGGCCCGGTCGGTCCCTGCGGGAGAGTTAAGACATTGTAGCCCCCCGCGAGCGTCGCCCCGAAAAACGGCGTGCCCAGCTCGGAAGGTGCTTTTGCCGTGAGCGGATTGCTTATCATGCCGCCATCACTGAGCCACTGAAGCGTCAGGCGCATCCCGGAGTCGGCCAGGTTCTGCGCCGTCTGGACCTCGTTGCGCTTGCGTGCTGAAGAGAGTGCGCTGTCTCCCGTGCTGGTGAGTCCGCCGCGTGCTCCGGCGGTGGCGAGCGCGCCCAGCACCAGAACCGCGAGGATCATCAGCAGAATCCCCATCGCGGCGGCGAGCGCCATGCCCCGGTTGGTTCTTTTTCGTATAACGGGCTTCATTGGAGTTTGGCTTTCGGGAGCAGCGCTCGCATGGAGACGGAGCGGACTTGCCTTCGGGAGTCTTTCCAGGTAACGGTGACCGTCGCCTGGACCACCGGGTACGTCACGACGCTCGCGACGACCTTCTGGCTCGGCAGGTAGGGAGCGATCTCGACTCTTCCCTCCGGCTGTGCTGAGTAATCGGGAAAGAATGCCCGCAGGTTGTCGGCGACCGTGAAGGAAGCCCCGCCAGACCCGGTACCGTCGAGATTGGCCGCCGGGAGCGTGCCTGCATCATCGACGATCTTCAGATTTTCGAGGTCGGGCGCGTTCAGTCGTGCGTAGGTCGCTCCTTGAAGCTGATCGATCTTGTGCAGAAGCAGAGAAGACGCCTGGACGGTATCGCTGCTCTGGCGCGACGAGCGTGTCGCCATCGGCAGGGTCGCGGCAATCAGTAGCGTCATCATCGTGAAGAAGACGATGGCCAGGACGACTTCCAGCATGGTGAAGGCTTTTTTAGATCGTTTCATAGCTCTCATCCGAGGTTCACCGGCTCAGGCGTCGGTGTTGGCGGAGGGATCGGGCCGGGCGTCGGCGTCGGTGGACCAGGCGTTGGCGTCGCCGTCGGAACGGGCGTCGGGCCGGGCGTCGGCGTCGGTGGACCGGGCGTCGGCGTCGGCGTCGGTAGGGGCGTCGGGGCCGGAGGCGGAAGGTTGACACCGGTCGGCAGAATCGGCAGCAGCGCGTTGGTCAGCGGTGTGTTGCGCAGGGTCACGGAGCGCCCGGAGACCAGGGAGACCGACTTCCCGGTAGCGTCGTTGTTGTCGCTCGACGAACTTCGGCCCGGTGCCCACTCCGACGTGACGAGCTTGACGACCAGGGAGTTTGTGCTGTTCACCGGCGAGTGGGTGAAGCTGAGCGCGTTCCAGGCCGGAGCGAGGTTGCGTGCCAGGACGCGCTCGCTCGTCTTGACTCCGCCTTCGAAGTACCAGGCCCAGAGATACTTTCCGGCTACTGCGCTCGCCCGTCCGTCGCTCTCGCCACGAAACAGAAGCACAGAGCGGGTGATGGTCTGTCGGCGATCCGGAATGCCACTTGCCGTGCCAAGAGAGATGTTCCCCGCGCCCCCCTTGACGACCAGCGCACTGCGGGGCGGAAGGGCCAGATAACAGGCCGTTTCGAGCTGGGCAGGCCAGCCTGCGTCGCCTGGATTGTCTGAAAGGAACCCGACGCGCGAGCCTGCGTCCCAGGCGACATCGTTGGGCAGGGTCGCGCTTGCCCCTTCGCTCACCTCATCGACCAGAGCTTGCAGGGAGTTGCCCGCGCTCTTGCTGGAATCGACCGACGACCCGATGCGCACGGTCGAGCGCCCGGTCATGACGAACATTTCCAGCGTCATGAGAAGCAAAAGCATCATGAGCGCGATGCAGATGAGCATGGAAGCAAGCATCTGGGCGCGCAGGCGTCGTTCTTTTCGCGGCATCATTTTAGTTTTTCATCGACAAATAAAAGCAGGTTGCGTGCCAGAAGGCATTCTCTCTATTGTCGGTGAAACTTGACTCATGCAAAAGAGTGCTGTTTTTTCCGGGAGCGGACCGCTGGCGAATGCTCCCTACACGCCTGCCGTGCGGGCGCAGGGCGAATTTTTATTTATCTCGGGGCAGCTCGGGCTTGACCCGGCGACAAAGCAACCCTATGCGAGCTTCGAGGATCAGGTGGAGGGGGCCATTGCGGGCTTGAGAGCGCTGGTCGAGGCCGCCGGGGGAACCCTGGAGAACCTCGTCAAAACAACGGTTTTTCTCTCGGGCGATATGTCCCGGTTTCCGGTTCTCAATGAGATCTACGCCCGTCATTTTGACTTCGACGTGCGTCCCGCCCGCTCGACGTTTGCTGTGGCGGCGCTTCCGGCGGGCGCTCTGGTGGAGATCGAGGCCATCGCGATCCTGTAGAGAACCCTGGCAACTCTGCCGAGAATGCTCTGAGTAGAGACACGGCATGAGACTGTCACAGACTATAGATGCGCGCCTCCAGCAGACCCAGCGAATCGACCCGAGGCAGATTCTCGCCAGTGAGATTCTTGCCTGGTCGATTGGGGAGCTGGAGGCTGCGGTAGAGCGCGAGCTGGCGGAGAACCCGGCCCTCGAAGCCCGCGACGGCGAGAGCTTCACGCCCGGCGCTGCCAGCTCTCCCACCTCGCGGCACGACAGCTCGTCGGAGCGCCAGCCCGCTCTCCCTTCCGCGCTGAGTGCCCTTATCGAAGAAGACCCGCTGGAGCGCGTGGCATCCCGGCAGACCCTGCGCGACCATCTGCGTGCTCAGCTTGGCCAGATTCCCTTCGAGATTCGCCCGGACATTCTGCGCTATCTGATTGAAACCGTGGACGACCGGGGCTATCTTCAGGCCGATACGCAAGAGACCGCCGAGCGCTTCCACGCGGCACCATCAGCGGTGGAAGACGCTATTCGGGTGCTTCAGGTCATGGACCCACCGGGCGTCGGGGCGCGGGATCTGCGCGAGTGCCTGAAGCTTCAAGCCGAGTTTTTGGATCAGGCGGGCGAGGGGCATCCGCTGGCCGTCAAGATGATCCAGCGCTGCTGGGACGAGCTGATCGCCCGGCGCGAGGAGAAGATCGCGGGACGGCTCAAAACCACTGTCAAAGAAGCACGCGGCGCACTGGAGTTTGTCCAGCGCGCCCTGACTCCCTACCCCGGCGCAAGCTTTCGCCCGAGCGGGACGCGCGGTGAGTCCGGTGGCCCGCCCGCCCGCCCCGACCTGATCTTTCTCCGCACCGACGCGGGCTTCGTGGTCGAGCTGGCGCGCGACTTCGGGCAGGCGATCCATGTCGCGCCGCTCTGGACCCGGCTGGTCGAGGGCGAGAGCCGCGACGAAGCCATGAAGCGCTACATCAAAGACCACGTCGAGCGGGCGCAGACGTTTCTCTCCAGTGTCGAGCGGCGCGGGCGGACGCTTCGGGCCATCGGGCGCGAGCTGGTGCGCTGCCAGGCCGGGTTCTTAGAAACCCGAAACCGGGCATTTTTAAGACCGCTCACCCGCCAGAGCCTCGCCGAGATTCTGAACTTAGACGAATCGGTCATCAGCCGTGCGGTCGCAGACAAGTGGGTTCAGCTCCCCGGTGGCGAGATTCTCCCGCTGGACGCGTTCTTCGGAAACTCGCAGGCCGTCCGCGAAGCCCTGGTCGGGCTGGTCAACGCCGAGAACATCGAGCGTCCCTACTCCGACGACGAGCTGGCCGAGATTCTGACGGCGCAAGGCTTCCCCCTCGCAAGAAGAACCGTCGCCAAGTACCGGGGCATCGAACGAATTCTCCCCGCCCGGCTAAGAAAGCGCAAAGCCGCGTAATCGCATCGGCGGGCAGCTAAAGCAGCCTGTTGCACGAGTTCAAGGAGGCACCCAGCCGCTGGGTAAGCAAATATTTGTAACTTGGGTTACACCGAACCTACCCGGCCACTCGTAAACCTCGTGTCCACCCTCCCTTCGCCGCGAAGGGAGGGTCCGAGCTTGCGAGGGGGTGGGTT
>JANLTX010000107.1:0-26899 GCA_031363095.1 Armatimonadota bacterium | reverse complement strand
AACCCACCCCCTCGCAAGCTCGGACCCTCCCTTCGCGGCGAAGGGAGGGTGGACACGAGGTTTACGAGTGGCCGGGTAGGTTCGGTGTAACCCAAGTTACAAATATTTGCTTACCCAGCGGCTGGGTGCCTCCTTGAACTCTGGTAGCAGGCTGCTTTAGCTGCCTGGTCGGAGGGAAAACCTCTACCGCTTGGGCCAGGTGACGGCGGCGACAGTTTTATTTCCCACGCGGGTGAGCGTGAACTCGCCCGACAGATCGCCGCGAGCCAGCGAGTCAATAATCTGAAGCCCTAAATCGGCGTTTTTCTTCGGATCGAAATCGTCAGGGAGCGGGTCGCCATCGTTTTTCACTTCCAGACGCCACGCATCGGGCTGCTCGACGAGTTTTACCAGTATCTCGCCCTCGTTAGTCTCTTTAAAGCCATGCTCGACCGCGTTCTGGACCATCTCGTTGAGAATAAGAGCAACCGAGTTCGCATGATTGGCATTCAGAAGCAAGTCGGGGCCTTCGACGCGCATGTCGATGCGCTTGCCGGGCAACGTCAGGCTTCCCTGCGTCGTACTGACGATCTGCTCGGCGATCTTTCGGACCGCGATAGTGTCCAAATTCTCCCGAGAGAGCAGGTCATGCACGGCGGCGACGGCCATTACTCGATTAATAGACTCTTCCAGGACCTGAACCGGGGAAGAGTTCGCGGCGTAGTGCTTCTGCAATCGCAACAAAGAAGCAATTTGCTGGAGATTGTTCTTAACCCGATGGTGCATCTCCTGAAGCAGCGCTCCCTGAACCAGAAGCCGGGAGTTTTCAATCGCAACGGCGACCTGGTTTCCGAGGGTTTGAAGCACGGCAAGCTCGTCGTCGGTGAACTCGTGGATGCGCTCGGTGTAGCAGTTCAACACCCCGATGACACTCTCGCGGACCTTCAGCGGGACGCAGGCAAGGCTTGTGAGATTCTCGGCGCGGGCGATCTCCCCCATGGCGTAGTCGGGCGAGCTTTTAACATCGCGCACCGTGAGAACCCGCCCGCTCTCGGCGGCTTTTCCCGCAAGCCCCTCGCCGAGAGCCAGGTTCTTGCCCGCCTCGTAGCCCTTGCCCGCGCCGTGCTCCGCTTTCAAAACCAATTCGTTGCGGTCTTCGTCCACCAGTCGGAGCGCGACGACCTTGAAGTTCATGGTCTGCGCCGTCGCCGCGACGGCAAGCTGGAGAATTTCTTCTAAATATAAGTTCGACGTGATCGTATTTGAGACTTGCGCGACCGTAGAAAGATGCGACGCCTGCCGCTCCGCCGAGCGAAACCGCCTGGACGCCTGGATCGCACCGGAGATTTGGGACGCGATGGAGCTGAGCATCTGGACCTGGGTGCGGGTGTAGTCGTGCGGGGCGCGGGTTCGGACGTTGATAACCCCCAGAACCTCGCCGCGCCAGAGCAGAGGAACCGAGAGAATGCTCTGATACCGATCTTCCTGAAGCTCCGGGACGAACTTGAAGCGCTCGTCGGTCCAGGCTTCGGACGAGAGCGAGGCGTGGGTCTTCTCGCGGGCGACCCAGCCGGTGATTCCCTCGCCGACCTTCACCCGAATCTTCCCGAGGTGTTGCTTGAACTCCGGCTCGCTCACCGCGCGGAGAATCAGCGTGTCACGGGAGTCGTTGAAGAGATAGACCAGTGCGCTCTCGGTGGACGTCACCTGCATGGCGACCTCGGCGATGAGCGGGAGCAGGTCGTCGGTGCTGACCACATGCCCGGTGGCCTCCGCGATGCGCCGGAGCGCAGCCGTCTCGGAGGCGCGGGAGTCTAAAGCGTCTTCAAGCTGACGGATGCGCTTGCGGGCATCTGCCAGCTCGGTGTCACGCTTTTCGAGGACGCGCCTCAGCTCGGACGCTTCGTCCGCGCCGCGCCCGCCCTGCCCGAGGCGCATGGCTTAGACCGCGTTCGCGATGATGATCGCTTCGGCGATCTCGCGCATGGACTTGCGGGTGTTCATGCTCTGAACCTGGATTCGCCGAAACGCGTCCTGCTCGGTCAGACCGTAGGTATCCATCAGGATTCCCTTGGCGCGGTCCACCGACTTGCGCGTCTCCAGCTTGTCCTCAAGAACCGTGACCTCTTTTTCCAGCTCCATGTACTCATCGAAGCGGGCGATAGCCAGCGCGATGTTGGGCATGAGGTCGGCTTCTTTGAACGGCTTGACCAGGTACGCGAACACGCCCGCGTCCTTGGCCCGCTCGACAAGATCTTTTTGCGAGTACGCCGTCAGAAGCAGGACCGGAGCCAGCCCCTCGGTCGAGATGATCTTGGCTGCGTCGATGCCGTCCATGTTGGGCATGAGGATATCGAGGATGGCGATGTCGGGTTTCAGCTCGCGCACGAGGTCGATGGCCTGCGCACCATCCGATGCCTCACCCGTGACGATGTGCCCGAGATTCTCCAGCGTTCGGCGCAGATCCATCCGAATGATAGGTTCGTCGTCCGCAATCACGATACGCAATGGCTGTTCCACTTAGCAAAAGCTCCTTGGGGGCCGGGGGATTCCCCGCCCGTTTCTCGCTTCGTTGTATACTCCATTGTGACCGTCTTGTCAATCCGCTACATGGCCTGGGGCGCACTTGCCGCCTTCGTTCTGACGATGGCGAACCTGAACCTGGGACGCTTTCTGCAAATTCCTGCGCAGGGGACGCTGGCCGGGCACGTGGTCTCGCTGCTCTATCTGCTGCCGGTTCTCTTCGCCCTGATGACCCTGGCGCGCGGCGCGGCGGCCCTGAAACTCAGCACGCCATTTCTGCTTCTGGCCGGGGTTGCGCTCACCGCTCCGATGGGGACGGTGCTACTTCTTCAACGAGCGGGCAACGGCGGGATTCCGCCCTGGCTCGCCATGACGGCCAATAATCTCTTCGGTCCCATCGGAATGGTGCTGATTGGGAGCGCTATCGGGCGGCTGCTCAAGCACAGCAACACCCTTCTTGTGGCGGCGGGCTTCGGGCTGTTCTTCGATATCGTCGTGGTGACGCTCGGGCCGGTGGCGCAGCTTCTCAAGGGTGGACAGGCTCCGCTGATCGCCGCTGTCTCGGTGGGTGCGGGTGCCCAGCGTCCCGTCGGGTCGGGAGGTTTTACGATTCCGTTGCTCTCCGGCGTGAGCATCGGGCCTGCCGATGTGCTGTTCATCGCGATTTTCCTCGGCTCGGTCTGGCTGCTGGAGGGCAAACCTGCGGGCGAGACAGGCGGCGGGGCGCAGCCGGGTAGCGAAAAGCGGACGTTCTGGTGGATCTTCGGCCTGCTCGCCCTCGCGCTGGTTCTGGTCGAGGTAACCGCGCTCCCGGTTCCGGCTCTCGCCCCGATGGGAGTCGCCGTGCTCATCGCCAACTGGCGTAACCGGGCCTTTACATCCCGCGAGAAGCGAGATTTAGCAATCGCGGCACCGTTCGCGCTGGCCTGCGCGGGCCTGATCGTCTTTCTGGCGACCCGGCTTGTCTCGCCCGCGACGCCCTCCTGGGGCTTGAGCGTCGCGCCCGTGACGAAGAACGGGCGACGGCTGGTGCTGATCGAGGGCGTGGTGAAAGGCTCTCCGGCAGAAAAAGCAGGTATCAAGCCCGGCGAGGTCGTTCTCGGAATCGAGCGACAGTTCACCAGCCGGATGACCGACGAAGAGCTGACCCAGCAGCTCGCCGATACCAGCAAAAGCCGCCTGCAACTGATGGTCGCAAGCCCCCGCGAGCGCCCGCGCCGGGTGCTCCTGGAACGCAAGAAGTGACGCTCGCGCAGGCTACTCTGCTCGGCCTGGCCGCCACGCTGGCGGGCGCGATCAACGCGGTGGCGGGCGGCGGAACCCTGATTACGTTCCCCGCGCTTCTGGGCGTCGGGCTGCCGTCCACGAGCGCGAACGCGACCAACACCGCCGGGCTGTCCCCCGCCGCGTTCGTCGGCGCGTGGAGCTTCCGCAGCCAGCTCGATGCCTCCAGCAAAAAACTATTACTTCCACTGGGGATTCTGGGCGCACTCGGCGCACTGATGGGCGGCGGACTGCTCTTGCTTACCCCGGTCGCACTCTTCAATAAATTAATCCCGTTTTTAATTCTCGCCGCGACGCTTTTATTTGCCTTTCCGCCCAGAGTTTCCCCCAGCCCCAATTCAGCCCCCCGGCCCCCAGTTCTGGGGGAGAAGAAATGGGGGCCGGGACCGTTTGTGCTTTTGTTTTTTGTGGCGGTGTACGGCGGGTACTTCGGGGCGGGGATCGGGATTCTGTCGCTGGCGGCGCTCTCGATGCTGGGTTTCACGGACGTTTCCAGAGCCAACGCCGTCAAGGCGATCTTCACGGGCGGCGTGAACGGAGTCGCAGCGATTCTCTTTGCCCTGCGCGGGCTGGTGTTCTGGAAAGAGGCCCTGCTGGTGAGCGCCTTCGGAATGCTGGGCGCGTGGGGCGGCGCGGGCGTGGCAAAAAAAATAGGAAGTCGGAACGTCAAGCGGCTGGTGATTGTCATTGGTGTGGGGCTGAGCCTTCAGACCCTGTGGAAATTCTGGATAACACCGTGAGCGAAACCTACTCGACCGTGCTTTTCGATGGCGACTGCAATTTGTGCGACAAGACGGTCCGCTTTATTTTTAAGCGCGACCCGGCGGGAAAATTTCGGTTCGCGCCGCTTCAGAGCGAGCTGGGCCAGGAGCTTGCCCGAAAGCACGGAATAAATATCTCGCTGACCGATCCCTACTCGGTGCTTTTAATCGAAGACGGCACGTTATACGACCGCTCGACGGCAGCGCTTCGGATCGTGCGACAGCTTTCGGGCGGCGCGCGGTTTCTGGGTTTGTTTTTGTATGTCCCGCGCCCGCTCCGAGACCTTGGCTATAAATTTATCGCCCGAGTTCGCTACAGAATCTGGGGGAAGAAAGAGTCCTGCGACCTTCCGCCTCCTGGTTTGAGAGAAAGATTTCTGGCGTTTTAGCCGCCCGTATGAAACACCCAGCGGCTGGGTGTTTCGTGTAGGCGGAGTCAGCGAACGCGCTGGCCGTTCACGAAGACAGCTTCGATTTTTAGTTTCTGAATCTCAGCGGCGCTCAAATTGGTCGGATCGCGGTCTAAAACGACGAAGTCGGCGTACTTCCCCGGCGCGAGAGTGCCGAGCTTGTCTTCCTGGTGCAGCGCGTGGGCCGAGCCGTGGCAGTAGGCCGTGAGAGCCTGAAGCGGGGTGAGGGTTTCCTCAGTGCTCCACGGATGGCGGCCCACGGCGGCGGCCAGGCACGCGCGGGAGTCGAGCTTCTCGACCGGGCAGTCGGAGCTGAGGGCGAGCGGAATTCCGGCGTCGAGCATGGTTTTGAAGGGATAGGCCCACCGCGCCCGCTCCGGCCCGACCCGTGCGCCCGTCCAGGTGTCGGAGAGCACAAACTGCGGCTGGACCACGGCCAGAATTTTTTTACGGGCCATGCGCTCCAGAAGCTCGGGCGGGAGCAGCGACGCATGCTCGATCCGGTGCCGATGAAAGTCGTTGGACTGGTCGCCCAGCGCAAATTCGATAGCATCCAGCGACTCACGGACGGCCTGATCGCCGATGGCATGGATCACTAACTGGAAGCCCTGGTTCTGGACATCGCGGCACCGGGTTTTTAAAACGTCGGGGTCGTAGATTCGGACGCCGAGGTTCTCGGGCCGACTCTCGTCGGCGTAGGGCCGGGCGAGAAGCGCCGTGCGTGCCCCGAGGCTACCGTCGGAGAAGAACTTCGCGCCACCGAACCGCAGCGAGTCGTCGCCGAACGTCGTGCCGACTCCGTGGCGGGCGAGCGGATCGGCGCTGGTCTGCGGCGGCATCCCGACGACGCGAAGACCGAGCTTGCCCTGCCGACGAAGCCGGGCGTAGGCCGCCATCTGCTCGGGCGTGTCCAACAAGGTTCCGACGCTGGTAATTCCGTTGTCGAGCGCCACAGACGACGCACGGCGCACGGCTTCGTCCTGCTCGGCTTCGTCGGGCGGGGGAATTTTTTTGTAGAAGGCCGAGATCGCGGTCTCGTCGTAGCGCCCGGACTCGGGGTCGCCTGCGGCCCGCTCGCCCTGAGTGAGCAGCGCGATGGCCCTTGAGTTCGCCACGACGGAGTGTCCGCAGACACGGGTAATTACGGCGGGTCGGTCGGAGATGACTTCATCGAGTTCTCTTCGGGTCGGGAAGCGACTTTCGGTCAGTCGGTCCTGATCGAAGCCGCGCCCCTGCACCCAGGGACCGTCCCAGGTGGCCGCGTGCGCCGCAAGCCGCTCCAGAACCTCAGTGACGCTCTCTGAACCGAGCAGATCGGCAAAGCGAGCCAGGCCCAGCCCGAAGCTAAGAAAGTGCAGATGGCTGTCGATGAACCCCGGCACGACCCAGCCGGAGAAAGACAGAGTTTGTGCGCCCGGCCCGGCAACAGCCGTGGCGTCGGTGCGATTGCCGACAAAGAGGACTTTTTCGCCGTCGAGCACCAGCGCCTCGGCGTGGGACTGTAAAAAATCCAGAGTGAGAATGTTCACAAAGAGAAGGGTTTTCACGGCACTGTTATACCCTGCCAGGCGTTCATAAACAAAAACATATGGCACCTCGTAGTATTATCGGTATAATTTCACTGGAAAAATAGATGACAGGAATCACAAAATCAAAGTTAATCTGTACAAGTTTTGCGCTCATTCTCACTTCCTGCGCATTTGCACAGAATCTTCTCGCCAATTCCGACTTCAGCGCCGGAAATACGGGGTTTACATCACAGTACACTTACAAAACCCCGCCTGCAACCACGCAAAGTCAGTATTTTGTCGGTCCGAACCCCAACGCCTGGTTCAGCGGCTATCCCGCGTTTTTCGACCACACGCTCGGCACCAACCTGGGCAGCATGTTCCTGGCCGACGGCGCGACGGTCGCCGCGCCCAGCCAGCTTATCGCGTGGGCACAGACAATCACTGTCTCTAACTTTACCACGTATTCTTTCGAGACCTGGACCGCGAACATCGGGACGCAGAACCTGGCGCAGCTCGAACTGAGCATCAACGGGGTCGTCCAGGGCAGCGTGATGCAGAACACCGGGGCAAGCGGGGTCTGGCAGTTCTTCTCGCGCACCTGGGCCTCGGGGGGTTCGTCGAGCGCCCTGATCGAGATTCGCGACCTGCGGACGGCGGGCACGGGCAACGACTTCGCGCTCGATGACATGCGCTTCGTACCTGCCGTGCCGGAGCCGGGAAGCCTGGCGCTTCTGGGGCTGGGCGGTCTCGGGCTGCTACTTCCGGGTTTGAGACGGCGACGCTCGGGGTAGACTCGGGGCAATGGCTCCTCTGAAACCGACCGCGAACTTCCAGCCCGGCTACTTCGATGCGCTCTTTGGAAAAAACCCCAACCAGCGCTGGCCCGAGACGAAGCGCGAGCTACTGGTCCATCTCTCGACCGACAAGAAAACCGCTGGCGTGATCCTCGAAGGCGCACGGCTCTGGACGCCCGCGCTCGGGACGAAGCTCGCGTTTCGGGCGGTCTCGACGCCAGAGATCGCGGACATCCGACTGGTCTTCGCCAGAGCGGTTCTGGGCGACTCGGGGCTGGGCGAGAGCCAGATCACGTTCGAAGTGCGCGGCGAGGACCCGAGCGAGGGCGACGGGATTCTCACCGGAGCGCAGGTCACCCTGCGGGCGGGCCTCAGCGAGACGCTCCTGCGCCTGACGGCGGCCCACGAGCTTGGGCACGTCCTCGGGCTGGTCGGGCGCTCGGCGGGGCTGCCGTCGCACAGCCCGAGTAAAACCGACCTGATGAGCGGGATCGTCCGCAGCCGCTCGGCGGTGACCCTGCGCGACATCAACACGCTCGCCCAGCTTTATTCGCTTCCCCGCCCCGCGCTCCGCGCCCGCCCGAAAGGTCACGTCATCCGCACCCGGCTCACCCGGCGCGGCTGTGAGGGCCGCTGAGACGAACCAATTTCACCCGCTCCGCTCCGCGCAGATGAGCCTCGAACGGCTCAGCGTGCCAGCTTGAAGCGAGTGTGCCCAGCTCATCCAGAAGCGACTCGGCAAGCACGATGTCGCCGCCGACGCTCTCCGCTTGAATCCGGGCGGCGAGGTTCACGGTCTGCCCGAAGTAGTCCAGGCCACCATTGGCTTCGATAGCGAGCGCAGGCCCCGCGTGCAGCCCACACTTGACCACCAGCCCGTGCAGGTCGGCCCGCTGGATCGCAAGCGCGGCCCGCAGTGCAGCGGCTGGCTCCAAAAACGCGGCCATGACCGAGTCGCCCAGCGTTTTAATGACTCCGCCGCCTTCTCGCTCAATGATCGCCGTCAGAAGGGCAAAGTGCTCCCGAACGGTGGCGTAGCTCGGGGCATCGCCCCGGTCGGCGTACATCGCGGTGGAGCCTTTGAGATCGGTGAACAAAATCGTGATGCGCCGCACGGTCACCTCGACGCCCGGCGAGAGAACTTCGGAGCCGAAGTGCCGCTTGAACTCGCCGAGCGCTGTCACCTCGGCAGCCGTGGCCGACTCCGAGCGCCAGGCCAGGCTCTCCAGCCGAAACAGCGTCGGGCCGTCGGGTAGCTCGGGGCTGGTGAGCCGCCAGCTCGCACCCGAGCTTTTCTCCCAGAGCAGCGTCTTTCCCACTCGGCTTAAAACCAGCCCGGTTTCCTCGCTTCGGGTCAGCGTCACGGGGAGAGCGTCCGTGGTCTGCGGCGCACGCAGTAAATACTCTCCGGCGGGCAGCGTCAGCGAAACTTCCTCGGACTCCCCCGCCCCGACGAACCACTGAAGGGCCACGTGCGCCGAGCGGTGCGGCCCGCCCCTGCAGAAGGTCGCCGCGCCGCGCTCGCTCCTGCGCCGGGCATGAGAAAAACACACCTCGACATCGCGGTCGAACGCCGGGCGGTACCGAATGTCGCACGACGGGCAGTGCGCCTCGCCCGAGGCCAGCTCGTCGAGGCGCGGCCCCGGCTCGCCCGTCCCCTGACACGCGGGGCAGAGCAGCCGCCAGGAAAGCTCCAGCTCCCCGCTCCCGACCGCCTGAAGGCACGCGATGAGCAGCTCGCGGCGCGGCTCCGAAAACCGATCCGCCAGCGCGTAGGGCCGAAAAAGCGCCACTCCGTCGCCCGGTGCGCGGTCGAGAAACCCGCGCAATCGCTCGACCAGCGTCGGGCCTTCCCAGCACTCGATGGCGCGGCGCGGGTGCGGCGCAGGAGCCTTTCCCTGACAAAAGTCCGCGTAGACCGCACACGCTCGGTGTACGCTGTCCACGCTGAGCCGTGCTATTTTCCGGGCGATGAGCTTCCCGACAGTTCCGCGCGGCACGACTTCGCACCAGACGCGCAGCCGGGTCTGCGGGCCAAGCTCTTCCAGCGCCACCCCGACGCGATATTCGGACGCCGGGCCGTTCTGCGCAACTCGGCGCACCTGCCAGCGCTGGTTCTTAACCCAGGAATACGGCTCCTCGGCGTAACGAATCGTCAGCGGCCCGAACCGCGCCAAGCCGCGCAGGCTCGCCCCCGGCCCCAGCGCCGTGAGCGTCGGCGGCAGGTTCAGGTCGCGATTCAGGCGGTCGGTATCCGAGAGCCACGCCCAGAGCGTCTCCCGCCCGACCTTTAAAATCTCCGACCGCTCGGCACATGCCATGGCGCATTTTACTCCCCTAACCCCGATAACGGGGAACCAGAACAAGAATCCCATTCTGGTTCCCCATTATTGGGGTTAGGGGCAGCTGAAACTTCTCACAGAACGGGGCGTCAAAAGGAAGTAAGATGAAACCGATGAAGCTTGCTCTTTTTGCGACTCTGTGTCTGGTGGGCGCTTCGGCGGCGCAGGCCGGGCTGAGCGGTCAGCCGCGCCCCGACTCGGCGACCGAGAAAGCGCTCCGACGTGCGGTCGAAGGCGTGACCGGGGGCGATGTCGCCGCCGCGCGGGGCGATCTGCTTCTGGCGCTGGAGAAAGCGCCTGCCTCGGACATCACAGAGTTAATCGAACCGGCGCTCGTCGATGCGCAGGCGTACTCGGGCAGCGCGACAGTGATTCAAGAAGCTCTCGCCAAAGCCTCGTCCAGCGAGCGGAATTTCCTGCTCTACAACCTCGCGCGGACCCACCTGCTGCGCGCTCGAAGGCTCGCGGCAGCGAGTCGAAACGCGCCGCTCAACCTGGCATCGAGGGTCGCTCAGCAGTTCGAGACGAAGTTCTCCGACCCGGCGCTCTGGGAGCTGGCGGGCGATATCGAGGCCGAGCGCGGCGAGCCGGAGAAGGCCGCGCCCTACTACGACCGGATGGCGCAGGGCGGCGGCTCCCGAGCGCTGGGCAAGTACCGGCTGGGCAACGCGTATTTTCGGCGCTACTTATTTGACAAAGCCGAGAAAGCCTATCTCGAAGGGATCAAGGCCGACAGCGGGATGGGCAAGAAGCTCAAGCACTGGCTCTACTCGGGGCTGACATCGGTGTATCTTCAGATGGGCCGCGAGCGCGAGGCCGGGGACGCTCTGATCCAGTCGGGGCGGGTGAGCCAGGACGACGAAAAACCCTACCGGCTCCGCACGGACGCAGCGCGGCTGGCGATCCAGCGCGGGCTGTACCGTCCCGCCGCCGAGTACCTGCGGGTCGTGGTGCGCTTCCAGCCCGACGACACGGAAGCAAAAGCCCTGCTGAGCGCCGCCAGCGCTGGAAGGCCGCCCCGATGACGCTGGACGTAAATCTGGCGGTCTACGCGCTGTTCGGGCTGCAAGTTCTCGGGCTGGGCGTCGTCGGCTGGACCTGTTGGAGGATCGCACGCGGCCCCGTGCGCGACGTTTCCACCACCGTGAAAACCCTGGCGAGCAGCGGCAAGCGGCTGGCAGAGACCGGGAAGGGCCTGGCAAGTCTTGGGGCGCAGGCAAAGTCCATCGGCGAGAGCGCCAGAGCTACCCGAAGCGCCGTCGGGCTGGCCCCGCCGCCCGCCGGAATGCTGCTCACCCCGCAGCGCCTGCTTCAGGGGATCGGCCTCGCTCGCACGGCGCGAACCGCTTTCAAAACGCGCAAGCTCCCGAAGAAAAAACCGTCGCTGGTCTTTCAAACCGCCACGAAGCTCGGGCTGGTTCCGCCCGCCGCAAAAGGTCTTTTGAAAGCCTTTGGAATCGGGAAAGTCGCCCTGGGCGTCGTCCGGCAAACTCGAAAAAAGTAGGTGTCGGGGTATACTTTCTGTGGGTGGCCCAAAGCCGCCACGAATTTTCTGGAGACCAACCCCATGCCCGAGTTTTCCCTTCCCGCGCTTTCCTACGCTCACGACGCTCTGGAGCCGCACATCGATGCCCGCACGATGGAGATCCATCATGGCAAGCACCACCAGGCGTACGTCAACAACCTCAACGCCGCGCTCAAAGATCACCCGGCGTTTCTGGAGAAGTCCATCGAGGCACTCATCGCCGATCTCGCGTCGGTGCCGGACGCCGCTCGTGGCCCGGTTCGCAACAACGGCGGCGGCCACGCCAACCACTCCCTCTTCTGGGACGTGATCGCGCCGGGCGGCCCGGCGGCTCCCACGGGTGCACTCGCGACCGCTATCGACAGCACCTTCGGCTCGCTCGATGCCCTGAAAGCCACGATGAACGAAGCGGGCACGAAGCGCTTCGGCTCAGGCTGGGCCTGGCTCTACGTCGAGGGGGATACGCTCAAAGTCGGCTCGACCGCAAACCAGGACAGCCCGCTCATGGGTACGGCCATCGCCGGAATCGCCGGGACGCCGCTTCTCGGAATCGATGTCTGGGAGCACGCCTACTACCTGAACTACCAGAACCGACGCCCCGACTACCTGAACGCCATCTGGAGCGTCGTCAACTGGGACCGCGTCGCCGCCCGCCTCGCAGCGGTGTAATCCACCCTAACCCCCTCCCAGACTTCGGAACGTGGGAGGGGGTGCAAACCGAAATTAGCAATTTTCACTAAAAATTCGTGTGAGACAAAATAGACAGCGATGGCGTATTTTTCAGGGTATACTTGACGTTAATCGGCAGAGTGCCAGACATGGATGTCTTTAAATCTGTCGTAATTTTTCACGGAGAAAAACGATGAAGAAAGCGTTTACGCTCATTGAGCTTCTTGTCGTCATTGCCATCATTGCGATCTTAGCGGCGATTCTCTTCCCGGTCTTTGCCCAGGCCAGAGAAAAAGCACGCCAGACGGCCTGTCTCTCGAATCAAAAGCAGATCGGCATGGCGCTGATCATGTACTCGCAGGACTACGACGGCGGCTTCCCCGCCTGGTCGGAGTACTGGACCTGCCGCGCCCTGCTGACACCAGCGGGCTGCACGATCCCTGCGGACTCGACCCAGGGGTACTGGGACTACAAGCTGCTGCCCTACGTCAAGAGCGGCGTCGATGCGTCAGCCACAGCAGGACAGCAGTCGGGCGGGGTCTGGCAGTGCCCGTCCGCGCCCAGCGTCCCCGGACGGCGTACCTACTCGCTCAACGCCGGGTTCTTCTACGACACCGACTCGACCAGTGCGGGCACCTACCGCTACCTGAGCGAGGCGGAGATTCCGAAGCCTGCCGACACGATCTTCGCCATGGACGGTGGCCGCGACGGACGAACCCGCTTCAACTACGTCTACTACGCAGGCGGCGGCACAAACTTCGGCAACGGCTACTACTACCGCTACGTTATCGGGGGTGGAAAGAACGCGGAGTGCGATTCGTCGTACCGCCACAACGATGGCGCGAACTACTCGTTCACCGACGGCCACGCCAAGTGGTTCAAGGGCGACTACATGTTCCCCCACCCGGTTCCGCCGAGCACGGCCTACACCGGCGTGGTCAACGGAGAGCAGCGCTGCCGCTGGGCCAAGCACTTCGCGGCCAAGCAGAACGAGAAAGACAACAAGGCAACCCAGGCTACCACACTGGGCTTTGCCTGTACGGACTACTAAGCCATGCGAGCAATCTGTCTCGGGGCATTGATTCTGCTGGGGCTTTTGCCGCTGGGCTGCAAGAAAGAAGAGCGGCCCAACTATCCGACCGCACCGGCGGCTCCGGCGAGTGCGCCCGGCGCACCGCCGGCGGCAAATCAGGCCAAACCCGACAACAGCATTCCGGCGCAGGACTTCCGCGACGGCAAGGGCTAAGTAGCCTCTCTTAAAAACCCTGCCCGGTCAATGTCGGGCGGGGTTTTTCTTTGCGCTATTTTGTTAGGACAGGGTACACTCCCGCAGACAAGTCTTATGAAGGCCATCGTAAAAACCCGCGCCGCCGAGGGTGGCGAGCTACAAACTATCCCCGAGAGCGACATCGTTCCGTTCGGGCACGCTCTGATCAAAGTTCGCTCGGTCGCCATCTGCGGGACGGACTACCATGTCTGGAGCTGGGATGCCTGGGCTGCCGGACGCGTCAAGCCGCCGCTGGTCATGGGCCACGAGTTCGCAGGCGAGGTCATCGCGCTGGGCGAGGGCGTCACCAGTCTGGCAGTCGGCGACTTTGTCTCCGGTGAGAGCCATAAAATCTGCGGACACTGCCTTCAGTGCCGGATCGGGCAGGGGCATGTCTGCCGAAATACAAAGATATTCGGCGTAGACACCGACGGCTGCTTTCGGGAGTTCTTCGCGGTTCCCGAGACGAGCTTGATTAAAAACGACCCGCGCATTCCGGCGCAGATCGCGTGTTTGCAGGACCCGCTGGGCAACGCGCTCCACGCGGCGACTCAGGGCGAGCTTGCCGGGCGAAGCGTCGCGGTTCTGGGCTGCGGTCCCATCGGGCTGTTCTCCATCGCGGTCTGCCGGGCGCTCGGAGCCGGGCAGGTTCTCGCCTCGGACGCCTCGGCGTACCGGCTGGCGCTGGCCGAGCAAGTCGGCGCGGACGCCGTCTTTCAGGTTCCCGAGGACAACATCGAGGCCGCCGCGCTGCAAGCTACGGACGGCCAGGGCGTCGATGTCGTGCTGGAGATGAGCGGTGCCGTCAGCGCCATCCAGCAAGCCCTGCGCCTCGCGCGGCCCGGTGGGCGCGTCTCGCTCATGGGAATTCCATCGCGCCCGGTGGAGATCAACGTCGCCGAGCAAGTTATTTTCAAGGGGTTGACCCTCCACGGCGTGGTCGGGCGGCGGCTGTATGAGACCTGGGCGAGCATGCAGAACTTGCTCGCCAACGACCGGCTGAACATCGAGCCGATCCTCACGCATCAGCTTCCCTTTGAAGACTTCGCCGAGGGATTTTCTCTCATGCGCTCCGGCCAGTGCGGAAAAGTCGTGCTCTCGCTCGGGTAACTCGTCTCAGAAATTATGCTGCTTCTCCAGACCGCGCCACCTGCCAAGATCGCTCCGGCTCCAAGCTTTGAGCTTCCGTTCGAGACGCTCGGCAATTTAATCGTTGTCACGGCGAAAGTCAACGGCAAGCCCGCAAGGCTCATTCTCGACACGTGCGCGGGGGTCAGCCTGCTCACTCCCGAGGCCGCGAAGAAGTTTGGAACCGGCGAGGGGATGCCCATGAACATCGGCGGCGCAGGCGACAAAGCCCGAAAAGCGAAGCTGGTCCAGCTTGACTCGCTGGAGTGCGCCGGGCGACGTAGCGCCTTTCAGCCTGCGGTTGTGACGGAGCTGCCCGCCGGTGGCGGCGAGAAAGCAGACGGCATCTTGGGCATGCCGTTTCTCGCGCCGTTCGTGCTGCGGATCGACTACGACAAAAAGCGAGTCTCGCTACTCGCGCCGGGAGCGCCCGCGCCGAGGGGGGCGAGCGCACTACCGATGGTACGGCGGATGGGCCTGCCCGAGGTGGAGGCCCGAATCGACGGCATCCAGGGCCGGGTCCGGCTGGACTCGGGCTATGGCGGCAGCTTCACGTTTACATCGCCGACGGTGACAAAAGAGAAGCTGAGAGAAAAGTACGCGCGAAGAATCGAGACCGTCACGGGGCAGGGACTGGGTGGCGCGAGCCTCGGCGAGGCGGTTCGGACTGGCTCGCTGGCGCTGGCCGGGCTGGATCTTGGGGGCGTCGTCAGCTATCTCTCGGCGGACAAGGGCGGCGCACTGGCCGACAGCGAGACCATCGGGCTGGTGGGCGGCGAGGTGCTTGGTCGCTTTATCGTCACCTTCGACTTTCCCGCCGGGACGCTCTACCTGGAGAAGGGCAAGCGGTTCGCCGAGCCGTTCGTCGGGCCACGGGCCGGGTTTTCGGGCGTGCTGGAGAGCGACGGCACCTACACGATCAAAACAGTCACGGCGGGGTCGCCCGCCGCCGAGGCCGGATTGGTCGTCGGCGACGTACTTCTTGGCATCGACGGAACGCCTGTGAAAGCGCTGGGAGTCCACGGAATTCGGGCGATGCTACGTCGCTTGCCGGGAACGAGCCTGATGTTGCGTGTGAAATCCGAAAATGGGTCCAGCAAAGAACAAACAATTGTTCTTAAAGAGCTTCTCTAACCTGGAAAAAATCAGGGGATTAACCGTGCGTGTCCCTCGAAGACAGGATATACTTGCCCCTGAGCGCGTCGTCCCCGCTTGCCTCGTGGTCTGCACGTCCCGAACGGCTCCGGCGTCGTAATTTGTTTCTAATTGGATTGCCACGTCAATGCGTTTTTTTGCGAACCTTCTGGGCCGCTTCACGAAAAATATGGGGATCGACCTGGGTACAGCGAATACCCTTGTCCATGTCCACGGTAGAGGGATTATCCTGCGCGAACCGTCCGTTGTCGCAGTAAACAAGAACACCAACGAAGTTATCGAGGTCGGAGAAGAAGCCAAGCGCATGCTGGGTCGAACTCCCGGCCATATCGTCGCGATTCGGCCTCTCAAGGACGGAGTTATCGCCGACTTCGACCAGACTGAGCGGATGCTGCGGTATTTCATCGAGAAATGCAATCGCAGGCGCGGCTGGCTCCACCCGCAGGTCGTCGTCGGGATTCCGTCGGGCGTCACCGAGGTCGAGCGGCGCGCCGTTCTGGAAGCCACCCGAAAAGCCGGAGCGCGCGATGCGTTTCTGATCGAGGAACCCATGGCGGCGGCGATTGGAGCGGGCCTGCCCGTAGCCGAGCCGCAGGGTTCGATGATCGTCGATATCGGCGGCGGAACCACCGAGGTCGCCGTGATCTCGCTCTCCGGAATTGTGACCAGCCGCTCCGTGCGGATCGCGGGCGACGAGATCGACGAGGCCATCGGCGCGTATGTCCGTCGTCAGTACAACCTTTTCATCGGCGATAGAACCGCCGAAGACATCAAGCTTCAAATTGGCTCGGCGTACCGGCTGGAGCAAGAGCTGACCATGCAAGTGCGCGGGCGCGACCTGCTCACGGGCCTGCCGCGCTCCATGACGCTCACCAGCCAGGAGATCCGCGAGGCGATCATGGAGCCGATCAACCAGATCGTCGAGGCTGTCAAGATCGCGCTCGAAGTCACGCCACCTGAGCTTGCCTCCGATATCATGGACTCGGGTATTTACATCGCTGGCGGGGGTGCCCTTCTGCGTGGAATCGACCGATTGATTCATCAGGAGACCAGCATGCCGGTCGTTATCGCCGAAGACCCGCTTTCCTGTGTCGCGCTGGGTGCGGGCGCTGTTCTCGAAGAAGCCGAGCAACATCCGGGTCTGCGCAATGTCCTGCTGAACCACAGCGGCTACTGATTGAGGAACGTCTACGATGAAGCCCCGTCGCAGCTGGAGTCGCCCGAAGCCACCGCTAACGCAGCCACGCAACCGTCATACCGCCCGTAGCGCCGTCCCGCTGGCGCTCCTGTTGATCTTCGTCGGGCTGGGCATCGGCTACACCCACAAGCGACTCACAGCGGCGAAGAAAACCGATCCCGTTCTCTCGACAACGGGCGCGGTCGTTCTTCCTTTCCAGAAAGGGGTCGCGACCGCTCAGGCCGGGACGCTCAGCGGGTTCAGTGCGCTTTTTGAGGGCGGTCGGCTTCAGAAAGAAAACGCAGCCCTTGAGAAGCGGCTCGCGGCGCTGGAGCAGGAGAACTCCCGGCTCAAGGACGCCGCCGCTCAGGCGATGCGGCTCCAGGGTGAGCTGGACTATGTCTCCACCCAGAAATCCCCGCCTCTGGTCTGCGAGGTCGTCGGGTGGCTTCCCAGCCCCATTAAACAAACCATCACCATCGCCTCGCGCGCCCGCGACGGCGTGCGCCAGAACGCGGTTGTCGTGACATCGAAGGGGCTGGTCGGCAAGGTCGTCGAGAGCGAGGCGCTCCGGGCGCAGGTCCAGCTCCTCGTCGATCCGGACTCCTGGGTGCCCGCGATGGCGATGCATGGAAAAAAGATCGTCGGGCTGGGCGTCGTCAAGGGTGGCGGCAAAGGACGCCTGCTGACGTTTCAGTTCCTCAAGCCCGAGGACACGCTGAAGCACAACGACCGGGTCGTCACCAGCGGCCACGGTGGCATCTTCCCGCAAGGGCTGACCATTGGCTGGGTCGAGACCGTCACCCAGGACGCCGCCCACTTCGCCAAGACCGCGACGGTCAAGCCGCAGACGGAGCAGCCGGGCGATTTGCGTGAGGTCCTGGTTCTGCGATGACGCGCTCTGTGGGCACGGGCAGCAGCTCCGACCCTGTCGCAATCTCTCTCGCGGCGTGGCTCTGGCTGGCACTGCTCTTCGGGCTGGCGGCGGGCATGCAGTCGTCCGTTGCAAATACCGTGGGTTTTTGGGGCGGCTCGCCCGATTTTCTTCTCACCCTGACGCTCACAGCGGCGCTGCTTGCCGATGCCCAGGCGGGTGCGATCATCGGCTTCGTCGGCGGACTGCTCGCCGCGACCGTCGCCGGGCAGACAGTCGGCACCTACATCGTCACCCGGACCTTCATGGCCTGGCAAGCCGCCTGGACCACGGGACGATTCATCGAGAGCCGTCCCTGGGTCGTGGTTCTTGGCGTCGGGGTCGGGACGCTTCTCACCGAGGTGCTTTATCTTCTGGGCTACCCGCACGTCCGGCTGGAAATCTGGTGGCGCGCGACCCTGGTCAACGCCGCCTGCAACGCCCTCCTCTCGATCCCCACCTACCTCCTGCTGAAGCGCCTGGGCTGGGGCAAGCGCACTTAGGAACCGATCATGGCTTTTCTCGACTACCGCTACTTCTCCAAGACCCTTCAAAAGCAAACCGCTGCGTTTGTGCTGCTCCCCGAGGTCGGGACGCCGCCCTACCCGACGCTCTACCTTTTGCATGGCTATTCCGACGACCACACGATCTGGCTGCGCCGCACCAGCATCGAGCGCTACGTCACGGATCTTCCCCTGATCGTCGTGATGCCCGACACCGGCCACGGGTTCTACACCGACGCCGCCGAGGGCTACGCGCATGGCACGGACATCGGCACCGAGCTGATCGAGCGTATTGAGAGAACCCTTCCCGCAAAACCCGAGCGCAGCGCCCGCGCTCTGGCCGGACTCTCGATGGGCGGCTACGGCGCGTTTGCTCTGGCCCTGCGCCACCCGGAAAAATTCTGCGCCGCCCACAGCCTCTCGGGGGCGCTCACCTGGGGCCATACGGAAGACTATAAATCTGGCCCCTACTCCGACCAGATGCGCCGGATTCTGGGCAAGAACCACGTCGGTTCTGAAAAAGACCTGTTTTCTCTGGCCGAAAAAGTCCAGAAAGCCGGGAATCTCCCGGCTCTGCGCTTTGATTGTGGTGTCGATGATTTCTTGATTGAGCAAAACCGCGACTTCAAAGCCCATTTAGACGCCCTTAAAATCCCCCACGAATACGCCGAGTTTCCTGGTGCGCATAACTGGGACTACTGGGATCTACACATTCAAGAAGGCTTGATTTTTATCAGCAAAGCCCTTGGAATTGTCGTCCAGCCTCAATAAGCTCCGGCATTGAAAATACCGGCCTATTAAAAGTGCCCCTCCGGGGCAGCCCCTGCTCTCGCAGGCCGGAGGTCTGCTTCTATGAGGCCGGGTACCCAGCCGCTGGGTGATTTTCAATGCGGGATCGTTTTCAAGTCTTTTGCGAGCTTTTCGCACAGCTCTGAGATGTTTTTATAGAACAAGCAGCGGTGGCTTTTCACATCGAACATCAGCTCGCCGCCTTCGCGCATCACTAACAGGGTCGGGCGGGACTTTCCCCAGGCATAGCCCACTTCGAGGTACACATTGGCGTTCGCACCCGTCAAATCAGCCACTATAAGCGAGGCGGTCTCGATCCGGGTCTTGATTCGCTCTAAAATATCTCCGGTGAAGTGCGCCATGTCCACGCGCTCACACAAAAAGCCCGCGTCGTTGATGGGGCCTTGAATCCCGAAGCGATAGACATCCTCGAACTCGGGTGAGAACGGCATCGCGACAAAAACGTGGGGCTTCTGCTCCGACGCAGCTCCCGCCGTGATCGCGGGCGCGGCGAACTGCTCCCTCAGAATCTCTTTCAGGCGGGTCGCGCGGCCCTTGTTGCGCTCCACAAAAACGATTTTCTTGAGGCTTGCCGGGACGGTTCCTGCCTGGTACGCATCCTGGATTCCGGCGAGCTGCGCTAAAAACGCCTCTTGCTCGTCGAGGCCGTACCCGATCCCGTGCATCGTCATGGCGATAGTTGCGACGTGCGGCTGCTCTTTCTGGAGAATTTTGAGCGCGTAGCGGGCGAAGCTGCGAATCTGTCCATAGTCGAACCGGTAGAGTTGGACCACTCCCAGAAACAAAACCCGCTCGGCAGAAACCGTGCCCTCGGTAAGTAATAATTTGTACTTATCGGGTGGCAGGCTCAGCCCGGAAAGCCCCGGCTCGACCACGGACAAACGGCTCGCCACGACGCCATCGGCTCCATAAAACCCCTGCGCGTGTTTCAAAACCAGCACGTCGCAGACCGAGTCTAAAACATCGCCCTGCTCCACCGAGACAATCTGAAGGAGGTCCATACCCGAAGATTATACAGGCTCAAAAGGCATTATTGTATTGCCAAACTCCATAAGTAAGAAAAACCTTCACGCGACATATTTTTGACATGCCCATCTAAATAAAGAATGTTATACCTGTAATTATTCACATCTTTAATGGACAAAGATCGACGATGCCACTCACCAGAACCATCAAACATAAATCCTATTTGCGAGTGACCCACAACGTTTTTATTGGGATCAATTCCTATCAAAGAATCAATTTGTCGTTTCTTTAGAATTATTTCTGTCCGTGTATGATAGCTCGTACCATACTGAATAAAATCGGAAGGATGAGCCGATAGATCAGCAGAGTTATCTGTAGAGTCAAAACCAGTATCTGAAGGACATTTCCATATTTCTTTGTTACGAATATAAGGCATCAACACTTCATGTTGTGCTTTCATATTAGCAATATCTTGATTACTTCCCCATACTCCTGCATAAAGATCAGCAGGATCGCCGCCCCATACCGGATACCCATCATAATCCACGGAATACATAGAAATCGCAGTTCCGATTTGCCTTAGATTAGACACACAAACGGTGCTTCTTGCATTTCCCCGTGCCGTCGCAAAAGCCGAAAAAATAAGACCGGCCAAAATAGAAATTATAGCAATTACAACAAGCAGCTCAATTAAAGTAAATGCGTTTTTCATCAGATATTTCTTTAATCATGATTTTTTATATGCTAAAGGCAAATTTTTATTATAAAATTTTGTCCCAGAAAATACAAATCTTCTTCCAACACCTTTTATCACAGCAACTCTTACCTCACTTAACGGAACTCTTCCAATTTTGCCATCTCTGAAACCTACAATATAAAAACCTTCAGGATTTGCCGTACCTATATCACCTTTATATACTTTCAGATTTCTTCTAACATAGAGATCGGTATAAATAGCAACTTCAGGAATAGCAGGATCGTCTAAAGATACAATACACCAATTAGAAATTTCAGAGGTCCTAATTTCGGGTATATCAGATATAGATTGATCTGGTAATATCATAAGTGATTTTTCAATTTTAAAAGGATCCCAATTATGCTTACTTAACTCTGTTATAAGAATTCCACCTCGTTTTATTGCATCATCAGGATTCCCAGCCTCTAAAATATTCGGAACCCCCTGGGAAGTATCTAAAACCGGACGACCTTTACCGGCACGATACCATAAAATTCCTGATGTAAGACTAATTAATACAGACAAAATCACAAAGATCATAGTTTTTTTTCGCATCACTTACCTCAAATCTCTCACATAAAATAGTTATGGTGAAATTTAAATTCCACCATAACCAACTTGCGTCATCTTATTGGCAAACTACAGTGGGAGGATTTCCACTCAAAACACACTGGGTTCTCGGCACCGACCCTAAAGGATGTGTCGGACTCCAACAACGATAATTTTTTTGAATATACGGCACACAGTGACTAATTCCATCATTGTCAAAATCTTTACAAGACAGAGTAATTCCAGAAGAGTTAAGATAACAAAGCGTAAGCATTTCTGACGCAGAACATTGACCACAGCCTTCTGTTCGCGCACAACTTTTGCCTGCCCCTAACACGAGGCGCTGCCCGGAGGGAAGAGCGATCTCCGCCCCGATCAAGCCGATCCCTATTGCGAAGGCACAGACAGCACTTCGAATAATCAGAGACACGTTCGATGTTTTGACTACCATCACACTTACCAGTCCTTTCAAGTCAGGTCACTGGCCGACCAAGCTCTGGCCGACCCACTACGTTTAGTGTACCCCATTAGACCAACTTTAAACGGATTTACTTCAAAATTCTTGAAAAAATTTCTAAAATTTCCAGGCGGCTCGGTTGCGGGCGGGTTTCTCGCCGCTCAGAGCCGCGCGGATCAGATCGACGGGAATCGGGCCTTCTTTTAAAACCATGTCGTGGAACTCGCGGGGCGAGCGGTTTTTCTGCTCTTTCTCCAGCGCCCGGAGCTGAAGCCCGCCGATCATGTAGGCGCACTGGTACAGCGGCGAGTAGCCCTCCCCGACATAGCGCCGGACCTCGCTGGTGGCGGCGAACCGCTCGTGGCCGACCCGCTCGACCAGGAAATCGACCATCTGCTCGGGAGTCATGGTTCCGAGGTGGAAGCCGAGCGAGACGATGATCCGGGCGCAGCGGTGCATCCGCCAGAAGAGCATCCCGACCCGATCCTCCGGGCCACGCGCCCAGCCTTTCTCCCACAATTCCATCTCCCAGTGCAAGGCCCAGCCCTCGACCAGAAACGGGGTCGAGAACATCCGCCGGTAGTTTCTATACCGCTCGGCCATGTAGCCCTGGAGATGGTGCCCCGGAATCAGCTCGTGCGGCGTGACGATCCGGGTGAAGTGCTCGTTGTTGGCCCGAAGGCTCATGCGCTTGGTGGCATCGTCCATGGAGTCCAGCGGATACGCAACTAACATCTTCTGGCCGCCGTAGGCCGCAAACGGGAGAACTTTCTGGCCCTCGCGGTCCAGCATATCGACGCGCCAGGTCTCTTCACACAGCGGCTCGATAGTGACCAGGTCGTTTTTCTTCAAAAACTCGATAGCTTCGCGGGCCTGGTTCGCCACAAGCGCGTCCTGCTCGCCCGGAAGCGCCGTCTTTGTCTTGACTTTCGCAAGAGCCGCTTTGGTATCGCCTTCGAGGCCCATCTCTTTCGTCGCTTTTTTGAGTTCGGCCTCGCACCAGGCGAACTCGCGCTCGGCGATCTTGACTAAATCCTCGGGCGAGTACGGAACTCGCTCGTGGGCGAGGTCGGCCAGCAGCGCGTCGCGCCCGATGGGGTCGCCGATGAGCGGGTCAGCATCCGCGCCCTTGATTTTCGCGATGTCTTCCCGCAGGAACCTTGCGTACTCGGCAAGCTCTTTCTGGGCGTCTTCCAGGGGCTTTTTGCACCACCAGCCAAAGAGCGGATGGAAGCCGTCGTAGTGCCCCTGCCAGCGCGTGAGCGCCTGGCTCAGCTCGCCCAGAGCGCGGGCAGTGCGCAGAGCGAGCGTCGGAGACAGCTCCTGTTTTTTCTCCCGCGCGGCCTTTGCCTGACGCCCGATCTCCGTCAGAACCTGCGCCCAGCGCTCCGGGTCGGGTTTCTCGACACGCACCCGTGCCTCTTCCAGCCCGACGATCTCTTTTGCGAACGGCAGGAGCGAAGACAGCTCTTTCTCGCGGCGCTCGGTGAGCTTTTCCTGAGACTCCTGATGGGCCAGGTAGCCGTCCAGCAGAATCCCATCGATGCGGGCGGGCGCATCTAACTTTTCCCACGGCAGAGCGTCTAATTTCTCTTTTGTTTCTTTCCAGAGCCGACGGCGACGGGCGCGGGCAAACTCCGAGAACGGCAGCTCGTAGAAGCTCTCCAGGGAGCGCTCGTCGGTCTGGAAGCGCCGGATCAGCGGCTCCAGGTCACTTACCCCCTGGCCCCCAATAATGGGGGAGCTAATGAGGGCGGGGGGGGCGGGCAGGGGAATCAATGGGCGGCTCCAGGGGTTTCGTCGATGTAGTTTTTGGAGAGTCCCAGCTCCTCGGGGGCGTGGAGTCGGAGCATCTTCAGGTTGGCGTCGGCGGGAATGGTCTTGGCCGTAAGTTTTGAGACAATCACCATCAGCCCGATAGAGAGCGGAACTCCCCAGATCGCGGGCTGGTCGCAGAGGGTTTTTACCAGCGGATTCTCTATCGTAATGATCTTAAAGCTATCCAGCATGAACGCGAACACGGCCAGCAGCGAGAGCGTCCCGCCGACCAGCATTCCGGTGGCCGCGCCGGGCATGGTGAGCTTTTTCCACCACGCGCCGAGCAGAAGCAAGGGGAAATAGCTCGCGGCGGCTATCGCAAACGCCCACCCGACCAGCTTGGCGATATCGAACGTCTCGACCAGAAGCCCCAGCCCCATGGAGATAATTCCGATTCCAACCGCCGCAAGCTTGAAGACCTTCACCCGCTCCTCGGGCGTCGCCGTGGGCTTGATGATTTTTCCGTAGACATCGTGGGCAGCAGCTCCGCTCATCGAGACTAAAAGCCCGCTGAACGTAGACATAAACGCCGCAAAAGCGCCCGCGCTGGTGATTCCCGCAAGAATCTCCCCGAGAAGCTTGTTTTCTAAGATGCGCGGAAGCTGGATCACCACGGCATCGGTCTTGTTGTTGCCATAGAGCCAGGGAATGTCCGCCCGGCCCAGTGTGCCCCAGATCGGCGTGAAGAAGTAGAACACCCCGATGAGCACCATCACCCAGAACGTCGTGCGCTTGGCCGAGCGTCCATCGGGGTTGGTGTAGAAGCGCACTAAAATATGGGGAAGCCCGGCGGTCCCGCAGACCAGCGCGATAATCAGTGAGTAAGTGTAGAGCAGCGGGTAGCCCGAGGCGCTGGTGAGCGGTCCGTACGGCTCGCTCCATTTTTTGTTGCCGGGCGCGTTCGGAACAAAGCTCCCGGCTTTCAGAACCGCTTCCGTCGGCTCGGAAAACTCGATCTTCGGGGCGGTCATCACAGATTTGCCGTTTTTTTCGACCGGCTTCTGCTCTTTTGTCACGACTATCGGGAACGCCGTGAGCTGCGTTCCGGCAGTAAGAGAATCTCCGGGCGTGATTCCCTGGGAAAGCTGGGTCGTGAGCGACATCTCGGGCCTCAGAGCATCTTCGCCCGGCTCGCTTTTTCGCACCGTGGAAACTTTTTCGATCTTTGCGTCTTTGGAGAAGATCAGAGTCGCTTCCCCGAGCGACGAAAACCCGACGGTATTGGCGGGGGCTTTGTCTTTTCCGGCGAACTTCAGCGTGACATCTTTTGGCGCGGTCGGTGCACCGCCGGGTTTCTGGGTGAAGTTTTCCAATTTCTTGTGGTACGGCCCGAGAATCGCCATGAGAACAAACACCGGCACCGAGATGGCAAAGAGCTTGGCCCAGTATTGAAACGCCTGAACAAACGTAATCCCTTTCATGCCACCCAGCGCGACGTTGGCCGAGATCACGGTGCCCACCACCAGAATCCCGACGAAGTACGGCCAGCCCATGATCGAGTTCATCGTGACGCCCGCGCCTTTCATCTGGGGCATGGTGTAGAACAGCCCGATGAACAGCACGAACGTCACGGCGATCTTGCGAAAGAGCGGCGAGTCGAAGCGGCCTTCCGCAAAATCGGGGATCGTGTAGGCTCCGAAGCGTCTTAGCGGCCCGGCGATGAAAAGTAACAAAAACAGATAGCCCGCCGCGTAGCCGACCGGGTACCAGAGCGCATCGTAGCCGTTCTTCATGACCAGCCCGGCGACGCCCATGAAGCTCGCCGCCGAGAGATACTCGCCCGAGATCGCCGCAGCGTTCATCCCGACCGAGACCTGCCGCCCCGCCACGAAGAAGTCCGAGGCCGACTGCGCCCGCTTGGTGGCCCAGAGACCCAGAAAAAATGTCGCCAGCGTCACGGCGATCACAAAAAATAACGGAATCAGACTCATTTTGTCTTTTCTCCGTGCTCGCGGGCAAGGTCTTCTTCGATTTTATTGCTGGACGTAATGAACCAGCGCGAAAGAATCCAGGTGAGCGGGTAGAACAGAACCCCGAGAACCAGCCAGGTGAGCGAGAACCCGCCGATGTTCTTCTGAGCGAGCTGCGGGGCGTAGGCGTTGAGCAGCGGCAGCCCGAGTAGCACGGCGATAAAAATGGCCGCGACGCGCAGAGAGAGCGTCACCTGCCGCTTCATCACGGCGCTCAGTAGCGCTTCGTCGTTCTTCATGGCCGAGCTTTTCGCCACTTGCCTCCGTATTTCCTGCGCTGCTTCTGGCAGGAAGTTTCCAGGCGAATGGTGAAACTCGGTTAACGATGCCGCTAATTGACATGCCACTGGAGCAACTGTACGCTTACCAGGGCCGCAACCCGCGCCCTGCCGACTTCGACGACTACTGGGATCGGGCGCTGGCGGAGCTGGACGCTATCGACCCCGAGGTCACGCTGGAGCCGTATCCGCTGAAGTCAAAATTCGCCGAGTGCTTCCACCTGTGGTTCCGGGGCGTCGGCGGGGCGCGAATTCATGCCAAGTATGTCCGCCCGAAAAAAACCGACGGCCCCCACCCGGCGCTGGTCGAGTTTCATGGCTACTCGGGGCACTCGGGTGACTGGAATAGCAAGCTGGTCTGGGCGTCACAGGGGTTCTCGGTCGCGGCGCTGGACTGCCGGGGCCAGGCCGGACTCTCGGAAGATATCGGTGGGGTGAAGGGCAACACGCTATGCGGACACATTATTCGCGGCCTGATCGACGGCCCGGAGAAGCTCTACTACCGCTCGGCATTTTTAGACACGGCTCAGCTTGCCCGAATCGTGATGGCCATGGGCGAAGTGGACGCAGCTCGGGTGGGGGCGCTGGGAGGCTCGCAGGGCGGCGGGCTAACTCTCGCCTGCGCCGCGCTCGAACCTCGAATCAAGAAAGCCGCGCCGACGTTCCCGTTTCTGTGCGACTACAAGCGAGTCTGGGAGATGGACCTCGCCAAAGGTGCCTACGACGAAATCGGGCAGTTTTTCCGGCACTTCGACCCGCTCCACAAGAGCGAAGACCTCTGGTGGGAGCGCCTGGGCTACATCGACAACCAGCATCTTGCGCCAAGAATTAAAGCCGAGATTCTCATGCCGATGGGCTTGATGGACACGATCTGCCCGCCCAGCACTCAGATGGCGGCGTTCAATAAGATCCCCGGCAAGAAAAACCTGCTGATCTACCCGGACTTCGGCCACGAAGGTCTTCCTGGCTCCAGCGACACCGTGTTTGATTTTTTAAGCGACCTGTAGCATCTCCGCCATCTCCCTCGAACCCACCCCCTCGCAAGCTCGGACCCTACCTTCACCGCGAAGGTAGGACTCGGGTGGGTTCGGCAGAAGGGTAACCGAACGGGGGAGGTTAGATAGGGGTCGGGGAGATGAAACGGGGAAATTTGGGAGCGGGCGGAACAAACAGGGCAAACGCATTTGAAATCGGTCTTGCTGGTGATGCTATTTATTGATATTCGCTGTATTTTTCCGTCGAATAAAACGCTTGTTGTGAATTAGGGGCGCAACGCCCCTCTCCTCATCTCCAGCCCAGCAAATCAGCAAACTGGAGGGAGGGGCGACCGAGGCTGCGGTTGAGAAAAATACAAAAGTTGTGAAGAGCAACTTT
>JANLTX010000061.1:0-22541 GCA_031363095.1 Armatimonadota bacterium | reverse complement strand
CCCACCCCCTCGCAAGCTCGGACCCTCCCTTCGCCGCGAAGGGAGGGCGAGGCGCAGTGAGGGACGAACGAAGCACTCGGGTGGGTTCGAAGCACTCGGGTGGGTTCGGTGTAACCGAACTTGTAGGGATCTGCTTACCCGGCACGGAGGAGGGGAGACGGGGTGTAACCCGACCAATTAGCTTCTGCTGACCCGCCGCCGACCCTCTTCCCCTTTCAGACGATTCAAAACTCCCCGTCCGCTTGCTCTCGGTTCGGTTGGATGACTGATAGATCGGCGCAATCGGTGCGATATACTGATTGAACGTATCCGCTACGGGAGCGACGATTTCATAAATTTGGTAGAAAGTAGGCACCAATGTCGGTAGACGAACGATCTGCGAAGAAAATTAAGACACTGCGCGAAAAGGCGCAACCCTGGTTCACCGAACTCCATGAGCGGCTCAATGCTCACCTCAACCCACTGGGCCTGAAAGCCGTTGTGACCTCCGGCAACAGAACCTTTGCCGAGCAGGACGACCTGTTTGCACAGGGACGTACCAAACCTGGCTCTATCGTCACCCGAGCGCGCGGTGGCTTTTCCAACCACAACTACGGGATCGCAGTGGATGTCACGATCTTCCGTGGGGAAAACCCGATCTTCGAGTCGCCCCACTACCGCGAACTGGGAAAGATAGGCAAAGCACTGGGTCTTGCCTGGGGCGGTGACTGGGTCTCGATCAACGATGAGCCGCATTTTGAGATCAAGACCAGTCTCAAGATTCGGGAGCTTCGGGAGCGACAGCGCTCCGGTGGCTGGCCAGCCGTCGATGCCCTCATCCCCGAGTTCACCGGGAAGAAGCCTCCCCGACCTGACCCGCCCGACGAAGCGCTTCCAAAAACCACTATCCTGCTTGATGCCCCGGACGATGCTGCGTCCGCCGTCCGCATCGACCTGGACGCCTGGTTCGATGGCACCAGCAACTGGGTCTCGGTGAGTGACTTCGTCGATTTCTTCGGCGGCGAGATAATCGAGGGCGAGGGCACAGCAGCTCGCTACCGTCTCCATGCCGAGTCCGTTCTGATCACGCGCAAGACGATTCAGGGCTTCACCACAGCCCGCTTCAGTGCGCTCAACGCTCTTTTAGGACTCACGTTTTCCTGGGATGGTAAGACCCATACGCTCACGATCCACCGGTAATCCGTCACATCCGGAAGACGCCGAACCGGGTGGGCTTTGGCGGGTGTGCCATGGCTGCGGCGAGGCCGAGGGTGAGGGCGGTCCGGGTGTGGACGGGGTCTAAGATGCCGTCGTCCCAGAGGCGAGCGGTGGCGAAGTACGGGCTGCCCTCGCGCTCGTAGCGGGCGATGGTCGCGGCTTCTTCCTCGGGCGTCATGGCGTCGCCCTTGACGGACTTCAAGACGCCTGCCGCTTGCGGGCCGCCCATGACCGAGATTCTTGCGTTGGGCCACATCCATAACTGGCGCGGGCCGAACGCTCGCCCGCACATGCCGTAGTTGCCCGCGCCGAAGCTCCCGCCGACGATCACGGTGAACTTCGGGACGGACGCGCAGCTCACGGCCATAACTAACTTCGCGCCGTGCTTGGCGATTCCTTCGTGCTCGTAACGAGAACCTACCATGAATCCGGTGATATTTTGCAGAAAAACCAGCGGGATATTTCTCTGGCAACATAATTCGATAAAGTGCGTTCCCTTGAGAGCAGATTCGGAGAACAAAACGCCGTTGTTCCCGATGATTCCGACCGGGTAGCCCCCGATTCGGGCGAATCCGCACACCAGAGACGGCCCGTACGTCGGCTTGAACTCGGAGAACTTCGAGCCGTCGGTGATTCGGGCGATAACTTCTTTGATCTCGAACGGCTGGCGCAGGTCGGTCGGAAGAGTGCCGTAAAGTTCGTCGGCGGGATACAGCGGCTCTTCGGGTTCAAACGGTGGGCTTGCCGACGTGCCCGGAAGGTGTCCGACCCACTCGCGTAGTTTTTCCAGTGCTTCGGGTTCGTTCTCGGCTAAGTAATCCGCCACGCCCGAGAGCCTGGTGTGGACCTCGCCGCCGCCGAGGGCTTCGGCGGTAACTTCCTCGCCCGTCGCGGCTTTCACCAGCGGCGGGCCGCCCAGAAAAATGGTTCCGTTGCCCTTCACGATCACGGTCTGGTCGCTCATCGCCGGGACATACGCCCCGCCCGCCGTGCAGCTTCCGAGCACGGCGGCAAGCTGGGGAACTCCGGCAGCGCTGAGCCGGGCCTGGTTAAAGAAAATCCGCCCGAAGTGCTCTTTGTCGGGGAAGACCTCGGCCTGGAGCGGCAGGAACGCCCCGCCCGAATCGACCAGATAGATACACGGCAAGCGGTTCTCTGCCGCGATCTCTTGCAGCCTCAGGTGCTTTTTGACGGTGAGCGGAAAGTACGTCCCGCCCTTCACCGTGGCGTCGTTGGCGACGATGGCGCACGGCTGGCCCTGAATGGTCCCGATCCCCGTCACGATCCCCGCGCCGGGAGCCGCGTCGTCATAAAGCCCGCTCGCAGCCAGGGTCGAGAACTCCAGAAATGGCGCACCCGGATCGAGCAGCGCATCGATTCGCTCGCGCGGAAGCAGCTTGCCGCGTGCCCGATGTTTCTCGCAAGCTTCCACGCCCCCGCCCGCCCGCACGACGGACTGACGCGCGCGAAGCTCGTCGGCAAGCTTTTTGTGGTGCGCCGCGTTGGCTTGAAATCCAGGGGAGCCGGGGTCAACGGCAGTGTCGAGAGTCTCCATGCCCGAAGTGTACCCGAAGCTCCCCCTGCGGACCTACACTTTCTTCAGCCCACCGGCAAAGATACTCTCGGCGATGTTCAGCCCCAGAGGGACGCCCCCGATGTTCTCCGTCAGGTCTGGCGTGACGCCGTCGTCGTTCTTGGTAGCGAACGCGTCGAAGTGCCAGTGAACTCCGAGGTAGACCCGGCTGAGTCCGTTCTCGACGATCATCTGCCAGAGTCCTCCCGGAAACTTCCGAACATGTCGCGGGCGGACCGTTCCCCGGTTATCCGTCGTCTCGCCGTCCAGCTCCGACGACACGAACGAGAAACCTGGCCCCAGAACCGTTGTATCCGCAGCCCGATTTCCCGCAGGAACGCCGTAGAACAGCCGGGTCATGTGGAAGCAGGCTGCTCCGAAGGTCGCGTGCCCCGATGGATAGGCCGGAAACGGCGGGGTGAAGTTCTTACCCAGTTCGTTGGACCTCGGAGCGCCCAGCGGCAGCCAGGTCGGGTCGCCCTCGTTGCTCACCGGCGATCCAGCCACACCCGACGGCCCCATCGAGTCGTCGTGCTCACGGACTCCCAGCACGGGCCGCCAGAGCGTGTGGATGTACTTCTGCTCCCAGCACAGAATCCCGGCGTCGGCCATGGCGACATTGATGAGCGCAAACAGCCGGGCATTCTGCGCCAGCGTGTTGCCCTTCGCCATGGCAACCTGGCGGACGATTTTGTTGTAGAGCCGGGGCGGGGTTCCGAGTTTTGCGGCTCCGTCGTAGCCCCAGTACAGCCCGATGATCGTCTCGTCGGCCTTCCGCTGCTTCGCCTCGGGGATGCTTCCGGAAAGCTCCGGCGCGATTCCCTTGGCCCGCACCTGCTTGAGAGCGGGAAGGTAGCTCGCATGGCCCGGACGTGGCGGTTTGGCAAGATCAAAGTGCGCCGAGGCGAACCGTTTTGATTTTTGTCCGTAGAACGGCGCGTAGTAGCCCTGGCCCGAGTTGTCCGGGTCGGGGCGGTGGTCCGAGTGTGCGGTCGGGCCGGAGTAGCCGTTGTCGCTACCGCTCGGGTCGTTTTTGCGGTCGTCGAGGCGCTTGCTCGCCACCGCCAGCCCGTACTTATTGCCCTCCGCTTGCTGCGCCTGAGTTCCGGTCAGGCCAGCCTGCCGATGCTTCCGGTCGAACGTCGCCTTCATGCTCGGGTAGAGCGCAGAGAGGGTCGCGTGGGCAGCGGCAGCGATAGCCGCATCGACCGTCGCCGGGGAGTTGGCGGGCGGCGGGGGGTACACATTCGGAGTCTGATCGTAGAGCGGCCCGCCGCCTGCGATCCCAAAGTAGGCATCGTGCATCGCCAGGTGAATAATGCCGAGTGCGCGGGCACTGTGCGCCGGGCCTCGGGCCATCGCGTCCCTGTCGTCGAGGGGCGCGGTGTGTACGTCTCGGTTCGCGTCCAGCGCAATTTCGTTCCAGTAGAGAATCTGATCCATGGTCTTTCAACCTCCAGGCTCAGAATAACGTCCAGGCGTTGGCAAATCGTTGGCGGTTAGTTACCGTGGAATAAATTCCCGGCTTTGCAAGAATGTCCACCTTCGTGGACAGAATGATAACAGGTAATAACTATCAACTGCGTTCTTTCGACGAAGGTCGAATCGCTTGTCCAGCCGGGACTTCAGTCCACGGCGCTAATCGGAATAACGTCTAATCGTTGGCGGTTAGTTCTTACTGGTTCCATGAATTCAGGTTTAATTTTATTTGGCTTTGGGGAATATCTACACTATGAAACTTGCTATCGATTTTCAAGGACTCGATCTTGCCAACTCGAAAACCCCGACCGGGCCGTTTTCGTTTGTGAAATCGCCCACGGTCTTAAAACTTGCCACGGGTTTGATTCTGTTCGAGTCGGATCTCGACGTAGACTGCGACGGGCGCTGGCCGCACAACGACCAGGACCGCGATGCACAGAAAGATACCAGCCTCCACGATGGCGCAGGACGGGCGCTCGATGCAAGTCTGACTTCGTTTTTTGTGCTTCCGCCATGGTTTGCGAAAAAACATGGTGTGAAACTGGGCGACTATGCAGCCATCACCTGGCACGGACGGCTGATTTTTGCTATTTTAGGAGACTTCGGGCCGCGTAAGAAATTAGGCGAGGCATCTCTTGTGGTACACGACGCTTTAGGAAACCCGAACTTTGTCAACGGACGCTACAGGAACATCGGAATCGACGCCGGAGTGCAGACGCTGGTCTTCCCCGGCTCGGGCGACAGCTCCGTGCCCGACTCCGATGCCATTCAGAGCAAGGGCCGGGCGCTGCTCGATGCCGCGCTTGAGAAGCCACGCGCAAAAGTCGGAATCACCGGACGGTCCGATCAGTGGGGCGATGAGCTGGGCGAAGCCGTCGAGCTGGATGGCGGGCGACGGCGTGTCCCGCTCCGGCTGTTCGCGGCCTGGGCGCTGGAGATTCCCCCCAGCGAAGTCCCCGCCCTCTGGGACGGCGCGGCCCGAAAAGCGACGCTGAATGGGCAGCCCCTCCCCTCGGCCCGGCGCACGGGCGAGAATCCGGTCACGGCGCTTGTCGGC
This sequence comes from Armatimonadota bacterium, assembly GCA_031363095.1. Taxonomy (GTDB): domain Bacteria; phylum Armatimonadota; class Armatimonadia; order Armatimonadales; family Armatimonadaceae; genus JANLTX01. The sequence continues at coordinate 17,235 of JANLTX010000061.1, read as the reverse complement.
GAGATCATGATCGTCCTGGGCTTTGAACCTCTGCCCGGCGCAAACGAAACCTTCGTCGAGTTTCGCCCGCAAAATCCTGGATGAAAGTGCTGCGAAAATCAGCCATAATGAAACAATGGCTATTCTGAACCTGGTTTTTTCGACGGTGAACCCGAAGGTCGTCTGGGCGGGCGGCGAGAAAGGGATTCTCTGGCGCTCAAGCGACGCCGGGGCAAGCTTCGAGGCGGCGGGCAAGCCGGGGAAAGACGCGATCCAGGCGATCCAGGCGATCCTGCCCGACCCGCGACGGCCCGAGACGCTCCTGGTCGTCACCGAAGGCGCGGTCTTCGGCAGTTCGAATTATGGGGAGAGCTGGCAGAGGGTTCTCGACGGCAAGATCGCCCTCGCGAGGCACCCGAAGATGCCCGATGCCCTGCTTGCTGCCATCGGCGGCACGGTTCAGGCCAGCGCGAACGGCGGGCGGACCTGGCGCAAGGGACCAAGTTTCGAGGGGAAACCGCTCGGGCTGACGTTTGATCGACGCGGCGGGCGAGTTTATTTGTCCACCGACATCCAGCTTCTGCGCTCCGAGGACGACGGACAGACTTTTGAGAAGCAGCCCAGATCGGTGCTCGGCGTCGTTCAAGACCCGCTTCGGGAGCGGCGCTGGTACGGAATCGAGAGCGCCCGCCCCCGCCTCGACGACGGCGCAGGTTTTTCAAAATTCGACCGGAGCCTGGAAGATAAGCCAGAGAGCGACGGCGACGTTTTGATCGCGGGCAGCGACTTCATGACGTTTGTGTCTCGCAAGGGAGTTTTCTACCGGACATTCTGCGGCACCGACGACTGGTCCCCTATCGAGCGGCGCAGTGAGAGCGGCCCCGGCGCGGATGTCAAAGCTGTCGTGGTGGACCCCAAAAACTGGAAACGCTGGCTGGCGTCGGACAGCGCCGGAATCTGGCTCACGGAAGATGTCGCCAAGACCTGGACCAGAGTCATCGAGGCGCGTTGAGAGGCCATCTCCCCCTGCCCCCTCTTCCCTCAATGCCTCGTTCCTCGGCGGAAGAGGGGTATCTAAACAGCTTCTGAATTACTGCCAGCAATTTAACAAAAATTATCCTGTTTCACGCCGTGGAATAAATTCCCGGCTGAGTAAGCTATTCGACCTGCGTCGAAAAAGGCTTGTTGATACTCATTGAGTATCGTTGAGCCTGTCCACGGAGGTGGACATTCTTACCAAGCCGGGAATTTATTCCACGGAATTCAAATCGGCATTATTAACATCAAGATAAATGGAGGCGATGAGCGTACTGATCGGTCCGTTGAACTCGGTCGGTTTTAGAATCAGCCCGTGGTTCGGTCGCGAAAACCCGACGAACCGAATCCGGGCCGGAATATTCTCTTTGGCGAGTTGAGCCACGGCCCAACGTGCCGTTCGCTCCGGTGCAACGCAGAGGGTATCCGTTACCCAGGCCACGGAAGACCGAACGCCTTCCCGAATTTCCGGCGTGCTTGAATCTAATAAACTCAAGCGCAGCGCATCATATTCCTGCGGATCAACAGGAATAGAAACAGAATACCAGCGAGTCGGAGCCGTTTTTCTTCCCAGGCAAAACATAGCCACCAAAACTAATCCGATAAACGGAAAAATCACAATATAAAATAGAATCCACAGAATATGAACGACTAAGAATATCAAAATAGAAATCGTCGTCAAAATTATTCGTCGAACCAATGGCCCTGGCGTGTGCCAGGTAGCCTTCCAGTTCCCGGAAAGAACGTCGCTTCGCAGCCCTTCCTTGACGCAGTCCAGAAAGTTTACGCGTAGCACTCAGCGCACCTCGTCGAATGCGCAGCTTGAGGACAGGCCGCGCCAGGACTGCCCGTTGTCTTCCAGAGCTTCCCGGAGCGAGAGGCCAAAGTGCGTTAGCCGAAACAGCCGCGCCCGCCTGATCCGGTGGCGAAAGACCCGCTTGCAACGACCGTCCAGGCCATTGGATTGAAACGCTTGCTGAAGCCAGCGAATCGCCGCTTCCGAGCCGTAGAACAGGGTTCCATCGGACCAGAAAATCTCCCAGCCCGGAACGAACTTTCGCGGAACCCCGAGCGTGAGCAACGTCTGCTCCAGCGCCTCCTGCTCCTCTGCGGCATAGGGGAATTCCAGCACCCAGACCCGGCGCGGGCTGGGATAGCGCCCAAAGAACTGACGAACCTCGGCCTCGGTTTCCCGGAGCGTGACGCCCCGATAGACCGCCCCGCTTCCCCGATGGACAAAGCGATTGTGAGCGGGGTCTTTGTCGCTAAAGACCGCCCAGACCGGACCCCAGCGCCGGGCAAGCAAAGAAATCTTCGGGTCTTTGAGCGTCCGGCGCACCCGGCTGACCGCCTGCCAGCCGAGCGGACACACGGGAAAAAGCACATCCCAGAGCCGCCAGAGCTTCATAAAGAAAGTATAACACCATCTCCCCCAAACCTGGGGGCCGGGGGGCAAACGCGGGGTACAATCGGGGCGTGATCGATGAGAGCTGGTACGTGCGGCCCGAGTCCGGGGTGAAAGACCGAACAAGCGCCGGGGGGATTATTTTTCGAGAAGACGACGAAACCGGGCGGCGCTTTCTGGCACTGACGCGGGGCGAGGGCATGTTGAACAGCTATATTCTGCCCAAGGGCGGAGTCGATCCGGGCGAGTCTATCGAAGAGGCGGCCCGGCGCGAGATAGAGGAGGAAGCGGGCTTTTCCGACCTGACGCTCATCAAGCCTCTGGGCGTTTTTGAGCGGCTGAGCTTCGACAAGCGCCGGTGGATCACGACGCACTACTTTCTCTTTCAGACCCACCAGACCGAGCCGAGGCCGACCGACCCGAATTTTTCTTACGTCACCGACTGGTTCCCGCTCGACGGCCCATTGCCCGCGCTACTCTGGCCCGAGCAAGCCGAGCTTGTAAGAGCGTGGCTGAATGAGTAGCCCGTCCGTCTGCATCGTCGGGGCGTCGCTCGACCCCGGCTCGCGCTCTCAGATTCTGGCAAAGTGCGCCGCGCAAAAACTGAGCGAGCGCGGCGTGAGCTGCGCTTACATCGACCTGCGCGACAACTCTCAGCGCTCGAACTTGATCGATGCGGCGCTCTCCGCCACGCACCTGGTTTTTGCAGTCCCGATCTACAACTTCAATGTCAACGGCGCGGCCAAAGAAGCGATTGAGACACTGCCCGGCGCGGCGCTCGAAGGAAAAACCGTGGGCTTTCTCTGCGCGGCAGGCGGACAACGAAGCTTTATGTCGGTTCTCTCGCTGGCAAACTCGCTGATGCTGGACTTTCGCTGCTGGATTGTTCCGCGCTTTGTGTATGCAACCGGTTCAGATTTCGAGAGTGACCTACCAAAAGAAGAAATTACAAACCGAATCGAACAATTTGTGGAGGACTTACTGTCAAAATGAATAACTACGTGAGAAATTACCTGTGTTCCGGACTTGAGGCCGGGCCACTGGTGTTAACAAAGCTGCTGGAAGGCATCACGCCTGCCCAGATCGACGCCCAGCCCGACCCGGAGCGTTTCACGATCCGCGAGGTCGTGGCGCATCTCGCCGACTGGGAGCCGATCTGGCACGCAAGAATCTCCCGGATTGCGTCGGAAGACCGCCCGTTTCTGGAAGACATCGACGAGGGCGAGCTGGCAATAACAAACCATTACTCGGAGCAGGATTTGGCCGAGTCGCTGGCGCGGTTCACCGAGGGCCGGTCCGCGCTGGCCGCGCTCCTGCGCTCGCTCCCGCCCGAGGCGTGGCTGCGCGAGGGCGTCCGGAACTGGGGCGCACTCTCGGTGGACGGCTTTGCGGGCATGATCCTGGGTCACGATGGCTACCACGCCGCCCAGGTGATCCGGCAGCGCGGATGAGAATTCTCGTCGCGGGCGGAACGGGTTTTCTGGGCCGCGCTCTGACAACGGCGCTCACCGAGTGCGGCCACGGCGTGACGCTGGTAACCCGGACGCCCGAGAGCGTGAAAAACCTCCCTGCCGTCGGCTGGACCGATAACGACGCACTTCGAGCCGCCGTTGAAGCCTCGGATGCCGTGATAAACCTCGCGGGTGAAGGTGTCGCGGAGAAACGCTGGGATTCAGAGTTCAAGAAACAGCTCGTCGAGAGCCGGGTAAAACCGACCGCGACGCTTGCGAAATTAAAGCCCAAAATTTTGTTGCAAGCGAGCGCCGTCGGGCTGTACGGCGACCGGCGCGACGAAATAATCACCGAGAGTTCCCCGCCGTCGCCTGACTTCTTCGGAAAGCTTTGCTCTTCGTGGGAAGCGGCAGCGCAAGCCGGGCCGGAGCGCGTGTGCTTCCTGCGGATCGGGCAGGTGCTCGGGCGCGGCGGCGGCGCACTGGAGTCGATGCTCAGCCCGCCGATGGTGCCACTCTCGCCCTGGAAGCTGGGCCTGGGCGGCCCGCTCGGGTCGGGGAAGCAGTGGATGCCCTGGATTCACCTGGGCGATGTCGTCGGGCTGTTTCTGGCCGCCCTGGAAGACCCGCGCTACACGGGAGCCGTCAACGCGGTCTCTCCAAACCCCGTGACGGCCCGCGCGTTCGCCGATGCGCTGGGTCGCGCCCTCGGAAAGCCCGCCCTGCTGCCCGTCCCGGCTTTCGCCCTGAGAGTTCTGGTCGGCGAGTTCACCGAGTTTCTGCTCGCCAGCCAGCGTGTCGTGCCGGAGCGAGCGGCTGCGCTGGGCTACGCGTTTAAATTTCCCACGGTCGATCTGGCACTTGCGGACCTCCTCAGCGCTGGTCCATCGACGCGCTGAGCACGCCCGCAACTCCGAGAACCACGGCCAGCGCAGAGAATCCCCAGGGAGTCCACCCGGCGCTCGCGGGCAGCTCGCCCAGAGCGCGCATCGCAAACGCCCCGATTCCCAGCAGTAAGAGCACTCCCGACCCGATAAACAGCGTCAGCGGCGCGGGAATCCACTCTTTCCAGGCTTCCTGCTGCCCCGCGATTCCCTGCTCGCCGTACCAGGACTCGATAGCCTCTTCCATAGCCGCAATATCCTCATACTCCGGATGTTGCAACTTGAGCTGGTAGAGCGACGCCCGCGCCGGGCCAAGTTCGCCCGCGTCGATGAGGTTCCATATCTTCTGCCCGAGGGCTTTGGGGTCGATTTGCATGCTTGTTTCCTTTCGTTTGTGTGGGTCAGACACGCCAATCGCGAAAAGGTTACCAGAAATCCCCGTATTCGTGCCGGTCCTGCCCCGAGGCTCGCCGTCCGAACCAGAGAGTGTGACCTACAGTCGGCGAAAGCGCGCTCAAAAATCGGGAAAGCTGACCCGATTTCAGGCCAATGCCGTCTACGTGGTCGCGCTGATCTGCGGACTGGTCCCTCTGCTCTCGCTGCTGATTCCGGCACCGGCGTTGCTTCTGACCTTGCTCAACGCTCCGGCGGCGCTGGGCTGCTATTATCTCGGTATCGCGGCGTCGTCGGTTCTGGGTAAAGCGCTGTGTGTCGCGTGGGCTTTTGCGACCGGCGGCTGGGTCCGCGAGAGCCGCTCCCGCGCGGTTCTTGCAGCGGTCGGTGCGGCCCACTGCCTCGCCCTCGGCGGCCTGGTCCGCGCTCTGATTCACTGACCCCCAAATTCCCAGGACCATAAACGTCCGAATTCCCAGGACGATAAGCACCCAGAGGGTAAGCAGAAGCTAATTGGCCGGGTTACACCGAACCGACCCGGCCACTCGAACCCACCCGGCCACTCGTAAACCTCGTGTCCACCCTCCCTTCGCGGCGAAGGGAGGGCGAGGCGCAGTGAGGAACGAACGAAGCACTCGGGTGGGTTCGAAGCACTCGGGTGGGTTCGGTGTAACCCGACCAATTAGCTTCTGCTTACCCAGCCGCTGGGTGTTGCCGCACGATCTTCGTGCTTTTTACGGAGGCTACAACTGCCGCTGGAGCGAGTGTTTCCAGCCGTCGGAGAGCGTGGCAACTTCCAGAAGCTCGCGGGCCAGCTCGGGGTTCTTCGGGCCGAGCAGGGGGAGATTGGCGCGGGCGACCGTAACATCGGGATGCGGGCGCTCGACGAGAATCAGTTCGTCTCCGGCCTGAAGCGTTCCTATCTCTAAAACTCGTGCGTACCAGCCCGTGCGCCGTGTGGCGAAAACCCGCTTCAAGAATCCCTCGATGCCCGTGCGCCGCTCCTGCTTGTAGCACGGAAACCGGGGCTGCGAAATTTGAACTGTTGCGGAGCTGATTTGAAAAACGTCGCCGATGCAGACCGTATTCTCGTCGAGGTCGCTCACGCAGAGATTCTCCCCGACGCAACCCGGCCCGAGGCTCGCGGAAAGCTCGGCGTTCCAGAGCGCGTAGTGGCGGATCGGGTAGAAACAAACCGCCATCGCAGGCGTCCCGTGGTGCTTTGTGTCAGCCACTTTATCGCCCGCAAAGCCGCGCAAGCCAAGCGCAATCGGTCCGTCCACCCGGTCCCGAAAAATCGACGAGCGCCACTCGGTCCCGTCCTCTGAAATATACTTCTTCGGCTGCCCGATGAAAACAGCGTCTATTCCCCCAACCCCCGTGCCGCACGGGGGCGAAAGCGAAGCGCTTCGGGGGACTTCGGAGGTGCTCACAGCGCCAGCCCGTACGCTTTCAAAACGTCCAGAATGCTTTGCGCTTCGCTCTCGGTGCAATCGACGAGCGGGAGTCGTACGCCGCCGACGCTCTGGCCGAGGGCGCTCAGGGCGCACTTGATCGGAGCGGGCGACGGCACCGAAAAAATGGCTCTTGTCACCGGCAGGGTTTTCAGGAAAATGGCGGCGGCTTTTTCGCGCTCGCCCGAGACCCAGGCGCGGCAGATCTCTTTCATGTCCAGCCCGACCACATGCCCGATCACGCTCACAATGCCGCAGCCGCCGAGGGAGAGAAGAGGCAGAAGCGTCGCGTCGTCGCCGGAGTAGACATCGAAAGAGTCGGGGGTGAGCCGAAGAATTTCGCCGACCAGCGCCAGGTCCGCCGACGCTTCTTTAATGGCGACGATATTCGGGCAGGTTTCGACCAGCCGGGCGACTGTGGCGGCAGTGAGGCTCGTGATGGTCCGGGCCGGGACGTTGTAGAGCATCACGGGCAGGTCGGTGGCGCTTGCTACGGCCTTGAAGTGCTGGAAAAGCCCTTCCTGCGACGGCTTGTTGTAGTAGGGCACCACGGCCAGGATCGACCCGGCCCCGGCTTTCTGTGCGGCATGTGCGGCCTCGATGACCTCCGCTGTGTTGTTCCCGCCGACGCCCGCCATGACTTTCTCCGAGCCAATCGCCTCGACGCCCGCCTTCACCAGCGCGACTTTCTCCGAAGCACTCGTCGTCGGCGACTCGCCCGTCGTGCCGTTGATCACCAGCGCATCCGAGCCGTTTTCACAGAGCCAGGCCGCCAGCGTCTGCGCCTGATCAAGATCGACCTTCAGACTCGTATCGAAAGGCGTCACCATCGCCGTCATCACCTGCCCCCACCGGGGCGAAGAACCTCTCATCTATCCTCCAATTTCACATACACTGCCGCAGACGGCAGGATGTTTCGTACCTTGACTCCATGAACTCCACTTGCAAAGAAAACCGGAAAGAAAGTATCCGACTCCTGGTATATCTTTCGCTCGTTGTAGGAATTATTCTCCGGAAAACGAAAAGCAATTATCCGTCGCGTGAGTACATCGACGGAAAAATATTCGATGATTCCTGCTGCTGCGTAGCTGATCGCTCGAAATTCAGCGATATCTTCTGGAAAGACATCCAAAGTCGTACGTGATTCGAAATCATCAATATAGAAATCGCTGATTAGATTACTGATTCTGGTATTGGAAATATCCGAAATTCGCTTTTTCTCGACCACAGCGTCTACTCCGAACTCCGATAGGATTCGCCCGCGCACCTGAAAAACCTGTTGCTGGTTATCGGGGCGCTGGTAGACCTGGCCTGAGATTAACTCCATCTCGGGATCACTTTCAGAGCACATTTGGCTAAATAACTCCGCGCTCGATAAGTAATTCGGCGATCTGGTAGCCGTTGAGGGCCGCGCCTTTGAGGATCTGGTCGCCCGCGACAAACAGATCCAGGGCATTCGGGTGCGAGAGGTCTTCTCTAATTCTCCCGACCAGGCATTCGTCGCGGCCCGTGGCATCGATGGGCATGGGGAACGTGTTTTTTGCGCGGTCGTCCACTAAAATCACGCCGGGGAAATTTGAAATCGCTTCTCTGGCTTCTTGAATGGTCGGTCTCTTGCCAATAAATTCTATATTGACGCTCTCCGAGTGCGCCCGAAGAACCGGAACCCGGATACAGGTCGCAGAGATGGCTAAGTTGGGTTCGTGGAGGATCTTGCGAGTCTCTTTGACCATTTTTAGCTCTTCTTCGTTGTAGCCGGTGCTATCTATTGCCGTGTTGTGCGAGAATAAATTAAACGCAATCTGGTGGGGGAATATCTCTTTTTGCGCGGGCTTTCCCGCTAAAATATCGGCGGTTTGCTCTTCCAGCTCGCGCATCGCCTGCGCTCCTGCGCCCGACGCGGCCTGGTAGGTGCTCACCACAACCCGCTTGACGGGCCAGAGTCGGTGCAGCGGGGTGAGCGCCATGAGTAGAATAATCGTCGAGCAGTTCGGATTGGCAATAATTCCCTGATGCGTCAGGGCGTCGTCGGGGTTGACTTCGGGCACGACCAGCGGAACGCTCGGGTCCATGCGAAACGCCGACGAGTTGTCGATCACGACCGCGCCGGACTTCACCGCCGCCGGAGCGAACTCTTTGGAGCGCCCGCCGCCCGCCGAGAACAGCGCGATGTCGCAATCCTCGAAGCTTTTTGCCGTCAGCTCTTCCACGGGCAAATCTTTGCCCTTGAATTTCAGGGTCTTGCCCGCCGAGCGCGCCGACGCCAGCAACTTCAGGGAGCCAAGCGGAAAATCGCGCTCCTCCAGAAGCTGTAGAAACTCCGCCCCGACCGCGCCCGTCGCGCCTGCCAGAGCGACCCGATATGTCTTCATGGTTGCCCCTCAGTGTATCGCGCCGGAGTGCTGGCGACGACGAGCAGGAGCACCCAGAAGATCAGCGCAATGAGGCAGATAAAGCCGCCGCCCAGCCCGGCGACAATCGCTTCGTTGGAGCCGGGCGTCTCGCCCTCTTTCAGGACGGAATAACTTTCTGCCAGCCGCGTTTTTTCCATTTCTTGGAACGCATCGCCCTGAAGCGTTACCACAAGCGGCCCTTCGGAGATCATTCCGGTAATATCTCGATTTTGAATAATCTTATCGGCGTTTTTCAGGGAAAATTCTGTGATTGTTTTCTCAGATGCTTTTTCTTTGTCGAATTTTTCAAATGCATTCAGTATTTCCAGAGTATTGTTATCGTCTGTAGATAAAAGAATTTTCGTTTTGGTTTTATCGGTAGATTCATCAGGGAGAATTGGAACATAAGCTCGCGAGATAATTCCTGGGAAAGCGCTATCCGGTGCTCCTATTTCATAAATAGCATCACTAACGTCGATGTAGCAATCGGTGACGCGAAAGTAGCCGTCTTTGGGCGGGTTTTTGAGTAGCGTCTCAAATGAGATCGGGGTGGGTTTTTGCTGGCTGGCTTGCTTGCTGGAGATGCCGCTGAAGGTGAACAGCCCGATAGCCGCCAGCGTGGTGAGCAGTGCGCCGGGCAGAGGCCAGAGCCGCCCTCGCCCTCGCTGACCGGGCCGGTCTTCGTCGCCGATCACGTAGGTTTTTGCCGAGGCATCCCCAAGGCGCTGGCGCGTCTTCGAGGTCCAGACCGCGACGCCTGCCGGGACCCCGCCGACCAGAAAGGGGTTGATCTCGATCAGTCGCCAGAGCGTCCGGATCAGCGCCTTGCCGATGCCCGGCCTGCTTCCCTGTGCGTCCACGACGGATAGCCCGCACAGAAATTTCCCGACCGTCTTTCCGGCCAAGCCTTCGGCGAGCGGGTAGTACAGCAGCGTGAAAAGAACCCCGACACCGAGGGCCGCCGCGATCTCGATGCGGGCAAGCGGCACCAGCAGGGCGGCCACCAGCACGAAGAAAAGATTGTCCAGCCACGTCGCCGCCCAGCGCCGCACCAGAATCCACAGGTCGTAACCGCGACTGATTTGCTCGGAGTCCATAAAAAAGTATACCCTGAGCAATTCTGGTCCGAGTGATATACTCTGTTTGCCGGGAAGCCGAGGCTTCTCAACACAGGAAAACCCCGCCGGGGGATTAGGTCCGGCGAGGTTTTGGTCAGGCTACTTCATCAGCCGATGCATCAAGTGATACTTGACGACAGCGACGATGAGCGCAGCCACCCAGAAGGTGAACGCGGGCATGAGGCGTTCCTCCTTTCTCCTGTATTTCTGCGGCCTGCGCCGCAGGCGCAGAGGTCGCTGTTGTAACCAGCGGCCTCTTTGCGTTTTGAGTGTATCGCAGGAATCAAACTTAATGTTTGCTGTTTTGGTATTGCAACTTTTTAAATGTGGGCGTGTCCGTTAAGTTTGGAGGGCAGACAGTATGACTTCAGACAATCTTCGGACGCATATCCAGGTCATTGCCTGGCTCAACATCGTTTTTGGCGCACTCAGCTTGCTCGGTGGACTGATTGCTGTCGTGATGCTGGGTGGATTCGGGCTTTTAGTCGGCGCTCAGGCGACGACGCATGATCCGGGCGCAGGGGCGGTCGGGGCGCTTTTTGGTGGCTTCGGGCTGCTGATTGCGGGAGTTGTGCTACTCTCCAGCTTGCCGAGCTTGCTGGTTGGGGCAGGAATGCTCCGGTATGCGGGCTGGGCGCGGATCGGGTGCATTATTCTTTCGATTTTGCATCTGATTAACGCCAGCACCATGGGGCTATCGACGATTCTGGGCGTCTACAGCCTGGTGATTCTGTTTCAGCCGGAGTGCGAGAAAGTCTTTCGCGCGTAGGCTTCCAGAAGCGGGATCAGCCGGGTGCGTCCCAGGTGCGTCGCCCAGCCCAGGGGCGTTCCGTGGAACTGATGGTCTTTCAGAGTCAGATCGGGGCTTGCCGCAAGCAATAGTTTTGTTAGCTCCAGGTCGTCGCGCTCGACGGCTTCGTGCAGCGGGGTTGCGCCCCAGATGCCGCGCCGCCGGTTGAGAAGCTCGGGGCGCTCGGCGAGCAGTCGGGGCAAGCTCTTGGCCCAGCCCAGGTCGTAGAGCGCAAGAACATGGGGAGTTGCGCCCCGGTCCAAGAGCCACTGCGCCGAGCCGGGCTGCTTGAGCCTCGCCGTCAGTTCGAGCGGGGTCAGCTTGCACGCCAGCATCGCGTCGAGTGGGGGGCAGGGGAGCGTCTCCAGAGCCGCAACGTCGCCCCGCCCGATGGCTTCCACAAACTCCACAATCTCCACAGCCTCGGTCGGAAGAGGCGCGTGGAGCCACCAGGTCTGGCCGTAGCCCAGCGAGCGGAAGCCTAATTTTTCGTAGATGTGGGTCGCGGCGTTCAGCAAGACGTACCGGCAACCTCGCGCTCGCGCCCACTCGCAGGCCGCGCGTGAGATCGCCCGCCCGACTCCGCGTCGCCGCGCCTCGGGCACCACGCCGACGTTGTAGATCCCGGCGATGGTGGGGTCGCTCTCGGAGAGATGTACAGCGCTCTGGCCGACCACGCGCCCGTCCTGCCACGCCCCGAAGTGCGACGTCCGCTCTGAGAGTTTCAGCGGCGCGGCGGGATCATAGTAGGGCAGATTTTCCACGTCCCAGGCATCTCCGCCTACGTTCTCCCGGATCTCCAGGTCGCCGGGGGCGGGCGTCTCGGGCAGAGTTTGGGAGAGGTCCAGCGCCATCCAGTGCGGCTGCCAGCCCCACGTAAAGCCCCGCGCCAGCAGCCGCGCCCCGAGATCGGTTGGCATCGTCGGCAGAAGCGACCAGCACCCGACCTTTTCCACCCCGGTGTCTCGGGCCGAAGCGAGCACGCCGTCGATGTCGATCTCATCGGTTTTGGGAAACGCGATCAGCGCTTCTTTTGTGGGGTCCGAGGTCTCCGAAAACCAGCTTTGATGGTTTCGCGCCGCCGCTTGAACGAGTTCGTGGTCGCGCAGTCGGGCGAGGGCATTGTCGATACCCTGCTGAATTTCCCCCGAGCGCTCGGGAGTCAGCTTCGCGTAGAGTGCATTTATCGCCCGCAGCTTCTCGATCCGCTCCAGCTTCGTGTGGGTTGGTAGCCCGGTCACGTCAAAGAGCGGCGCAAGAGTTTTATTGATGCCTGTGCCCAGTTTTTTAAAGGCAAAAAAATCATAATAGTTCTCCACTCCAAAATGTTGTGAAACAAATTTATCTCGAAGTATTTTTAGTGAAAGCTCGATTCCTAAATCTATTAGCAGTAAATAATTTCTATAAATCCCTTTTAAATGTTTTACAGCAAGAATCCAGAACTCCGAAAATTCGGAAGAGTCAATAATAGTTAGAATTTCTTCCCATTCTGTAGTAAATTTATTTGTTGCATCGCTAAAATCATGCATGTTAAATTCCAAATCTATCAGGGTAAGTAAATGGATATCTGATTTTTTGTCGTATTTGACACAGAGTGCTGACTCGATCATAGAATTTAAAGTAATAAAATCGTCCGAGGTTTCCAGGACATGATCCCAGTCACTTAAGGCATCGAATTTGCCAGAAGCACGACTCCCGATGAGCTTCATTTCTGGCGCTTGCCTTCGTTCAGGAGCTTCACGGTCTCTGTGATTCTGGCGGCGCGGGTCTCGGGGCGCCTGGCGCTCTCGATCCAGCGGACATAGTTTTTTCGGTAGAACGGCGCGATGGAGAAGAAAAAATTCAGCGCATCGGGGTTGTTTTGGAGGGCTTCGGACAGCTCGCTCGGGATGTTTTCGAGCTGCGGGCCTTCAGGCGCTAAAATTATTTCTACTTCGGCGCTCTTGTCTTCGTTCAGCTCGGCCTGCGCTCGCCAGGTCGGACCAAGAAATAGAATCCAGCCGTCGCGGTCTTTCTGGAGCGGCCCGCGCACGCCGTGGCCGTCGATGGTTCCGGCGACATCATGGCGGGCTTTTGCGCCCCAGATTTCGTCGGGGTCGAACGGCATCACGACGCCCACCTGGGTTCCTCGTACGGATAGCGTCGCCCGAAATTGCCGATGGCTCATACCCGGCATTCTACCAAGAGGAATTCGGGGGGGCGTCGGCGAAGAAACTTGGCGGAGGGTGTTATCCATGGCGGATCGTGCGGCGTTTGGGGACGAAGAGTGGGCGGCGGTGCTACGTGCGCCGTTTCTGGTGGGGCTTCTGATCGCGTCGGCATCGCCCAGCGGGGCGCTCGGCTCGCTCAAAGAAGCCTATGCCGCCAAAAAACTTCTGCTCGACACCCGAGCCAACGCGGGCAACAACGCGCTGGTCGATCTGATCCTGGAAGAGCTGGACACCGACGAAGGCCGGGCGCGCGCCGACCTGATGCACCTGGGAAACCTGAGGCCCGACGGCGTCCGCGACGAAGCCCGGCGCTCGATCCAGGTGGCGGGCGAGGCGATTCGTGCCCACGCGCCCGTCGAGGCTCCGGGGTTTCAGGAGTGGCTTCTCTCGCTGGCAAGCGCCGTCGCGAGTGCGTCCAAGGAGGGCACGATCTTAGGATTCGGGGGAAAGCCCGTCAGCGACGCCGAGGCTTCTGCTATCGAAAATGTCCGGGCGCTGCTCACGGGCGGTTGATGCAACTATTTTTCGGGTAAAGTGTCACTGCAAACTACAGAGGGAAATTAGAGAAACATGGGACTTTTAGACGCCATCAAAGGCCAGTTCATCGACGTCATCGAGTGGCTCGACGACTCAAACGATACGCTTGCGCATCGCTTCGAGCGCCAGGGCAACGAGATCAAAAACGGAGCGAAGCTCATCGTCCGGCCCAGCCAGGAAGCGATCTTCGTCAACGAGGGCACGGTCGCCGACGAGTTTCCAAGCGGCACCTACACGCTGGAGACCAAGAACCTTCCGGTTCTGACCACGCTCGGCGCCTGGAAGCACGGGTTCAACTCGCCGTTCAAGGCCGAGGTCTACTACTTCAACCTCAAGCAGTTCACCGGGATGAAGTGGGGGACGCCCGCGCCCATCACGATGCGCGACCCCGAGCTTGGCCCGGTTCGCGTGCGGGCTTTCGGAAGCTACGCGCTTCGGGTCAGCCATCCGCGAATCTTGCTTCAGGAGCTTATCTCCACCAGTTCGAGCTTCGAGACCGGCGAGGTCGAAGAGCAGCTTCGGGCGTTCATGGTCCAGAAGTTTGTCACCTGGATCGGCGGCTGCGGGATTCCGGTGTTCGATTTTGCGGCGCACTACACCGAGATCGGCGAGAAGATGCGCGAGGCGCTCAAGGGCGACTTCGCCGACTACGGCCTGGAATTGATGAACGTCGTCATCGAGTCCATCGGGCTTCCGCCGGAGGTCGAGCAGGCTATCGACAAGCGCACCCAGATGGGAATCTTAGGCGACATGAACCGCTACACCCAGTTCCAGGTCGCCAATGCTGTCGAGGCGGGCGCGATGAGCGGGGGCGGAAACCCCGGCATGGAGCTGGGAATGGGCGTCGCGCTGGGTGGCCAGCTCGCCCAGACGCTTCAGACCCCCTCCGCCCCCAATAATGGGGGAACCAGTGTGCCGCCGCCCTTGCCCAATGCCGTTGCGTGGTTCGTCGGGGTTGGTGGGGCGCAGGTCGGCCCGCTCGATGCCTCGGCTCTTTCGGCGAAGATCGCTGCCGGGGAAGTCACCCGCGAGACGCTGGTCTGGAAGCAGGGCATGGCGGGCTGGGTCGCCGCGAGCACGGTTCCCGAGGTTTCCAGCCTGTTCGCCGCTGCGCCGCCGCCTCTGCCGCAGTGAGTCAGAGCCAGCAACGCTTCACGTGCGCCGGGTGCGGGGCCGACATGGCCTTCGACCCGGCGTCCGGGGCGCTGAAGTGCCCGTACTGCGGCTCCAAAGAGGCCGTTCCTCAGGACGATACCGCGCGTCCGGTTCAGGAGAACCCGCTCGACGATTACCTGCACGCCGGGCCGGAGCGTCTTGCGCAGCTTTCCCAGAGCGCGGTTCAAGTCACGTGCGGCTCGTGCGGGGCGACGACTACGTTCGAGCCGACCGAGGTGGCGGGTTTCTGTGCGTTCTGCGGCGGGAAGATCGTCGCCCAGCCGACCGCCGCCGACCCGCTGATCGCGCCGGAGGCCGTTCTCCCGTTTCGGCTGCCCAAAAAGCAGGCAGTCGGGCAGATCAAGGGCTGGCTCGGCTCGCGCTGGTTTGCGCCCAATGCCCTCAAGGACATGGCGCGTCAGGAGAGCATCCAGGGCGTCTATCTCCCGTTCTGGACCTACGACTCAAGAACCGTCTCGGGCTACACCGGCCAGCGCGGGGAGCACTACTACGAAACGGAGTTCTACACCGAGCAGGACGACCAGGGAAATACCGTCCAGCGCTCGCGCCAGGTCCAGCGCACCCGCTGGTGGCCCGCGCAGGGTCAGGTCGCGCGCGACTTCGACGACATCACCATTTCTGCGTCAAAGTCGGTGGAAGCGGTCAATCTTCATGAGCTTGCGCCCTGGGATTTAGAGAATTTGGCACCGTACGCTCCGGCGTATCTCTCCGGGTTCAAAGCCCAGCGCTACCAGGTCGAGCTGGGCGACGGTTTCGAGAGTGCGCGTGGCATCATGGCGGGGGTCATCGAGGGCGACGTGCGCTCCGATATCGGTGGCGACGAGCAGATCATCGATCATATCCAGACCCGGCACTACGAGGTCACGTTCAAGCACATTCTGCTGCCCATCTGGATTGCGGCCTATCGGTTCAACGAAAAAGTCTATCAAGTCGTCGTCAACGCGCGGACGGGCGAGGTTCAGGGCGAGCGCCCGTACAGCGTCTGGAAGATCGTCGGGCTGGTCCTGCTGGTGCTGGGAATCCTCGCGCTGATCTATTTCTGGCAGGCAAGTGGCAACCGAATGCCCGCTCGCGGGTCACAATAGTAGTACACTGTGAAGGAGTGACAAAAAAATGAGTTTCAATTCGAGTTCGGATACGTATGCGCCGCCGCCAAAGCGCGGTATGTCGCCATGGGCCTGGGTCGGGATCGGGTGCGGGACGTTCCTCCTGCTGGGCTTCGTCGGCTGCGGCGTCATCGGCTACAAGTTCACCCAGGCGCTGAACAACGCCATGTCGCCCGAGGAGTCGGTGAAGGCGATTGAAGCCGCGCAGATTCCGCTCTATCCGGGGGCAACTCTCGACCCTGCGGCGACAAAAGCGGCGGGCGGCGTGATGGGCCTGATGGGCGGTCTCAGTGGCGGCAAGATGAAGATGGCCATGGCCGCGTTCCGCTGCCCCGACGACTCGGACAAGGTGATGAGTTTCTACAACCAGAAGCTGATCGCAGCGGGCTACACCGAGCGCGTCAGCCCGTCGTCGCCCAATATCCGCAATGCCAGGCAGGTCCAGTTCACTCGGGGCGATGCCATGGCGATGGTCCAGACCCAGGCTCCCGAGGGCAATGACAAAGGCTGCGTCCTGGTTCTCGCCCACATGACTGGCCTGCCCAAGCGCGGCAGCAACCGCTAAGCGCGGGTCCATTCGCCGTCGATGTTGCGCCAGATGCCCAGCGGGTTTCCATCCTGAAGCTCGCGGGGCAGGCGCTCGCCCCGAACATTGTCGTAGCAACAGAGCTGGGAGAACCGCGCGACGCTCGACGGCATCCCGACGCTGGAGAAGTACGGATGGCCGGTGGCGGGGAACGGGCCGCCGTGGTTCATTGCGGCGCTCACGGCGACGCCTGTCGGCATCTTGTCGTTCAACAGTCGCCCAACCTTTGTCCGAAGAACTTTTTCGATCGCGACGTAAGCCACATCATCGCTTCCGTTGGTATCGGAGTAGATACCGCCAGTCAGATTACCCTCCAGCAGTTCGCCGATCTCGAGCATCTGATCCAGGGATTCGGCCAGAACGAACAGAGAACCGTTTCCGAAGGCTTCTGTCTGGAAGACAAGCGGATTTGCAAGGAACTGGCGGCCAGACACGCGCATCAGCGTATTCTGGAAACAGATGCCCTTGCCTCCGCCTGGATGACCGCCGGTCACCAGTGAAGCGCCGGCATCCAGAATTGTACGAACACCGCGACCAAAGCTTTCACGAACCCCTTCTGCCAGCATGGTGCCAACAGGCGCCTTCGCGAAGCGTTCTGCAACGGCAGCGAGGATACCTTCGCCGAGTTCTCCGGACGGGACAATCACGAGTCCTGGATTCGTACAGAATTGACCGGTCGCCATCAGACAACTTGCGGTGAATTCGTCGGCAATGGCTG
>JANLTX010000042.1:0-18005 GCA_031363095.1 Armatimonadota bacterium | reverse complement strand
GACTTCTCTGCAAATCTCCAGTGCCTGGTTCAATGCGGTCACCTGAGCCTTTGTGGGAAGAATTCTATATTTTAGGCAAATCACGCTCACGCAAGAATTATATCACAACTTGACCTAATAACCACAAAGCAAGCGTCTCCTCCGAAGGAGACGATGCCTTAATATCCCCACGGCTGAAGCCGGGGGCATTACGGCATCATTCCGGTAACACTCAGGCGCTGGGGGCGGCGCAGCAGGGTAACGCGGTACACACACTTTCGGAATCGACGCAGCGTGTGCGCCCGAGAAGACGCTGGACGTCGGCGAGACGGCAGAGTATCGCGTCCGTCCGCTCGCTCGGCTCGGTCAAGAGCAGCAGACAGAGCAAATGCTCTGCCTCTTCCTGCGTTAATAACATCGCCACCCTCGGGCTTTCTTCCTTCATCTCCACGATCTCCTTCCCTTAGAAGGTAGACGAGTGAAAAAGGTTCGCCCGCTGTGGAATATCTCACAGAGCGACGAAGGGTGCCAGCCGTAGAAACCGCTTTCGCCCGATCCCGCGCACGCTCTGAAGCTCGGTGATGTCCACGAAACCTTTCGCGTCTTTACGGTACAGAAGAATCGCCTCAGCGGCTTTCGGTCCGACTCCCGGCAGGCGCAGGAGTTCATCGCGTGTGGCCGTGTTGAGCCGAACCTGCCCGCCGTCGAACGGCGTTTTTATCTTCGCCGGTAGCTTCACGGTGTGTTTGGCAGGCGGTACTTTCGGCTCCGGACCCTCGGCGGCGTGCGCTCCCAAAGTCAGCACAAAGAGCGATAGAATCAGCAGTAAAGTTCGTGTCATTTTCGTTGTCCCTCACTTACTACAACGGGTGAGATTGCCAATTCTGACAAAAATCCGGGAAAATTTTAAAATTATTTTTCGGTGAGTTCTTCCCAGCGGGCTTTATCGCCTACTTCCCTCGAAACGTACAGTGCTCCTCGCGCGCCTTGAAAAACGGGGCGAAGTGTTCTTTGTGCCGATAGATCAGAAACCCGGCCAGAAGCCCGAGAATCAGAACCACCGGCAGCCCCATCGGGAACATAAACGCATCGAAGAGAAAGATGTTAACCAGAATCGGCCCGAGCACCAGGAGGCCCAGCGGTGTCAGCCGCCCGCTTAAAATGAGAAGCCCACCCAGAACCTCAAGCCCCTTGACGACCTTGAAGTAGGGAGTCGCATTCATCGTCTCGATAAAGGTTCTCGCGTGGCCCTCGGGCAGGGGTGGCGACGGCATGAAGTGCAGAAAACCATCCAGCCCGAAGACGATAAAACCAAGTCCCAGCAGAACCTTGGCGACAACTGTAGCGTAGCGCATCACTCACTCTCCTTACCTACCACGGATTTTACCAGGGAAGGCTGTCTTGCTTGTGAAAAAATCCTCCGGACGGGCCGTCGTCGGGGAGAGTCGCGAGCCAGACAGCGGTCTCGGCTCCCTCGGGGATTTCGAGCGGGGCGTCGTCGGTGCCAAGGTCGGTCTTGACCCAGCCCGGATGCGCGGCATTGACTTTTACGTTCGTTCCCGCCAGATGCCGGGACTGAATCACCGTGAGCAAGTTCAGCGCGGCTTTGGAAGAATTATAAGCCGGAGCCAGCCACTCGGCGCTGATCTGGTCCGAGCTGTTCATGGTAATCGAGCCTAAGATACTGGAGTGATTCACAATTCGGGCCGCTTCAGACTTTTTCAAGAGCGGGAGTAGAGCCTGAGTCAGCTCCCAGGGCGCAATAACATTCGCTTCGTAGGTTTTTCGGAAGGTATCGGCACTTACTCCGTCTCTGTCTAACATAACTCCTGCGTTGTTGACCAGAATATCCAGCTTACCGAACTCGGCTTCGATAGATTTGCTGACGTTCTGGATATCCGACGGGCTGGTGACTTCGAGCTTGATGCTACGGGCGTCGATTCCCTCGGACTTCAGGGTACGGGCGGCTTCTTCCCCTTTGCGGGCATCGCGTGCGCCGATCAGAACCGTGATTCCCTGCGCTCCGAGCTGACGGGCGATCTCCAGCCCCAGCCCTTTGTTCGCGCCCGTGATCAAGGCGACTTTACCTACAGAATTACTCATTTTTAAAACCTCTGCCCGTAGTTACAGCCCCGCGAAAAAACCGTTCCCAAAGTTTTTATTCGTCTTTATAAAGCTCGGCGAGGCGGGCGTACGGGTCTTTTGCGGCGCGGGCGTCTTCCTCGCGTAGCTCGGCGTCGCGCTGGCGAATGGCCTGAATCCGTCGGACGGCCCGCACGGTGAGCCAGACGATGATCGGTAGCCCGACCGCCCAGACAATGGCTCTAAAAACTTCGTAACTCACAGGCTCAGTGTACCGCAGAGTGCTTCCGAGAGCCGGATCGCTTCTTGCTCCAGCGGCGCTTGTGGATAGCCAACGTGTAAACATTCGCCGAGGTACTGCCGCAGAAAGCTCAGCGGCGAGCCGAGCCGCTCGTACTGCGCGGTGTGAACTAATTCGTGAGCGAGAAGCCCGCGCCCGGTCTCAAAGCCCGCTTTCACGTAAATTCCATAGCGCAGGGAAAGCCCGACGGTTCCTCCGCCCAGAAGCCCGGCCTCGGTTCCGGCCTGAACCAGCGTCGGGTGCTCGGGCATCGGAACTCGCGCGACGATGAGCACGCGCACCCGCTCTGGGAAGCGAACCCCGACCGCGCGAGCGTCGGCCAACTGCGCGTCCGTGAGCATGGCTCCGTCCCTCAGAATCCGGGCCTCTTCCTGCTCGACCCACGCGGCTGCGAGCGGCAACAGCGCTTCTAAATCCAGCATGGTTTTCTTTTTATCACCCCGCCGACATGAATCCACCGACATGAACGTCGGTGGCTAAGGGCCTTCGGCCATGATGTCCTTCGGACGTAATCAATTTCGGGGCGTCCATGTCACCGTTCTTTGAAGCCCTCGCGCCAGGCCCAGACAGCGGCCTGAGTTCGGTCGGCGAGGTGTAGCTTGCCTAAAATATTGCTGACGTGGCTCTTGACGGTCTTCTCGCTGACAAAAAGCCGCTCGGCGATCTCGGCGTTGCTCCTGCCATCGGCGATCAGGCTGAGCACTTCCAGCTCGCGCTCGGTGAGATGGGGGCCAGGCGCGGTGGGAGCGAGTGGCTGGCTGAGCGACGCCATAACCTGCGCGGCGACGCGCGGATGGAGCGTCGCCTCGCCCCGTGCGGCCCGGCGGACGGCCTGCCCCAGCTCGTCCGGGCCGACATCTTTCAGGAGGTACGAGAGCGCCCCGGCCCGGATCGCGGGAAGCACGTGGGCGTCGTCGTGGAAGCTGGTGAGCAGGATCACCTGCGTGCGCGGACTGATCGTGCGAATCCGGCGGGTCGCCTCGACGCCATCGATGCCGGGCAGGATCAGATCGAGCAGAACCACATCGGGCGTCAGCAGAGCGGCCTGCTCGACGCCTTCCTCGCCCGACTCCGCCTCGCCGACGACCCCGATTCCGTCCAGCGTTTCGAGAAACGCCCGCACCCCGCGCCGCACGAGCGCGTGGTCATCGACGAGCAAGACAGTGATCGCGTCGGTCATGGTTTTAACCCCACGGTGATTTTTGTGCCCTGGCCGGGGGCGCTGGCGAGAGTAAGGGAGCCGCCGGGCAGGCTCTCGGATCGCTCGCGCATACTGGTCAGGCCCAGCCCGGAGCGTGCCTGGGCCGGATCGAAGCCGATGCCGTCGTCGGTGAGCGTGAGGGTGAGTAGCTCGCCGGAGCGGGCCAGCGCCAGCTCCACGGAGTGCGCACCGCTGTGCCGGGCGACGTTGGCGAGGGCTTCCTGGAACAACAGAAGCAGCTCCCGCGCGACAGGTTCCGGAAGCGTCGGAGCTGTCCCGACGAGCCGCGAGGTCACGCCACTGGTGCGGGACCAGTCCGAGAGGAGCCGGGTCAGGCGCTCCGTCAAGGGCGGGCCGCTCTCCGCAGGGCGAAGCTCGGCGATGATCGTGGCAAGATCCGCCTGCATGGTTTTTATCAGCGTCTCGGTCTCGGCCAGGTGGACGGTTGCGCCGGGTGCGTCGCTGGCGGACAGGCGTACTCGGGCGGCGGCGGTCTGCATCGCGGCGGCGAAGGCCTGCTGCTTGACCGTGTCGTGGAGATCGCGGGCGAGCCGGTTGCGCTCCTCGGCAGCCGCCAGCTCGCGGCGGGTGGAGAGCGCCTCGCTCAGCTCGCTCGCCATTCGATTCAGGCGCTGCGCGAGCCTTCCCAGCTCGTCGGGCTGATTTTCGGGGGCGCGACTCTCCAGCTCGCCGCGCGCCCAGCCGTCGGCGGCCAGTGCGATGGCATCGAAGCGCCGGGTCAGCCGCCGGGCCGAGACCCAGCCCGCGATCCCGCCGATCACTGCCGAGAGAAGGGCGGGCACCAGCGCAACCAGCGCCAGGCTGACCAGAGTCGCGCCGGGATTGATCCAGACCAGCGGGGGCGTCCGGAACGCCACCGCGCCAAGCAGCTTCCCTTTTTCATCGCGGACCGGAGCCGCCCCGATCACCGCCGTCGTGGAGAGTCGAACCCCGAGCCTGTGCGGGTCTTGCTCCCCCGAGAGCGCCACATCAGCCAGCGCCAGAGCCGCCGGGTCGAGCCGTGCGTCGTCGGGCGACGACCCCCAGACCTTCCCGCCGGGCAGAACGAGGGCTGTGTAGACCGGCTCGCGTTTCCAGGCATCCCCGAGGCGCATCCCGCCGCCGCCGATGCTGTAGCGCTGGTCGGTCAGCCACTTCTGGACGGCTTTTTCACGAATCCCCGGCGCATCGATGAGCAACGCCAGCCGCAGGGTATCGTCGGTCAGGCTCGCCACCGTATCGCGGGCCACCCTCGGCGAGCGAGCGGCGTAGAGCCAGAACAGCAATACCACCAGCACCTCCAGCGTGATCGCCGTCAGAAAGGTCGTCTGGACAAAGCTCCAGGTTAGCTGGCGCTGCAAGCGCGGCGCACGAGAGGCCATGCTTTCATTATGCCGCACATTCCCCAATGCGCTCTCGGTCTGTAGGCGGATATTTACCCGGAAGAGTCGTGCTGCCCGTTTGCAGGAGTGACCACAGGATTCTGCGGCGCACGAATAATCAGCATCCGACCAGGCAATGGTTCCCAATGAATTCCTGGATATTTGGATTGCAAATAGGTCATAAATTCAAACAAAGACCTATTTTGAACGTTAATAGATGCAGTTCGAGTATGCCAATCTTTCGCATCCATAAATATATTCAAATCATATTTCGCAGATATATCCTGACAAACTTCCCAAAGACGTTTACGATTTGCGCTATAATTAATTTCTGTTGAATCAATAAAGCTTACAACATCTCGTTGTTTATTTAAATTAATGGGTATCGATACAAACAATAAATCTGACTTTGATTTTAGCTTATTTTCTTTTTCTTTCTTGAAATTATCAAAATCACTAAATCTAAATGATCCACCTCCACCTGATATAGAAAAAGATAAAGAATATCTATCAAATCCCAGATTTTTCTTTTTATTAATCATTATTTTCGACGAATTTATCTCAGATGAATTAATTTTCAAACTACCGGCACGTCCTTCTTCCGCAGCAAATTGCTCCATCATGTATCTAACTGATTTTTGCATTCCTGAAGGTAAACCGGAAAAAGAAACAGGCTGTCGAAAGATAGAATTTTGAATTGCCACAGGTGCATCTTCTAATTTCTTAATAAGCTCTCTTCCCTCGCGAAATATATTTTTTTCTTCAGGAGTAGATGCCTCAAAAGTATGTTCCAAGTTAGAAAAACTATCTTTCAATATATAATTTACTTTTTTTGTTTTTATTTCTTTTTCCCATCGCAGTCGATAGACACTACTCATTCCTTCCATACAATCTGCAATCGAAATATCTTTAGCAAAAACAGTATAGGACATCATCCGCATTTCTCCGTCCGACGGATCAGCAATAAACCGATATTTTGATTTTTCTGACATATCCCTCATTAAAGAATATGATTTTCTTGAACCACTACAATCAGGTATTTTATTTTTCAACTCCGTATCTTTACTTAAATCACCTGAAAATACAATCATAGGAGAAAGCAGAATAGCAGTAATTATCAGATATAATTTTTTCATAATTTTTTACTATAACCAGAATGACTCTCTTGATTTTCAGAACCAAGAGAGTCATTCCAACACACAGCTAAGGCGTAACCGTAACGGTTTCCGTATCCTGAGCATGGATTGTCGGGTTTGGAGCAAATGGGCCGTAACTGAAGACCGTAAGGTCAGCCTGATAAAAACCCACGTACCGGGCTGAATCAAACTCTCCGAACGGCACATAATTAGTCGTATTTGGAGCGACTACCGAATTGTTGCCGGAAATCAAGCTGACAACAAAAGTAGAAGGAAGCGGCGAATGCCAGCCACAAGACAGACGCCCTTCGACGCTATTTGTTGTCCAGGTGGCTTTGTACTCACCACTGACGAAGTGGTAAGGAGGAGCAGACATGGAAGGACGTACCCTTGCATAGGTAAGACCTCGAATGTCTGCGGTAGCTCCAAAAACAGAGCCAGCAACGACGAGCAAAACCGACGACACTAACACCTTTTTCAACATCGAAACACCTCATTCGGTAACCTTCGACAAACGGGTGACGAAAAGTGGTTTCCCACTAACAAAACTGTATCATAATCATTTTCTGCTGTCAAGCAGTCTTTTTTCCACCCACAGACGGATATTTGCTCAGAAAAATCCGCCTTGCGCCCGATGCAGACTCCGGGCAGGTTCCCCTAAAATAGAGCCATGACCGCAAGTTTCGAGACAATCGTCCTGCCACACCGTGCGGCACTGACCCGCGCGGCGCTCGCCCTCACCCGCGACGACACCGAGGCGCAGGACCTGGTGCAAGAGACGCTGCTTCGGGCGTTCACGCGGTTCTCCCAGCTTCAGGAGCCGGGCGCGGCGCTCGGGTGGCTTCGGCAGATCCTGCGGAGCGTCTTTCTCAACCGCTGCAAGTCAGTGCGTAGCGCCCGAAGCCGGGAGGAGAAGTTGCTTTTCGAGACGCCGCTGATCGGCTCCGACATCGCCGACGAAGCCCTCCAGCGCCTGGAAGCCGAAGCGATCCGCCGGGCCGTCGAGCGCCTGCCCCGCGATGCCCGCCAGCTCGTCTGGCTCGCGCACATCGAGGAGCTGGACTACAAAGAGATCGCGGAGCGCACGCACCTCACGCCGCCGATTATCAAGAGCCGCCTGTTTCGCGCCCGCCAGCAGGTCCGCGCCGCGCTCGCCGCGTAAGCTACGGCTCTGTATCGTTTAGCAAAGCCAAGCATTTCATGCGGATGCGGAGCAAGCTCCGGGGAATGGACCCGTCCGGGATTCAATTCCGTTGCAGTATGATGCCATTTCAATTATCAATTTGTCAACTTTTTTCCCAGTAATCTTTCGTGCCAATCAAAAATATTTTTATAATCGAGAAAACTTGTACACTCACCTAGACCACTCTGGCTAAAAGTTGGCCTTTGAAGTTGACGAATGAATAAATCTCGCCTTGACTCATTAGACACCACAAAAAATCTACTTTTATTTGTATAAGACAACATTAAATCATTAAATCTCAAAAGTCCTGAGTATATCGGTGTTGAATGTTCAACTTCAAATCCAGCACTTATAGTATTTTTATCTTTTTCGATCCATAAAACATCGATTTCATTAGCATATTGCAAATTTTGACTAGTAGAGTCAGGTATTTTTCGAACTGTTGAATATGGTTTAGATACATCCCAATCCAAAAGTTCAATATTATTCAGCGGCACATAAACATTGTATCCTTTCATCACACCGATACTTCCAAGCAGGGTCTGAACTTGCCAATGATTCAAACTAAGAAACCTTGTATCAATCGGTTTAGAGTTCGCAATGGTTTCGATTCCACCATAAGATTCCAGACTTGCCATTCCAATTTTCGGAAGATATAATACTCTATCCAGATGATCAAATATCAGTTGAGCCTTATATTGCCCATCAGAAGCCAAAGTTGACTGGCGAATTGCATATTCAAAATCCGCATATGGCACAAAAACAGGCTCAAAAAAATCAGTTGAAAAACAAATATACGAATCGAAACCATCCAAATGGTTGAGATCAACAGAGCGTAAACCGTAAAACGCCTTTTTCCCTACATGTATTTTGGAATATCTGAAGTAAACACGTTTTCCATTATCTAGTTGCAACAGTGAAAGACTATTGCCGATCTTTTTAATATTTCCTGTAAGTTTTTCAATCTGACCAATTATATTTTTCTTAATAAGATTCATATCATTATCCTGACATTAAAATTACACCTTAATAGTGAGCACATCGATACACAAGGAAGAACAGAACCCTTATTCACATAATTTCCAACTTGCCAGCAGATACTACCTGTCATTTTCATCACACGAACACATTCTCGAATGACTTCAGATTGCTGTGCAATATAATCTAATAGATCCAAACGATCTTCGTACTCTTTACCAATATTATAAGGAGGAGAAGTGACGATCAGTTGTATGGATTGATCGGGAATTGATCGCAACAGTTTGAGGCAGTCACCAGGAAATAGAACTGCTTTAGATTCTGGTGTGAAACGTGAGTCGATCCTCATACCGAGCATTTTACCTCAACCAGCCATGATCTGCCGCTACCTTTTCAGCGACTCGCCGACGCGGGTAATCAAAAGAGCGGCGGCGATCATTCCGACGCCCGCCATGGCCGCGAACATCACCGGAATCGAGTAGTTCTGGGCGAGGTAGCCGCAGGCAAGCTGCCCGAGCGCCGTCGCAAGGCCGCCCGTCGCCGCGAAACGCGCCTGGAGCGCTCCCCGGTTGCTGTCGTCGGCGAGGTCGTTGACGAACGCGACTCCAATCGCGCCGACGATCCCGAAGTTCAGCCCGTGAAGAAACTGGACCCCGATCACCCAGTACGGACCCAGCGCCGGAATATAGAGAAGCAACCGTAGCGGCATCAGAATAAATCCCAGCGCCAGCGCGGGCGTCCGTCCATGTTTATCGGTCCAGCGCCCGACCTGAGACATCACCAGAACCTCGCAGACCACACCCGATGCGAACATCCAGGTAACTTGCCGGGGAGTCGCGCCAAGTTGCCGCATGTAGAGTGCCAGAAAGCTACTTGCCCCGTAGAGCGCGAACGAGTACAATCCAAAAGCGAGTAGAAATCGATCCAGGTTCGGGTCGATGGGTTTCTTCGGGGCGTCTATCGGCGTGTTTACGGAGATTCGCTTCTTCGGGTCGGGGACGAGCAGGGCACCAAGGGCAATCAAGAAGAAAATCCAGGGTCCGAACGTAAAGATCGGCGCGAGGTCGGCGCGGGTCATGCCGGGCTGCGGCTTGATGAGCAGCCCCGACCCCATCGCAATGACCACATACCCGACGCTGCCCCAGACTCGGTAGCGAGCGTACCCCGCCCCGCCCTGCCCCACTCCCGCGAGTCGCCCGACCAGAACCCCGCCCACCGCATTGAGATACATAAACCCGTTGCTGGCGAGAATCGTGAGCAGAAGAAGCGGCCAGAACCCGCTCGCACGGCCATACAAAAGGTATGCTCCCCACGCCACCAGCGCCGTGCCGACCATGAGCGGGCGGCGGGCATCGAGCCGGTCGGAGAGCTTGCCTAAAAGCGGCTGGATCACGAGCGCCATGGCCGTCGCGACCCCGGTCACGACCCCGAGCTGCCCCCGGCTCACCCCCGATGCCGTCAGCCACAGCGGGACGAACGGCTGGATAAACCCGAAACAGCCCGTCGTGAGAAACATCACCAGCACCAGCATGAGTTTTCGCCAGCGCGGAATCTCGCCATGGCTCATTAAGAAAAAACTCCGGCCAGAAGCGCTCCGGTAAGCGTGGCGATAAAGTTCACGGTGTCGTTGTTCATGAAAGTCCAGCCGCGTGCGGGCTTTCCGTGCCGAATCTCGGTGAAGTTGCCGTCCGAGTCTTTCCACTGGGCTTGAAGCGTCGCGCCGAGCAGCGAGTCTACCAGGCTGCCCAGAAACCCGCCCAGCAAGACGGAAAGAATCCCCCTGACCCCCAGTAATGGGGAGAAAAGCGGACAGAGGCTGGCAAGAAGCCCGGCTCCACAAAGAGCGGCGAGGGTTCCGAGAGGTGAGATGGCTCCCGACTCGCCCGTGCGGACGGGCCTGAGCGTGGTGATTTTTCGAGGAGTTCCCCCGAAAAGCGAGCCGACTTCGGTGGCCCAGGTGTCCGCGCACGCCGCCGCCAGCGCTCCGAGCATCAGGACAAAGCCCCTATCCCCAATCATGGGGATCAAGAGGGCGCAGAGCGCAGCGACTCCCCCGTTGGCGAGCACCTGGAGCGCATCGCGGCGGCTGGATTTTTCAAAGCCAAGCGCCTCTTTCTGGCGTTTGCCGATTTTTGAGAGCGCGGTGGACGTAACAAAAAATAGAAGCAGCGCCCCCGCGCCGGGCCAGCCACCAAACGCCAGGTGGCTAAAGCCCACGCCTGCCGCAGCCACGGCTCCCGACGGCGTGAGGGCCTTGAGCTTCCAGGCCACCAGCCCTGCGAGCGGGGCAAGCACGAGCGCAACAAAAAATAAGGGGGGCATCCGGTCCATTTTAGCAGACCGGGCAAATCCGGCGACAGAGCACTCGGGCGGTCCCCCGCTGATCTGGAGAGTTGCCGACCTTAGAAGTCGCCATGACTGGCTCAGTACCATGGCTCCGATTTGCTAATCGGGGCGTGCATATCCTCCGACTCGGCAGTGGTCGGGACCGCCGCATAGAACTTTTCAAGCCCCCTGGTTCGATGTCATGGCCCCCCAGCCCCCGGTAACGGGGGAGACCAAGGAATTCCCCCCATTACTGGGGGTTAGGGGGCAAAACACAAGGAGAGAAAAATGGAGATTCTGATCAAAGAGACGCATCGCGGGCTGTACTACGAGGACGGTGCCCTCAAAACGATCCTGGAGGCGGGGCGCTACACGTTGCCGATAGGAAGCCAGCCGCCGACGCTCTGGGAGAAGCTGCTGCGCCGAAAGCCCGACACGCCGACCTGCGAAGTGACGCTCGTGGACCTGCGGGCGCGGGAGCTGACGATCAAGGGTCAGGAGATTTTAACGCAGGACAAGGTCGCGATCCGGGTGAGCATCCTGGTGCAGTTCCGCGTGACCGACCCACGCGCCGCGATCCAGAACGTCGAGAGCTACGCCGACCGACTCTACAGCGATGTCCAGCTTGCCGCACGTCGAGCGCTGGCGGCGATGCCGCTGGAGGAGATTCTCACCAGCCGCCACGACCTGAGCGAGGAGATCCTGCGCGAGGTTCGGGAGGCCGCGAGCGGCTACGGGGTCGCCATCTCCCGCGCCGACGTGAAGGATCTGGTCTTCCCCGGCAATCTCCAGGAGGTCATGAACCGGGTTCTGACCGCCGAGCGTCTGAGCGAGGCTCAGCGGGTCGAGGCCCGGACCCGCGCGGAGATCCAGACGCTGGAGGCGCAGACCCAGGCGACGATCCAGCGGGAGAAAGCCGAGGCCGAGGCCCATGGGCTTCGCATCCAGGCACAGGCCGAGGCGGAGGCGCTGGCCGAGCGGGTGAAGAACGCCGACGCGTATCTGACCCATCCAGCGCTGCTTCGACTGGAGGAGCTGGCGACACTGCGTGCCCTGGCAGGAAACGCCAACGCGCGGCTGTACCTGGACTTCGGCGGCGCAAAACCAACAGTCGGCACCGACTGACACCAGGTTCGCTCCCCGTGGCGCAGAAACGCCACGGGGGCAGAGCAGAAGCTTAACCAAAACTTCACTCCGACTTATCAACTTCATAAAGTTTGACACCGCTATGCCTCTTAGAATCTTGCCGGATCAGATCGAGTTCTTCTTTCTGAGAAAGGCATTCTAATGAAAACGTCTCAAAGAGGCTTTACCCTCATCGAACTTCTCGTGGTGATTGCGATCATCGCGATTCTCGCTGCCATTTTGTTCCCCGTGTTCGCTCAAGCCCGTGAGAAAGCCCGCCAGACGAGCTGTCTCTCCAATATGAAGCAAATGGGGACGGCCTGGATGATGTACGCCCAGGACTACGACGAAACAACTCCCGTGATCCATGGTAGCAACTGGCTGCCGGGCGTCCCGAGAGTGGCCGAGTACCTGCTGCTCTACCCCTACCAGAAGAACATCGGCATCTGGCGCTGCCCCAGCACTTCCGCCACGGAGAACGACTGCTGGCGCGACAGCGCGGCGACCCCGCTGGGCGTCCCGCTGACCAATGGTTGTAAAAACCGCTTCAACTACGGCTACAACTGGGGCGTCCTGATCTACGCGGGCGGCGGACTGGTGGGCGCGGAGCAGACCGGGACCAACTCGGCGGGCGGCGCGACCACGTTCCAGGCCGGGAAATCTCTGGCGGCGCTCGACGCTCCCGCCGAGGTCTTTGTCTACGGCGATAGCTACGACACCTACCGCCCGACTATGGGCATAGACTTTATGCTCGACTCGTACACCGGCCCCAAGAAAACGGGCAGCCTGCGCCACGGCAGCCGGTTCAACGTGTGTTACGCCGACGGCCACGCGAAAAACATGAAATTTCGGGGCATTCGGCTCTTTGGGCGAGACACGGCGATTCCGTCCAATGAAAGCGACCGCAAGTTCTACTGCGCCAACCCGACGGAGGTCTTGCCGTTCAGCGTCTACGGACTTCCCAACCAGCCCTGTGGCGACCTGCTGACCAACGCGAACATCGCCGCTGCAGGAGGTGTCTGGTGGACCGATTAGTCCGGCTGGGTCTGGGTATCTTTCTGGTGATCGCTGCTGCTGGCTGTGCGGATAAAGGAACGCCTGAGGAGCGAAACACCGCACCGACGGCCTCGCACCCGACGGCAACTGCCGGAATGGAAGCAGGCAAGAACATCGACATGCGCCTGGGCCAGACCAAGGCCAGAGACGGCAAATAAATGCCTTGTTAATCCCCCCGGACGCGCTCCGGGGGGATTTTTCCCGTCGCTCTGCCCGAGGGCAAGGGCGTCGGGCAGTTCTGTTTCAGAAGCTCTTCGTCGGTGATGCAGCTCTCTGCGGGCACGGGCGCAAAGTAGGAGCGGGCGGCCCAGGTCACGGCAGAGAGCGCCAGCAGGCAGACCAGAGCGGCTCCCCAGAGCGGCAAGGCCGGGCGCGAAGCCGACACAGACGGAGGCAGGGGGCGGGCCGAGAGCGCCACCGAGAGCGACTGCGAGGTCTGACGAAGCTCCTGGTAGCGCTTCTGGCAGGCAGGGCAGCGCAGGCGGTGAAGCTGGACCTTCAGCAGTTCGGACCAGGGTAGCGCACCATGAGCCGCCAGAAGCAGCTCCGAGTCCTCCTGAAGGCAGCGTTTATCGTTCTTTTCCATCATTGTGGTCTCCTTGTGCCGCTCGAAGTCGAAACGCGCGCGTGTGTGCCTTGTAGAAGTGGTATTTTACCGTGTTCAGATTGCGATCCAGAACCAGCGCGGTCTCTTCCAGCGTCAGATCGTCGAAGTAGTACAGCTCCAGGATCAGGCGCTGCAAGTCGGGTAGCTCGGCAAGCAGCTCGCGCACCCAGAGGGCGCTCTCGACCCGATCCCAGACATCGGCAGCGGGCAGAGCCAGCTCGTCGAGGGGCACGATGTCCAGGGTGCGCCGATGGGCATCCATCGCTTTGTTCAGGGCGATCCGGTAGAGCCAGGTCTTGAAGCGCACCCGTGGCTCGAAGCCGGGCAGGGCGATCCAGGCGGCCAGAAACGCTTCCTGAAGCACGTCCTCCAGCCCATCGCTCAGGTTTTGCCGCGAGAGAAACCGACGTAGCATCGGTTCGTGGAGCCGCACCAGACCATCGAACGCCTCCCGATTTCCGCGCCGGGCACGGACAAGTAGCGCCGACTCGGTCAGAGTCGCGCCAGACCGCAGTCCGCTCCAGATTCGTAGAGAGAGTGATGGCATACCGTACGTTTTTATTTTTTTCGAGCGATCAGCAGCACCGCCAGCGAAAGCCCGGCAGCGCTCAAGATCGCCAGAAAAAACCAGACCAGGCCGGGTGAGTTCAACAGCATCGTTGTTCGTTCATCGAAAAAATACAGCGAAAAGTTGGGATTCGCCCAAAAACAAATTTGTGGTAAAACGCAGAAAGATGCTTCGGCGATGGCTATCTGTGGCGCTGACTCTGATGTTGGCGTGGACGTTTTTTCTTGGGGCGGCGCTTGCTCCGAAGAAAACCGCGTCGGCAAACCACGCAGCGTGTCTCTGCGCGATGTGTAAGACCGGACCGAAGAAAGACTGCTGCTGCAAAGTGCCCGGAAGCCAGTCGTTTGCGTCGTCGTGCGACCTGGCCTCGCCCAGAGAGTCTTTTGCTGGCCTGCGTCCCGGCGCGGCTCAGCCCGCCGCAGCTCGTGCCCATTCCTGTGCTGGTCGCTCTGACTTGCGTTTCACCCGTCTCCACGCAGGCTTCGTTGCTGTCGCGTGCTCCGATTCCCCCAAACTCTCCACCCCGTTTCTTTTCGTAACCCATTCACAACGAGGCATTGAAATGTCTCGCTCAGGGCCTTGCCGAACGTCCTCGCGGACGGAAACGGCCTGATTTTTTACGAAAGGTAATCCTATGCGCTTCAAAAACGCGTTTACGCTCATCGAGCTTCTCGTCGTCATCGCTATTATTGCGATTCTGGCTTCTATTTTGTTTCCCGTGTTCGCACAGGCACGAGGCAAGGCGCGGGCGATCAACTCGCTCTCCAACTCGCGGCAGTTCGGACTTGGAATCCAGATGTATGTTCAGGACAACGACGAAAGCCTCCCGCTCAACTCGCATGCACGACCTGCAGGCTGGAAGTATGGCGATCCCGATCCGAGCTGGCTGGACGCCATCCAGCCGTATGTCAAGTCCAGACCTCTGAGTCGCCTGCCCGACGACAGCTCCGATAACTGGCCGGAAAAAATCAATCTGGCGGCGCTACCCCCCGGCAAGACGCCACGACTTTCGAGCTACGTCACCAACGCGTATCTCAACAATACAGCAGCGGGCACGGGCTGGCAGCTTGCGGCTATCGAGAAGCCCGCCGAGTGTGTCTATGTGGTCGAGTACAAAGAGAGCAAGCCCGGTGCGACCCGAGCGGGCGATCATGCCCACCCGATGTGCTGGGAAGGCTTCCCGGCTTCGACCTGCGTCAGCATCAGCTCGGAGACCGAGATCGAGAAGCGACGCTACCAGGGCGGCGCGAACTACACGTTCACCGACGGCCACGCCAAGTGGCACAGGTTCGAGCAGACCTACAGCCCGGAGACCGGGCGCGACTGGTACATTCCCAATCAGGGAGCCGCTACCCAGTACAATCGCACCTACTGGAAGCCGTAGCATTCGGTACACTACGAAGCAGAGATGAACCTGCTGCCCTTCTGGAGAGCTTCGAGCACGCTGGGAAAGCAGGTCGGGCCGCTGCTCGACCTGCAGCTCTGGCTCTTCGGGCGCGACATCGTGCATCCGTCGGGCAATCGGCTTCTGGCGCAGGGATTTTCCCTGCGCCGCTCGCCCGAGCGCCACGATCCTTGCTCGGCCTACGAAAAATCCCCCCTGACGCTCTGGGCGTTCGGGCTGCTCTGGCGCGGGCCAAGCCGGGCGCTCTACGTGCCGCGAATCCCCTACGCCCCGAAGTTACTTTCTTTGGAGACCGATGTCTCTGGCGTCTGGTCCAAGCGCGACCTGCCCACAATTCCTGCCCCGACAAGCGCCGACGAGGCCGAGCTACGCGGTCTTCTGGGCGACGTTTTTTTGATTTTGGCAGAGTATGAAGAGAGAGCCTGGGAGTTTGATTCGCTCTGGCGCA
Source organism: Armatimonadota bacterium (assembly GCA_031363095.1). GTDB lineage: Bacteria > Armatimonadota > Armatimonadia > Armatimonadales > Armatimonadaceae > JANLTX01. Next base: position 2,229 of record JANLTX010000042.1, on the reverse strand, counting down.
AGAAGAGCATTGCGGCTCACAAAAAATCAAAGCTTGCCCCCGAGTCTCTCGCCGGGCGCTGGCACGACGCCGCAGAGAGCGTGAAAATTCCGTGATCTATTTAGACCACGCCGCCACGACGCCACTCGATCCCGAGGTACGCGACGCAATGTTGCCGTTTCTTTTTGAACACTTCGGGAATCCGTCGAGTATCCATCGCGTCGGACAGGAAGCGCGGCGGGCGATAGACACTGCCCGCGACGCACTCGCCGAAGCGCTCGGCGCAGAGCCGGGCGAGATTTATTTTACGTCGGGCGGGACGGAAGCCTGCAACCTGGCCCTGCTCGGGGCGCTTCTTTCGGCGCGACAGTCCTCAGGCCGCGACGGGCTGATCGTGAGTTCGGTCGAGCATCACGCAGTTTTAGACACGGCGCACTTCGCCGGGGCGCTGGGCTTTAATGTCACAGTTCTGCCCGTGGACGCGCACGGGCGGGTCGCGCCGGAGGCTCTCGCAGAAGCCCTGACCAACAAAACGGCGCTGGTGAGCCTCATGGACGCCAACAACGAGGTCGGAACCCTCCAGCCGATTTCGGAGCTGGCACGGCTTGCCCACGCGAGCGGGGCGCTGTTCCACACCGACGCCGTCCAGACGCTCGGGGCGTTCCCTCTCGATGTTCAAAAATCGGGCGTGGACCTGCTCTCGGCCAGCGCCCATAAAATCTACGGCCCGAAAGGCGTCGGCGCACTCTATGTCCGGCGCGGAACAAAACTCACGCCCTGGCTCCACGGCGGAACCCAGGAGCGCGAAAAACGGGCGGGCACGGAGAACGTCGCGGGCATCGTAGGTTTTGGGAAAGCCGCCGCGCTGCTTCCGACCTGGCGCGATTCGAACTCGGCACGGCTCGCCCCCCTGCGCGACCAATTCTGGACCGAAATTCAGGCCAAAATCCCAGGCGTCGTGCTCAACGGCCCGCCGCCCGGCCCCGAGCGCCTGCCGGGGAACCTCAATGTCTGCTTTCCCCGCACCGACGCCGAGACGCTTTTGCTGGCCCTGGACTTTCGGGGGGTTGCGGCCTCGGCGGGGAGCGCGTGCGCATCCGGGAGCCTGGAGCCAAGCCATGTCTTGATCGCGCTGGGCCGCTCGCTGACTCAGGCCCGCGCGTCGATCCGGCTCTCGCTGGGCCGGGAGACAACCGATACAGAGCTGTCCGAGACCCTGAAAATTCTCAGGGAACTCACGCCGCCGTCATGAAGAGATTATTTGCTCTGATTTTATTGCTTTCGCTGATCAGCGCTCACCTCGCACGGCAAAGTGGCCCGGTCACGGTTGTTATTGATATCACCAAAAACCGTCGCCCGATCTCGCCATTGATCTATGGGTCAAGTTTCGACATGAAGCAAGGCAAAGGCTATCGAAATCCGCTGCATCGGTTCGGGGGAAACTCGGCCACGCGCTACAACTGGAAGATTAACGGAAATAACCGTGGCTCGGACTGGTTCTTTCAATCTATTGCCGAGAAAGATACGGCTCCGGGCGGGTTGGTCTCCCAGTTCGTGACGGACTCGCACGCCGAGGGCAGTCTTCCGATGATTACGGTGCCCTGTATCGGCTGGACTGCGAAAGTCAAGCCGAATCGGGAGAAGCTCTGGTCGTATTCGGTGGCAAAGTACGGCCCCCAGGAAAAAACCGACACGGGAAGCCCGGACTCGGGCAATGGCAAGACCTTAAGCGGCGCAGAGATCACCCAAAATAACCCGAATGACGCCAACCAGCCCACAGCGCCCGATTATTTTCGGCCCTGGGTGAAATCTCTTGCGCCAAAAGTCCCGTATTTTGTTCTGGACAACGAACCGGGGCTGTGGCACGCCACGCACCGCGATGTCCAGCCGACCGGCGCGACGATGGACGCGCTCTTTGAGAAGCTACGGGGCACGGCAGCCATGATCAAAGCCGAGGCTCCGAACGCGCTGGTGTGCGGCCCCGAGGAATGGGGCTGGACGGGATATTTCTACTCCGGTGCCGACGCGCACTGGGCAAGTAAGAACGGCTGGAACCCGGCCAATATGCCCGATAGAAAAGCCCACAACGGCATGGATGCCATGCCGTATCGTAACTACTCAGGCCTCCATTTGGAGTGCAGGTAACATCGGCTGTCCCCTGAAAACGGAGATCAAGCCCTCCAGTCGATTCAAGCCCTGCTTGCCACAAGTCTGTAGATAACTACGAAGGCGACAGAAACGCATCGCTCC
>JANLTX010000004.1:0-6478 GCA_031363095.1 Armatimonadota bacterium | reverse complement strand
GCAGGTGTCGGGTACAATCGGTACTTGAACTGCCTAAGCATAATCCACTCTATCACTTAGAACCAAGATTGTCAATCGCAAAGCACGGCGATTCACCCACACGGCTAAAGCCGGTGGCCCTCTCGCCGAAGAGTCGGTAGGAGAGGTCCGCTTCTCCGAGGACGGCCCGGCGGGGCAGGTGATCGGGCGACGAGTAGCCGACCCGGACGAGGGTTTCGTGCGTGTCCCGTGCGACCCCGACGACCCGCTCCACTCGCCCCAGGAGCGCACCCGGCAGCTCCCGCGATTGGTGGATGGCTGCTCAATCCCAGACGATGGGAACGACTCCTGAGGCGGTTATGTTCAGGTCCGTCGTGAGTAGCGCGACGCTTTCGCCTGCTTCGCCCAGCAGAACGGCGCTGGCCGCGATCTGACGGTCGTGCATCTCGCCGATGGTCGTGAGCGTGTTGCTCCTCTCGATCACAGCCCAATCCAGCGGCATGACCGTGATGCGTGGGTCGGCATTGATGACCGCAATCGCCTGGGCGACACCCAGGTCGTTGAGCGCTGCCTCGGCTGCCGGGCCGAGCCTCGAATCACCCGCGAGAAACCAGATAAGCGTTTATGTGGGTGGGACGAAAGTCAAGGGAGAGGAAGGTTCTTCGCATCACGAAAGTGAACCTACGATTTATGTCGTGGACTGATTTGTTTGTTGCTGCCGTCGAGAGCCAGAATCTCGGGCTTCACTCGCTGATCGTTCTGGAAAATGGCGAGAAAATCGCTTCTCGCTGGTGGACGCCGTATGCGCCCGAGAAAATCCATCAGCTCTACTCGCTCAGCAAGAGCTTTACATCCACAGCGGCAGGACTTGCTATTTCCGAGGGGCGTTTTACGCTCGATAGCCCGGTGATTTCGTTCTTTCCCGACGAAACTCCCACGGAAATCTCGGAGAATTTAGCCCGGATGCGGGTGCGCGACCTGCTCTCGATGTCTTCCGGGCATACCGCTGAGCCGTGGGGCGAGGACGACAACTGGGTGCGCGGGTTTCTCGGAGCGCCGATTGAGAAAGTTCCGGGGACGCACTTTCTGTACAACTCGCTGGCAACCTACGTCGTCTCGGCGATTGTCACGAAGGTCACCGGGCAGAGTTTATTGGAGTATCTCCGGCCCCGCTTGCTCGACCCGCTGGGAATCACCGACGCCACCTGGGAGAGCTGCCCGCGCGGGATTCATGTCGGCGGCTGGGGGCTGTGCGTCACGACCGAGGCCATCGCCCGCTTTGGCGAGCTGTACCGGCTCGATGGCGTCTGGAACGGAGTGCGAATTCTGCCCGAGGGCTGGGTGGCCGACGCGACTCGCTCCCATATCAAAAACGGCGACCCGAGCAGCCCAAGCGACTGGACCCAGGGCTACGGTTTCCAGTTCTGGCGCTCCCGCCACGATGCTTACCGGGGCGACGGCGCGTTCGGCCAGTTCTGCGTCGTGGTTCCGGGCAAGAAGCTCGTGGTCGCGATCACGGCGGGCACCGAGGACATGCAAGGAATCTTGAGCGCTCTCTGGGAAAGTCTCGCCTTGTCTGGCTCCCCGTTATCGGGGCTGGGGGAAACTGGCGAAATTCCGCATCCGACGGGGGAAGAAACGTCGCCCAACGCCCTGAATCGGACCTACCGGATCGACGAGAACGAAGCGGGCATCACGGCGCTGGGCCTTGCGTTCGATGCCGAAGGGCTGACCCTGACCCTGACCGACAAATGGGGAACCCACACGCTACTGGTCGGGCTGAACCGCTGGCGCGATGGCGTCACGACCTACCATCCGGCCCGCAGCGCCACCCAGCCGACCGCCGCACGTGGTGCCTGGATCGCCCCGAATGTCTTCGCTTTCCGGCTCTGCTACACCGAGCACCCGGCCACGCCGCTCTACACCCTCACTTTCGACGGCGACACGCTCACGCTGGAGCGCACCGGGAGCATGGGCATCGGCTCAAAACCCAGCCTCACCCTCACCGGGAAACTCTGAAAGCCATCACTGACCCCTCTTTCGCTCGGGGAAGAGGGGCGAAAGCGAGGTACGAGCGCTTCGGGGAGATGGTGCTCAGTGGTCGGCTTTGTCGCGAGGCGGAAGCGCCAGGTGGAACTGTTCGTAGAAGCGCGGGACATACTCACTCAGCAGTTCTTCAACACGGGCATGGGCTTTTGCACGGACGATCAGCCCGGCGTGGTTTCTCTGATGCAGCTTCCAGGTCACCTCGGGGGCGTCGAAGGAGGTTAAATCGGGCCATTCCTGGCGCGAGAGCGAGAGCAAAAGCCCGGCGTAGTCTTTTCGTAGCTCTTTGACGGAGTAACTTTCGCGTAGCTCGACCTTCGCCCACTCCGCCCAGAGATTCAGGCCGCTCGCGGCTTCCACCATGTCCGAGATATGCGCCCCACCGACGCGGGCGCTGGTCTCCAAAAATAAGAATCGCCCGTCGGGAGCACGGAGAAACTCGGTGTGGCTCACCCCGCGCGTGAGGCCCAACTTCTCCAAAACCTCGGCGTTGAGTTTGTTCAGGGCTTTTGCCGAAGCTCCCGAGCGCGGCAGCACGCTCGTCTGGAAAACGCGCCCATCGTGGCTGGTTTCGAGCGGGGGACGACCATACTCGCTCGCCAGACTCCAGAGAGTTTTTCCTTCGCTTACTATCGAATCGACGTGATAGACCTCGCCTGAGATAAATTCTTCGAGCAAGCAAAAGCTGCGCGTATCGCCCAGCGCGTGAATGGCTTCCCAGGTTGAATTTTTGTCAGATAGGCGCTGAATTCCGATAGCTCCGGCGCTGGTTCTTGGCTTTAGAACATACGGACCGGGCACCGCGTCTAAAAATTCATTGATTTTAGCGTCATTGAATAGCCCGACGAACCGGGGGATCGGGATATTAGTCTCCTGCGCACGGACCCGCATGGCGAGTTTATCGCGGAAGTGCCGCGCTACCGAGTCGCCTATGCCTGGCAGCCGAAGGTGCTCGCGAAGCAGCGCCGCTTTCTCCACATCGAAGTCGTCCAGCGCGACAATTTTTTCAATCGCCTCGAAACGCGTCAGGTAACTCACCGTGTAGAGCAAGTGCGTCAGGTTCCACTCATGGTCCGGGTCGGGCGTGTAGTAAATTTTATCCAGGCTCTCGTGGGGCCAAGTTGCCCCCTGAAGACTCTCCCCCGTCAGCAGCAGAACCCGCCAGCCCTCGCGCTTACACTGGCAGAGAAACTCCTGCCCTTTTTCGTAGCTCGCAATGCAGAGAATCGTCGGCATGGCGTATTATACAACGGCCCGCCCCGAGGATCGCCCACACAGACGTAGGCGTCTATGGAGCCTGCGGCTACGAAGTCGCTCCGCGACAAATCCAATTCGGTTCCCCGGGTAAGCAAGTATTTTGAAGTTGGGCTACACTCGAACCCACCCGTCCCCTCGTTTCCCTCGTGTACACCCTCCCTTCGCCGCGAAGGGAGGGTCCGAGCTTGCGAGGGGGTGGGTTCGGGGTGGGTTCGGGGTGGGTTCGAGTGTAACCCGACCAATTAGCTTCTGCTTACCCAGCGGCTGGGTGATTGGGGTTAGGGGATTTTGTCGCGGAGCGACTTCGTCGGCGAGGAACGAGACGCCCTGACGCCCAGGTTCATCTGGGCGATGGATTAACTCCGGTAGCCTGCCGGGTGGGACTTGCGCCACTCGTAGGCGTGCTTGAGAATCGACTCGATGTCCGGGTATTTTGGCTCCCAGCCCAGCTCGGCCTTGATCTTCTCGCACGATGCACAGAGCCGTCCGGGGTCGCCCGCGCGGCGCGGGGCAGACTCCCAGTTGATCTTCTTACCCGTGACTTTCTCGGCAGCGGCAAGGGCTTCTAAGACCGTCGTGCCGTAGGTGTTGCCCAGGTTGTAGGCCGTAGTCTTGCCGCCGCTTCGCAAATACTCCAGCGCCCGGATATGGGCGTCGGCCAGGTCTTCGACGTGGATGAAGTCGCGGAGGCAGCTTCCGTCGCGGGTGTCCCAGTCGGTGCCATACACCAAAAACTTCTCGCGCCGACCGAGCGCCGTATCTAAAAGCAGGGGAAGCGCGTGCTGCTCGGGCGTGTGATCTTCTCCGAGCCGACCTTTCGGGTCCGCGCCCGCCGCGTTGAAGTAACGCAGGCTGACGCTGGTCAGGCCGAACGCGTGCTCGTAGTCTTTCAAGAACCGCTCGAACATGAGCTTGGTCTCGCCGTACGGGTTGGTCGTTTTCTGCGGGTGGTCCTCGGGAATCGGGAGAATGGTGGGTTCACCGAACGTCGCCGCCGACGACGAGAAAATCAGATACTTGACGTTGTTGTCCAGCATCGCGCCTAAGAGGCTCAGGCCCTTGGTGATGTTGCCTTCGTAGTATTTTCTGGGGTCGGCCACCGAGTCGGGCACGGACGCATAGGCCCCGAAGTGCATGACCGAATCGACCTTGTGCTCGCGGATCGCTTTTCCGACAGCGGCTGAATCGCCGTAGTCTGCGTAGACGAACTTCGCGCCGATAACCTCGACGGCCTTGCGATGGCCCAGCTCGTAGTTGTCGAGAATGACAACGTCATGGCCGCGCTCTTTGAGCAGAAGGGACGTGTGCGAGCCGATGTAGCCCGCGCCGCCGACGACAAGAATGGACAAAAGGGAAACCTCCAGGAAGGGTTGTTGTGAGACTCAATTATATCGCCCACGCGGTGCGGGCGTGGAACCAGGCAGCTAAAGCAGCCTGCTGCGTAAGTTTAAGGAGGCACCCAGCCGCTGGGTACCCGGCCCCCTTAGCGCCGTTTACGGTGCTTTTCTATGCCGGGTAAGCAGAAGCTGATTGGTCAGGTTACACCGAACCCACCCCGGCTTCGTTCGTCCCTCACTGCGCCGACCCTCCCTTCGCGGCGAAGGGAGGGTGGACACGAGGTTTACGAGTGGCCGGGTGGGTTCGAGTGGCCGGGTGGGTTCAAACTGTAACCCAACTTCAAAATACTTGCTTACCCCCTGGGTGGCTGCTTTAGCTGCCTGACCTTTTCAAGCGGCGCGGGCATGGGCGACATCGGGTTTTCGGGAGCGCTTGTCTTCGTACATTCGCTTGTCGGCGCGGTCCAGAAGGGCTTCCGCCGTGTCGCCGTCGCCCGGATAGGCGGCGATTCCGAGGCTCAGGCTGACACGGGCACGGCTTGCTGCCGAGTGATCCGTGAAGATCTTGTCCAGGTTGCGCGCCAGGCGCTGAGCCACGTAAATCGCGGGGTCCGGCCCGGTCTCGGCCAGCACGATGACGAACTCATCGCCGCCGAGGCGCCCGACCAGATCGGCGGTGCGGACGGCCCGCTTGAGACTCTCGGCGGTTTTTTGCAGAAGGTCGTCGCCGACCGCATGCCCGAAGCTGTCGTTGACCTGCTTGAAGTTGTCGAGGTCCAGAAAGAGCAGGCAGAACGGTGCGCCGTGTCGCAGGTGGCTCTGAATGGCATCGTGAAGCCCGCGTGCGTTCGACAGCCCGGTCAGCGGGTCAGTGGAGACCTCGCCGCGCAGCTCGATCCGCCGGAAGAACTCCCGCGCCGAGAGCAGCAGCGCCTCCATCATCAGGGCGGTAAAGGGAAGCGTCCCCCAGCCCCAGCGGGTCCAGAGCACCAGTCCGATCAGCGCTCCGACATTCTCGACATGCCGAAACAGTCCAAGAGTCGGGTCTAAAAGCACCCGGCGCAGGGTTAAATTATAGCCAAAGTGCAGGCTGAACGCAAAATAGAGCCGGTAAACGATCTCATAGACCACGAAGCTCGCCACCAGCAGGGGAACCTCGACCAGCAGGGGGCGGGTGAAGACACTATCACAATCAATCTGAGTCGCGACGCCGCGTCCGCCCTGGTTTTCATAGAGAAAGCCGAAGACGCCCGCCGCCGCTGAGAGAAAGAACGCGTTGGCGAACGCTGCGAGCTTCTGTTCGGTGCGCGGCCACTCGTGCCAGAGCCGGGGAATTGCGATTAAATTCGTTAATAGCCCCAGCGCGACGGCGGTCTCGGGTCCGTGCCGGAGAACGGCGACCAGCAGAACCGCCTCGCCGGGGATGTGTGCGAGCAGCGTCGCGCCGTCCCGGTCTTTGATGAGCGGCACCGAGCGCAGTCGCAACAGCGACGCAATCAGAACAAAGCCCAGCACCTCGGTCCAGGGAATGCGATGCCAGGCTCCCATCAGAACCGATGCGCACACCAGCGCACCGACCCCGATGGCGGCTATCTGCAGAGTTGTATACCAGCGTTTCAGGTCCACGGATAGACCTGATTGTCGGCAGATCGGCCCTCCGGCGTGAGGTATTTACCGAATGATGCCGCAAGGCCCCCGGCTTCAGCCCACCCGCAAGTGGGTAAGCAAATATTTGTAACTTGGGCTACACTAAGGGATGAGAAAATCTTCTGTCGCCCTTGTCGGTTCCAAGCCTCATCCCATTGGCGTGTCTCTCTCGCTTGAGATCACCACTGACGAAGAGAAAGCTCTCCAAGCCC
>JANLTX010000003.1:0-20876 GCA_031363095.1 Armatimonadota bacterium | reverse complement strand
GCCCATCGCGTTGATGTACCGATATAACCTGCCTTCGATGTCGTATTGGTACTGAGCAAGCGTCGTTCCGCCGCTCTGCACCGACTCCACCTGATCCATGGTGTTGTACGCCACAGAAACTGTTTGAAGCGTCGGGGCGTTTGTGCCAAGGCCCACCAGCGACGTGGAAGAGGTCGGGCGACCGGCGTTGTCGTAGCCGATGGCCGTCAGGTTGCGAAGCGACGAATTCAGGGATGAGTCGGTGCTCTTCGGGCTTGGCGCGTTCGTGCCCGTCACCTCGCCGCGAGCGTTCGTCGTGATCTCATAGACCACGGGCATGATGTAGTCCTGGGTCTGCGTCCCGATCTGCTTGTGCCCCACCGACACTCGCTTCAGCCAATACTTCGCGTCGTACTCGAAGTGTGTTCCCGTACGACGCCAGGAAGGTTCGATGTTTTCTACCAAACCTGCCGAGTTGATCGAGAGGTTCGTCACCCGGCCCAGCGGGTCCGTCACCTGCGTCGGGATATGCCAGGTCAGGTTGTAGATCGCGCTCCACGTCAGCGAGCCGCCCAGTCCATCGGGGCGCGTGACGCTGGTTACGTCGCCGTAGTCGTTGAAGTCAATGGTTGTGGTGCGTCCGCGCCAGTTCGTGATCGCGGTCGGCGCGTAGACTCCAGGCTTGCCGTAGGTGTAAGAAGTTGTGTGCCCCAGCGTGTCCGTCACCCCCGTGACGTGATACCCGAGGCCGCCCTCGTGCGTCGCGTAGGTGTAGGTCGTCGTGCGCCCGTTGCTGTCGCGCAAAACCGTCGAGCTTCCGTTGTAGGTGAAGTGCGTCTGCCCGCCGTCGGCAGCCACCTGCTGAATCACCCGTCCCCGCGCATCGTAAAAATTCTGAATCCGAGTCTGTGTGGATCGGTCGATAATCGCCGCGATCAAGGGAAGCGTCGCCCCAACATTTGGTGTGGCCGTCGGGATAGGAGTTGGAGTACCTATTGGCGTCGGGGTTGGAGTCGGCCAGCCTACGGGTGTTGGAGTGGGTGTGGGTGTTGGGCCTCCAGGACATCCAGACGAATAAGCGCACTCTTCCGGACAAAAATGATAGAACTGCCACATCAGCCAGCAATAACGATCCAGTAAATTCCACCACCAGTGACGTGTCCACCAGGTCGGAACGAGCCGCCAGCCGGGAGGCACGGTGGTCAGCGTGTTTCCCGAGAGTGGTACCTCGGGCAGAGTTCCCTGGCCGTTCCACTCGGTCGGGATGAACGACCAGCCGGACGGCGCATTGGCTGTCGGTTCATCGCCCACCGAGAACTTGAACTTGCGGGCGTCGGGGAGCGTGATGGGTTCCCCCTCGACGATTTGTTTTTGAGCCAGGCCGGGCGCAGAGCCAGCGGCCCCAGACCCGCCGAGGCCAGTTCCGCCACCGGTGCCGCCGCCCTCGACGGCTTTCTCGACCCAGCGATAGGTGGTCTGCCCGCCGCGCGGGTCGGTGACGGAATAAAGCCGCCCTCCAGCGTAGGTAATGTTCCAGTTGCGGGTCGGGCCATTCGGCAGTGCGCCGGGCAGCTTCACCTGAGTCAGCTTTCCGTCCAGGCCGTACACATACTCGACCTGCCGCGCCGCAAGCCCCGAGTCCCACGGCTCCTCGATGACTTTCGTCGGGAAACCGTCGGGCTGGCGACGATGAATCCAGGCTTGATTCCCCCGATTCGCGACGCCCGTCAACCACGCAACTCCGCCGTAGGCCGTATTGCTCGACGTAAACCCGAACTCCAGGCTCGTTCCGCCGCCGACATTGAGCATCCAGCTCTCAAAACCCGGATTGGACGGCGGCGCATTCGTCGGATTGACGCCAGTGGGATAGATCATCAGGCCGCGCGTCAGCACCGCGCCAAGCTGCGAGCCATCGGTATTGTTGCGCCAGATATACTGCCCGTTCACCGTGCTTCGGGTAAACAAAAACTGCCGGTTTCCGGGCGTAATTAATCGAACCTTCGACGGCGCATTAGCCGGATCGCCTGCCACCGGCATCGGAATAATCAAATAATCCGTCGAAAGCGATGTTCCGACGCCCATCGGCCCAGGTGATTTATCTAAAGACCGAAAATTCCACCCAATCGGAAACGGCATTCGTCCAGGAAGCGACCCGAACGACTCGGAAACAACATGCGAACCACGCGCAATATCTACCGGATCGCCCACCTCCGTCGAAGCGCCGTACACTCCGCCCCGACACGTATTTTCTGGCCCATTGGGGTCGTTCGTATCGACAGGTGTACACTTGACCTGAAGAGGCGGAGAAGGAGGAGTCTGTGCACGAGCTTGGTTTGAGCGTGGGGAGATACCTGTGACAATAAATGTCAGGATAACCAGGGCGGTAACGAACAACATCCCGAGCGCAACCGACGGCGCAAACCGCGCCGCACTACTTCGTCGTCTGACAGCCCCGCTACGTCGCCGAACTCCGCTGGTGTCGATCATCCCGACCTCCAAACCAAACAAAAGACTGGCTACTTCTTACCGCACTCGCAGGCTGCTGTCAATACCAGGTTTTTGTGTCCCCCGAAGCGCTTCGCTTTCGCCCCCGTGCCGCACGGGGATGGGGGAATTTTGTGGCACGCGCCGTCCGTCGAGTAAATTCGCGGCTCGATAAGAATGTCCACCTTCGTGGACAGAATTACAGGCGAGAGAGGGGGCCGGGGGGGGTGAGTCTCAATACACGATTTTGTTGAGCGGATACTCGACGATTCCCTCAGCTCCGGCGCGCTTGAGCCGGGGAATCAGGTCGCGGGCGAGGCGCTCCTCGATAATGATCTCCACCGCAAAGCCAGCGCCGCCCCAGAGCGGAGAGACAGTCGGGTTCTTCAGCGACGGAAGCTGCGCGATCACGGCATCGAGGTCTTCTTTACTCACGTTGAGCTTCAGCCCGACGCGCCCGCCCGCATTCAGCGCCCCCGTGAGTAGCATCGCTAAATTTTCGATCTGCGCCCGCTTCTCCGGGTTCTCCCACGCGGCAGCGTTTGTGATGAGCCGGGCCGTGGAGATCAGAATCGGCTCCCCCACGATCCGCAGGTTGTGCGCTCTCAAGCTGGAGCCGGTCTCGGTGTTCACCACAATGGCGTCCACCAGCGATGGCACTTTCATCTCGTCCGCGCCCCAGCTGAACTCGACGTGGACGTTCTCGACGCCATGGCTCTGAAGCCAACGGTTTGTCAGCCGGACATACTCCGTGGCGATTCGCTTGCCCACAAGATCCTGCGGCCCCTGAATCGGTGAGTCCTGCGCGACCGCTAAAACCACCCGGATCGGGCTACGCGTGACCTTCGAGTAGGTGAGTTCGCAGACCTCGATCACCTCGACGCCGTTGTCCACGATCCAGTCTTTGCCGGTAAGACCGCAGTCGATCACGCCATCGGTCAGGTAGCGCGGGATCTCCTGGGGACGCATCAGCAGCGCCTCGATCTCCGGGTCGTCGATAGTCGGCTGGTACGAGCGCGAGTCCACCCGCAGGTTCCACCCGGCCTGGGCAAACAGCTTGAATGTACTTTCCTGAAGACTCCCTTTGGGAAGCCCTAATTTCAGCACTACTCGGCCTCCGGGTACGAGCCTAAGATTCGGACAAATAAACTCTGCTCTTCCAGAAGTCTCAGTGCGCTCTCGACCATGGCGTTCTTCACATGCCCCTGAAAGTCGATAAAAAACACATACTCCCACGGCGCGGTTTTGGTCGGGCGGCTCTCGATCATCGTTAAGTTAATGTCGTGGGCGTCGAACGCCGCCATCGCCCGAAGCAGTGCGCCTGCCCGGTGCTGGACCGAGAAGAAAATGCTCGTCTTGTCTTTCCCCGACGGCTGCGGGGCGTTCTCGCCGATCACTAAAAACCGGGTGCGGTTGTGGGGCGAGTCCTCGATATGGGATTCGATCAACGGGATGTTGTACAGCTCGCACGCGATCTCGGTGGTGATGGCCGCGCTCTCGGGGTCTGCCGCCGCAAGCTGCGCGGCTTTGGAGTTGCTGGTCACTTCGACCCACTCGACGCCCTTCAAGTGCTCGCGCAGCCAGGCTCGGCTCTGGGCATGGGCCTGCGGGTGTGCGTAGAGCCGCTTGATATCGCTTAAAACTTCCGTGTGGCTCGCCAGGTTGTGAACGACCGGAACGAACACCTCGGCGCAGACATTCAGCCGGGTCTGAGAGAACATATCGAGCGTGTACGGAACCACACCCTCGGTGCTATTCTCCACCGGGACGACCCCGTAGTCGGCATCCTTCTTATCGACGGCGGCGAAAACATCGGGTATAGTATCGCACGGCTTCAGCTCCGAAGACGACCCGAACTTATCGAGTGCCGCCCGGTGCGAGAACGTCCCGGCGGGTCCGAGATAGGCGATGCGCATCGGAGCTTCCAGGGCACGATTGGCCGAGATGATCTCCCGGTAGATCGCCCTCAGCGCGGTGCTCGGCAGGGGGCCGGGGTTCTCCGAGAGGAGCTTCTCGAAGACCTGGCGCTCCCGCTCGGGAGTGAAAAAGCTGGCTTGAGTGCGCCCTTTGGCGTGTCCGACCTCCTGAGCGAGTCGGGCGCGCTGGGAGAGAAGCGAGAGAAGCTGGTTATCGATGGCATCGATCTGTTTGCGAAGGTCTTGCAGAGACATGGGACTGCGGCGATTATATCACCGCACCCCGGTTGCCTCGACCCCCTGACCCCCAGTAATGGGGAATCTCCCCCATTACTGGGGGCTGGGGGGCAAATCAAAAAGAATAGGATTTCTATGCCGGATTGGTCACGTCGTCGAGGAGAGGTTGCGGACTCCGCACGCGAAGCGGTCCCGGAAGGGGCGTTCGTCAAGTGCGCGAAGTGTGCGGCGATCCTCTATGTGAAGGATTTCGAGGCCGATCTCAAGGTCTGTAGCAAGTGCGGCTACCACCACCGCCTGAGCGCCGACGAGCGAATCGCGCTCACCGCCGACGAAGGTTCGTGGGTCGAGCTTGACGCCGACACGCTCGTCAGCGAGGACTTTCTGGGCTTTCCGGGCTACGCCGAAAAGCTTGCCCTGTTCACCGCTGGCCGCACCGATGGATTGGTGACGGGAACAGCGACCATCGAGGGCATTGCGTGCGTCCTGGCGCTCTCGGACTTCGACGCCGCCCGGCTCGCGGGTACCATGGGAAGCGTCTTTGGCGAGAAATTCTGCCGGGCCGCCGACCGCGCCCTGCAAGAAAAATCGGCCCTGATTACGTTCTGTGCGTCGGGGGGTGCCCGAATGCAAGAAGGTCTCACCAGCTTGATGCAGATGGCAAAGACAAGCCTGGCCGTCGCGCAGCTCGCCCAGGCGAAAATCCCGTACATCGTCGTGTTCACGCATCCGTCCACGGGCGGCGCGGTGGCAAGCTACGCGAGCCTCGGGGACGTCATCTACGCCGAACCGGGTGCAACCGTCGGGCTTTCCGGCGAGCGGGTGAGCGCCCAGGCGCAGGCGCAGAAGCCGCCCGCAAACTTTAGAACCGCCGAGTTCGCGCTGGAGCACGGCCTCATCGACGATGTCATCGCTCGCCGCGATCTTCCGATGACTCTTGCCCGGACCCTCCGGTTTTTTTGTTAATTTTTTATGGAAGACATGACCATCTCCGAGTTCGAGTCGTTCCTGGCCGAACTCGATGCCAACATCGACAAGCTCCGCAGCGCCGCCGTGCGCGCGGGCGACAGCAGTGCCTCCGCTGAGGCCGAGCGGCTTCAGCGCCAGCGCGACACGGCTCTTCGGCGGTTTTTTGAGAAGCTCTCGCCCTGGGACAACGTGCTGCTGGCCCGGCACCCGGAGCGCCCCTACTCGCTCGACTACATCGGCGCTCTCTGCGACGACTTCACCGAGCTGCACGGCGATAGGCTTTTCGGCGACGACGGCGCACTGGTCGGCGGCCTGGCGCGACTTGCCGGTCGGAGCGTCGTGGTGCTGGGCCAGCAGAAGGGCCGCGACCTGAGGGAGCGCCAGCGGCGCAACTTCGGCTACATGCGTCCCGAGGGCTACCGAAAAGCACTTCGATTGATGCAGCTCGCCGGGAAGTTCAGCCGCCCGGTGGTGAGCCTGGTCGATACGCCCGGCGCGGACCCCAATGTCGGCAGCGAGGAGCGCGGGATCTCCGAGGCCATCGCCCGAAACCTTCGCGAGATGTCGGTGCTCCCGACGCCCACCGTGGCGATTGTTATCGGGGAAGGCGGCTCGGGCGGGGCGCTGGGAATCGCGGTTTGTGACCGGGTTCTGATGCTCTCGCACAGCTTCTACTCCGTCATCGCGCCCGAAGGCTGCGCCGCCATCATCACCCGCGACGCCGGACGCGCGTCCGACGCCGCCCGCTGGATGCGCGTCACCGCCCTCGACGCCCGCGAGCTGGGCCTGATCGACGAAGTGATCCCCGAACCACTCGGCGGAGCACACCGCGACCCGCTCGCAGCCGCCGAAGCCGTCAAAGAAGCCCTCACCCGCCACTTGGACGAACTCTGCGCCCTCCCTACCCCAGAGCTTCTGGCCAACCGCGCAAGAAAACTCCGCGCCCTGGGCCGCTTCACCGTGAAGTAGTGCGAAAAACCAGTTAAATTTAACCTATTTGGGGATCCGTACTCGCATTACCCACTTGACAGTAATCAGGAAGTGTGTTTTAACTTGAGTGAGGGGAATCAGCCTCTCATCGACCAACAGGAAAAATTCTGATGATCCTTCCAACGTTACTGGTTTGTTTCGCTACCATAGGGCATCCCCTAGACGACGGTCCACCTATGGGCGGTGGCCTGCCTGGAACCGAAGTTACCAACGCAAAAGCCACGGTTGACTTCACCCTCAATGGGGTCTTTGAAAACAATATGGTCATCCCGATAAATGACTCTCTCACAGTAGAGTTCAACACCTGCCAGGGTTATACTCTTGATGGAAACGGCGGTGCAGCAACAATTACGGCACACGCTCAGGGGGCTGGATTCCAACGTGTCAAGGCAAAGGGGACCATGAAATGGCTTCTTGACTCAACTTATCTACAAGAACACAATGGTACCTACCCATCAACTATAACAGGTAATGTCATCGTTCAGGTAAGTGGAAAAACAAACCTGACAGGAGAGACAGCACAGTCTTCTGCAAGTGGTAGCACTGCCTCAGCGTCTGGAAGTACAAGCGGGCAGAATGGCACCTACAGCCAGGCCGATGCATGCGCTTTTACTATTACAGTGTCGTATATCGAAGTAGAAAACCCACAAGATCCAACTGGTCCTAAAATCGAAGTTCCTATATATCAAGTTCCAGCTTCTGTTGATGCTGAAAAGTGGCCTGGGTAATTGCAAAGCCTGCCTTCTGATCGAAGGCAGGCTTTATACAAAGAAATGATAATAGTCCCGATCATTTGTTTCCAAGAATTAGTAAACCAACAAAATGATGGAAGTATATCTCAATTATTACAAAATTTAATTAATTTTTCTTCAAAGTCTGAACATCAAACCTGGATAATTGAACCAAATTTAATTTATTTAACTTTTTCTCATATTCAAAAATTAAAGATAAAGAATAAGAATCCACAAAAAATACTAATTGATATTTTAGAATACAATGGATATGAAATAATTTCAAAATCAAATCAAAAAATTGCTTTAATAAAGTATACAGACGGTAGACATTATCCATATTTGTCTATTTCAGGTCAAATACATTTTATCAACAATCTAAAAAAATGCACTTCTCAGTTCAGGCAATTCCAAGAAAGGATTAGAATAGTAAATAATAAATATTTATTTACAAATCAAAACAACCTCTGGCAAAGCATAGGTAGCCCTACTACAAATTCAGATTATGAAATTACTTCATTGTCCACCGAACAACAAAACAACATTGTAAATTATGGTATTTCTGCATTTTTTTCTGATAGCTTTAGGAATATAGATAGTGCAGAAGGTACTATTGATAAATTTGATACTACTTATTGTACAATTAAAAAATCTGAAAGTAGTTTAATTTCGTTTGTTTATTTAAATTATCAAAAAGATAAAATAGTTGAGAACTTACCATTAACGTACCATTTATCATTAAATTTTCAACGATTTATGCCGAATAATTTTGATTTATCTAAATTAAATCTGGTAAATAGGCGTGAATTAAACTCATCAACTAAAGAAAAATCGGTATTTATTACACCCAAACAAATTTCTGATATCAGTCTTAGTGATAAGACTTCTCCCAAAGTTGAAGTTGAAAAGAATATTTTATCTGATCCTATTTTGATTTTTGGCGAATCTTATTCCGAAAAAAATCAAATAATTCAAGCACTTTCGATAATGAATGGATATCAAGTCTTGAAAATCCAGGATGTTATTTATATCGAATCGAAAAAACCGAGAATTTCTAACGATATTAATTCGTTATCAAAAAATGTTTCCCGCATTTTCCCTGAATCAATCAAACGTTTTTATCAGAGTTTTTCTAAAGACAAACTTTCAACGATTTATTCAAGGAGTGCTCTCAGGAGTGAATTCGAGAAAAAAATAGACGAATTTTCAGTTTTAGAATCAGCAGCAATTAGTTCAACAGATTTCAGTAAGAATCAAGATATAGGCTTTAAGCCTTCTGAGAATACGGAGCTACAGTATAGGATTAGTAATTGGCTGTTTTTGCCAATAGTCAAAGAAGCGTTTTTAATCCAATATAAAGAAGTTCCGTCTTTTTTGCAGAATCCACCTACTGGTACAATTTATGTACGTAAACAGAAAAGCTCAAATACTGTTACCGTTGAAGTTCTTGGATTAGAAAAAAACGGCTATGCATTCTCAATTTCGTACTAAAGCTCGGCCAATGTCTCGATAATCCGGGTGGGTTTTAGATTTCCTTCGGCGGACTCGGCTTGCTCGCGGGTCGTGACGCCGGTGAGCACTAAAACCGTCGGGACGCCCAGGCGGTTGCCGCAGAGAATATCTGTATCCAATCGGTCGCCGATCATCACGGCCTCGGTCGGCCAGACGCCCGCGCGGCTCAGAATCGTTTCGAGGCCGAGGGTTTCAGGCTTGCCGATGGTGAGTGGCTCGACACCTGCCGCCACGCTGATTGCGGCGACGATGCTTCCGCCGCCCGGAATCACGCCGGACTCGACCGGGTACTGGCCGTCGCGGTTCGTCGCGATGAACTCCGCGCCCCCGAGCAGAACCTGCTGGGCGCGGCGCAGGGTCTCGTAGCGAAACTCCCGGTCCAGACCCGCCACCACAAAATCACACGCCGAGTCGCCCGCTTCCGGGTCACGAGCCGTATGAGTGCTGATTCCGACGCGCTCCAGCTCATCCTGGATACCGGGGCCACCCACGGCGAAAACTGTCTTTCCCGCCGCGCCACGGACGCGGGCAAGGTAATCGGCGGTCGCGCTTGCGCTGGTGACGACTTCATCGAGGGAGCACTTCATTCCGAGCCGGGCGAGCTTCTCGACGTAGACCTGGCGTGGCTGGCTGGAGTTGTTGGTGAGGAAAAACAGCGCGACACCTCGGGCACGGAGCGCAGAAAGCGCCTCGGCAGCCCCTTCGACGGCACTCTCGCCGCGATACAGGACGCCATCGAGATCAAAGACATAGACAGTGGGCATCGGATTCTTAGATGGTATCACCCGCCGCAGGCAGCTAAAGCAGCCACCCAGAGGGTACCCGGCACAAATTTAAGGAGGCACCCAGCCGCTGGGTACCCGGCCCCCTGCAAAACGTAACGCCATGTGGGTTTTGTAGCGCCGTTTACGGTGGTTTATTTTCAGCAGCAGGCTGCTTTAGCTGCCTGCCCGCTGATAAAAAAAGCCGCCCGGCTGGGCCGGGCGGCTTTAGTGAACCAGAGGTTCGGCTTACTTCTTGCGACGAAGAAGCGCGACACCCGGCAGAGCGATCATGCCCAGGAGTGCGAGCGTGCCCGGCTCCGGCGCGACGGCGGTCGCGGCGATGTTGTCCACACCATAGTCATCGTCGAAACCGTTGCCCTGTGCGATCAGAAGCACCTTGTAGGTGCCAGCGATCAGCGGGCTGGTGGTCGTCGAGAACGGCTGCCAGTTGGCAACATAGTTGTTACTGGTCGGGTTGAACGTGGCCTGGGACAGAACCGTGTTGGCCGAGTTCAGAACCTGCACCACGAACGAGTTATTGCCAATACCGATACCGACCGTGGTGTAGATACCACTGATCGTGTAGGCGGTCGAGCCACCCGTGATGGTGAACGACTGCTGAACGCCCACAACGGTGCCCGGAGCATCGTTGAGGTAGTAGAAGTTCGACCCGGACTGACCGAAGCCACCCGCGATACCACCCGTCCCCGCGATGGTACCCAGACCACCGCCAACCCACGGCGCGAGACCAGACTCAAAACCACCGTTCGAGATCTGGGCGCTGCTTGCACCGGCCAGCGCGACCAGTGCCCCCAGCGTTAAGAGTGCCTTTGAAATCATCTTCATTCTTTTAACTTCTCCACTTTCCTACTGCGGCCCGGTATCTCCCCCAGGCTCTTCCTGAGAACTATACCATAATTCCCCAGAAACTCAAGGCTGAAACCTGGTATGAAAAATAATAGTAGTGAGGAAGATCTCACGGTGCGGAGCGGCAAGCACAATCAACACCGAATCAGCAGGCCCGGTACGACGATGTGCTATAATGGGCCTGTGGCTATCAGCGCCCTTGCGGCAAGGCCCGGCCTGGCGCAGTTCGCAAAGTTCTGCATCGTCGGAATCACCTCTACAGTCATCGATTTCGGTGGCTTGAATCTGCTTCACTACCGCTTTGGGCTCCCCATCGCGGCGGCAGCGACGATCTCGTTTCTGGCGGCTGTCGGGAACGGGTTCTATTGGAATCGACGCTGGACCTTCCGGGCAGTCGAGCAGGACCCGAAGAAGCAATACCCCAAGTTCTTGCTGACAAACTGTATCGGGTGGATTCTAAATCTATCGATCATGACGGGAATGTTGCTGCTCGCCGCGCGCCTCGGGCTGATGCAGACAAACCGCGCTCCCGCTGAGATCATCTCCCTGATCGCTACCGGCCAGGGCAAGCAAGAGTTTCACTGGATGGCGCTCAACGGAGCCAAGGCGGTCTCCACGGTCATTGTGATGGCCTGGAACTTTACCGCTGCCAAGTTCTGGACGTTCAAAAAATAGTTTAAAAAGGCGCTCCTCGCAAAAACATCTCGGGTAGAGCGCCAGAGAGAGAAAATTAGAATGTCGAAGGAAATCTTCGTCAACAGCGATGTGCGGGAGACCCGAATCGCGGTACGAGAAGACGGCAAGCTCGTCGAGCTGCACATCGAGCGCGAGGAGCGCATCGTCGGGAGCCTCTACAAAGGCCGCGTAGACAACGTCGTGGCGGGCATCGATGCCGCGTTCATCGATATCGGGCTGGAGCGCAACGCGTTTCTCTATGCCGGAGACATCATCGGCGACGACGACGAACCCGAAGGCAGCAACGGATTCGACCGCCGGGGCAGGCGCGTCCGCTCGCGCACTCCCATCGGGGGCCTGGTCAAGCGCGGCAACGAGGTGCTCGTTCAGGTCACCAAGGGTACGCACGGCACCAAGGGCAGCCGGGTCTCGACCCGAATCTCCCTGCCGGGCCGCTACCTGGTCTTCATGCCCGACGAAAACTCGACCGGCGTCTCCCGAAAAATCGACGAACCCCGCGAGCGCGACCGGCTGAAGCGAATCGTCGAGTCGGTGCGCAAGCCGGGCTACGGGCTGATTGTAAGAACCGAGGCCGAGGGCAAGACCGAGCGCGAGCTTCGTCAAGACCTGGAGTATTTAGAGCGAACCTGGGCCGAGATCAAGGCCAAAGCCAGCTCGACCCGCGCCCCGAACCTGGTCTACACCGACCTGACCCTGCTCTTTCGCATACTTCGGGACGCTTTTGGCTCCGACGTGGACAAATTGGTTTTAGATAGCACCATGGACTTCAAAAAAGCCCACGAGCTTTTAGACTTCTTCGGACCGACTCTCAAAGACCGCGTGGTTCTCCACGATGCCGACAAGCCGATCTTCGAGCACTTCGGCATCGAGGCCGAGATCGAGAAGAACCTGGATCGAAAAGTCTGGCTGAAGTCGGGCGGGTACTTGATTATCGATCAGGCCGAGGCGCTCACCGCCATCGATGTGAACTCGGGGCGTAGCTCTCAGGGCGGGGCGCACGCAGAAACTATTCTGCAAACCAATTTAGAGGCCGTCGCCGAGATCGCGCGTCAGCTTCGGCTGCGCGACATGGGCGGCATTTTAGTTCTCGACCTGATCGACATGGACGGAGCCGCCGACCGCAAGAAGGTGGAGACGGCGCTGGAAACCGCGCTCAAGCACGATAAGAACCGCTGCAAGGTCAGCCATATCTCCCCGCTCGGGCTGATCGAGATGACCCGCAAGCGCACGGGCGAGACGATCACCGAGCAGATGCACGACTCCTGCACCTACTGCGACGGCACCGGACGGCTGCCGTCCGCCGAGTCTATCGCGCTGGATATCCGCCGCGAGCTGCGCCAGCTCGGTCGCTCGACACCCGCCGAGGCGCTGTTCATCCAGTGTCACCCGCTGGTTGCCGCGAGCCTGATCGGAGAGAGCGGGACCGAGCTGGAGCTTCTGGAGCACGAGATTCAGAAGGGAATCTATGTCCGCGCCGCCGATCTGCACCAGGTGAAGTACGAGATTCAGCCGGGTAAGCTCGACGACTTCGACCGGAAGCTGATGGGCTACAAGCGCCATCAGATCGTCGAGGCGCGGGTGATCGTCCTGCCCGATCCGGCGATTCCGTCGGGGATCGCGATGACCGACACCGGCACCCTGATCGCCATCACCGGGAACATCCGCCAGCTCAGCCAGGGCGTCCGGGTGAAACTCAATCAAATCGGTCGCTCGGGCGGCGTCGGCGAGGCACTGGGCAAAGGCTCGGGCGGGCCGTCGAGCGAGCCGCAACATCGCCCGACTCAGAGCGAGCACACCAGCAACAACCGTCGGCAGGGCCAACAGAAGCCCGCTGAGAGTTCCCCACCCACGACGGCGACCGCCGAGGAGCAAAAAGGCAACCGCAGGCGCAGGCGGCGCGGCGGAGGAAGCGGCAGCGCGGGGTAGGATTTTCCCTCGGTTTCCCTCCCCCGCCCTCGTTCCTCGGGCACCCCCTCCCAGGCTTCGCCGCTTCGCTATGGGAGGGGGTTTTGTTTTTCCATCTCCCATTGTCTTGCACGAAGATCGTGCAACCCCTCCCGACAGATATTTCCGGGAACGCGGCTGGTCGATAGATCGTATGGAAGATAACGACGGCGCGTGATTCCCCCCTTCCCCCGTGCCGGGTACCCAGCGGCTGGGTGTGGGGCGAAAGCAAGCCGAGGGACGAGGCGCGGCGCTTCGGGGGAAACGTTAAGCGAGTGGAGACACACCATAAGACTTGCGAGACATGTACGACAGAAAGCGAGACACACACGACGAAGTGCGAGACTCACGGTAAGATTTGCGAGGCTCATGGAAAGTTCATGGAGACTCAGGGGAAAACCGTGGAGGCTTGCAGAAAGTCGCGAAACAGCGACAACGGGTAACAAAACGCAGACATCGACAAACGGGAGAACAACCAATGCCAGCCGTAGATATCGTGGCTTTTGCCGCACACACACGAAAGTTCCTCAAACACTGGACCGATGCCGAAGACGCGTTAGGTTCACCGGTTTTACTCAACAACGGAGAGACCAGGAAAGACCTGGCAACGCTCTTAAGCGACCTCGAAGCGACCGAAGCAGAGCTTCTCACCGCGCAGAACACCCGTCAAGAAACGCAGAAAGACCGCAACACCACGCGGACGAGCGCCCACCGCGTCGGAAAGAAGGCACGGATCACGCTTCAGAAGCTCGCGGCGAAGGCAGGAGCCACCGGCGGACTCCCGGCTCGCATGCCGTCCCTCAACGCCGAACCAGGCGACGTTCTCCAGGCGCTCCGGGATGTCGCGGAGGTCTGGAAGCGGGTGAATCAGCTCGCACCGTCCGACGTACCCGCCACTCCCCTCCCGCTGATCGTGAGCGTCGAGAAGGAAGATAAGACCGTCGAGAGCGTGTCGCTTGTCGAGTACAACGGACGGATTCAGACGCTTGCCCAGAGGGTCACGGCGCTGAGCGAGGCCAACACCGACGAAGCCCGGCTGCGCGGCCAGCGCGACAAGCTCATCGAGCGCGTGCGGCCCCTGCTCAAAGACTATCGCGGCGTCGCGTCCGCCCGGCTACCTGCGGGCCACGCGCTACTCAAGACCATTCCGGGGTTGTAGCACCCATCCCCCGGCCCGTTTTTCCGACTTCGTCGGGAGAAGGGAAGGCGAGTCAGAGGGGCGAACCCCCTTCCCTTCTCCCGACGAAGTCGGAAAAAGAGAAGGGAAGGGGGCAGGGGGATAGGTCACTCCACCGTCACGGACTTGGCGAGGTTTCTTGGCATGTCGATCTCGCAGCCCAGCGCACGGGCCACGAGGTACGCCAGAAGCTGGAGCGGAACGACTGAGACCATCGGAGCGAGCGCGGGGCGGACTTTCGGAACCCGGAGCACGAACTCCGCGAGGGAGTCGGCCCGCGTCTCGCCCTCCGGCACCAGCGCCACGACGCTTCCCCCGCGTGCGGCGACTTCTTGCATGTTGCTCAGCGTCTTCTCAAACAGCGCGGGATCGGTCGCAAGGCATACCGCCACGACGCCCGGCTCGATCAGCGCGAGCGGGCCGTGCTTCAGCTCTCCGGCGGCGTAGGCTTCCGCGTGGAGATACGAAATCTCCTTCATCTTCAGCGCCGCTTCGAGCGCCACGGCCCCGTCGTAGCCCCGGCCCAGGTAGAAAAACACCCGGCGCTCGGCCAGCTTTGCGGCTAACTCTTCGATCAGAAGCGCCCCGCCCAGCACCGACTCGACCGCATCCGGCAGAGCTTCGAGATCGGCGGCCCAGGTGCGCTGCTCACTCTCCGAAAGTCGTCCCTCGGCGGTCGCGAGATGCACCCCGATCAGCGAAAGCGCCAGAAGCTGGGTCACGTAAGCCTTGGTGCTGGCGACTGAGATCTCCGGCCCGGCCTGCGTGTAGACGCACGCATCGGACTCTCGGGCTATCGAGCTTCCGACGACGTTCACCACGGACAGAATCGACGCGCCCAGACGCCGGGCTTCGCGCAGGGCCGCCAGCGTGTCGGCGGTCTCCCCGGATTGACTGACAATCACGACCAGAGTGTCTGGGCCAACCAGCGGGTCGGAGTAGCGAAACTCGCTGGCCACCGAGACCTCGGTCGGGCGGCGCAGAACGCTCTCCCACAATCGCTTGGCGACGACGCCCGCATGGTACGCCGTGCCACACGCGACGATATGCACGCGCGTAAACTGCGCAAGCTGCTCGGGCGAGAAAACGTCCAGCTCGGAGACATGTACCAGGCCATCGTCGGTGATTCGTCCCCGGAGCGTATCGGCCAGGGCGCGCGGCTGCTCGTGGATTTCTTTCAGCATAAAGTGCGGAAAGCCGCCCTTCTCCGCCGTTTGTTCATCCCAGGTGACCGAGAACGGCTCGCGCGTGATTGACTCGCCCAGAATCGTCGTAAGAACAACGCCGTCTTTGGTGATTTTAGCAAAATCGCCGTCTTCTAAGACTAAAACCTTTTTCGTATAGCGCATCACCGCCGGAATATCCGACGCCAGAAAGTTCTCGCCCTCGCCTAAGCCTAGAATAAGCGGCGACGCGGTCTTGGCACAGAACAGAACCTCGGGATCGTGTGCGCTGACAACCGCTATCGAGTACGCCCCGCGCACCAAACTCAGCGACGCCCGCACCGCCGCTTCAAGGTCTCCGAGCCGCCGAAACTCGCGGTCCACTAAATGCACCATGACCTCCGTGTCGGTCTCCGAAGAAAATTCAAAGCCCTCGGCTTTCAACTCCGTCCGAAGCTCCTGAAAGTTCTCGATGATCCCGTTGTGGATCAGCGCGATCTTCCCATCGTTGGAAAAATGCGGGTGCGCGTTGGGCGTCGTCGGGCCGCCATGGGTCGCCCAGCGCGTGTGGGCTATCGCCGCCCCTTTCTTCTCCCAGTGTTCCTGCAGTTGGCTCTCTAAAACCGCTAGCTTCCCGGCGGCCTTGATAACTTCCACGTCGGGCCGCGCAATCGCGACTCCCGCCGAGTCATAGCCCCGATATTCGAGCCGCCGCAGCATATCGATCACCGTCCGAACGCCCGGCCTTGGCCCCACATACCCCGTAATTCCACACATCGTCCCGATGGTATCACAGTGATAAAATGTCTCTATGACTGAGGAAGAAACCATCGAGATGAAGCGCCTGCACGCCGGGTTTCTCTCAAACGCTCCGCTGTCTCCAGGCGACCAGACGCGCTACGACGCCCTGCTCGCCCGCATCGACAAAATCGACGAGAAGATCAACGCCACTATCTTCCAATCGCTTCAGGAGCGCATGGCCCGCATCGAAGCCCTGGAAGCGACAAATAAACGTCTACGTGCCAGTTGTATGCTTCAGCCACAGTGATAAAATAGCCCCATGCCGTCGCCGTTTCCGGGAATGGACCCCTACATCGAAGCCTGTGGAGCCTGGTCGGATTTCCACTTTAATTTTTTGAGCCAGCTCTATCGCCAGCTCAATGCCAATCTCCCCGACGGCTTCGTTGCGCGTGCAGAAGAGCGAGTCTATATCGTGCCGGATGAGCGCGATATTCGACCCGATGTGACCGTTTTTGCCGTTGCTCCGAACCGGCCTTCCTCAGGAGGACGGGTCGCGGTTCTGGACCGCCCAACCGCGCCGGAGCGAGTCGTGCGTCCGATGCGTCAGGTCGTCGAGCGGTTTCTGGAGATTCGGGATATGCGCCGAAAGAGTCGAGAAGTGACAACCGTGATCGAGCTTCTTTCGCCGACGAATAAGCAGGAACGCGGGATGGGCCGGGCGGAGTATCTGCGCAAGCAAACCGCCATCCTGGAGAGCGCGACGAATCTGGTCGAAATTGACCTGCTGCGCGGCGGAGTCCACACGGTCTGTGTCCCGGAGCACTCTGCGCGTGCGCTGGGACCGTACGATTATCTGGTCACGCGGGCGGATGCCAGCGACCACGACGAATTTCTTCTCTGGCGCATCTCGCTACGCGATCCGCTCCCCGAACTCTTGATTCCCCTCGTGCCCGAGCTACCCCAGGTCCCGCTCGATCTTCAAGACGCATTTAACGCATGCTGGGAAGCGAGCCACTACAGCGCAGATATCGACTACACAACGCCGTTGATGCCTTCCCCAGCGCCGGAAGAGGCTTCCTGGATCGCGGAAACCCTCTCTCCTTCTGCGTAAGTTATTTTTCGGAGCGATGCAGGGTGGTGAGAAGCTCGATGTGGGCAGTCTGGGGGAACATATCGAACGGCTGAATCCCGGAAATTTCCCAGCCAGACTCTTTGAGGGCTTTCAAATCGCGAATCGCGACGGCCAGGTCACACGAGATCAGCGCCAGCCGGGGCGCAAACGTGAGTTTTGCGGCCATTGCGCCGAGTCCAGCGCGGGGCGGGTCGGCGACGAGAAAGTCGGTCGGGGCGGGATTGCCTTTGAGATATACCTCGACGCGCTCCCGGAGAACCTGCATGCGCTCGGCGACGCCTCGCTTCTGAGCCTCGGCGCGGGCGGCGGCCACCAGCGCGATGTCCGACTCGACCGCCGTCACGCCGATGCCTGCGGCGACCAGCGGGAACGCGAAGTTGCCCGCTCCGGCGTAGAGATCCAGCGCGGTCTGGGCACCCGAGGCATGTTTCACCACGGCGGCGCAGAGCTTTTCGTTGACCTCGCCGTTGGCCTGGGAGAACGACCCGAGCGTCGGGTGCAGGTCGGCGTCCCCGAAGCGAATCTCGGAGTTTCTCGCGACCTCCACGACGCCCCCCGCGAGCCGCGCATCGAGAGCTTCGGCGCAGGCGTGCATCCCTTCTTTATCGAGCATCCCGGTGCGAAGCATCCCATAGAGCCGTCCGTCGTCGCCTACTTCTAAATAAAACGTCGCGCCATGCGGGAACGTGCCGGGAAAGTGGAAGCCTTTCTTGAGAAACGCCTCGATCTGAGCGTCGCTGACGGGGCACTGCTTGGGCGTCAGCAGGTCGTGGGAGCCGCGCGGACGGTAGCCCATCCCGCCTTTCTGGTCCACGTGCAGCGCGACCCGGCGACGCCAGCCCCAGGGCGCGCTGGGAACCACGTCGGCCACGGAGACATCGGCAAGCCCGCCCGATTTGAGCGCCCCGAGCACCATCTCTTTTTTCAGCCGGAGCTGCTCAGCATAGTCGAGATGCTGGAGGTCGCACCCGCCGCACGCGGTGAACAGGTTGCACTTACCGGTCGGCAGAACCGTCAGCGCGGCTTCCAGGTGCCGCTTGTGCGTCGCCGTGATCGTGACTTCACTCTCTTCGCCCGGTGTCGCGAACGGGACGAACGCGGTCATGCCGATGCGCGCGTCGCCCTCCGGCCCGACGACCTTGCCGACGATGCTCCCGCCACTCGCCAGCCCATGAAACTTCACCCGAATTGTCTCGCTCATTTTGTTTCCTGACATCGAAATAGCACCATAAAGTTGCAGCAAAAGGGCCTCGTACCTCGGCCAAGGCTCCTTCGGAGCCGAAGCCACAAATTAGTGGCTGCGCCTGCGAAGCAGGCTTGGCGGCTAGCCCGCCCCTTCGCGGCACGTTTATCGTGCTACAACTCTGCTATTTGCCTTTCCTTGCCAGCTCTATCACCGTCTCGGCCAGAATTCCGGCGGCGTTCGGCGTTGCCAGCTTTGCATTTGCCTTGCCCATGGCATTTCGGGCGTTTTTGTCTGAGAGTAAGGGGCGAAGCGCACCAAGAAGCGTCTCAGCGCGGCACTCAGCTTGTTTTACCACAACTGCTCCACCCGAATCAGCGGAGCGGCGTGCGTTTTTGTTCTGTTCATCGCCGCTCGCAGGCTCCAGAGGCACGTAGATCGCGGGTTTACCCAGAGCACAGGCTTCCGTGACGGTTCCCGCGCCTGCCCGCCCGAGGAGCACGTCGCAAAGCGCATACGCCTCCCCGATCTCACTCGATTCGATGAACGCTCGCACCACCCACCGCGATTTTTCTTTCGCCGTGAGAGTCTCATAGTGAACTTTCAGAGCTTCGATATCGTTGACACCACACTGATGCAGCACCCGCGCGATTTTTAAAAGCTCGGGTAGGGCCTCTTTGATGGCATTGTTAATAACTCGCGAACCCTGCGCGCCGCCGGTCACGTAGACGCACGGAAGGCTCTCGTCCTCGGGCGAGAAACCGAATTTCCGAGCGCCAGAAGCTCTGTCTCCCGAGAAAATCGCGTCTCGAAGCGGATTTCCGGTGACAAATGCTTTTGCTTTCAGCGCCTCGGGCATCTCACTGAGTGAATTTTCAAACGTCAGCGCGATCTTTGTCGCAAACTTTCCGGCGATTCGGTTGGCAAGACCAATCGTGACGGTTTGCTCGTGCGTCAGAATCGGGATTTTCTGCCAGGCCGCTGCAATGACGGTCGGGACACACACATAGCCGCCCGTAGCAAAAACCGCATCGGGCTTGAATGCTCTGACGGCCTTCATGGACTGCGAAATTCCCACGGGAATCCGAAAACCATCTTTGATATTGGCTAAGCTTAATAATTTAAGCGGATTTTTCGAGCGTCGCAGCTTTCCTGTGGCAACTCCAACGAATTTGATTCCGTTCTCGGCGGCCAATTTCGCTTCCACACCCGCTTCGCTGCCCACATAACGAATCTGAATGGACGTATCGCGCTTTTGCAGCTCCTGAATCACCGCAATCGCCGGGGCAACATGCCCACCTGTTCCGCCTCCGGTTACGAGAATTTTCAGAGCCTTACTGTTTTTCACGAATGTCTTACCATCTACCCCGCGCAGTATACCGGGTACACTTTGTGCATGCTTGCTCCCGCCGTCGCTTCTGAAGCCAACGCCCCCCGCCTCGACGACCGCGAAGGCCAGGTCGCTCACTTCCAGAAACACTCGTATGTCGTCCTGCCCGGCCTTCTGGACCCGGACCAGATAGCCCGGCTGAACGCGGCCATCGATGTAGACCGAGAAGCCAACCCGTTTCTGTGGTGGTTCGTCGGCCAGCCCAACAACGCGGGCAATCTATTGCTCACTCAGCCCGCCTTCGAGCTTGCGCCGCGTCTTCCGGTGGTGCTGGAGCTTCTACAAGCCCTGATGGGTGGCCCGGTCTGCTTCGAGGAGCTTTCCGTGCAGGTGACGCTCCCCAGCACGGTCGCAAAACCGACAGGCTGGCACCGCGACACGACGTACTGGCCCGAGCATCCCCTCCGGCTCGATTTTCCCCAGCTAATTTGTTACCTGGCCGACGTAGACGAAACGACCCACGCGTTTACGATCAGCCCGGAGGATACGTCCGAGCCGATCCTCGACGAAAAAGCGCACATCGAGCGGGGCGGGACGACCTATTTCCATGGCAAGGCCGGAACCGGGATTCTCTTCAACGCGGCGACCGTCCACGGGGCGACGGTTCGGGAGACCGAGAACACCCGGCGGATCCTCCAGGTCTACTGGGGCCACGAAGCCCGCCCGAATCTCTCGGATGTCTCGCTGATCCCGCCGCGTCTGTGGCGCGACGACCCCGACCCGGAGGTGCGGCGCTTCTACAGCAAGCACAGCCGCTACAGCCGGATTTTTCATCAGGCCATGGGCATCGACCTGCCCTGAAAATCGGTTTTCCCTCGCCCGTGTCCCTCCCCCGCCCTCGTACCTCGGGCACCCCCTCCGGGTAAGCAAATATTTGTAACTTGGGCTACACTAAGGGATGAGAAAATCTTCTGTCGCCCTTGTCGGTTCCAAGCCTCATCCCATTGGCGTGTCTCTCTCGCTTGAGATCACCACTGACGAAGAGAAAGCTCTCCAAGCCC
>JANLTX010000002.1:0-66196 GCA_031363095.1 Armatimonadota bacterium | reverse complement strand
CAGGGTCAGAAAAGTGGCGGTTCGGTATACTGGGTTGGGCATGGTGGGGCTCGGATAGCGTCGGTGGTACTTCGTTGTACCTTGCTCCCTCCATGCCCGCTCCAGAAAAATAGCACCCTTCAGTTACCGGAAAGTAGAGTTGAATTCGCGGCTTTTTAAGAATGTCCACCTTCGTGGACAGAAATCGAATTATGTCCGCGAAGGCGGACAAGTTTATCGAGCCGGGAATTTATTCCACGGCGAATATCGGCAACGCCTAATAGATTTCCTTCAGCTTTGCTTCATGCTTTTGTGGCACAATGACGGCTATGGCGCGTTTGTTGTTGATCGAGGACGAAGAGTTGCTGGGCGAGATGATCGTCGAGGGGCTGGAGGCCGCCCGCCACCAGGTCGAGTGGGCACGGACGGGCACCGAGGGCTTCGAGCGGGCCTGCGAGGGCGGCTGGAGCGCCTTGCTTTTAGACTGGATGCTGCCCGGTATGGACGGCCTGACGCTCTGCCGCCGCGTTCGGGACAGGCGCGATCCGGTTCCGATTATCCTGCTCACGGCCCGCGACGACGTGGAAGATCGGGTGCGCGGGCTGGACATCGGGGCGGACGACTATCTTTCCAAGCCGTTCGCGTTCCCCGAACTCAAGGCACGGATCGCGGCGCTCTTGCGCCGCGAGCGACTCCAGCGCCGACGAGTGATTCAAGTGGCCGATCTCTCGATAGACACCGAGAGCCAGGAAGTACACCGCGCAGGCAGCCTGGTGGCGCTCACCCGGCGCGAGTTCGAGCTTTTAGAAGCTCTGGTGACGCGCCTCGGGCACACGGTCAGCAAGGAAGCCGTCCGCACGATGTGGGGCGAGACCGAGGCTGGCTCGAACACCGTCGATGTTCATATGGCGGCCCTTCGCAAGAAATTGGATGGCGGGCGACCCGAGAGCGAGAAACTTTTTCATACGGTCTACGGGATCGGCTACGTGCTACGCGATCCGGAGGTGCGTTCTTAAGATGCTCTCGATCACCTGGCGCGCCCGGCTTCTCAGCGGGCTTTTGAGCTCCCTGACATTGATCGCTCTCGTGCTTCTGGCCCAGAGCCGGATTCGCGCGGTGCTCTTCGGAGCGGTGGACGATGCCCTCCGCAAGCAGGCGCAGGGGCTTCTGCGCGATCCGCGCTTCGCGCAGCCCCCTCAGGGCTGGATGCCCGGTCCGGGAATGGCGGGTGAACCGCTCGATGGGCCTGGTCCGCCGCGCCGGGGGCGTGGTGGGCCGCCCCCGCTCCAGTTCGGGACGACGACATTGCTTCGTCCGCGCCGTATTCCGCTGGAGCGCGACCCGAGCGACGACCGACCCGAGCCGTCCCGCTGGTCGTCCGCCGGGTTTGAGGCCGCAAAGCTCCACGGCGAAGACCTCCGCGACGAGCTGGCTCCCGATGGCTCCCACCGGCGCATTCTCTCGCTCCGGGGGCCTGGCGCGGTCATTCAGGCCGCCTCCCAGCTCGATGGTACCGAGGGGGCGCTTCGAGAGATTCAGGCGGCGCTGTATCGCTTGCTGCTCCCGCTGGCGCTGGGAAGCTTCGTGTTAGGCGCACTTTTAACGGAGCTGGTGCTGGCTCCTGTGCGGCGGCTCGCGCGGGCGGCAGCCTCGATAGCCCCGGAAAATCTCGCGGCGCGACTGCCTGCGCCCGGCGGCAGGGATGCCTTCGACGGGCTGGTCGGAGCGCTGAACGCCATGCTCGCCCGCCTCGACGATGCATTCGTCCGCCAGAAGCGCTTCACTGCCGACGCCAGCCACGAGCTACGGACGCCGCTCTCGGTAATCAAAGCGACGACCAGCTTCTTGCTCGAAGGCGACACGCTCTCCGAGTCACAGCGCCGGGCGCTCTCCCGTGCCGACGCCACCGCTGACCGCGCCAACCAGCTCGTGACCGACTTGCTCCTGCTCGCCCGCACCGAAAACGGGACACTGACCCCGCGCCCGGAGACCGTTGCTCTGGATTCCTTGCTCCGCGAGATCGCCGCCGACGCCGAAGCGACGTACCTCGCGCCCCACGCGCCTGTCGTTCTGATCGTCCGCGACGGCGCGGCGCTCGCCACGGACCCGGAGCTACTGCGCCGTTTGGTCGGAAACCTGCTCTCCAACGCCCTGCGCCACACCCCAACGAACGGCGAAGTGACTCTGCGCTTCTCCGAAAATACGCTCACCGTCGCCGACACGGGTGAGGGAATCCCCGGCGAAGCCCTCGCCCGAATCGGCGAACCCTTCTTCCGCCCCGACGACGCCCGCGCCCGCACCCACGGCGGCGCAGGTCTCGGTCTCGCGCTGTGCAAAGAGATCGCCCGCTCCCTCGGCGCAACCCTCGAAATCCAGAGCGAGATCGAGCGTGGCACCGCCGTCACCGTTCGATTTCGTGAATTTTGATTCGGCCCTCTGATTGGCCTGCACGAAGATCGTGCAGCAACACCCAGCCGCTGGGAACCCGGCCTTCGGCCAAGGCTCCTTCGGAGCCAGAGAGGAGGTTTATGGGTGTTTGGGTTTCCGCTGCGAAAGCAGCGTCGGCGCTTCGCCCTGTTGCCGCACGATCTTCGTGCTTGCTTTCAGAGGGTCTAACTCCATGCCCCGGCTACTGCGTCCGGCCCGTCAGCGGAAGGTCGCGCGACGAGAACCCGACTCGGATCGGGCGGGAGCCGGGCACGGCTGCCCAGGCGTGTTTCTCTGCGGACCAGTACGAAAGCGCCGAATCGCCGAGTGTCAGCGTGACAGTTCTGGACTCGCCTGGCTCCAGAGATACTCGCTCGAAGCCGACCAGAGCGTTTGTAGCCATCGGAACCGGGGGCGTGTCGGGGGCACCGAGATAGACCTGCGGGATCGCGACTCCGGCACGCTTGCCGACGTTCTTCACGATGAAGCTGATCCGGGTTTTCCGCCCGGCTTTGGTTGCGAGTGTCTCGGTTTTCAGGCCCGAGAGCGTGAAGCGGGTGTACGAAAGCCCGTGACCGAAGGGAAAGAGCGGGCGGACTTTCTCCTGGTCGTAGTGCCGATACCCGACGAAGATTCCCTCGGAGTAGACCGCTTTCCCGCCGACGCCCGGATAGCGTGCCTCGGGAGCCGTCGGAGCGTCTTCCAGGCGCTGGGGAAACGTCACGGGGAGCCGTCCGCCGGGTTCGGCCTCGCCGGAGAGCATCGCGGCGGTGGCGTCGGCTCCTTCCTGGCCGGGGAACCAGGTCTCCAGAGCGGCGGCTACTTTCGAGAGCCAGGGCATGGTGACGCACGAGCCGGTGCTCAGAACCACGACCGTACGCGGGTTTGCGGCGGCGACGGCAGCGATGAGCGCGTCCTGGTCGCCCGGCAGTCCCAGCGATTCCCGGTCCGAGCCTTCTGTGCCTTCGTCGTAGGCGAAAACAAGTGCCGTGCGGGCTTTCTTCGCGGCAGACACGGCTTCGTTGATTTTTTCGGCGCGGCGCTCGGGTGTCACCCACGCGAGCCGGACTTCGAGGAGGCCGTCGGGGGCGGGCATGCCGGGGAAGGGGCCGCCCGCGCTCGCCGTGATCGTAACCTGGTGCGCCTCGCCCGCCTTGAGCGTCACCGCGACACTGCCGTTTTTCAGGCCGTCGTTGGTGGGAAGCAGGCTGTCGTTGCCGCCGAAGAACATCCCGGTGGCGATCAGCGGCTTGCCGTCGAGGGTTAGCCGGGCGGTGCCGCGCTTGACTTGCAGCTTCAGGGCGTAGGTGCCGTCCGACGGAGCCGTGAGTGTCCCCGACCAGGTGTATTTTTCGGGCTTCAGCCCCTTGTCGCCGACGAAGTTAAGAGACTCGGTTCCGTCTAATTTCAGCGCCGATGCCGGGACAGGCTGGCCGTCCAAATCCGTGCCCGAGACATAGCTTGCGGCGCTGCCGGTGCGCCGGGCGAGCGCGGTGAGAAAGTTCTCCGAGCGGAGCGGAACCACGGACGCGCTGCCCCCGCCCCCGATCATCGGGGTCTTCGCCGCTGACCCGATCACGGCTACCGATTGCAGGTCGGACTTGCTCAGCGGCAGGCAGTTTTTTTCGTTTTTGAGCAGCACCGACCCCGCGATGGCGATCTCACGAGCGGCCTTTGCGTCACCCTCGGCGATGCTCTCCAGCGACGGGCGCGGCTTCTGTTTGTCTAAAAGCCCGACGGCTTCCAGCGACGTTAAAATTCGAGCGACGGCGCGGTCGATCTGTTCTGCGGGGACGCTGGCAAGCGCCTTTGCGCCGAAGAAGCTGGGCGGCCCGAAGTTGCCCATGCCGCTTCCGGGCATCTCCATATCCAGGCCCGCCGTAAGCGCCGGGCCAGTGCTGTGCGTCGCAAACCAGTCGGACATCACAAAGCCGGTGAAACCCCACTCCTGGCGCAGAACCGTGTCCAGAAGAAACGGATTCTCGCAGGCAAAAGTCCCGTTGAGCCGGTTGTAGCTCCCCATGACGCTGCCCGCGCCCGCCTGAATCGCGGCCTGAAACGCCGGGAGATAGATTTCTCGCAGCGTCCGCTCATCGACAATCGCATCGATGGTGTTTCGGTCGCGCTCGAAGTTGTTGGCGGCGAAGTGCTTAATGGTTGCGATCAGCCCCTCGCTCTGAATCCCGCGAATCTCTTCCTCGACGATCTTCGAGGCGAGCAGTGGGTCTTCGCCAAATGTCTCGAAGTTGCGCCCGGCCTGCGGCACCCGGACGATATTGGTCATGGGGGAGAGCAGGATGTCCTGCTCCAGAGCGCGGCCCTCGCGCCCGAGAACCTGCCCGTAGCGCCGGGCGAGCGTCGGCGAGAAGCTGGCGGCCAGCGCCACGGGCGCGGGCAGGGCCGTGGCGGGATGGGCGACCCGAACCCCGGCAGGGCCGTCAGTGAGGCGTAGCTCAGGAATTCCGAGGCGCGGAACTCCCGGAAGGTAGCCCGCCTGCCCGAGGTTCTTCGGGTCGCGGCTACCCGAGAGCAGCGAGATCTTCTCGTCCTGCGTGAGCTGGCCGACCAGCCGTTGGACGCGCTCGGACTGGGCGTGAGCGCTTGCGCACAGAACTCCCAGCAGCGCCGCCGTAAGATAAAAACGGTTCTTCATTGACTTCCCCCTGAAACGGTGATTATAATGGCTGAAATGCCGCGTGCACGCAGTATATCAGAAGGGCACGAGCTGGCGATGGCGCTGCGACGAGCGTACCTGCTCATGCACCGACAGGCCGATGCGCACTTCACCATCGACGACGTGACGGCGGATCAGTTCGTTCTGCTCCGGGTGCTCGCCGAGTCGGGGGCGCTGACCCAGCAGGCACTCGCGGCTCGAATCGCATCCGACCCGAGCACGCTCCGGGCGATGCTGGTGCTACTGGAAAAAAAAGAGCTGGTCCTGCGCACACCGCACCCGACCGACGGACGCGCCCGGCTGGTCTCGCTCACCGAAAGAGGGGAGCTGCTGCAAGGCGAACTCTGGAGCCACAGCGAGAGCTTTCGTCAGC
This sequence comes from Armatimonadota bacterium, assembly GCA_031363095.1. Lineage (GTDB taxonomy): Bacteria > Armatimonadota > Armatimonadia > Armatimonadales > Armatimonadaceae > JANLTX01. Next base: position 60,743 of record JANLTX010000002.1, on the reverse strand, counting down.
GCCTGACCACGCTGCTCGGCCCGGACGACACCACGACGCTGGTATCGCTCTTGAACCGTCTGACGCGGGCGCTGCCGCCCGGAGAAAGTAAACTGAAATCATGAGAACTATCAAGAAGATTGCAGCGCTGGTGCTGCTACTCGGGAGTCTCCATGCTCCCACGCTCGCGCAAAATTTTCAGCCGCCGCTTCAATTCGCCTCGACCGAGGTGAGCGCCGAGCGCAGGCTGACGTTTCGCGTTCTGGCTCCGAAGGCGACCGAGGTTCGGCTCAGCGCGGGCGACATTCCGGGGTTGCCTTTTCAGGGCGCGCCGATGACAAAGAACGACAAGGGAATCTGGGAAGCGACAGTGGGGCCGGTCCCGGCAGGGGCGTATCGCTACAGCTTTACCGTGGATGGCGTCGCGACTATCGACCCGAAGAACCCGGCGACGAGTGAGTCCAATGGAAATACCTCAAGCCTCGTGACCGTTCCTGGCTCAAGTTTGATGGACGTCGCCGATGTTCCTCACGGGGCGGTCTCCGCCGTGACGTACCGCTCCAGCGCCCTCTCGCTGTTTCGCCGGATGCATGTCTACACGCCGCCGGGCTACGAGAGCGGCAAGGGCAAGTACCCGGTTTTCTATCTCCTGCACGGCGCGGGCGACTGCGACGATTCCTGGACCTCGGTGGGGCGGGCGGGCTTCATTCTCGACAATCTCATCGCGGCGAAGAAAGCGGTCCCGATGATCGTCGTCATGCCAGCGGGCCACACTCGTCCGTTTGGCTTTGGCGGCGGCCTGCCCGCCGCCGACGAGTTCGTGAACGACTTCAACAAAGACCTTCGGCCCTACATCGAGAAAAACTACCGGGTGAAGACCGACCGGGGCAGCCGCGCCATCGCGGGGCTTTCCATGGGCGGTTTCCAGACCCTGAACGTCGCGATTCCGAACCTGAAAGACTATGGCTACATCGGGGTTTTCAGCTCCGGGCTTTTCGGGATCGTCCCGATGGGGCGGCCCGGCCAGCCCGCACCGCCGTTCACCTGGGCCGATCAGAACAAAGCCAACCTCGACGACCCGGCGCTGAAAAAAGGGCTGAAGGTTCTCTACCTTGGGATTGGCAAGGACGATTTTCTGCTCACGACTCACAACGCGACGGTCGGATTGCTGAAAAAACGCGGCTTCGATGTCACGGAGCGCCAGAGCGAGGGCGGGCATACCTGGCTCAACTGGCGCGATTATTTAATCGAGTTTGCGCCGAAGCTATTCTTGTAGCTGGTTCTTGAGGGCGAACTCGGCCCGTGAGAGCAACCCTGCGTCGCTCTCGCGGGCCAGAATCTCCTTCAGCGCACTCACGGCCCGCGAGTCGTGTGGCTGGAGTCCGATTTGATGGACACTCACCCGGCGCACCCGGATGCTGGAGTCTTGAAGCGCCCGCTGAACCAGAAGCCCGACAGTGTCTACATCGAGCGGGGCGAGCTTGCACGTCTGGCAGCCCAGCGAGTGCACCGCACTGCGCCGCACCCGCGCCGACGGATCGCTCAGAGCTTCTGTCAGCGGCCCGACACAGCTCTGGTCCGCCCAGTGATCCAGCAGCCCCGCCGCCACCGCCCGAACCTTCGGGTCGGAGTCGTTCATCCCGGCAAGCGCGTCTTGAAGCGTTTCCATGACCCATTGTGCATGGCAAACCAAAGCCCTGTCAAGACGGGGGGGAGGGTCGCCGCCTCTGCGTTTTCGCCGTCGCCTCCGAACCCGCACGTGCTTCTGGCGGCAAAAGCTCCTCTAATTTCGACCGAATCTCCGGCTCCAGCTTGAGTAACGCCGCCCGACTCCGCGTGATTTTCCACTCCACCGCCGCCTCCAACATCCGAATCGGAATCTCCAGTTCTTCATAACCTGCCCCGATCCGCTTCCAATCCGTCACCCACTGTTGTGCAACCTCATTCGGGGTTTTATTTTTTATTATTTCTGAGATTGAATATCTAATATTATTATATATATATATCTTAACTTCATTAAAATCGAAATTAATTGCTATATTGAAACATTCTATAGATTTCGAGTATTTACAAATATCCAACAATAAACTTCCTTTTCCATTCCATGGAGCTGCGAATTTTGGCTCAAGTTCAATTGCTTTATCAAAACATTCAAGAGCATCTTGATATTTTTCTAACCCAGTCAGGGAATTCCCTTTTCCATTCCATGGATAAGAATATTCTGGATCAAGCTCAATTGCTTTATCAAAACATTCAAGAGCATCTTGATATCTTTCGAGGCTGTTTAAAGAGTGCCCTTTTCCATTCCATGGATTTGGGTCTTTAGGATCGAGTTCAATTGATTTTTCGTAACATGCAATAGCATCTTGATATTTTTCTAACCTGTATAATGAATTTCCTTTTCCATTCCATGGATTTGGGTCTTTAGGATCGAGTTCAATTGCTTTTTCGTAACATGCAATAGTATCTTGATATTTTTCTAACTCGTATAATGAATTTCCTTTTCCATTCCAAGAGTTAGAATCTTCTGGGTTAAGTTCGATAGATCGATCAAAGCATTCAATAGCATTTATGTTTCTATGAAGTTTGTTCAAGAAAAAACCTTTTATGTAATAATCTATAAAATTAATGTTTGGTCCTATTTTTTTGATAATGAACTCGATTTCTTCTAATCCTGATTCAGGATCTGTATCCCAATATTCATTCAGTTTGTCATAATGTACTTCAGCTTCTGCTAAATCTGTGTCTATTTCTTGTATGGCAAGTTCAAAGTGGACACGGGCTATTGGAGCATGATCGGGTAACTCATTGTAGCGATTTTGAGCTTCTTTCTTGGTGAACCAGTTTTTGATGAAGTCGATAATGATTCTTAAGGGTTTGTCTTGTTGGCTTTTTACTTGATGCCAGAGGCGGAGTAGGGGTTCTCGGAGTTCGTAGTGCGATTCACGGCCTAATTTCTCGGAGCGGACGAATCCTTTTTTTGCTAAGTCGCCTAATTGGGCGCTGGCGGCGTTGGGAGCGAGAAAGCAAAACTCGGAGATGTCTTTGACGGTCTGCGCTCCGGTTTTTTCGCAGAGATACTCGACGATCATGGCTTCTTGGGCGGGAAGTTCGGCCATTTTAGACTGATAGTAGGGCGTAAGCTCGCCGATAAGTTTCATAAAGGCCGGAACGAGCGAGTCCAAGATGTCTTTGGTCAGGAATCCGGCAAAAAGAATCCAGATTCTGGGGTGGCCGCCTGCGATGTCCTCGATAGCGCGGAGCCGATCCGTGGCGGTCTGGGTGTCTAAAAACGTGAGAAAGTCGGTGTCGTCGCGCTCGTGGGCGATGAGCTTCATCAGGCTTCGTGCGGTCTCGACGCTGAACTCTTCCAGGCCGTGGACGCGGAAAAAATTGTAGAACGGGGCGGTGTGCGCGGCGAGTGCGGGCGTGATGCTGGGAGCGGTGGCGCAGATGACGCAGCGGCTGGAGTTCTGCAAGAAAGCGCGGAGCGCATCCTGGCCGTGGGGACCGATGCGGCTGAGAATGTCCTCGAAGTTCTCCACCAGAACGAGAAGCGTTTTGTCGCCGAGCCAGTCCTGAAGCAGCTTCTCGGCGATAGGCGGGGCGTCGCGGAGGGAGAACTTGCTCAGCCCGGCGACACTCTTCTGGAGGGCTTCGTCGGCGTAGGAGTCCGACAGAACTCGCAGAATTCGCACCAGCAAGTGGAAGTAGGTCGCGACCCCGCGCTCCTCCTCGCGCATCCAGGCGACGCGCAGGTGCTCGCCAAGGCTCTCGCCGCCTTTGTAGCCCTCGCGAATCCGGTAGTAGACCAGGCTGATGAGGTGCGTCTTGCCCATTCCACGCGGCCCGACGATCAGGGCATGGCGCTTGAAGTCCGGCGCAAGGCTCGCCCGAATCCCGGCCAGCAGCTCCTGCAGAAGTGGCTCGCGCTCCACAAAGATCGCCTCCAGCAGGTGCGGCGACATCGTGCTCGGGTTGAACGCAGAGAGAAGAACTTCGGACATAATATTTTAGCTCAGGTACCGCAGGCAGCGCCAGCCATCGCGAATGATCGAGAACTGAAACCAGAAGCGCCCGGCCTCTTCGAGCAGATAGTGGTCCTGTATCAAGTGCCTCAGCGTCGTGCGGACCTCGTTGTCGGCGACGGTCGGCTGGGCATGTCGCGCGAGGTTCACCAGCTCGGCGAACGGAAGCGGACCCTCGGCGGTCGCCAGCGCGTCTAAGAGAGCGAATGCCAGCGAGGTTCGCGCCTCGTAGTAGGTCTCAATCCGCTCTTCGTACCAGCGTAGCTTCATCGGATCGGCAGGATCGGCGATGAGCTGCTTCCGAACCTGGATAACATCATCGGCAGTCAGAGTTCCGGCGTCTTTTTCTTGAAGCTCGGCGCAGATTCGATGAATAAAAAACGGCAGACCATCGGAAGCCGCTGCAAGCGCTTCGGGAACCTCGGAACTATGTTTTAGATTCGCGGAAAAAAGAAGCTGTTCGCCCAGTCCGATAGCGAGCGCCTCAGAAAGCGGCTTAAGGCTCATCGGTTCCATATCGTTAACCGGCGAGTTGGTGCTTCCCGCTTCTTGCAGACCTTTCAGAACATGATGCAGGCCGATGGACCCTGTAAAAACCATTCGAATCGGTGTTTGCGGACGCTGACGAACCACGCGCAGTGCATCCAAAAGATCCATGGCTTCGGTGGGGCTGTTTCGGGAAATTTTATGGATTAAAATCGGGAACTCGTCCCAATAAAACACAAATTTTGTATTCTCAGGAAGGTTTTTCTCCAGAGATTCGATTAACCGTTCCAGAAAAGGCCGCCACTCGCGCGACTTTCCTTCGGGGAGTCGGAAAAGTCCGCCGATCTCCGCTCCGCCAAGAGCGCCCCAGCAGTCCTGAAGCCAGGTCTGGGCGTTTGTCGTTGCACTCAGGGAAGCTTTCAGATCATCGGCGAGCGCTTCGACAAAAGCAGCAGCGGAGTCGTAGCTGGCATAGTCGCGGAAGACGCCCTGGAACCCGGCGAGAGGGATGCTCTTCATAGACTTGATGAGCGTCGTCTTGCCCGTGCGCCGCTCGCCCAGGAGCAGAGCGCTTCGTGTCGCGAGAATTCGCCAGAGCCGTTCCTGCTCTTTTTCGCGCCCATATGCGGGCACCTCGCCGCCTGGATTGATCGTCATGCCGGGAGTGTATCATCCAATAAATCTATTGCGCAATAAATCTATTGGGTTTTAGACCCGCAGTTCTTTGATCGGCTCGACGTGCTCGACGCCCACTAATTTCTGGCTGCGGATCGTCTACGGCCCGCGCGTCGTGCGGCTGGAGTCCCAGCTGATGGACGCTCACCCGGCGCACCCGAGTGCGTCGTGAAGCGTTTCCATGACCCTAAAACTCCTGGCGCACTAAATCCTCGTAGCTCTCGCGCTGGACGGCGAGGCTTACTTCTCCGTCTCTGACAAAAACGACGGCGGGGCGGGGGAAGCGGTTGTAGTTGCTCGCCATCGTCTGGTTGTAGGCACCCGTGGTCTGGACCGCTAAAATGTCGCCCGATGTCACCTCGCCGAGCGGCATGTCGGGAAAGAGCAGGTCGGTCTCGCAGTGCTTGCCGCTGACGGTGTAGCTCTTGTCCTTGGGCTGGCTCGCGCGCCCGGCGACCAGGGCTGAATACTTCGCGCCGTACAGCGCGGGGCGCGGGTTGTCGGAGAGTCCTCCGTCCACGACGGCATACGTCTTTGTTTTCTCCGCGAGCTGGACGGTTTTCAAAGGCCCGACCGTGTAGAGCGTCGTTCCGGCCTCGGCGACGAGCGAGCGGCCCGGCTCCTGGAGCAAGCGCGGCAGAGCCGTGACGCCGTGGCGCTCGAACGCGGCGAGCAGCGCCCCGGTCAGAGCCTCGGCGAAGTCCTCGAAGCTCAGCGGAGCGTGCTCGGGCAGGTACCGAACCCCAAGTCCGCCGCCGATATCTAATTCCTCGCACGAAAAACCTGTCTCGCGCTGAATCTGGGCGAGAAAGCCCACCATCACGTCGCCCGCGTCGAGGTGGGTCTGGGCATCTAAGAGCTGGCTCCCGATATGACAATGAATCCCGAGAAACTTCAGCGACGGCGACGCCAGCGCGAGCTTGACAGCAGCAAGCGCCTCGCCGGACTGGATCGAGACCCCGAACTTGGAGTCTTCCTGGCCGGTAGAAATCTTCGCGTGGGTGTGCGGGTCGATTCCCGGCGTGACTCTCAGCAGAATTTTCTGGACGATCCCGGCACCCTGGGCAACCTGGGCCAGTCGGGAAAGCTCGTGGGGGTTGTCCACCACAAACCGCCCGACACCCGCCGCGACGCCCTCTTGAATCTCGCGGTCGGACTTGTAGTTGCCATGAAACAGAATTCTCTCCGCAGGAAAGCCCGCCGAGAGCGCGACGAATAGCTCGCCGCCACTGGCGACATCCAAATCAATGCCTTCCTCGGCGACGATCTGCGCGACGCGCTTCACCAGAAAGGCTTTTCCGGCGTAGCTGATGTGGCTCTCGCCGGGGTATTTCTGCGCGAACGCGGCTCTGTAGCGCCGGATATTCTCCCGCAAAAAAGCCTCGTCCATCACATAGAGAGGGGTGCCGAACTGCTGTGCGAGTGCGAGCGTATCGCAGCCGCCGATCTCCAGGTGGCCCTGGTTATTCACGCGCTGAGTGCCAAGAAACATCGGGAAAGTGTACCATGCCGCCGAAATCCAGCACTTTCGCGGACGTAGTTCGGCACCGGGAACTCCGATGATCCTGAATAGACATGACAGGCTTCCGACGACACGATCAGGCAGAGGCTCCGAGTCGCGCACTCGACGAGCTGGAGACCGCGCTGGCGGGCTTGCTTCGCCTTGCGGTGCTGCTCGTTGTCGATATCTCTGGCGTCTCGGGGGCATCGGCGTCGGCCTTCGACGAGGCCGTGGAGGACGCCGAGTCGCGGGGGCGGGCGCTGCTCATGGACGGCTCACTCTCGGAGCGCCAGCGGGAGGTCTTGCAGCGCTGCCTGCGCCTTCTGCCGCTGACAGCGACCATCGGGCGATGCGGGCCGCACCTGCGCTACCTCACGACCTTTCTCTCGGGTGGGCCGATGGGCGAGCCGACCGGGGTGTTTCTCCAGTCCGTCCGCGCGGGCCTGGTCGCGTGCGGGACGCAAGCGGTTCACGTCGCCCGGAGCCGCGATATCGAGCTGGCAAGTCAGCTTGTCGCCGCCCTCCACGACGCCCGCGCGTCGCTCCGCCCCGGCACCGCGACGTTTCTTCAAGCCGTGAGCGGCCACAACGGAGCGCATCGCCTCAGCCGCGCCGCATGCCTTGCGCTCGACATCGTCTGGGACTCGCTCGCGCAGATCGCCGCCGAGTACGCCCGCGACCTCTCCCGCACCGCCGAACCCCGCGACGGCCTGCTCTCCCCGCTACGCCGCGCCGCGTAAGTCCCCCGGCCCCAGTAGTTGCCCCCGCGCTGCACGGGGGCGAAAGCAAGAATAGGATGTTTCGCACAGCTTCTCGGCAACTGCTGGCGGCGGTTTCCGACGCGCGATAGACTATGTTGCGTGTGCAGCATGCCTACCTCCTCGTGGCGGAGCGATGGTTGCAGATGCAAGTGAGGCTTCCCGACGTGGAGCAGAGGCAAATGCACATGCAAGTGACGCTCCCCGACGACGGGCAACGATGAATGCATCTGCAAGTAACGCTCCCCGACGACGGGAAGAGGCAAATGCATGTGCAAGTAAGGCTTCCCGACGACGGGCAACGATGGTTGCATGTGCAAATGCTCTTCTCCCTTATAGTTTTGCCCTCCGGCCCCCAGGTCTTGCCCCCCGGCCCCCAGTAATGGGGGAGTGGTAAAACAAAACGCCTTCCAGTCCCCCCATTACTGGGGGTTAGGGGGCATTAAATAAGGTTAGGGGCAAGTAAGCAGAGCCAAAGCAAGTGGTTGTAGAGAAAGGATTACGACAATGGCAAACGACGAGACTCAACTGGCGCGACGACAGGCGCAGAAGATTCAGACCGTAGACAGCGGGCGGCCCGTCGCCGACCCGTTCAAGCTTCCCGCCAGCCTGCGGGCGCTCCTCGATTCCCGGCTTTCCGCCCTCGATGCGCTCGGAACCCTCCCCGAGGAGGTCGAAGGCAAGCGGGTCGGGGCGTCGGCGAAGGTCAAGGCGGCGTTTGCCGAGCTTCGCGAGCTGCTGAAAGAGGGCTTCGACGGCGTAAGCGCCACGCCGCGCGCAAAAGCCAGCACGGGCGAGAAGGCGGCGGCGCTCGCGACGTACGGCTGGGTCGGCGGAAAGCTGGGGCGCGGCTTCGACAACGCACGGCTGATCCATCTGGCGGAGCTTGCCGTCGCCGAGACCCCGAAGATTTCCAATGTTCACCTGCGCTACGACCCGGATATCGTGAGTGGTATCGCGGCCCAGCTTGCGATGGTGAAGGCCGAGCAAGCCACGGCGTCCACCGGGGCGCGTCAGGACGCCACGAGCAAGCGCAACACCGCCACGACCCTTCTGGACAAGGCTCTGCGCCGGGTGCGCTATCACTACTGCTCCGTCAGCGACGACTGCGACGAAACCTCCGAGCTGGCGAAAGTCGGGTTCCAGCCCACCCGCCGCAGCGGTCAGCGCCTGATCGCATCCGAGCAGCCCGTCGCCGAACTACTCGGCCCACCCGAAACGGATGGGTAATAGAGGTTATTCCGATTTAAGATTTAAGCCGTCGAATAAATTCGCGGCTACGATTACGAATTCAACCTGCAACGGGCGAGCCCGTTTTGTCGAATTGGTCTATTCGACGAGGCGAGCTTTACGAGCCGAAGGTCGAATTTGTTTTCTTAGCCGCGAATTTATTCGACGGCGGCGGAATTGGTAAATCGGAATGACGTCTATTCCCCTCGCCCCTGTGCCGGGTTCTCAGTGGCTGGGTGAGGGGCGAAAGGGAAGCCGAGGCACGAGGCGAAACGCTTCGGGGAGAACCTATAGCCCTGTCCAAGGCATAAAGAGCGTTTGCTGGACAATAAATATCCCGTTTGGATCATATTGCCCAATAAGCTTAATACAAGGATTTTCTATTGGTGACGGTGATGGAGGGTTACCCGCAGGGGATTGAACAATCACAACCAGGTTCGGGTCCAACACGAAGGTTGAAACTTGCTTTTTGCAATATCGATAGGGCGTTGCAACCATAGCAGATTTCTTGGGTTGGAATTCCTCGAAAATGGTTTCTCCTGAGAGCATTTCGGAAAGATAAGCCGGGTTTCTGAGCAGAGCGTAGGCTAAATACTCGGGTTTGGTGCGGTACTTGGCAAGGTGTACGTGGGCGAGCGCGATTTTCTTATCGGGGAACCGGGAGATGACTGGCGGGTGGAGCAGCTCGGGCAAGCGCCAGTAATCCGGGACGGGTATCGAGATCGGCGTGAGGGCGGGTGCGGTGACAAACATGCCTTACGATGCCAGCGGGTCAGTAAGCAAAAAATACCCCTAAAAAGGTGCCCACGATTTGCCCACGGGGGCGTCCTAACCTTGTCCTTGAAAGAGGGACAAGGTTATGTCTTTTGTTGGGTACCACACTTCATCGACGACAGCGACGACGGACTGGCAGCAGGCGCGCAGGCGAAAAACCAGCCCGCTGACCCCCGCGCTGACAGGGCTTCTCGAAGCCGCCGTGACACTCGGCACGACGAACAACCAGGTGCTGGCGGAGTATCTAATTTGTTCGGGGGAGACCGTCAAGTCGAACTTTCGGCGCATCAGTCTGCTGCTCGATACGCACAACCGGGCCGAGGCGGTGCTCATCGCGCTCTCGAAAGGCTGGATCGAGCTGAAACGGGAAAATGCCCCCATTTGAGTCTGGGCAGGGGAAATTCTCTGGCGTATGCTTGCATTGTGAAGCACGTTGAGCCAAAGCTGACCCCTGCTCTGCAGCGCTTGCTGGAGACCTCGCTCCGCCTGGAGACGACGAACAACAGGCAGCTTGCCGAGACCCTGGAGTGCTCCGGGGAGACGATCAAGAGCGGGTTTCGGCGGCTGGCGGTGCTGCTTCAGACCCACAGCCGCTCCGAGTCGCTACTCAAGGCGATCCGCCACGGTTGGATAGTCCCCTTTCCCCGTAACTCACGGGGGAAGGGGGGCGATCAGTGATCCATGGGCTTGCGCTTGCGTCCGTGGCGGCCCAGCTCGTCGAGGGCGGAGCGAAACGCGATGGCGAGCCGGTCCGCCGGGCCGTGGCCGAGAAAGTGGACGAAGAACAGGCGCGGTTCTTCGCCGAGGGTATGGTTGTGGACGGACGCGATGTCCAGGCCGTGGGCGCGTAGAATTCTTATCACCGGGTCCACCTCGGGCACCAGCAGGGCCAGATCGCCCGCCGCATGGGCTTTTTCGGGCGCTCCGACCAGCGCCAGCCACGAGCCTGCGCCCATGCCCGCCGTCAGCTCGACGTTCATCTCCAGCGGCGTGAGATCGGTGCGGGAGAAGGTCCACTTCACCACCGGGCCATTCGTGCCTCCCGTGGCACCAACCAATTTGTCCAGCGCGGGCAGATCAAAATTGTGCGTGCTGGCCGTTGTTGTTGCGGGCTGCTTGCTCGGCAGAAGCCCCGACGACTGAATCGCTTGCGAAAACCTGCGGGCGAGTCCGGCGGCATCGCGGCTCATTCCGTGGAGGTGCATGAAGCACACCCGAGGCTCTTCCAACAAAAAATGGTTGTGGAGCGCCGAGACCTCCAGATCCTGCCCGATAGCGCCGTCGATCACGGCCTGGACCTCGGATTGGAGAAGAACCGCATCGCTCATCAGCATGATGCTCTTGCCGTCACGGGTGCGCTTGAAGCTCACCCAGCCGCCAAAGCCAAAAGGAATCGGCACCGGCTCGCCCTGAATCTGGATTTTCAGGTCGTTTCGGGGCAGAGCAATGGTGAAGAGCCTCTCGGCGTCGAGCGGCTTGCCCTTCTTGCCGAGAGCTTCTTCGATTCCAGCGATCTCTTCCGGGCGCAGCAGAGGAGTGCCGGGTCCAGCGAACGCCGGGCCGGGCCGCTCGCCCAGAAGCACCGCCGTCCCGAGCACCGACGCGCGGAGCAGCTCTCGGCGTTCCATCTCAGCGTCTCTCTTTGCTGACAAGCGCCAGGACGCACAACGCCAGAACCACGGCGCTAAAGCCCAGCAGCGCCCCGCCCGGCCAGAGCGCGAGCGGCGACTTTGCCATCGTCGAGAGGGGACGACCGGCGGCGACAATAGCCGACGCGATTCCCAGCCCCAGCCCGAGCTTCGGCTGCTTTGCCAGCGACAGTCCGCCGTAGATGGCAAGCGCCGCGCAGACCCCGCCACCGAGCAGCGACATCACCGAGTGTTTTTCCAAAAAGCCCAGAACCCCACCGACGATGAGAAACGCCGCGAACACAAACAGAGTTAGTCGAACCGTAGAGATCATGGCTCAGTGTACCTCAAGTGCTGGTGGTACAATCTTGACGGGAGGGTTTCGCCGATGCGCCGCGTTTTCAAAGAAGAAGAGTTCGCCAGGCCATTTCGACGACTTGATGCTACGAGTACCACCGAGGTCCAGCTTGACGAGGCCGCTGAAGAAACCGAAGAGCGCCACGAGCCGGTTCGTGTGGTTCGAAGCAAGCCGCCGCGCTCCGGCAAAGCGTTGCGCTGGCTAATTTTAGTCTTCGGGAGCATCGGGATTTTCAGCGCTCTGGTTCCGATGGTCTCCGGACTCTCCTTGCCCGAGCTGCTTCAGGGAGCGAACTTCAAGGCGGCCTACAGCGGAACCAACATGGGTTTTCTGCGGGGCATGGCCGCCGTGAAAGCCGGGAACCTCGCGGCGGCCACAGATATATTGCTCACGCTCCCTCCGACAAGCGCCGAAGCCGCTGATCTTGCGGTGGTACTCTCGCCCAGGCTCCTGGAAGCGGGAGACTACAGCCGGGCTGCCCAAATCTGTCAGTATCTGGAAAACTCTCGGAACGCACAGAGCGTCGGGCCTTACACCATCGGCACGCACCTGGCCGAGCGCCGGGGGCTTGCTGGTGCCTACGCGTTTGTGACGCAAGACCCGAGCGCCAGTCTTCTTCGTGCGAAGATTCTACCAGGGATATTTACAACAGTCGTCGCCAAAGAGCTACCCGCGCTGGAGAAGCTTACCCCGACGCTCACCGGAGAAGAGAAAGATAGCGCGGTGACAAACATCGTTCAGGCTCACTCGACGGCGGGTCATTTCGACGAAGCCTGGCGCTGGAGTGCTCAGGTTTCTACGAAAGAGCGCAATAAACAACGTATTAGCCTTCTCAGTAATCGACTCAGTTCCAATTTAGAGGATGTTGTCAAACATATCGGCAGTCTGGAACCTGGAAAAGATACGGAATCGCTACAAAATTCTCTGATTTCGTTTCTTTCCAATAAGGACCATAAGCTGGCCCGAAAGTATGCAGAGAAGCTTCCGGCAGGTCACGTTCGCGATGAAGCTCTGATGGCGCTCGCTCGGTCCTCGTCGGTCGGCTGGGACGAGAGATTGGCCCTTGCCCGACAGCTAAAATCCTCAACCGAGAAGTTCAACACTCTCGTCGGGCTGGCGGTCAACAATTCAAACGTGCCCAAAGCGCGAGAAAGCTCTCTGGACGCCCTGAGGCCGCTGGCGAAGAAAGACCCGGCGCTCGCCGCAACGCATGATGCTCTGATACGGTATCTGTGCGTCGTGGCTCGAAGCGCCACACTGGCAGAGCGGATGCTGGACCCGAAAGCCCGTTCCATTGTCGAAAAAGAGCTGAGTGCGGGCGGGCCAATTTCGGCCAAAGTCACCTGGCCGGGCGGCAGCGCCAGCACCAGTCGATAGGAGGATTTTCAAATATGCGCCGTGTATTCCAAAAAACCGAAGAGCAAGCCCGCCCCGTGCGTTTCACCAATGAGCCTGAGGAAGAACACGAAGAGCAGGTCGAGGAGGAGCGCTATGAACCTGCCCAGGTTACTCGTGTGGTTCGGAGCAGGCCGCCCCGGCCTCGCTCGGGGCGCGCCCTGCGCTGGCTTATTTTGATCTTCGGAAGCCTTGGGATTTTCAGCGCCGTGGTTCCGCTTGTCTCCGGGGTGTCGGTGTCCGAGTTGCTTCAGGGAGCGAACTTAAAATTAGCGTATAGCGGCACGAGCATTACGGTCATGCGCGGCATGGCGGCACTCAAAGCCGGGAACCTCGCGGCGGCCACCGACGCCGTGCTCGCGCTGCCCCCGATGAGCGCCGAGGCTGCCGATCTTGCAGCCACGCTCTCGCCGAAGCTCCTGAACGCCGGTGACTACAGCCGCGCCGCTCAGATATGTCGGCATCTGGACGGCTCTCCGCTGGTTCAGGGCTTTGGGCCGTCGTTTCTCGGGAAACACCTGGCCGAGCGCCAGGGGCTTGCCAGTGCCTATTCGTTCGTGACGCAGAACCCGGACGCAAAACTCCTCCGAGCGAAGATTCTACCGGGCGTTTTCGCTGCCGCCGCTACCAGAGAGCTGCCCGCGCTGGAGAAGCTCGCTCTCACCCTCAAGGGCGAGGAGAAAGAAAGCGCCGCCACGACTATTTTTCAAACCCATAGAGCTGCCAATCGCTTTGAACCTGCCTTGCGCTGGAGCGCACGACTACCTGCCAGAGAGCGTAGCTGGCTTCGTTATAACCTGCTATCTGCGCAGATGGGAGACCATGTCGAAGATGTCATCAAGGTTATTGGGAGCCTGGAGCCTGGAGCGGACGCAAATAGACTGCGAAACGAGCTGGCGCTGACGCTTGCGCGAAAAGACTCCGAAGTTGCCCGGAAATATGCCGAGCAGCTTGCTCCGGGTCATCAGCGCGATTTGATACTGGGGCGACTGTCTCTGTCACAGGCGGCGAACCTGGAAGAAAAGATAGCCCTTACACAACGGCTGAGTTCAGTAACCGAAAAGTTCAATACCCTTGTCGGGCTGGTGTTTAACAACGCGAAAGAACCGTTTGTGGCGGACCAGGTTATGTTCTATCTGACGCCTCTCGCAAAAAAAGACCCGACATTGGCAAAAACCCACGACGACCTGATTCGTTATCTGTGCGTCACGAACCCGAGCATCGCTTTCGCCGACAACACGCTGGACCCCAAAGCTCGTGACGCTCTGAAAAAAGAAATCCTCGCAGGTGGCCCGCATGCGGCGACATTTCGCTGGTCCGGCAAGAGCTACACTACCCGCCGGTAGCGCCCGGTAGAGCTAAGTAGGTTTTCAGGGCCTCGCGCCAGGGTGGAGGCGCGTGAAGTCCGCGCATTTCCAGCGCCCGGCACGTCAGCGGCGAGAACTGCGGGCGACGCGCAGGCGGCTGAAACTTCTCGATAAACTCGGCGAAGGTCGTGGGATTCACCGGCGTTTCCAGCCCCAGCTCTTCCACGATTGCCTGGGCAAACTCCAGAAGTGAGCACTGCCCCGCGCTGGCGACGTGGTAGGTGCCGGGCAGCGGGCTTTCGAGCAGGTCCAGAAGCGAGCTTGCCAGATCGACCGTATGGGTCGGACTGACGATCTGGTCGCTCACAAAGCTCAGCTCAGGCCGGGTGCTGGCAAGCCGCGCGATAGATTTCACGATGTTCTTGCCGTGGACCCCGTAGAGAAAGCTGGTCCGCGCGACCACATGCCGCTCGGGAAGGGTCTGGCGCACGAGCCGCTCGCCCGCCTCCTTGCTGCGCCCATACACGCTCACCGGGTTCACCGGATCGAACTCGTCGTAGGCGCTCCCTTTCTCGCCGTCGAAGACAAAGTCGGTGGAGACATACGCAAGCCACGCGCCGATTTCTCCGCAGGCTGCGGCCATGTTCCACGCTCCGAGCGCGTTGCCCCGGTACGCCCCGTGCGGGTCTTTCTCCGCGCCGTCCACGTCCGTCCAGGCCGCGCAGTGGATCACGGCGTCGGGCTTCAGCGCCGCAAGAGTTCTCCGGCACGCCGTCAAATCCGTGACATCGAGCAGCGTGCGGTCAGCGGGCGTCGCCTCGTGCCCCCGCGATTCACAGGTCGCAATCACATCGCGCCCCAGCATCCCGCCCGCCCCGGTAACCAGTAGTTTCAATTACCAACCCTGCCATTCTTGTGAATTGTCATTGAGAGAAACATTGATTTGTGTAGTCTGATTATATTGACATTGGGATCATAAGTTCTTCCTTTTTTTCTAAGGATAATATATTCCGACGAATCAATCCACATATCCATTTCATCTGAATGTGATATTTGTGAATTTTGTTTTGTTGACATGGTTCTATTTTTAATTATTTCTCGATAATATTCTTTTTTTAATTTGTCGATATCTTCGTCGGAGACAGTGTACTTTCCATAATCGTTACCAGGCAACTTCAGATCTTCCCGTTTTGGCCATTTCTTTAGTTTATATTTCTTTTGTACGAAATTATAAACTTTGGCTGAAAATTCTTTATAGATTAATTCGTTAACTGTGTCATATGAAGTTTTGCTGATGTCGAAATCAATATAACATATACTTGGTTTTCCTCCTCCAAATTCCTGAGGAATAGAAGGATAAATTGAAACAACATATACTCCACAAGCAGCTACAAATGGGATAATTAAAATACGAGATAGTTTTGGGAATATATCAATTGCTTTTTTTGCATCTTCTGTTATATGAAATATAATAACTATCGCATAAAAAAGTATAACTGATATAGAAATGGCTACTGAATAATAAAAAGGGCGTGATATATCAATAATATTAATATATTTGTTGGTATAAATAAAGAAATATGCGATACTGTAATAACTAATCATAAATGATATTGCGATAATTATGACTATAATTAAGAATTTCCAGATTTTTTTTCTGAAAGATTTCTGAAAGATTTTTTGAGATTCAAATGCTATTGCATTAGAAATAGAATAATATGGTATACTGATAGCTACGAAAATTGACGAAATCAAAAAACAAATTGCTCCTGATGTAAAGTATTGAAAGCTAAGATTTGGAGAAAAACCTAATCCATTTCTAAAAGAGAAATATTGCCAGGATATAATTCCAATTGCGTATGAAAATATAGATATGAAAGTGACGATATCTCTGATTCTGTTAAATGTTGTGGATATTGTTTCTGTTGGATGCACATTATTACTGGTGATTGTATTGTTTTGATTAGGCGTCATAGTTATATGACTATAACACAAAAAATCAGTAATTTCATCGTTTCTTTTTGAGGAAGCTTACCACGGTGTCTGCGCCCGTATGCAGCACGGTGCCGATGAGAAGCCCGATGATTCCCAACTCTAAATGCCGACGCTCGGTGCTGTAGAGGCTCTGGAAGATCGCCATCGGGGACGGTAGGGGATTGACACTGCCCAGCTTCGCCTGCGCGACGCCCCAGGAGAGCGCATGGGAAATTCCCCAGACGAGCGCGAGAAAGTACACGACCCGTAGAAGTGCGCCGAGCATCGAGTGGGAGAGAATGGAGCGGTGCGGAACCAGTTTCTGATACGGCCACCAGAGAAACTTCAGCGGTCCCCAGCGGTGATAGATCGACGAATTGAGGTCTAAATCCGGCGAGAGCATCAGGCCGGAGAACAGGATCGACCCGGCGAGCGTCGCGCAGAGGGTCCAGTCGCGCGGCTCGTGGGTAAGAAACCACCACGCGGGCACCGAGACGACCGCGCCAACAACCGTGATGAGGTCGTGGGTCTTTCCCGACGGCATCTACGCGGCCTCCGGGTCGCTTTGTTTGATGGCTTTTGCGCTCTGGGACCAGCGGCGCAGGGCGTCGTTGTCGAGGGTCTCGGGCTTTTCGATGAGCACGCGGTTGGCTTTCTGGAGCCGATCTTTCACCAGCCGCTCGATGCAGCCCTCGATGCCGTCGCCGGTGAGCGGGTCGGTGAACTCGCCGAGCAGGTACGTCGAGGCAAAGTCGATCAGGGATTCGTCGCGGAGCTGCCCGACTGCCTGGCTGGGCGCGACATGCCCGACCAGCAGCGGCTGGAGCGCTTCGAGCAGGGCCACGGCACGGGGGTCGGTCAGAAGCTGCGACGCGCTCGACGCACCCAGTCGCTGTGCGGTGAACAGGCTCCACTCGTCGGAGAGCAAAGCGCGTAGCAGCACTTCTTCGGCCTGAGCCACTGCCGAACGCTTCACCTTCCCGGCCTCGGGCGGGGGCGTCGGCAGAGGCGGCGGCTGGTTGCGCCAGCCCCCGCGCTGCCCGCCCCATTCCTTTGCTGCCCCCCCGCCCCCAGTTCTGGGGGAGTAGGGGCGGCGTGGGGCGTTGCCCTCGAAGAAATCGTCGGAGTCGCGGGGGCCGAACGGTTGGTGCCTGCGAATTTCCTCGCGAATGGACTCTTCCGCGCGGCTCCCGCCCGACGCATAGCTCGGGTGGTTCGGGGCGAGCTTTCGGATCAGCCGGTCGCGCTCCAGCGACGACGGAATCTGTGCGAGGATCGGGATCGCGGCCCTGAGGTACTCGATCCGCCCGCTCTCTTCTCTCAGGTCGAACCGGGGCTGCATCGCCTGAAGCTGGAACTCGGGGACGGTGAGCGCGAGGTCCAGTGCGCGCCGGAACGCAGGCGCATCGCCGCGCGAGAGCATGGAGTCCGGGTCGTCGCCCGGTGGCAGAACGAGCACCTTCAGCGTGAACTCCGGCCCGGCGGCGCGAAACAGATCGGCGGCCCGCAGCGCCGCCCGCTCTCCGGCGGCGTCGGCGTCGAAGCACAGAATCACGGTTTTGGTATAGCGCCGCAGAACCTCGACGTGCCGCTCGGTCAGGCTCGTTCCCAGGGTCGCGACGACGTTCTCGATTCCGGCCTGATGACACGCCACGGCGTCCATGTAGCCCTCGACCACCAGCACTTTGTCGTCGCTCTGGATCGCTTTTCGGGCACGGTTCAGGGCGTACAAAACCGCACTTTTGGAGAAAACCGGGGTCTCGGGCGAGTTCAAATACTTGGGCGCACCCTCGACGCTCTCAATTAAACGTCCACCGAACGCGACGATTCTTTCTTGGGCATCTAAAATCGGGAAGATCAGCCGGGCGCGGAACTTGTCGGTGAAGCCATCGCCCCGGCGGCTCGGAAAGATCAGCCCGGCTTTTTCGGCGTCCTCGGCGCGGACTCCGTTTCGGAGTAGGTAATTGGCGAGCTGGCTCCAGTCGTCGGGTGCCCAGCCGATCTGGAACGCGTCGAGCGTTTCATAGGCGAGCTTGCGTCGCTCGCAGTAGGTTCTCGGGCCGGAGTCCCTTCGCAGGCACTCGCGAAAGAACTGCGCGGCGAGGGCGTTTGCGCTATAAAGCCGATCTTTCTCGTTGGAGAGCCGCGCGGACGTTTCTTTGTCCATCCCGCGCCGGGTCAGCGCGACGCCCGCTTTCGCCGCGAGCTTTTCCACAGCCTCGGGGAACGTCAGACCTTCGGCTTTCATGAGAAATTTGAAGATATCGCCGCCCTCGGCGCACCCGCCGAAGCAGTGCCAGCGCCCTAAAACGGGGTCCACGGTGAAGCTCGGGGTGCGCTCCTGGTGGAACGGACACAGCCCTTTGTAGCGCCCGCCGGTCTTCTTGAGCGGGGAGTAGGCGGAAATCAGCTCGACGATATCTATCCGCCGCCGAATCTCTTCCTTCTCGCCATCTTCCACACGGCCATTGTATCCCGAGCGGCATTGAAAATACCGCCCTCTTAAAAGCGCCCCTCCGGGGCGGCTCCCGCAATCGCAGGCCGGAGGTTTGCTTCTAATAGCCCGGTATTTTCAATGCCTGGATTTTTTCGACGACCTTCGGAATGTACGCCGCCGAGATCGCGGCCTGAAGCCCGTTGTCCATCGCGGCGTCTTTGAAGCCGGGCGCACCGGGCACGAGTGTGTCTGAATTTTTCTGGAAAAACTCTCTTGCGGCGGCGCTACGAATTTGCAGGCTCTCGGTGGACCAGTTTACTTTGGCGACGCCCGCCTCGACGCCCCGTTTCAAGTCGTCGTCGGTGAGGCCGGACGAGCCATGAAGCGCGATCCCGACCGGTCGTCCGCAGACGTTTTTTAGCATCTGAGCATGCTCTCGAATAGTTTCAACGCAGAACTCGGGGAAGCCCTCCGCGCTGAACCCGTGGCGGGTGCCGACGCCCGGTGCCCAGAGCGCAAGCTTGCCGGGGTGCTTTTTCTCGATGGCAGAAACGACCCGCTCGGACTCTTCCAGCGGCGTCAGTCCGTCATCGACGCCCGCCTCCATTTCGAGCGTCAAGGGTTTTCCCAGCGCGTCGGATAGGGCACAGAGCGTACTTGCCGCTTCCAGGTTCTCGGACTCGGTCATCGCCGACGAGTCTATCGAAAATGAGCCAGGAGAAAGCCCGCCAAAGCCGCGCAGAGCGTCGCAGAGTAGCGAAATGGCGTCCCGGCCCTTGATGTGGTCGGTGTGGAACCCGATCTTCACGTCCGCAAACCGCTCGGACTCGGCGAGGGCTTCGATGTACTGGAGATACAGCGCCATCCCGAGCCGCGCATCGCCCCGGCCCCAGCTTGCGCCCAGAAGCTGCCAGAGACTCGTCTCGATTAAGATCGGGGCGTCGGCGATTTTTGCAGCCTCCAGACAATCTCTCACGCACGACGGCGAGTCGGCATTGACAGCAAGAACGGCGTAGCCTCGGGTTCGGGCGTCTTCAAAGAGCGCTCTGGTTTGCAATGGCGTTAACAACATAATTCTTAATTCCGCCCACAAGAACCTGGGCGTCTGGGGAGCCTTCGGCTACAAAGTCGCTCCGCGACAAATCCAATTTCGGTATGTCGCGGAGCGACTTTGTCGAGCTTGCTCGCCCAGACGCCCAGGTTTTTCTGGGCGGGCGGCTAAATCTGCACCTTGACATGCCGGGTTTTGAGATACTCGAAGATCGCGCGGCGGCCCAGCTCGACCCCGAAGCCCGAGTCGTTCCAGCCTTCGTAGGGGCCGTAGGCGGTGTTGACGTTGCCGTTGTTGACGCAGACCGTTCCGGCGTTCAAGTTCTCGGTGAGCCGGGTGATCGTTGCGTAGTCTCTGGCGAAGACATAGGCGCACAGGCCATACTCGGTAGCGTTGGCGCGAGCAATGGCGTCGTCCAGGCTTTCAAATGACGCGACAGGCACGACGGGGCCGAAGGTTTCCTCGGAAGAGAGACACATCTCGGGCGTGAAACCATCGAGCACGGTGGGCGTAAAGTAAAAACCGGGGCGCTCGGGGCGCACTCCGCCCGTAATTAACGTTGCGCCGAGTTTCAGGGCGTCGGCGACGTGCGCTTCGGTTTTCTCCCGCACGGACTCGGTGCAGAACGGCCCTAAATCACAGTTCGGCTCTGAGATCGGGTCGCCCAGGGTGAGTTTCTCGGCCTCGGACTTGAGCGCCGCCAGAAACTCGGTTTTTACGCTCAAGTGGACGAAGCAGCGGTTGACGCTGGAGCAGCTCTGACCCATGTTCCGAAAGCCTTTGTAGGCGATGATCTTCGCGGCGTGGGAAATATCGGCGTCGGCGCAGACAATCGCCGGGCAGTGGCCGCCCAGCTCCAGGCTGATCTTTTTGAGGCTCGGGGCGCAGGCCGCAAGAATCGCCCTCCCGGCAGCCGTCGAGCCGGTCATGGCGATTTTTTTGACGCCCGGATGCGCGACGAGGGCTTGTCCAAGCGCAGCGTCCGGGCCGGTGACGACGGAAACTAAATCGTCGGGCAGTCCGCCTTCGATCAGCGCTTCGACAAAAGCCATGGTGCACAGCGGGGTCTCGGGCGCGGGCTTGACCACCGCGCTACAGCCCGCCGCGAGCGCCGGACCCAGCTTCCACGAGAGCAGCGCGAGCGGGTAGTTCCACGGCACGATCAAGCCGCAGACGCCCACGGGAACGTAGCTCACCCACGAGCGCAAGTTCGGCGCTTCCGTCGGGCTGGAAAACCCCTCGATTCGCACTCCCTCGGCAGCGTAGTAATCTAAAACGTCGCACGAGCCGCCGACTTCCGAAGAACTCTGCTTCCACGGCTTGCCTTGCTCCTGGGCCATGAGCCGCCCGATCTCGTTGGACTTCGTGCGGGCGTGCGTCGAAGCTTTTCGGATTATTTTTTCGCGCTCATACGCCGTTTTTGCAGCCCAGAGCGCCTGCGCTTCGGTGGCTAATTTCACGGCAACGTCGAGTTCTGCGTCGCCGTGGGCCGGGACATCGGCGAGTTTTTCGCCCGTCGCCGGGTTTAGAAGTTCGTAGGTGTTCATGACGGCGTGATGCAGACTTTCAGCGCCTCACCCGACTCCATGAGCGCAAACGCATCGAGCGCTTTTTCGAGGGGAAGCTGGTGGGTGACCAATTTTTCGGCGGGGAACCGGCCCGAGTGGAGCAGGGCGAACGCGGCCTGGAAGTCGGACTTCTTCTCGGAATAACTCCCCGAAATTTCTAATTCTTTGTAGTGGATATGGTTGACGTTCAGCCGGGCCTCGGGGGCGGTCCTGGGCAGTCCGGCGAAGAAGTTGACCCGTCCGGCTTTTGCCACAAGGTCCAGCGCATCGTTCTGGGCCGCCGCCGACGACACCGCGACGATCACCACATCCGGGCCGTGGCCCTGGGTCAACGCGCGAATTTCCTCGCGGTGGGCGCCGTCCTCGCGAACCAGAAACGCACCGTCGATGTCGAAGTTTTTCGCAAGCTCCAGACGCCTGGGGTTCGTGTCGATCACGAAGACTTTCTGGGCGCCCTGGAGCCGCGCCAGACACGCGTGCATGATCCCAATCGGCCCGGCTCCGATCACCGCGACCGTGTCTTTCAGCCCGACCCTGAGGCGCGAGTGGGCGTTGTGGCAGCAGCCCAGCGGCTCGGCAAGGGCGATCTGCTCGGACGGAATCTCCGACGTGACGGGAAACAGGCAGCGGTTTTTCAGCGCCAGCGCCGGGACCTTCATCCGGGGAGCGAACGCGCCGTCGTAGTGGTAGCTCATCGTGGTTCGGCTCATCGAGAGGTTCTCGCGGCCTCGCTCGGTGTATCGGTCCGCGCCGTCCACCAGCACGATGTACAGGGAGAGCCGCTGCCCGATCTCGACCTCGCACTCGGGCGCGGCGCTCTCGATGAGCGTCGCGCAGAACTCATGGCCCAGAACTCTCGGAGCCTGAATCTTGGGGTCGCCATGCCGAAAAGTTCTCAGGTCCGTGCCGCAGACGCAGCACGCCTCGATTTTTACTAAAACCTCGCCCTGAGAAATCGTCGGCTCGGGCACGTCCCGAATTTCGATAGTCGCGCCGGTTCTGCCCGGCGCTGGCATTCCTGTATAAACTGCCGCTTTCATAAGCTTCTTTCTCCCTCTGACGTTTATGTCGGCGGGCTGTTGTTCTCGCATTCCGAAAAAATAGAATCTAAAATTCCCAGAATTTCGCTGATTTGAGTGATTGAGTACGGCGGACTTTCGAAAACCTCACCCGAAAGCTCGCGTCGATAGAACTGCCAACCTGAACCGTTGGTGACAATCCCAAAGATCGGCACTTTTATCTGGTGTGCTTCGTTGATCTCGGCACAGGCTTGCATCTCAACAAGGCACTGCGCGAGTCCCTTATCAAAGTCATCTTTTTTGGCCTCCGAAACACACAGAAACGGAGTCGTCGGTACCGTTCCATTTCGGGAGATCAAGTAATCGACCAGGCCGCCGATATCCAGGCTGTTTATGGTTGTTTCTTTGAAGATACGAAGGTTTTCGTACGGCTGAATCGCTTCCTCGAAAAACGCATCGACCAGAAGCAGTTTCGCACCTTCTGAGCGAGCGGTGTCGAAGCGCCGCAGCCGCTGCATCTTCTGAATGAAGAACGCGCCCGGCAGTTTCGGCGACGCCGAAAGAGTCCACTCGGTGAGTTGATTCAGGCCGACTTTTGCCAGGGCGCTCGTCAGGTCAAACTTCGAAAAGCTGGTGCGTGTCATGGTAATTTAAAGTGTATCAAGTCTTGTATATGTCGCGGAGCGACTTTGTGGCGAAGCCCTTAGCCACCGACGTCCATGTCGGAGGTCAGCTCATCCAGCTCTCTTTTGCCGGGGAGCTCCATTTGGTCGTGGTTTTTTTAGTTTTTGTCCAGAAGCGAATGCCGTCGGTGCCGGTGATGTCTCCCATGCCGAACCGGGAGGCGTTCCAGCCGCCGAAACCAAACGGCTCGCGCGGAACCGGGACTCCGATGTTCACCCCGATCATTCCGGCGCTGGCTCGCTCTTCGACGTAGCGGGCGACCTGGCCGCTCGTGGTGTAGATCGAGCAGGCGTTCCCAAACGGGCTGGCGTTCTCGATAGCGAGGGCTTCGTCGAGGGTTTTGACGCGAAGCACGGTCAGAACCGGGCCGAATATCTCGTCCGTGGCCCAGGGCGATCCCGGCGTGACATGGTCAATCAGAGACGGGCCGACATAGTTTCCAGGGCGAGTGATTCCCCGGCCATCGACCCGGAGCTGGGCACCGGACGCTTCGGCGCGGTCGAGATACCCGACGATTCGCTCTTTGGCAGCGAGGGAGATGATCGCCCCCAGGCTCTCGCCCGGCACGAGCAACTTCATCTCGGCTTCGATGGCCGCTAAGATTTCTTCGCAATCGCCGACGGCAAGCAAGACGCTGGCGGCCATGCAGCGCTGGCCCGCGCAGCCCGTCGCGCTGGCCACGACGTTCTTTGCCGTGAGAGAAATAGTGGCATCGGGAACAACAATAAGATGGTTCTTTGCGCCGCCCAGTGCCAGGGTTCGCTTTCCGGCCAGAGTTCCGCGCTCCTGCACGGCCCGCGCGACCGGCGAGCTTCCCACAAACGCCGCCGCCACGATTCGAGGGTCGTCCAGAAGCCTCTCGACGATCTCGCGGTCGCCTTGAAGCACGTTGAAGACGCCTGGGGGCAGTCCGGCCTCGGCGAGAAGCTCAGCCAGCAGCAGGGGCGTGGACGGAACCTGCTCGCTGGGCTTGAGAATAAACGTATTTCCACACGCAATCGAGAGGGGAAACATCCAGAGCGGGACCATCGCCGGAAAGTTGAACGGCGTGATCCCGGCGCAAACTCCGAGCGGAAACGAGCGGCTCTGGCAGTCCACCCCGCGCGAGACTTCCAGGAGCTGGCCGGGGAGAAGCTGAGGCAGGCTTGTTGCAAACTCGACGCACTCCAGCCCTTTCTCGATACCGGCGCGGGCCTCGGCGGGGAGCTTGCCGCTCTCTTTGGAGACCGACTCGGCAAGGTCGTCGAGGTGTTGTTCGCAGAGCTGCTTGAACCGAAACAAAGGCTGGACGCGCTCTTTGACGGGAACCTTCGACCAGGTCTCAAACGCTCGCTGCGCTGAGAGAATGGCAAGCTCGCAGGCGGTTTCGTCGGCCAGAAACAGGGTTCCAAGGGAAGCGCCGTCGCGGGGGGAGTACAGCGTCCGCGTCCTGGGGGGAATGGATTCGTATTGCTTTCCATCGATCCAGTGCGTGATGTTCATTGTGGCTAAGCCACTGTACCGCAGGGTTCTGGTACCATGCAAGGGATGGCCACGCTCTTCGTCGGGCTGCGCGACGACTTCCCGGACTTTCTGGACGACGCCCGCAAGAGGGGGGAAGAAATTCCTCACTGGCGACGCATGGCGTGCGTGGGCTTCTCGCTCGCCTCTCTGGAAACGCTCGACGACGGCGATGCGGGCTACATTCAAACTCAGCTCGGCAAGTGGCAAGCACTCCCACAGCCATCTCTCTCGTTCGCGGCTCTGGTTTTAGGCGTGATTATGGGCAAGATCGAAGAGGGAATTCTCTCCGAGTTCGATTTACTGGTGATGCAGGCCGAACTACGCCAATTTTTAGAAGAAAACGCCGAGATCTTAGACGCCCGCTGGCAGGAAACACTTCATTGAGCGATCCACGAACTCCCTTGCAGAAAATCTACAACTTTCTCTTGATCAACGAGCGACTGGCAACCAGCGGCCAGCCCAAACCTGAGCAATTCGTAGCAATTGCCGAAGCTGGCTATGAAATGGTCGTGAATCTCCTGCCCGACGGCTCTGAAGCCTACTTTCCGGGCGAAGAAGCGCTTGTTCGCTCACTCAGCTTGAGCTACCACCGAATTTCGGTCATCTGGACCGCCCCGACCCGTGAAAACCTCGACGAATTTTACGAACAAATGAAGCAAAACGAAAAAAAGAAGCTCTATATTCACTGCGCGGCCAACATGCGCGTCTCGGCGTTCACCTACCTCTGGCGGGTGAAAAACGGCGAAGACCCGCTCGAAGCATTGGCCGACATGCACGACATCTGGATTCCCGACGGTGTCTGGGCCACGTTTATCGAAAGCAACCTTGAGATGTAACCGAAAATGAAAAACAAAGCTATATTAACGGGCGTTTTATTGCTTTTATTTTCGCTGGGTATCTATTTTGTCCGGTGGTTTCATGCTGCCGAATCTGACACCAAAGAAAGCATAGGTTATCGACAGGCAGAGTATCTGGCTGAGTTTTGTCGAACCGGGGATCAAGCAACTTTGGATAACTTCAAGAAAGAAGTTTGCTCAGATAGCGACGGACTATATTGCAAGATGGAGCTGTCTCAGATTTTTGACCAGTCAATTTCTAAAAATCGTGACAATCCAGAAAAATTGAAAATTATTTGTCGGGTTGTTCTGAGAAATGGAGGGCTTCCAAACCGTGATTGGATGCAGTATGCCATTGAAAATAAATATAGCATCGAGATTGTTGACTTTCTAATAAAAGAAGGCAAGGTTAGGTACAAAGATGACGTTGGATCTCAGCATGACTCGGCGCTAATCTATGCGATTCGAAGGAAAAACGTCGAGGCGGCGCTGTATTTTATTCGAGAGTTTCCCGAGCTTCGCAAAAAATCGGGCACGGGTGGGAAGACGCCGCTGGAGCTTGCCAGAAAGCAAGGACTCGTGGCGGTGGAGAAGGCGCTGAAACAGCCGGTTTAGCAGCGACCTGGCCTGCGTCGATATGTTCCCTGGAATGAAACGGGGACAGGTTATCGAGCTTCCTATCGACGCGCTACGGCGCGGCGCACAGGAGGCGAAAAGTGGGGCGCGCGGTGAATCGCAGCCATCGCGGTTCTATCTCTGGGGCCGGGCCAATGGAGCCTCGGACGCCCCCGAGTTCGTGGCCGCGCTGCTGGCGCTTCCCGGCGGCGTCGGGCTGGCCGAGCGCACCCGGCTCGCGCTGACGCGGCTTCCTCGCTCGCTTGCTTTGCCCGCACCCGACCAGGGCGGAGTTCTGGCGCTGGAGCGCATGGCCCACGCCTGGGACACGCTCGCCGCCGCCCGCGAGCGGGAGCCGGGGCTGCGCCTTGCTCTCGACCGATTGATTTCGCGCTCGGCCCTGGCCCCGCACCTGCCGCGACTTCTGGAGCGCCTCGCCGCCCTTGCCGCGCAGGGGACGCCGCTCTGCCCGCTTCGGGAGACCCTTTCCCGGCTCGCCTCGGCCTTTGCGGTCTCGCACGACTGGCTTACTCCGCTGCTGCTCGACCTGCTCGATGGGCGCTGGTGGAGCCTCTGGGGACGCCCCTCGCTGCCCCGGACTGCCCGCCGCGTCGAGGGCTGGGAAGAGAAGCGCTGGAAAGAGTCGGTCGAGCCGCTGATCGTGGCCCTGCGTCGCACCCGCATGCTGGGCCTGACGCTTCGTCTGGAGCGGTCTCAGGCACTGGAGCATGTCCCGAAAACGCGCACCCTGGCTCGCCGCTACGCCGCGCTCGTCGCCCGGCTGGACCCCGGCTGCCGTACGACTTCCCCGGAGATTCTTCAGACGCTCCGCCGGGTGCTGGAAACCTCGCCGCAGCCCGGCCAGACCGCACGAGCGCTTCACGCCTTCTACGGTGCCCTGGACGGTGGCAAGAACCATCCAGAGGCCATCGCGAAGCTCACCCGGCGGTTTCTCTGGAACCGGTGCGAGGCTGAGGTCTTGCGGCTCGCCCTGCTGATTGGCCCCCTCAAAGCCCTGCCGGATGCGCGGCTCTCGGAGATCGTGGAGACCGTGCTCTCTGCCGAGGCGCTGACCGATCCGGCGTCGGTTCCCGCACTGCAGGCGATTCTTGCGGGCTTTGCGGCCTGGCCGGAGAGCCTGGACTCTCTTCAGCAAATCCTGCAACTGGCTCTGAGCCTGAGTGCCAGCGACCCGGCGGGAGCGGCGACTCTTTCGGCACGGCTGCTCGACCTTCCGGCCCCTCGCGTCTCCTGGGAAGCGCAGCAGGGCGCGGCGCTACTGGCCCGCTACCCGGCGCTCGCCCACATGGCGCTTGTCGCGCTTCGGGAGCGACCGCAGGGTGCGCTGGCGCTACTTGCGGAGCCGGAGCAGGCCGACAAGCTGCCCGAAGGCGAGCGGGAAGCGCTTGCCGCGATCCCGGCCTGCGCTCTGAATCACGCGGCCTGGGCCTGGACTTTTTCGCTCGTGCCCGAGGCCGAGCCTCTCGCCTACGAGCTGGCTGCATTGGGCGTCGCCCGGCCCGCACCCGGCGTGCAGAAAGCGGCCCGGCTTGCTGAGCGGCTGGAGACCGAGGCGTGTTATCTGGCGAAGACCGGAGCCAGCCCCGCCCGGCTCAAAAACATTCAGGCGCGGCTTTCCCGCCCGGACGACCTGCTGGCGTCGATACGCGCGGAGGTTCTGGAGCGTCTGGGCGCGGCTCTGATCGAGGCAGCGCTTGGCGGGCTACGCGGGGCGCTCGATGCACTCTGGCAGGCCCGGCTGGCGCGGCTCGGCTCGCCCGCAGGAGACTCCCTGACCGAAGATATCCGCCATGCGGCCCGGTTCTCGCTCGTGGCTGGAAAGAACCGCCGCGCCCTGGTCCGGCTCTTGCGCGGGGAAGACCTGACGCGTCACGCCGCGAACGTCCGGTTTGAAGGGCAGGTTCGGGCGCTGGGCATCCACTGGGACGAGTGGCGTGCGGCGCGGCCTCAGGTGCATGGCGGGCTGCGCGTGGAGGCGGAGATCGACCCGCGCGAAGTTCTGTGGATGGGGACGCGCTTTGGAACCTGCCTCGGGGTGGACGGCTGCAACGCGTTCTCCGCCATTGCCAACGCGGTCGATGTCAACAAGCGGGTTCTCTGGGTGCGGGATGCCCACGGAGAGCTGGTTGCCCGGCAGCTTATCGCGCTGGATTTGACGGGGAATCTGGTGGGTTTTTCGGTCTATCACCGGTCCGAGAAAGTCACCTGGGAGCGTTGCAAAGAAGTGCTGACGCTGTGGGCACGCTCGCACGCGCTCGCCTGCGGCGCGACCCTCGCCAACGAAGGGGAAGTCCCTCGATTGCTATCTCGCGACTGGTACGACGACGGCATCTGCGCGTGGCCCGCTGCCGCCGCGTAGTTCAGCTCGCGCTACGCCGCCGTACCAGGTACGTCGAGATCAAAGCGGTTCACCACCAGGAGCTGCCCCGACTTTACCGCGTGGCTTTCGAGGCCGACGGCTCGGAGATTCTTCACCGGGAATCTCTGAGCGATCCTGATCCCACGGGCGACGCGATCTTTGGGAAAACCTGAGCGCCGCCGGAAAAACGCACACGGCCCGCGCTGCTGGACCTTGCGCCCTGGCGCTTGAATAGCTGCGCGGTGCATCCACCGGGAACGCTGGCGTGTCTCAGGGCGTTGAAGGAAACCAATGAACCCGAGTCAACCTGTAAAACCCGAGCGCCGCCTTCGGCCTGAGCTTATCTTCTCTCTCATCTCGCTGGTTGCCAGCCTGGGAGCGGTCAGCATCACCGGAGTCCAGACCCAGCTCATGCTCCGCCAGCAAGAAGCCTCGGTCTGGCCCTATGTCGAGCTGGACCAGAGCATCACCGGAGAGGGCTATACGTTTTCTTTGACCAACAAAGGGGTCGGCCCGGCGCTGATCAAGTCGGTGAAGTACGAGTATCAGGGAAAAACCTACACCGATATTCAGGTTCTGGCAAAAAGAATTATTAATGACCCGGAGTTCACCTGGAAGCAGTTCGGGGTGACGAACATCGACCGAAAAGTCATGGCGATCAACGAAAAAATCATGGTTTTTAGTGTTGATGTCACAGATTCTGACCAGGAAAACAAGGCTAAAGAGGAAGCCTACGCCACGAAACTGGTCACAGAGGCACGCAACGTCAAAGTCACCATCGAGTATGAGTCGGTGTATGGTGCCCACTGGGTGAACACCAACAACGTCGTGGTGAAACTTCGCTAAAACAGCCCCGGCAGCACCACGACTGCTCCACCGGCCTCGACATAGCCCAGAGTATGATCGTCCACGAAGAATGCCTCGGGTAGAGACACGACACTGGACGAAACAAAGTAGCGAACATCTGTCAGAAGTTGGTCTGTTGCAGTGTTGTAGACAAGGATCTGTAACAAGCCGTCGTAGTGGGAAAAGAGGACATGCTTCCCGGAAGGCGAGAGGCGCGGCTCCACAAACGGGCTGTACGGGACGGAGAGTTGCCGCTCCACTGCGAGGGTTCTGGCGTTGCGAACCGTACCATCGGCTTCGATGAGACGCTCACCTTGAACGCGGAATTGTTGCTGACGCCAGGGAGCCTGCCAGCGTTTCTCCAGCCCGTTTACTCCAACATCGTAGTAACTTAGCGTGTTATCGATAAATTCTTTCCCCGCGACATAGACGGCTGCATCGCCTTGCCACACAGGAGCGACGAGATTGCTTGTCTCGACAGACATGCCGAAGGGAGCGCCGTTCTCATACAACGCCAGGCTGTTTCCCGCGCGGACGAGCAACCGCTCCTCGCCCAGAGGATAGACTGCGTGCGTGTTTTCTGAATCAGGGAGCTGCAAATAGGGTCTGGCGACACCATCTCGCAGACTCATGCGCCATAGCGTTCGA
Source organism: Armatimonadota bacterium (assembly GCA_031363095.1). Lineage (GTDB taxonomy): Bacteria > Armatimonadota > Armatimonadia > Armatimonadales > Armatimonadaceae > JANLTX01. The sequence goes on along the minus strand of JANLTX010000002.1, from coordinate 31,063 downwards.
TTATCTTTGCCAAGCAACCAAAGTCGATCCCTCTCTGGATCGAGGAAAAGAGACATCTTGCTTTCGGGAAGGGAGAAAAGCTGTTGAGCGCCTGTGCCGGGATCGGCCAGCACCACGGCATCGCCATTCTGGTTGGTTCCGATCAGGCGTCCGCGATAGTACGGCTCGGGAAGCGGGTGAAGCAGACCAGGCATAGGCTGCCCTGGTGGAGATTGGATGACGACATAGGCACTCGCCCCATGCTCTTTGCCATCTTCAGTCACGACGGCGACGGTGATGGCTGCTCGGCCTGGGCTTATGGCAATAAAGCGCTCCCCCTGCTGTTGCAGCCCCTCGCCATCGATGGTCCAGCGTATGGTGGGAGCAGGTTTAAGAGTGATCACGGCAGGAGGTTTCGTCGCATCGCCGAAGCCGTATAGCACCACGCGGGGAACAAAAGACTCCCCGACCGTCATGCGGCCCTGGACATCCTGAAGGCTGACACTTGCAAGTTGACTGGTACGGCTCTCGCCTCCACCGCCGCACCCGGCCAGCGCCGCCGCGCCGCCAAGAACCATCCACCGAAGAGCATCGCGCCGACCCAGTTCCATACCGCCGATTGTACCAAGCTATACAGAACTTAGCACCCAGCCCTGCTTGACGCGCTGGGAGATCGTCTTCAGGTTCTCCAGGCGCTCCAGCGGGTTCTTCGCAAGCACCAGAAAGCTTGTCTCGAAGCCATCGGCAAGCTGGCCGATCTTTCTGCCGGGGAAGATCGCGCGGGGCGTGTCGGTCCACCAGATTTTCAGAAGCTCGGGGAGCGTGAACACGCCGAGCGCCAGAAGATACTCGGCTTCTGGCCAGGGTCCGGTGCCGTAGCTGTCCATCCCGATAGTGATTTTGATGCCGTGTTTTTTGAGCAGACGCAGGTTACGCTTCTGCACGATCTGCACTTTTTCGAGAACGTTCGGGTCGGGCGCATAGCCCTTTGCAATCGCCGTCGTGACGTTGACAAAAATCCCGCGCCGGGCGGCCTCGCGGATGTCGGCCTCGTTGATTTCGTAGGCGCTTGCGGGCCGGTCTCCCATGCCGTAGCCCGGCAGATGGGCGAAGCCATCGACGCCCGAGCGAACGCCGACATGAAAGTCTTGCGCCGTATCGACGTGGCACCAGACGCGCAGCCCGGCGTCGTGCGCCCGGCGCACCGCGTCGGGGAGGAGTGCGGGGTTCAGCCCGTGGCCGCCGGGAATCTGCTTCGCGAAGTTCTCCGCGTGGCTTTCCGAGTTGGACAAAATTACTTTGAGAAAGTCCGTCTTGAGCGCCAGATACGTCGGCCAGAGTCGCGCCAGCATCTGCGGGTCGTCCGCGAAGACATAGGCGTCGCCCTCGGCCTTGCGGCTGACTTTAAGCGTTGCCTGGTTCTCGGGCGACCCGAAACTGGGCAAGCCGTAGATGCCGAGCGCCAGCCCCTCGAACACGGCGAACGGATGCCCGAGCGTGGACGTGAGGCTCGCGTCGGCCCAGCGGACATCCACCGAGTCCGGGCGATTCAGCCGAAGCGCGACGTTCGGAGCACGCCGACTCCGGGCCGAGTCGCCCATGTCCTGGGCGTAGAAAATGCCTTCTTTGAGGTAGCTTGCCAGCATCTCCGTGCTCGCGAAGTTATGGTTGTGGGCGTCGCCGAGCGGGGGAACCACAAAGCCTCCCGCGAGGTCTATCGTCTCGGTCGGCCTGCTCGGGCGCTTTCGCGAAAGAAGCCCACCGACCGAGTACACCGCCGCCTCGGCCCGAAAGCCGCGTCCATCCCACCAGAGTCCGTTTTTCAGGGTCAAATCTCTCACTTAGCGCACCGTCACTTTCCCGTTGTAGCTGTCTAACTTCACCGCGCTCTTGCCTCGGCCCAGAGTGGCGCGGGCCTCGCGGCGTCTCGGCTCGGTAAAACGAAACTCTGGCTCGGGCAGAACTAACTCGCCGTTGAACGTGTGCGCCGTGAGGCTCTGATTGGCGTCGCGAGCGACCTGAAAAAATAATTTCCCGTTGAACGTCGTGATCTCCAGCGCCCCGACCAGATTTTTAAGAGAGAGGTCGGCGTTGTGGCTCTGAATTTTAAGGGAGATTGTTCGGGGAACCCAAATTTTCAGGGTCGTCAGCGCGGGGTAGAACGACGTGCCCGGTCCGTCGCGCCGCCAGTCGTAGGTATTCTCCGGAGAGTATTTTTCGACGATCTCAAAACGAAGCTCCTCGCGGCTCTCGGTCAGCGTCGGCGCGGCCTGCCCGAGCTTGGACGGGGTGTCGGCGCGGGTAAGAATCTCCAGGTAGACCTCGGGACGATCCCAGCCGACCGCTTCGACCGTGCCATTGTTGTTGGTTATCGCGAGTTTTACATCGGGAGCGAGCGTAAGGCGGCGCGACGAGCGGGACTCAAACGGCTGTGGGGCAGATTTCATGGGGTTTCTACTTTCGTGGGATTTGGGCCAGGCCAGTTGGCGACGGTTTTTAGGACTTCCTGCATCCAGGCGCTCTCGTAGGCGACGCGCCCGAGGCTGTGCTCGACGCAGATTTTGACCCAGGGAGCCAGCGCCCCAAGCTGCGGGTCGGTGACACTGGCTTTCAGCGAATCTAAACGCGGCTGGAGGTTTTCGAGCCGCCGGGTAAGTAGTTCCACGCGCTCGGCGGGCGGGAGAAAGTGGAGGAACGCCAGCGCCATATCGATCTCCCGCGACTCGGTCTCGGCCTGGGTGCAGGTCTCGCGCAAAAGGGCAAAGAACGCCGCGCGGCCCGGCTCCGTGATCCGGTAGACGAAGCGGGGCGGGCGGTTGGAGTCCTGGGTGTGACCGACTTCTTCGAGCAGATTTTCTTCCTGGAGCTTGCCGAGGGCGTGGTAGATCGACCCGAGGCCGAACTTCGCCCAGCGCTCGACGCCCCAGCGCTTTGCGGTCTCTTTGATCTCGTAGCCGTGGATATCGGCTTCGTGGGCCAGGCCAAGAATAAACAGTCGAACGCTCATGGTTTATATACTCAAATTTGAGTATATCACGAAAACTCTCCTGAGCAAATCTGCCGGGCTGCGTGATACAGTAATGTCATGTCTCGATTCGCCTACCACACGGGCGAGGACGATCAGCCTCTGGAAGGCGGCGTCCGCGCCGTCATCACGAAGCAACGCACGGGGAAGCCACAGGTTGCCACCAATGGTGTCCCCGGCCCCGAAGAAACCCTGCTCGACATCGCCGAGCTGGTTCGCAATGTCGGGATGCAGTACGTCCACACGTTCGCCCTCTTGCCCGAGGCCGAGCCGGAGATCTCTGCGGCTGAGCCTATCGTCGGGAAGATCACGCTGACCAACGCCGGAGCTACCTTGCTTCTGCGCGGGACGGCCTCGACGCAGCTCTCTACCGAGTGCGGGCGCTGCCTGGAACCACGTCTGGAGCCGGTGGAGATCGAGCTGGAAGAGAGCTACGATCTCATCGCAAGTCCGAGCGGTCGCCACGACGATGTCGAGGCGGTAGACTCCGACAACCCGGAAGCCCCCGTGATCACCGGGACGATTCTGAACCTGGGCGAGCTTCTGCGCCAGACGATTCTCGTCGCCGCGCCGGTCACGCCCACCTGCGGCGAGACCTGCCCCAATCTCCAGAAGCTCCCGCGCTGGAGCACGGAGGAAGCGACGACCCGAACCCCCCTGAGCCGACTGGGAGAGCTACTCCGTAAAAGTAGCGAGAACTCCGATTCGGTGATATAACCCCAAGTTTGTGCGGCAGCACTTGCTTGCCCCAACAATTCGACTCGAAACGGTACTTTCCAAACTATGCCTCTGCCCAAAAGACGACACTCCAGCACCCGTCAGGCGAAGCGACGGACGCACTACAAGCTGACCCCGCCGACCCTGACGTTCTGCAAGCGCTGCAACGAGATGGCGCGCTCTCACCACATCTGTGCCAGCTGTGGCTTCTACAACGGTCGTCAGTGGCTGACGCCCAAGACCGAGTCCGCCACCGAGTAGGCCGCGCAGTCGTTGTCCGGTGCCCTGACAATTGCCGTCGATGCCATGGGGGGGGATTTTGCTCCCCAGCAGGTCATCGCCGGTTCGGTTCGCTTTCTTCGCTCCTGCTCCGTCGAGTCTGACGGCGTTCGGCTTCTGCTCGTTGGCGACCCCGACGTGATTCAGGCTTGCCTGAGAGCCGAAGGAGCCGAGAGCGAGCCGGGGCTGAGCATCGTCGTGGCGACGCAGGTCATCGGGATGGAGGAGCACCCGCTCGAATCCGTCCGGAAAAAATCGGACTCCTCGATCTCGGTCTGCGCCCGGCTCGTCAAGAGCCGCGACGCCGACGCCACCATGTCCGCAGGGAACACGGGGGCGTGCCTGGTCGCCGCCATGATGCTCATCGAGCGCCTGCCGGAGATCAGCCGCGCCCCGATTGCGACCTTCATGCCCAGTCGAGGCGGCGGCGCGACCCTCATCGTCGATGCGGGTGCCAACGTCGATTGCCAGCCCTCGCACCTCGCCGACTTCGCGCTTCTCGGCTCTCTTTACATGGAAAAAGTCGCCCGCATCACCAGGCCGCGTGTCGCGCTGCTCTCCAACGGCGAGGAAGACGGCAAGGGCAACGAGCTGGTCAAGCGCACTCGCTCACTTCTCGAAGCCCTGCCCGTGAACTTCATCGGGAACGTCGAGGGCAATACGCTCTTTGAAGACTTCGCCGATGTGGCCGTCTGCGACGGCTTTGCGGGGAACGTTTCTTTAAAAACCGCCGAGGGAATGGGGACGCTCGCCCTGACGATTTTAGAAGAACGCGCCCGTTCTGCGTCGAGTGAGATCGAGCGACTCGCTATCGAAGACGCCCTCGCTGCGGTCCGGCGGCGCGTGGACTGGGCCGAGTACGGCGGTGCGCCGCTGCTGGGCATCGACGGTGTCTCCATCATCGCGCACGGTCGCTCCGACGCCCGCGCCATCGCCAGTGCGCTTGGCGTCGCGTCGAGAACCGCCCGCTCTGGCTACGTCGATGCCGTCAAAGCTGCTCTGAAAGACCGCGCCGCGTGAGGCGAGAGGTCCGTGGCGCGGAGATCGTCGGCATCGGGATGTGCGTCCCCGAGAAGATTGTCAGCAACGCCGACATCGAGAAGTTAGTCGATACCACCGACGAATGGATTTTCACGCGCACCGGTATCCGCGAGCGCCGGATGGTGAGTGCGGGCGAGTCTACCAGCACGTTCGCCTATGGAGCCGCGCGCGAGGCCATGGAAGTCGCCGGAGTCCAGCCAGGCGAGATCGACCTGCTTCTGGTTGCAACCTGCACCGGCGACACCAACGCGCTCCCGGCCACCGCGACCTGGATTCAGCAAAAATTAGGGGTGCATCGGGCTGCCGCGTTCGACCTCTCGGCAGCGTGTGCGGGCTTCGCCTACGCCCTCGACGCCGGGCATCAGTACATCGCCACGGGGCGCTACGACAAGGTTTTAGTGGTCGGTGCCGAGACCATGACCAGCATCGTCGATTGGACCGATAGAAACACCTGCGTCCTCTTTGGCGACGGCGCGGGCGCGGTCGTTTTAGGGCCGTGCGATCCGTCCGACGGCATTCTTTCTTCCGTCACCGGCGCGGATGGCAGAGGAGCGCACAAGCTCTGCGTCCCCGGCGCGGGCACCCGCGACCCCGATGGCAGCCCGTATCTCTACATGGAAGGCCGCGAGGTCTACCGATTCGCCGTCGAGATCATGGGCGAGGTCGCCGTTCAAGCCCTCGCAAAAGCCGGACTGACCCCCGAGGATGTCGATCTTTTCGTGCCGCACCAGGCTAACATTCGGATCATCGACGCGGCGGCCAAAAGAATGGCGCTTCCCCCCGAGAAAGTCTTTGTGAACGTCGCGAAGTACGGCAACACCAGCGCCGCCAGCATCCCCATCGCCCTCTACGAAGCCTGGCGCGAGGGCCGGGTTAAGCCGGATGACATCCTCGTGACGGTCGGCTTCGGTGCGGGCCTGACGTGGGGCGCAAACGTATTGAAGTGGGGGAGTTTGGCTTCCCCCCAGCCCCATTTCAGCCCCCCAACCCCCGGTAACGGGGGAGATTCCCCCCAAAACTGGGGGCCAGGGGGCAAGAGTGCAGGATCAGGGGTTTCCGTATGACAGCATTTGTGTTTCCGGGGCAGGGCGCACAGAGCGTCGGAATGGGCCGGGAGCTTTACGAAAATAACCCGGCGGCCCGCGCCGCGCTGGACTTGAGCGAGCTTTCGTGTCCGGGGCTTCTCGACGTTTGTTTCAACGGCCCCGAAGAGACGCTCAAGGAAACCCGCTGGACCCAGCCCGCGCTGTTTGCGGTGAGTGTCGCCGCGCTTGAAGCCGTACGCGCTGCGGGCGTGGAACCCGTTGCGGTTGCGGGACATTCCATCGGCGAGTACGCCGCGCTGTATGCTGCCGGGGTCTTCACTATTCCGACCGGCATGGCGCTGGTCCGGGTCCGCGCCGACGCCATGGCCGAGGCCGCCCAAAACAACCCCGGCGCGATGGCGGCGGTTTTAGGCGCGTCGCCCGAGGTTGTTATCGAGGTCTGTGCAAAAACGCCGGGCATTGTCGTTGCGGCGAACTTCAACTGCCCCGGCCAGATTGTGATCTCGGGCGAGGTTTCTGCCGTAGAAGCCGCAAGCATCGCGCTGAAAGAAGCCGGGGCGAAGCGGGTAATTGCACTGGCGGTCTCGGGAGCGTTCCACTCGCCCCTGATGCAGAGCGCCTGCGCCCCGCTCGAAACTGCCCTGGCGAGCGCCAATCTCAGCGAACCGAACGTGCCCGTCGTTGCCAACGTCACGGCGGAGATCGAAACGTCGGTCGAAGAGATTCGGGCGAACTTGATTGCTCAGGTTCCGGGCCGGGTGCGCTGGACAGAGTGCGTGGAGAAGTTAATTTCTCTGGGAGCCGAGCGGTTCGTCGAGTGCGGCAGCGGGACGGTTCTGGCCGGGCTGAACAAAAAAATCAACTCTGAGATACCGACGGTCTCGGCGGAGAGTAGGATTGCCCCCAAAAACCCCCCACCCCCCGGTAACGGGGGAGCCAGAGGAAGCGATCCCCCCATTACTGGGGGCCAGGGGGCAAAGACGAAGCCGGGGGAAACTTTATGAAAGCGATAGTGACGGGTGCCGGGCGCGGGGGGCGCGGGATCGGGCGGGGGATCGCGGAGGCGCTCGCGCGGGCGGGGTGCGATGTGGCGATCACGGCGCGAACCAATATTCAGGATGCGGAAGCCGTCGCCGAGTCGGTGCGGGCGCTGGGCCAGCAGGCGCTGGCGATCCAGGCCGATGTCGCGGATAGTGCAAGCGTCGAGGCATTGTTTGATACAGTGAAGTCCGAGTGGGGGCGGGTGGACATTCTGGTGAACAACGCCGGAATTACCCGCGACACGCTGGTTCTCCGGATGAGCGAGGACGACTGGGACGCGGTGCTGGACACGAACCTCAAGGGGGCGTTTCTGTGCACGCGGGCGGCGGCCAAGCTCATGCTCAAACAAAAATCGGGACGAATAATTAATATAACTTCGATAAATGGGCAGGTAGGAAGCCCCGGTCAGGCGAACTACTCGGCAAGCAAAGCCGGGATGATCGGCCTGACAAAGACCGTTGCGAGGGAGCTGGCGAGCCGTGGAATCACTGTCAACGCGGTCGCGCCCGGCTTCATCGAGACGCAGATGACCGATTTCGCTCAGGGCGAGGCGCGCGAGGAACTACTCAAGCGCGTCCCGCTGGGGCGACTCGGGTCCATCGAGGACGTCGGAGCTGCCGTCGCATTTCTGGCGTCGGGAGCCGCGTCGTACATCACGGGGCAGGTGCTCACCGTAGACGGCGGACTGACCGTCTGAGCCTCGTTTGCAGGAGAAGAGAGAAACTATGACTACATTTGATCGCGTGAAGAAAGTCGTCGTCGAGCAGCTCGAAGTCGATGAGAAGGAAGTGACGCTGGAGGCGTCGTTCGTGGATGACCTGGGAGCTGACTCCCTGGACGTTGTCGAACTCGTGATGGGCCTGGAAGAGGAGTTCGACGTCGAGATCCCCGACGAGGACGCCGAGAAGATCGCCAAGGTAGGCGACGCCGTCTCCTACATCGAGTCCAAGAGCGAGTAGGACTGCCCCCGAACCCACTCGAACCCACCCCGGCGTCGTTCGTCCCTCACTGCGCCGACCCTCCCTTCGCGGCGAAGGGAGGGTCCGAGCTTGCGAGGGGGTGGGTTCAGGTGGGTTCAGGTGGGTTCGATTGGGTGCTGGGTCAACGTGGGACTTTGGGCCTATATCCGCCGCTTCACTTTTAGGGTAAACCTTCGGGTGGTATGAGTAGCAAGCGGGTTGTGGTCACAGGTATCGGAGCCGTCACGCCGGTGGGAATCGGCATCGAGAACTACTGGAGCGGGCTGATGAGCGGCACGTCCGGGGTGGGGCGAATCTCGCTCTTCGACCCCGAGGCGTTCGATGTTCAGATCGCCGCCGAGGTGAAGGGCTTCGATCCGTCTGCGTACGTGGACCGCAGAGAGTCTCGGCGCATGGACCGCTTCGTCCAGCTCGGGGTCGCGGCGGCACTCGAAGCGCTCGAAAGCTCCGGGCTGAAGATCACCGAACACAACGCCGAGCGCGTCGGGGTTCTGGTCGGCTCCGGGATAGGCGGGCTTCAGACGCTTGAAAACGAGATCCGGGTCATGATCGAGAAAGGCCCGAATCGGGTCTCTCCCTTGCTGATTCCGATGATGATCGCGGACATGGCAAGCGGGCACATCTCCATTCTGACGGGTGCAAAAGGCCCGAACTCCACTATCGTCACGGCGTGCGCCACGGGCGCACACTGCGTCGGCGACTCGCTCGAAATCCTGCGACGCGGCGATGCCGACGTGATGATCGCAGGTGGCACGGAAGCGTCCGTGACCCAGACCGCCGTGGCGGGTTTTGGCAACATGAAGGCCATGACCTCCAAGTTCAACGACAACCCGACGGCTGCCAGCCGCCCGTTCGACCTGGGCCGCGACGGCTTCGTGATCGGCGAGGGCGCGGGCGTCTTGATTCTGGAAACCCTGGAGCACGCCGAGCAGCGCGGTGCCCCGATTCTGTGCGAGGTCGTCGGCTACGGCATGAGCGGCGATGCGTACCACATGACCCAGCCCGCCCCGAACGGCGAGGGCGTCGCCCGCGCGATGAAAGCCGCCCTCAAGAACGCGCAGTTGGAACCCGAGCAGATCGGGTACGTCAACGCCCACGGCACCAGCACGCCTCTCAACGACAAGAACGAGACGGCGGCGCTCAAGAGCGTCTTCGGGGATCACGCCAGAAGCCTCGCGATCAGCTCCACCAAGTCGATGACCGGGCACCTGCTCGGCGGCGCAGGAGCCATCGAGGCCGTCGCGTGCGTGCTCGCGCTCACCCGCGACAGGCTTCCTCCGACGATGAACTACACCACGCCCGACCCGGACTGCGATTTGGACTACATCCCCAACAAAGCCCGCGCCGCAAAAGTGGACGCCGCGCTCTCCAACAACTCGGGCTTCGGCGGCCACAATGCGGTCATTGTCTTGACGCGAATATAGCACGAAGATCGTGCGGCAAAGGGGCAGCGGCTGCCGAGGCTCCTTCGGAGCCGAAACCCCTGAATGGGGGAAGGCACAGAATCCGTGGTACTGTGGGGGTGCCTCGTAGCGTACAGAGTTGTGCGCGTCGTCTCCGTTCAAATGCGGCTGTAGCGTCGCCCCAAGAAACGGGTTCTCCCATGAGTAACACTCTCAAGGCCGACAACATGGCCCTGATGCGTCTTGTCCGGGCCGAGATGGCTCGGCACGCGGTGGATTGTAGCGAGGTTCAGGTGACGGTGACCTATGGCGTCATCCATTTGTTTGGAAAGGTGCGGGTCCGGCGCGGCCACGAGGGAAACTTCATCGCCGACGTTCAGACCATGCTCAAGGCGCTTCGGCAGCGTCCAGGCGTCCGCGATGTGGTTACGCAGTGGATCGGCCCGACGATGGAGAGTAAATAGACAGCGGGCACGATAGAATCAAGGGAACATGGCAAGCAAAGCCCTCGACCCCTGCGTCTTCGTTCTGTTTGGTGCCACCGGCGACCTGACGCGTCGCAAGCTGACTCCCGCGCTCTACGCCCTGCATTGTGAGAAGCTGCTCCCCGCAGACTTCAAGATCGTTGCCTACGCCCGTCGCGACAAAGACGACCAGATCTTTCGCGACGATCTCAAGGCAGCGATGGCCGAGTTTGCCCCGAAAGTGAAGCTCAACGCAGGCGAGTGGGACTCGTTTGCCAGCCGGTGTAGCTATATCAAGGGCGAGTTCGACAACGCAGAGGGCTTTGCGCGGCTGAGAGTCGCGCTGGATGCTATCGACGAAAAGAGCGGGCACTCCCACAATCGGCTGTATTATCTTGCGATTCCCCCCGAGCAGTACACGGGCGTCGCCGGGCACCTCGGCGAGGCCGGACTCAACGCCACGCGCGAGGGCTGGACAAGAATTATCGTCGAGAAACCGTTTGGCTACGATCTCGAAACCAGCCGCAGCCTCAACGATGCGCTTCTCGCCCACTTCACCGAAGCCCAGATCTACCGGATCGACCACTACCTGGGCAAAGAAACCGTCCAGAATATTCTGGTGTTTCGGTTCGCCAACGAATTGTTTGAGCCGCTCTGGAACCATAAATACGTCGAGCATGTGCAGATCACGGTGGCTGAGAAGATCGGAGTCGAGGGGCGCGGGAATTTCTTCGACGAAACCGGGATCGCCCGCGACATTCTCCAGAACCATGCGCTCCAGCTTCTTGCGCTCACGGCCATGGAAGCCCCGGTTCGCCTCGATGCCGACTCGATCCGCGACGAAAAAGTGAAGGCCATTCGCTCGATTCGCCCGGTGAAGCCCGAGGATGTCCCCAATTGCACGGTGCGCGGCCAGTACGCCGGGTACCGCACCGAGCCGGGGGTCGATCCGCACTCGGCCACGGAGACCTACGCGGCGCTGGAGCTTCATCTGGACAACTGGCGCTGGGGCGGGGTGCCGTTCTATGTCCGCTGCGCCAAAGCCATGCCCCGGCGCGTCACCGAGGTCGCGGTTCAGTTTCGGGCGATTCCGCAGGTGCTGTTCGCCAAGCTGGAGCGCGAGCATGTCCAGCCGAATGTTTTAGTGATCCGAATCCAGCCCGACGAAGGCATTCATCTTCAGATCGGAGCCAAGCGCCCCGGCCCGGCCATGGAGCTTGCTCCGGTGAATTTAGACTTCAACTACTCGGAGGCGTTTGTCGGTGCACCGATTGCCGACGCCTACGAGCGCCTGCTTTTGGACGCCATTCGTGGCGATGCCAGTTTGTTTGCCCGTGGCGACGAAGTGGAAGCCGCCTGGAAATTGCTCACGCCTATTCTGACCGAGTGGAAAAAGCGCCCCGGCGATGTCCAGCCGTACTTTCCCGACACCTGGGGACCGGAGAAAGCCGAGCATCTGCTGGAGAGCGAAGGCCGAACCTGGCGCGAGCCGTAACAACGGATTTTCCGCCCAGATGAAACACCCAGCCGCTGGGTACCCGGCGTCTAAGGGCTTCGCCACAAAGTCGCTCCGCGACATGCCAAGCTCGGTTTTGTCGCGGAGCGACTTTGTCGGCGAGGCACGAGACGCCCTGACGCCCAGGTTCATCTGGGCGACTTATCGGGGCGGCTATCCCCGGCGCTTGAGGTACTCGGGTTGGGCGGGCTGGCAGCGCATCGGGATTCGTCCGGTGAGAATCGCTTCGATATCGTCGGTGACTACCTCGCCGATGGCACGCAATGCCTCGTAGGTCGTCCCGGCCCGGTGCGACGTGAGTGTTGCGCTCTTGGCCTGACGGATTTTGTGGTCTTTTTGCAGTGGTTCGTCGGGGAACACATCGATCCCTGCCCGAAATTTCCCGGCCAACAGAAGTTCCGTGAGGGCGTCGAAATCGACCACGTGGGCGCGCGAGAGCAGGACAAAAACAGCGTCCGGTGAGATAAGTTCGAGCCGGGGCTTGTCTAAGAACGCCCGGTTCTCGGCGCTCGGTGCCGCTAAAACAAAGATAACTCGGGAGTCGGAGAGCAGTGTCTCGACGCTCACCGGCTGGACACCCTGACTCACTAAATAACTATCGGTCATCCACGGATCGTGCACCAGAAGCGTCGGGTGAAACGGCGCGAGCAGAGGGCGCAGAGCACGGGCGAGGCCGCCGAACCCGATCAGCCCGACGGTTTTTCCGTAGAGTGAGAACGCATCGTCCAGATGGGTATGGTCCCAGTTCTCGCTGGCGCCTTCATGCATCGCGCGGTCGGTGCGGGCGACGTTGCGTGCGGCGCTGAGGGCGAGCGCAAGGCCCATCTCGGCGACGTACGGTCCGAACGCAGTTGAGCACGACAGCACCCGAATTCCGCGTGAAAAGCAGTGGGCGTAGTCCAATTTGTCGGGAGCGGGTAGCCCGCCGCCTGTCTCGATGATCACCTTAAGATTCGGGAAGTTCTTGACATCACCGTAGGCCCACCAGCCGCAGAGAATCGCCTCGATGGTCTCAGCATGGGCGCTCACAAAATCGTCGGGCGCGGGGTCGTCTTTTGCCCAGAGAATCGGGCCGAGGTTGTTTATTCGGGCGAGATGTTCGCTGGAGAAGACGTTCTCCAGGGTGCGAAAGCGAGGGTCGATCAAGATCATCGGTTTTTTTGTTGTCTTTCCAGCTCGGCCAGGGCGCGGGCGAGTCGTCGCTCCCAGGAAAGCTGAATCGGTAGCAGGCCGCCGTGGTTGGTCTCGCGGTCGTAGCGCTCCTGAGTGCGCTGGTGCTCCTGGATCGCGGCTTCGAAGTAGCGCTTCACGGCTTCGTCGAGGTCGGCTTGCGCTGCGCCCGACGACTCGCCGGTGCCGCTCCCAAGCTGTTCCAGGGGAACTTGCCGAAGCCGGAGCGTCTGAACCTGAGTCAGGTCGAGGTGCCCTTGCTCGTGGGCCAGCAGCCGCGCCGGGTCGGAGGTTGTGAGCCGACTCTTGCGCCAGGACTTGCGGGTGTCGAAGTACGCCTGAACGTCGCACGACGTGACGCTCGCGACGAACCAATTTTTCTTTTTCTCGGTCCATTGCAGCTCGTACTTCCAGACGATTCGCCCTTCGGTGCGAGCCAGCACATCCTTGCCACCCTGGTCGTCGCGGACGGGAAAGTCGCGCCAGGTGAGTTTCTTGTACGGAATCAACTCGGGCATCGGTTCCAGCCTCCGTAGTTCACTGCCCGAAGCTCCCGCCGCGCTGACCGCCTCGGCGCTGGCGCTTCACAAAGCCCGAGTCTTCGCCGCCCAGGCTACCGCCGCCCGCGTCGCGTTTGTTGCGCAGAGCGATGGCGACATCCGGTGGGAGCGCGGAGAAGACCGGAAGCTGGATGATCTGCTCCAGCTCCGCCGCCGTGACGACATACTTCTCCCAGGGATCGCGCTCGATCCTCGGGTCGTCGTTGGGCATCTGAACCGCGATCACCCGTGCGCTGGCGTCGATAGGTTTGCCGCGCGGGACCGCCACAACGACCTTCCAGGCCAGCATCGGGATCGCGACCCCGCCGCGCGTCTTGCCCTGCTCCCCGATGTGTCCGCAGACCACGTAGCACGTATTTCCTCGCTGGGCGAGAGTTCGGGTAAAGCTTTCGAGGCGCTCCCAGGGTCCAGCGTTCATCGCGTGGAGCTGAGGCGTCATGTTCGCCATCGAGAACACCGCGTCGTTGTCTTCCTTGCTGGCGGTCCGATCTTTCGACGGGCAGTTGTGGCCCCGGTCAAATCCGCTTCCGGTGTAGTCGCCGGGCGTCACAGGGCGGAACGGCAGGTCGTCGTCGGGGTGGAACTGCCCGCGCGGAATCGTTCCGATGTCATCGGCGTCGAGCTTCCAGGAAACCCAGTTCGGGTAGCGGTTCTGATCGTTGTAGCTCAGCGCATACTGCTTGCGGACGACTAAAAAGTTCGTGGTTCGCGCCGGGCTTGAGTTGGCACCGTCGGGGTTTCCGAGCGCCATGTTTTCCTGGGGCGTGCCCGGCTTCGGCGGCGTCTGCGGGTTGTTTTTGAGCAGGCCGCCGTCGCCGCTCCGGTCACCCGAGTAGATCGCGGGCGGCTGGACCGCTGGCGGGGGCGTCACCGGCGGCTTCGTCTTGCAGCCAATTCCCCCGGCCCCAATAATGGGGAGACAGAGGAGGAGGAGCGCTGTCCCCCGAGTGTCGCGTTTCGGGCGTGCCCGAAAAACTCTCTCGCCCCCGTTGATCCTTGTTCCTCGGACGGGGGAATCAAGCCTCTCTCCGCCGCGAGGAACGAGCGAAACAGCGGGGGCGAAAGCTTTTGTCGCGGAGCGACAAACGTGCTTCGGGGGAAATGAGTTTATCCGAGCCATTGTTTGATTGTTTCTCCCCACCAGCGAAAGTCGTCCGTGTCGCCGAGGGCTTTGGGGGCGTTGATCGACGGGCCGAAGAGCAGGCGGGGGGCGTACTCGCGGCTGTGGTCGGTCGAGGGCGTGGTCGGGTCGTTGCCGTGGTCCGCCGTGATCCCGACAAGGTCGCCCGGCCCCAGGTGCGGCAGAAAGTCCGCGCCGAGCCAGCTATCGAAGTCTTCCAGAAGCCGGGCGAAGCCGCGCGGGTCGTTGCGATGGCCGTAGAGCATATCGAAGTCCTCAAGGTTCGCGAAGACGAAGCCTCGCTCATACGATTGTACTGCGCCTGAGAGCGCCTTGCAGTGATCCGGGTTGTTGGTTGTCAGAACTCGCTCTTGAAAATTACTTTCCGGGAACAGCTCGCAGGTTTTCCCGATGAGCCGGGCGGGGATTTGTTTCTCGGAAAGCCAGTTGAGGGTCGTGGGCGACGGCGGAAGTAGCGGCCAGTCGCGGCGGTTCTCGGTGCGAGTGAAGCTTGTGGTGCCCACAAAAGGCCGTGCAATTACCCGCCCGACGTGATTTGGTGCAATTAATAATATTCTGGCAATTTCGCAGACTTCGTAGAGCCGTTTAAGCCCGAATATCTCCGAAGACTCGTGCGCGGCGACTTGAAACACGGAGTCTGCCGACGTATAGACAATCGGGAAGCCTGTTTTTACGTGCTTTGTGCCCAGCGTTTTCAGAATCTCCGTGCCGCTCGCCGGAATATTGCCCAGTGTCTTGCACCCGATGCGCACTTCGAACTCTTCCAGCAGGTCTCTGGGGAAGCCGCTCGGGTAGGTGGGGAAGGCCGGGTCGGTGACGATTCCCATCATCTCCCAGTGCCCGGTGACGGTATCTTTTCCCTTACTGAGTTCGGTCAGTCGGCCCCAGTGAGAAAGTGCTTCGGGGTCTGGCGCGACCCCTCGGAGCGTCGTGAGGTTTCCCAGCCCGAGTTTTTGCAGGTTTGGAAGATTCAGCCCGCCGACATACTCCGCGACATGGCTCAGCGTGTCGGAGAGCGGATCGGTCGCGCCGTACTCTGCGGCATCCGGCAGTGCCCCGACGCCGCAGCCGTCCAGCACGATTAGAAAAAAACGTCGATTCACCAAATCTCATTCTACCCGGCTCCAGGATCGGGCTTGACTTATCGCTAAGTCATGATATAGTTCGGAGAAATCGCCATGAAATCGAGTTCTTCTCCGACGCTCAAGGATGTCGCAAGAGAGGCCGAGGTGTCTGTCATGACCGCCTCGTCGGTGCTCAACGCCTCGCGCTCCAGCACGCGCGTCTCCGAGGCGACTCGCCAGCGCATCGAAGACGTTGCCAGAAAGCTGGGCTATGTCCCGAACGCCGTCGCGCGGGGGCTGGCGAAGGGAAGAACCCAGACGCTCGGGGTTGTTTTCGGGCGGATCGCGTTCGATACGACCACGGCGATGGAGCTTTACGGCGCGAATATTCTTCAGGGAATCAGCGACGGCGGCGGCGAGCAGGACTACAACGTCATGCTGTTTACACGGCCCGCAGGTGCGCCTCCACGCTCCGCCATTCAGTACCGAACCCAGCACGCCGACGGCCTGATTGTCATCGCGCCGCCAACAGATTCATCGCTGATCGCCGATCTGTCTGGACTGGGAATTCGCGTCGTCGTGGTCTCGTATCCCGGTGGGCCGATTTCGGTCTCCGATGTCGATGTGGACAACGCACTCGGGATCGAGCTGGCGATGGAGCACCTGCTCTGGCTGGGACATCGCAAGATCGCGTTTCTCTCGGGGACGCCAGAGATGCAGAGCGCGGGTGAGCGCATCGGTGCCTACCATGCGGCTCGAACCACAGCGGGAATACCCCTGCGCCCCGAGTTCGTCACTCCGGCCCGCTCCCGTGGCGACGCGCTGGAGCCGTTCGGTTCCTACAGCGGTCATGCTACCTACACCGACACCCGCCGCCTGCTGGCCCTGCCAGAGCCGCCGACCGCGATTCTTGCCGGAAACGACCGGATGGCGCTGGAGGCGCTCCGTGCCGCGCGGGACGCCCACGTTCTGGTACCCGAGCAGCTTTCCATCGTCGGGTTCGACGACCGCCTGGAAGCCGCGCTCGTGACCCCCGGCCTGACGACGGTCCGGCAGCCGCTTTTGGACATAGGCCGGGAGGCAGCCCGGCTCTTGATCGAGGAGATCACGCATCCGGGGGAGACGACGCCGACAGCGGTGCGTCTTGCCCCGTCGTTGATCGTGCGCGGTTCTACCACCGCCGTACGCTGACCCAATAAACAAAGGATACAGGACAATGAACGGTCTTAACAGAGCACTTGCCTTCACGGCAACGCTCTC
This sequence comes from Armatimonadota bacterium, assembly GCA_031363095.1. Taxonomy (GTDB): domain Bacteria; phylum Armatimonadota; class Armatimonadia; order Armatimonadales; family Armatimonadaceae; genus JANLTX01. Next base: position 14,377 of record JANLTX010000002.1, on the reverse strand, counting down.
TCTTCTGGGCGGAGCCGCCCAAGCAGCGACGAATTACTACGTCGATTCCAATGCCGCAACCGGTGGCAATGGAACCTCGGGTTCGCCCTGGAAGACGCTCACCCAGGCCAAGAACGCGATCAACAGCAATCAGATCGTTCCCGGCGATACGATCTTCTGTCGAGGAGCATTTGTCGATGTAATTATCTTCGACGGCAAAGGAACGGTGCAAGATGCATTGGCAGGTCGCTACATTACGTTTGCGAACTGGCCTGGCTACAAACCGAAATTAGAAATCCCCTACAATACAACCCCATCTGCACCAGAAAATCGTTATAATAACGGTTTTTATTTCAGAAACTGTAATGGAATGGCTGTGGAAGGATTTGAAATCATTGCTCATAGAGACAGAGCTACAGACGGTGATGGAATCAAAGCGATCTATTCGCAGTTTCTGCGTTTCAGATATAACGAAATTCATGAGGCCGGTGAATCCGGGATTCAAACGATTCGTTGCGGTAAGATTTTGATCGAGGGTAATAAATGTTGGAACAACTCCTGGAATAGCGAGTACAACGGCAGTGGCATCTCCGTCTATCAGAACTTCGATTATGGTTCTCCTGGAGTGATTTCCAACCCCAGGAACTACCAAAATGTCGTTCGAGGGAACGCTTGCTGGGGCAATGCAAATTTTGCAGGGCCAAAAACCGATGGGAATGGGATTATCGTTGATGATACACGAAACCTTCAGAATTTAAATCCTTCTGATCCAAACCCCAGGCATAACCAGGAACAAACCGGGGGAACTCTGGTCGAAAACAACATCTGTACGGCAAATGGTGCTCGTGGTATCAATGTATTCTCCTCGTCGTATGCTTATGTGATCAACAACACCTGCCACGACAACGCAACAGTGCTTCCGCGCTCGGGAGCGATTGTGGTGAGCTGGTCCAAGAGCGTGGTCTTGAAGAACAACATTGCGGTTGCGAGAACCGGGCAGAACGCCATCGAGGTTGTCAACAAAGACGGTGACCCGCTGGAGTATCCGACGATTCAGAACTGTTTGATCTACAACGGTCCGGTCTGTACGCTGGAAGGCAGGCAAGTTCCTGTGGACACCTCGAACGTGATCGGTGATCCGAAGTTCACCAATCCGTCCATTGGCGACTATACGCTACAGTCCAGCAGTCCGGCCATCGATATAGGGAACCTCACCAATACCTTCACCAACGACATCAATGGGAACCTTCGCAAGCGAGGCAATGCGGTCGATGCGGGAGCGCATGAGTCGGCATTCGCTCGAACCTACCCGGCAGGGTCGATTGCTCAGTACATCGAAGCCGAGTCCGCGAGCACGCAGGGCAACTTCGCGCCGTTCGCTGTCGTAAACGATGTCGGAGCGTCGGGCGGGAAGTACCTCACGTCCACGACGGGAACCGAGTGGTACAACCAGTATCAGCTCTTCGATACACCGGGGCTGGGCACAAATCAGTATCATCGTGCGGAGTACGGCTTCAGCCTGGCCAACCAGACCACGGTGAACCTCTGGCTACGCGTCCGGCGCGTCAACTGGACCGGAAGCGTCCTGTTTGCGTCGATTGACAGCGGAATCAGCTATGCGGATCGTGGACAGTTTGAGTTTGCCTACTTTCCGTCGTATCTTCTCACCAATCCGCCGGATCAGTATCTCAATGAGGCCAATTGGAGTTGGATTCTCTACCGAAAAGTAAAATTGGCATCGGGTAGTCACACGTTCAAGCTGGCAAAAGGGTTGAACAATGTCCAGGTAGATCGGATTTTTGTAACCAGCAACCTCACTGCGACGCCATAGAGCCTGAAAATAAGTGAAGCCGGGGGAATGACCATCCCCCGGCTTCGTTTTGCCGTGCATTCGGCACACCGTTACGTTTAAGAGCCTCACTCATTCTTTAGAGCGTCTGGTTTTACCGCTAAACTACAGGCGCAAGAAGTGCGCCCGAGGAGAATTGAACTCCTGTCAGATGCTTTCGGCGAGGCCCGGTTGACCCGGCGATCCACAGCGCAATACGTCAGTCTGGAGCAAGAACCTGATTCTGGGGTGACCTTTCGTTGCCTCTACCAATTGGGCTATCCCCGCAAGAAATTCATGCGGGGAGCAGGAGTCGAACCTGCACTGATGCGAAAGTATCGTTGTTCTTAGTCTGAGCCTGAGTCTGTACTCCCAGAAATTATATCGCGGCTTGCGTTGTGTTTGCTAACCAAACAGGTACTGGAAGACTTTTGCGCCGGGTTTCTGGTCTTCGACTTCGAGCGAGTTGGCTTCCTCGCGGGCGAACTTGACCGCTTGCTGGAGCTTCTCGACGCGCGTGAGCAGCTCGTGGACGCGCTGGGCGGGGAGGGCACCGGAGAACTTCACGGTGCGCCAGGTTCCCACCGTGACATCTTCGTAGTAGACCTCTACCTGGGCCGGGTGGTGCTCGGTCGCCTCGGCTTTGACGTGGTTGCGCGGCACTTTTTTTGTGCGAAGCGTCTGGACCGGCTCGGTCGCCCAGCAGTTCGCGGAGCTATCGAAGTTCCAGGTCTCGGACGCGTCTAAAACCGGGATTTTCTTCACAAACGTATGCAGGTCCACAAGCTGTTTTTCGAGGAACAAGAGATACGTCGCCGGGACAGCTTTCAGTAAAATAGTACCGTCCACCAGGACATCGGCCTGGGCGCGGCAGTTGGCCCACTCTTTGGTCGCCGTGATGTCGAAGAGCCGGGTGAGGGTCTCCGAGGTGGACTTGATGGCGTCCTCGGCGCGAAGCTGGACCTGGGTGGACTCGGGCGGAAGCGGCTCGCCTTCTTCGTCGCGGGGGCGGTAGCTACGCGAGAGGCCCGAGAGAAGAGCGGCTTTCTGGAGCGCCTGATGCGACTCCGTCAGCTCGGTGAACGAGGTCGTCTTGACCCCTTTTTCGATAGCGATGATCTGATTGAGTTTTGTCATGATGCCACTGTATCGCCTGGCAAGAGGGGAATCAAAAAGCACGAGCGCAGCGGGCTTGGACGCTGCGCTCGTGCGGGATCTCGGATCTCTCTCGCTTTGGTGTGCGTGGACAGTCGGGTACGGAGTGATTACACCACGGGGGGCGTTACCAGAAACGTTACCATTCGCGCTATAATTGCGTTACAAGTGCCGATGCCTCTCTCCCTCCGACTCTTCGGGTCCCTGGAAATCACCATCAACGGGCAACCTATGCCTCGTCAGGAGCGCCGGGCCGGGGAGCGGCTGCTGGCCCTGCTGGCCCTGCGAAGCGACCGTGCCGTGCCGCGCAAAGCACTCTCCGGGCTGCTCTGGCCCGACAGCGACGAAGACCGAGCTCAGTTCTACCTGCGCCGAACGCTCTCCGAATTGCGAAAAGCCCTCGGCGAGGCCAGCACGGCGCTCATCGCGCCCGATAGCCGCTCGCTCGCACTCGACCCGAGTCTTCTGGAATGCGATGTCAGGCGCTTTGACAGTGCGCTGGGAATCCGCGACTTTCCGACGGCGGTCGGCCTCTACCGGGGGCCGCTGCTCGAAGGTTGGGACGACGAGTGGCTACTTTTAGAGCGGACGACGCGCGAGCAGAACTTTCTGCTTGCCCTCGAAGAGACCGCCGTGAGCGCACGCTCGTCGCGGGAGGCCATCGCGGGCCTGCGAAAAATTGTGGCGATAGAGCCGGGCCGCGAGTCGGCGTGGCGGGCGCTGCTGGAGTCCATGGCCGCTGCCGGGGACGCCGGGGCGCTGGTGAGTGCGTACCGCGAGCTGCGTCTCTATCTCCGTCGCGAGGCCCGGATCGATCCGTCGCCCGAGACCCGCGCCTGCTTCGAGCGGCTCCGCGCCGAGATGCGTCGCCGCGCCCGTGCCCGCGCTCCTCAGGAAAGCACGCCCCCCGCACTGCCCGCAACGCTCCCCGCATCGCGCCTGCCGCAGCCGCGCACGCCGCTGATCGGGCGGGTTCAGGAGCGCCGCCGCGTCGCCGAGATTCTGCGGGAAGAACGCGTGGTGACGCTCGTCGGGATCGGGGGAGTCGGCAAGACGCGGCTGGCGCTGGCGGTTCTTCAGGACCGTGAGACCGAGCGTCCCAAGACCGTCTGGTGGGTCGATCTCTCGGCGACGACCGAGCCGGGGCTGGTCGCAGCACGGGTCGCCGAGGCGCTGGGCGTGCCTGAGGAGGCTCTCCCCGAGGCGCTCGAAGAGCCGGGAATGCTGCTGGCTCTGGACAACTGCGAGCAGGTTCTCGATGGTGCCGCGCACCTTGCGGACACGCTTCTGATGAGCTGCCCCAGCCTCCAGCTTCTCTGCACCAGTCGCGAGCCGCTCGGGCTTGCGGGCGAGGTGATCTTCTCGGTCCCGACGCTCTCGGGCGGGGAGTCGGTGGCGCTCTTTCTGGATCGGGCGCGCCGGGTGCGACCCGACTGGAGCGTCACGGAGAAGACCGCCCCGACCGTCGCCGCGATCTGCCGACGGCTCGACGACATCGCGCTGGCTATCGAGCTGGCGACCGCGCTGCTCGCCGTGATGACGGTCGAGGAGATCGACGCCCGGCTGGACCAGCGCTTCGATATTCTGCGGTTCGGCCCCCGGACGCTCTCGGCGCGGCAGCAGACCCTTCAGGCCGCCATGGACTGGAGCTGGGAACTGCTGGGCGAGCGGGAGCGCCAGCTTCTGGCGCGGCTCTCGGTCTTCGCGGGCGGGGCGCGGCTGGAGGCCATCGAAGCGGTCTCGCCCGCCGGGGGGAACTTGCTCCAGGAGCTTCACGCCCTGGTGAGCAAGTCGCTTGTCGTCCACGAGCCTGTGGCCGGGCGCTACCGCCTGCTGGAGACGGTACGCGAGTATGCCACCGCGCAGTGCTCGCCCGACGAGCGCGAAAAAGCGCTTGGCTGCCATGCCCGCTACTTTGCCACGCTTTCCGAGAAGACCGCCCGCCAGCGAGTTGGGCCGACCGCTGGCGCGGCGCTCGAAACCCTGGAGGCCGATCACGACAACCTCCGGGCCGCGCTCGACGGCGCGATTCAGACCGATCCTGCTCTTGCGCTACGCCTCGGGGCGGCGCTCTGGCCGTTCTGGCGCGAGCGTGGCTACCGAACCGAGGGGCGACGCAGGCTCACCGAGGCTCTCGCCGCCGCAGGCGACACTCCGGAGCGGCCCAGGGCGCTGCTGGGGCTGGGAGCGCTCTGCTACGAGCTGGACGACTACGACGCGGCGCACGTGGCACTCTCCGAGGCCCAGGCGCTCGCCCGCGCGGGCGAGGACATCGGCTGCGAGGCAGAAGCCCGGCGGCTGGAGGGGCTGGTGCTCTGGAATCAGGGTGAGCATGTCCGCGCCCGGCAGTGCTACGAGTCAGCCCGGACGCTCTTCACGCAGGCGGGTGACCTTGCGGGCATCGCGGCGACTCTGGCGTCGCTGGCGCACCTGCACTGGAACCTCGGGGCGCTCGACCACGCGACCCAATTCAACGAGGAGAGCCAGGCACTCTGGCGGCAGCTCGGCGACGAAGCGGGAATTGCGGAGACGGCGACGAACCTGGGCCTGATCGCCCGTGCTCGGGGTGACTACGCGGTGGCGCGGCGCTACATGGACGAGGCTCTTCAAATTCGGCAGCGGCTCGACCTGCGCGCCGGAATCGCCTCGCTCACGCACCATCTGGGTGTCATCGCGCTACTGGAAGGCAACCTCGACGAAGCCCAGGAGCGCCTGACCGAGAGCATCTCCCGCTGGCGAGAGCTTCACGATCCAAGCTGGCAGGCGCTCTCCCTCAACTACCTGGGAATCGTCCGGCGCGATCAGGGCGACCTCGTCGAGGCCGAGCGGCTTCTGAGCGAGGCGCTGGAGATCCGGCGGCGGACTCCTTCGCTCCGCGCGGTCGCCGGGCTGCTTTTCGCGCTCGGAGACATCTCGCTCCGGCAGGACAGAAATGCAGAGGCTGCAGCTCGCTTTCTGGAGAGCGCCCGCCTGCGCCGGGAGCTGGGCCTCGACGGAGCCTGTGGCGAGTCGCTCTGCGGCCTGGCAGCGGCGCTGACCCGGCTGGGCGACCACGCGCGTGCCGGGGAGAGCCTCGCGGCGGTCGAGCGCCTGGCCCCGGAAACACTCTCCGAGGCGGGAAAGAACCTGCGCCTCGAAGCACTTTCACGGCTTTCTTCGACCGGTTTGCCTTCCCTTCCAGGCGAGATTTTGATCGAGCGTGTTTTTTTTCCACTAAGTAATAATTTACCTGTTGATTTATAGGGGAAATGACCGATAATCTGCTCGATACCCATGAGAGAGCTTCCTCTGCGAGCACGTTTCTATATCGTCGCCACCTGTATTCTGGGAGCAGGAAGTCTTGTTTTTAGTGCTGTGGCGCAGCGTGGGCTGACGCATCACAATCTCTGGGAATGGGTGTTTCTTTTACCGCTCTCTATTGCCCTCGGTAGCAAGAAAATCCGTATCGGTGGACGGCAGGGCGGCTCGGATGCGACCACGATCTCGCTGGCGTTCGTCGGGGTCTTTATTTGCTTGCTCTGGATCGGACCGCTCGGTGCGGTCAGTGCCGCGCTGCTGAGCTGTGTGGCGATCCATCGAAAGCAACCGCTGTTCCAGCGTGCGTTCAATGCCTCGCTGTCCATGATCGAGGCCAATCTCTCCGCACTGGTGTTCCACGCGGTCAATGGCGACTACTTCGACCTGAGCCGACCCGCTCTCCCCGTCGCGGTCTGCGGCTCGATTCTGGCGCTGTTTTTCACGTCCGCGCTGGGCGTCGCGCTGGTGGTCTGGCTCGTCACGGGGCAGAGCGCCCTGACGCAGGTGCGAAAGCTGATGTGGGCGCTGCCGAGCTACCTCGCGGGCGGTGGCGCGGTGGTTGCCGCTACTTTTCTGTTCCATGTCGAGCAGGGGGCGTCGCTCGGAGCGCTCCTGGTCTTTGTCGTGCCCGTCGCGCTCTTTGCGTTCCAGGCCTACCATATCTATGTCTCCCGTGAGGACGAAAAACGCCTGCGGATCGAGCAGCTCCAGAAAAGTCAGGAAGAGCTTTCCGAGCTGTACCTGGCGACGATCCGGAGCCTGGCGCTTGCTATCGATGCCAAGGATCAGTACACGCACCAGCACATTCTTCGGGTGCAGCGCTACTCGCTGGCGGTCGCGCGGCAGCTTGGGGTCACCGGCGACGAGCTACGCGGCCTGGAGACCGGGGCATTGCTCCACGATATCGGCAAGCTGGGTGTCCCGGAGTACATCCTGCTCAAGCCTGGCTCGCTCACTCCCGAGGAGTTCGAGAAAATAAAAAAACATCCGGAGATCGGGGCGGCGATCCTGGACCCGGTTCCGTTTCCCTGGCCGGTTCTGCCGGTGGTGAAGTCCCACCACGAAAAGTGGGACGGCACGGGCTATCCCGAGGGGCTGGAGGGCGAGGAGATTCCGTTCACCGCGCGAATTCTGGCCGTGGCCGATGTCTACGACGCGCTGACATCGTCGCGCTCGTACCGGAGTGCCTGGAGCCACGAAAAGGCCCTTGAGGCGATTCGTAATGGCAGCGGGACTCACTTCGATCCAAAGGTCACCGAGGCGTTTCTACAGGTAATCGAGGGGGTTGTCCGGCAGATGGCAGAGGAGGGTGTCGGGCCGCTGGCCGGGCGTAGCGAGCCGGGGCCGCTGACCCGCGAGGCTGCTGCCGCCCGCGACATTCGCCGGGCGTCGTCGGAGCTGTGGGCGCTTCACGAAGTCGCCCAGACGTTCTCCGGCGACGGCAGCGAGGCTCTGCCCCGCACGCTCCAGGCGCTCTCGCAGCGGCTGGAGGCGTTCTTGCCCGGTGTGGCCTGTTTATTTCTTCTTAAAGACTCCCGCAATGGGGCGCTCACCGTTCGCACGGTCTCGGGGGTGAATCAAGACTTTTTCCAGGACGCTTGCGCGGCCCCCGGTAGCGTCTCGGCGCGGGTGCTGGCGAGCGGAAAGCCGTATCGGGGGGAGTATGTCCACGCCGACCTGCTGGTTCATGCGGCGTCCGCACCCTGGACTGCGCTCTGCTCCGCGCTGATCGTCCCGCTGGTTCGACAGGGTGAGGCGCTCGGGACGATCCATCTGTACCATCCGTCTGCGCATGCGTTCACCGCCCACGACGAGCAGCTTCTGGAGCGCATCGCAGACACCGTTGCCCAGAACGGCTTCACCGACGCCGCGACGCCCGGACTGCGTACCGAGCGCTTTCTTTGCGAGCAGATCATCGCGTCGGCGGGCCGCGCCGAGCCGTTCGCCCTGCTTCGACTGCGGCTGGAAGGCACGACGCTGCTTGCGGAGCGGTTCGGGAGCGAGCGGGCAGCGAGCTTGATGGGGGAGCTGAACGGACGGATTCAGGCGACGATCCGCGAGTCCGACGTTCTGGCGCTCTCGGAAAGTGGCGAGGAGCTTCTGCTACTGGCCCGAGGCGTCGATGCACCGCGTGCACAGGCGACGGGCGAGCGAATCGCCGAGCTGGTCCGCGCCTTCGATCCGGGCCTTCTCTCCGTGCACGGCAGCTTCCCCAGGCTCGATCTCTCGGTGGGCCGAGCCTGTTTCCCCGCCGACGCCGACGATGCCACCGCCCTGCTCGACCTGACGCGCCGGGTGCTTCCTCAGGCAGAGGCCGAGCGCAGGCTGGACCTCGCAGCGTAGGGTTTTCCCCCGGCCCCAATAATGGGGGGAGGGGGTGGCTATTTCCCGGACTTGCCCCTGGGATCAGACTCGTCGAGGTAGAGGGTTGCGAGTAGCTGCTTTTCCTTGCCCAGTAGCTCCAGCCCGACCCGGCGGCCTCGCGGCGCACTGTCGGACAGCGCGAGCCGGACGCGCTGCGCCTGCACCCGCGATGCCTCATACGTCATCCCTGGGCGAAACGTCAGCCGCGCCTCCGCTGTTTCCCACAGGATGCCTCCAGGCTCCTGAAGCAGACGCCGCAGCGAGGGTTGCGACAGGAGCGGCCCCAGAACTCCCTGCCACTCCGACAGGCTTTTACATGCCTCAAATTCGTCTCCAAGGCACGCCAGCGACTTTCTGTCTATTTTTCCGCAGACTTCCAGCAGGTCCGCCACTCCGATGACGCGCTCCTCCCTTTTTGCCGCGAGAACGTGGCGCACGCTCTGCCAGGCGAGGTAGGGCTGTGGGCGAACCCAGGCGGGGTAGGACAGAAAAAGGGTGTCTCCGCGCCACTTGGAGTAGATGCGCTCTCCCGGATACTCTTCGCGAAGAATTCGGCGAAATTCTCCGACCGTCTTTCCCGCCGCCATCTCCGGGGGAAACACGCCGGGGGCGAGGTTGTAGACTTTGTTTCCAAAGCCCATCTGGACGGTCGATAGCGGCTCTTTGACAACATACGGAAGCCTCGCCAGAACATTGCCAACGGTTTCTCCGAGCATCTGAAGCGCACCATCGCCCGTCTTAGGCAAGATCAGCTTGTCTTTCTCATGCGTCCGAGAATCACCAGGCAAAAACCAGCCAGCCTCCATCGCTTCTTGAAACTGTTTTTCGTAGATTCGCCCACCGGCATAGGTATAGCCACCGATAGGATCGATCTGAAACGAAAGACTTGGTGTTGATTTATTTGGACTGATGGAAATATTAAATAGAACATGTGCTGTTGGTCGTGAGGGAACAAAACCTTTCGACATAGCGATGTCCATCTGTTGCGTAGCGAATGCTTTTATTTCTTTGGACGCCTGATCGATGGGAATCTTGAGCTTACCCTGCTCCATTATCAGTTTCCTGCGAAATTCTTTATCTTTGATCGCACTACCAAACATATCAATAACGTTTTTTGTTATCTTTAATTCGATGTCGCTCTCTTCAGGAAATAATTCTCTGAGTTCAGAAATGTCGTTTGAGTTAATTGCATTTTCAATATAATCAGAAAAAACTTCAAGTATCTTCGTATCCAAATCTGCTCTGTTGACAATAGCTCCTTTTGGCGCACAGAGGCGATCTCCTTCTTTTGTTTCTTCCCAGTACCATTTGTGCGGGCGGTAGCTGAATAAGTTCACAAAAGACTTCTGGATAAACTCTTTATTCATGTTGTCCAGATGAACAAAAAGATACTCGCCTGCCACATAGTCTTTATCTGAGCAAATCAAAGGAGTTTTGAGGCGGCGCGAAATGTCAGGAAAAACATCACCGAGCCATGAGGCACTGTGCGAGTAACGTTTCTCTTTTGCTTTGCCGCTTTCTGATAGCGAAAGAGCCGATAAAGATGCTAAAAATTGCAGACGAGTCATAAAAAACATCCTTCTTAAAAAATGGCGTCGCTCCAACATCTGCACGTTCTGTCAGAACGACGCCTATCCGTTCCGTCTACTGACTTACAAAGGCGGAGGTGGTGGCGGAGTGCCAATAATCACGGAAAACCCCGAGGTTCCTGTTCCGGTATATGTCACGTTGCTACCAAGTAACTTCAACTCGGAAGTTGCTTTTGCTGTATAGCTTCCCGCATAAAACGGAACATTTAGCAGTGATAGGCTATCTCCAGTCTCCCATTCACCTTTCGAATTGAGGGTGAAGGGCACGTTTGCCTGAGAACTTCCCGTACTACTGCTGCCTAATTCGAACTTGCTATTGAGGGAGGCGATGATTCCCTGTGCGCCTGCCGTGCCAGTGATCTTGTAGGTGTGACTGCTGGTACCACTGACATTGACCGAGGTGTTGGCATTCTTGACATAGAACTTCGTGCCATCTTCAGGAAGTTCGACCTTGGTTGGGGTCGTGGTTACCTGGAAGCTTTGTGCTTGTGATGCCAGAGGAAGAACTGACATGATTCCGATAACCAGAAGTGCCCTGGTGGGTGTCTGCATTGTAACGCCTTTCTTACCGTGTCCGATTGGCGTCGCCCCGATTGGCGTCGCCCCGATTGGCGTCACCCCGGTTGGCGTCACCCCGGTTGGCGTCACCCAATGAATTATACTCGACTTTTCTCTATTTAGTGCGAAATAAACAGAAATTTTTAGAATTTTTTTGCAAAGCGTTTTCGGAGAGTCTGTCTTCTATCCGATTCCTCTGGCAGGCAGCAACGAGACACTCGTTCCCTGACGTGTTTTGACTCGATTCTTGGCTGGGCGCGGAGAGTGGGGTACCATAGCGGTATGGTGCAGACAGGACTGGATCGGCTGATCGCAAGCCGTGGCGGGGAACTCAAGGGGCGCAAGATCGGGCTGGTGACGAACCCGACGGGCGTTCTATCCGATGGAACCAGCGGGATCGAGGCGCTTCGGAGCGCGGGCGTGCATCTGGCGGCGCTGTTCGGGCCGGAACATGGCGTCCGGGGCGACGTGCCCGCCGGGAAGTATATTTCCAGCTACACGGACAAGAAAACCGGGCTTCCGGTGTACTCGCTCTACGGCAAGACCCGCCAGCCGACCGCCTCGATGCTGCGCGGTCTCGATGCGCTGGCGTTCGACCTTCAGGACATCGGGGCGCGGAGCTACACGTATCTATCATCCCTTGGCGAGGTTCTGAAAGCGTCGGCGCTGCATAAAATTCCGGTGTACGTTCTGGATCGGCCCAACCCGTGCGGGGGCCAGCGCGTCGAGGGCGGCCCGACCCGCGCCGGGTTTTCGAGCTTTATCAGCAAGTACCCGACGGGCTACCTTCACGGCCTGACTCTCGGCGAGGCGGCCCGAATGCTGGTGGGCGAGGGCTGGGTCGGCGACGCGCAGCTTAGCGTGATTCCGTGCGCGGGCCTCACCCGGACCATGATCTGGCCGGACCTGGAGCGCCCTCTCTGGGTGCCGACCTCGCCCAATGTCCCGACGTGGGAGACGGCGCTGCTCTACGGGGCCACCGGGATCATCGGCGAGCTTCCCAGCGTCTCGATAGGAATCGGGGTTCCGGGCAGCCAGTTCGCCCTCTGCGGCGCACCCGGCATCGACGCCCCGCGCCTCGCAGCGACGCTGAACGGAGGGAGCTTGCCTGGCTGGAAGTTCACCCCGACCCGCTGGACTCCGAGCAAGGGGACGCTTGCCGGAAAGCTCTGCACGGGCGTCCGGCTGACCATGACCGACCCGAGAAAATGCGCGCTCTGTCGCCCGAACTTTGCGCTTTTGACGGCCTTGAGAAGCCTGGCCCACTTCGGCTCCTCGGAAGAAACCCGAATGTTCGATCTCTCGTGCGGCACCGACGCGGTTCGTGGCGCGTACCAAAAAGGAGCCTCGGAAACCGATCTCTGGGCCGAGTTTCAGCGCGGCGCGGACGGCTTCGCCAAAAAACGCCAGAAGTATCTGTTGTATTGAGGTTGCCGCCCACATGGACGTGGGCGTCCAGGGAGCCTCGTTCCTCGGCTACGAAGTCGCTCCGCGACATACCGAACATTGGATTACGTCTGAAACCGCCGATATAGACATCGGTGGCTAAGGGCTTCGCCGCAAGGTCCTTCGGACGTATCAAACCCGGTGGGTTTATGTCGCGGAGTGCTGGTGCGCGGCGCACCATGCCAGCGACTTCGTCGAGCTTGCTCGCCCTGACGCCCACGTCTGTGTGGGCGACTTATGCGGCGAGCTTGAGCTTTGGCGGGTCATTGCGCAATGTCTCGATGCAGTCGGCGTCGAGGGCGAGGCCCGCGTCTTTGTCTAAAATTGCCAGGGCTTCGCTCGGGGTCATGCCATCGCGGTAGGGGCGGTCAGCAGTGAGCGCGTCCCAGATGTCGGCGACAGCAAGAACTCTCTGGGGCAGATCGAGCCGGTCGCTGCTCAGCCCTCGCCAGTAGCCGGTGCCGTTGAGCTTTTCATGGTGCGCGGCGGCGATCTCCCGCACCCGCGTGAGTGCGGGCAGGCCCGAGAGCACTTTTGCAGTCCACTCGGGGTGACGGCGAACCGTCTCCCACTCCTCGCCCGTAAGCTTGCCCGGCTTCTCTAAAATCAGGTTCGGGACACCAAGCTTGCCCAGGTCGTGGAGAAGCCCCGCGCGGCGTAGCTCGGCCAGGCCGCACTGCGAGAAACCCAGCCGCGCCCCGATCTCGACCGCGTACTGCGCCACCCGCCGCGAGTGGTCCGCCGTGAACGGAGACTTGGCATCGACGATGGCCGCGAACGCCAGGCAGATCGTGTCCAAATCCGACGCCGAGACCTCGGTGAGCAGTGAGTCGCTGGTGAGTGCGTCGAGAGCCTCGCGGGGACGCTGCCGAAGGTCGTCCCAGAACCGAACGTCGTCCTCGAAGGCAAAGAGCGCCCGCACCAGGGCCGGATCGAACCAGGTCTTTCGGCGGCTACGGGCCACCTGGAGCGCTTTTTCTTTGCCGAAGTGTGATTGAAAAACCGCCACGGTCTGCGCCAGACACGCGATCCGCGAAAGCAACGGAATGGCCTCTTTTTTGATTCCGTGGGGCGAGCCGTAGCCGTTCCAGTGCTCATCCAGACTGTAGACTGTCTCCGCGACCTGCTCCCCGAGTCCCAGAAGCCGGACGATATCCGCGCCGCGCTCACACCGAATCTGCGTGATCCGGTCCATGAGTCTGCCCGGTGTGCAGGTGATATTGGTTAGTTTCTTAAGGCGCTCGGTGAGTAATAAATGGGGCGCAGTGTGCTTTAAAACATAGATAATGCCCTCGATGAAGCTGCACCAGTTGCAGAACTTGGCATCGCGCTTGGCATCGAGGTCGTTACCGCCAAAAATCTCGAACATTCTGGTGGCGTTCGACGAGCATCCGGTGTCTTTGAGCAGCATTGCGAGCTGTAAATCGTGGCGCTCGGTAGCGCTCAGCCCGATCTGGTCGGCGATTTTCAGCGCGATCAGGCACGCGGAGACTCCGTGACCCATCGGCTGGCCCTCGGTCAGGTCGAGCGCCCGCGAGAGCGCCGCCAGCAGCGGCCCCAGCGCCAGCGTCTCCCCGCCCTCCAGTACCTGAAGTGAACTCATCTCAGGAGAAAGTATCGGTAGATTTTACCCGCAGTTTCAGGGGACGGGCCAGGTGGAGCCGTCGAACGTGATGATTTCGATGTGCCCGCCGCCGGGGGCGTCCAAATAAAACGAACGCGTGCCATCTCGGTGCGGGTGAATTTCTTTTTTATGCTTCTCGGCCAGTTCTAAAAGCTCGGCCTCGGAGACGCGCCAGGCCAGATGGTTCGGGTGCTGATCTTTGAGGACAAACGCCAGCTTGACCCCACCCGCATCGAGAAAAGCCCAGCTTTGATCGGCGTGGAGAACGATGGCATCGGGGAGCAGCGCGGTGTAGAACGCCACGGCTTCAGCGATATCCGGGACGACCTGCGCGACATGATCGAACGTGAGAGGCATTTCTGATTGTACAATGTTCCAGGACCATAAACACCCAGAGGGTAAGCAAATATTTGTAACTTGGGCTACACTAAGGGATGAGAAAATCTTCTGTCGCCCTTGTCGGTTCCAAGCCTCATCCCATTGGCGTGTCTCTCTCGCTTGAGATCACCACTGACGAAGAGAAAGCTCTCCAAGCCC
>JANLTX010000101.1:0-18603 GCA_031363095.1 Armatimonadota bacterium | reverse complement strand
CGGAGACATCGAATCTCTCGGCGGCTTCCTTCTCCGTAGCCCCATTGTCACAGGCAGCGAGAATCCGTTCGCGAAGGTCAACAGAGTAGGCAATCATGAGAAACATTGTCGGTTCCGCCAACACTAAAACGAAGGGCTATAAAACACCTCTGACATGAACGTCGGTGGCTAAGGGCGCAAGCGCCACGATGTCCTTCGGACCTAGGGTTAGTGGGTTACGTCCGAAGGACCTTGCGGCGAAGCCCTTAGCCACCCACGTCCATGTGGGCGGCTTATTCGTCCAGCGTGCGCTCGCCGAGCTGGTTGAGTAGCGAGGCGCGGCTCAGGGTGAGCAGGCTGAGACACAGCGTGATGATCGCGCCGACGGCCATGGCAGTCGGAGCGCTGGTGCGCTGAGCCAGAGTGCCGACGAGCAGGCCGCCGACGGGGTTGAGGCCCATCATCAGAAACGCATGGACTCCCATGATCCGTCCACGCATCGCCGGAGGTGTCGAGGTCTGGAGCAGCCCATTCGTGGTGGCCAGAAAACACACGACCGCAAAGCCGTTGAGTGGCATCAGCGCCGCGACAAGCCCGTAGCGCCCCGAGAGCGCGATGGCGAGCATGACCAGCGGAGAAATTATCGAGGCGAGCCGAAGCACCTGCACCCGGCGCGGAGAGCTTCCCAGCGTCGCGACCGTGAGCGCCCCAAGCCACGCGCCCACGCCCTTGAGCGATGTGAGCAGGCCGAACTCGCGGGCGTCGGCGTTCAGCGTGAAGCGGGCCAGCGACGGCATCAGAACCCAATCGCCGATGGTGAAGATCGAGTAGCCCGCCAGTAGCACTAAAAGCGTCCGAATGGGTCGGTCGTGGCGCAGGTACGAGGCGGCCTCGCGAAGCTGGGCCAGCGGCGGCTCCTTGCTCGCCGGGCGCACGGCCTGTGTCCCGCGCATCAAAAAGAGAGCAATCAGTAGCGTCAGGTAGGAAAGTCCGTTGAGGGCGAAGCATATCCCGACCGCGCGGTCGTCCTTGCTGCCCAGCGCCCCGATGAGAATCCCCGCCAGCGCCGGTCCCAGCATCCGCGAGCCGTTGAACAGCGATGCGTTCAGCCCGATTGCGCCCGCCAGGTCTTCTTTTTCGACCAGCTCACTCACCAGCGACTGTCGCGCCGGTATGTCGATCACGTTGGTCAGCCCGATGAGTAGCGCAAAGATAAAGACATGCCCGACGCCCGCTTTTCCCGAGAAAACCAGCACGGCCATCCCGAGGGAGAGCAGCATCTGGACCGTCTGCGAGATCGCGATAAGCCTGCGCTTGGGAAATCGGTCCGCCGCAAGCCCCCCGAAAAACGCCCCGAAGAGCATCGGGAGCGAGCCGATGGTGATGAGCATCCCGAGGTAATAGCTGGCAAGCTGCTCGGCCTGAGGTCCGGTCGCGACGCGGGCGGCCAGTAGCGTGATCAGCCAGCCCCGCGCCGTCTGCTCCACCCAGCTCCCGATCAGACTGAACGCCTGCCCGGTGAAGTACAGCCGGTAGTTTCGGTGCCGGAGCGGGGCAAAGGTAGGAGGAAGGCGCACTGCCCTCATCCTACCCTATGTGTGTTTTTTGGCCCTACTTCAGGTAGTCTTTTGGCTCCTTTGTCTTCTCGGTGCTCAGCAGATCGAGGTACATCTGCTTGTTCCCCGACGAAAACCCGTTGGAGCTTCCGAGAATCGCGGAGGCGCGGTCAAAAAACGCCACCAGCCCGTTGTTCTTGTCGCCGACTTCCCAGCTATTGGGAAACCCCTTGCTGGAGTGCGGCAGAAAGACCTTCAGGACATCGAAGAACCCGATGCGGGGCGACTCGGCGTAGCGGTTGCGGTCGGTCTCTGCGGCGCTGGAGAAACTACCATGGCCACCCGTGTCTTTTGCTCCGGACGGTGCCGTGGTTCTGGTTCCGAAGCTCCAGCCGAAGATGTTGGATGTGGTGAGCAGGTGCAGGCCGTGCATCACGCCGTCGTCGTTGCGCTCCAGTGTTTTCAGGTTGATAAGCTTGTTGTCACTCAGGCTCTTGCGGTTGGCCGGAAGCACCCGGCTGCTGGCCCAGAGTTCGCTCTGCCACTCGTTGCTGGCCCACTCGGCGAAGCCTTCGTGGAATGCGATGTTGGCCTCTTCCTGAAAGCTATGCGTGTTCTGGTCGCCCCAGACCGCATCGAGCCAGTTGCTGGTGCCGTGGTTGTGCTGATAGTTCCAAAGATGCATCATCTCATGAAGGACGCTCGGAGCGTTGGCGTGATCCCCTTTGTCGGTCCCCATGATGTAGGCCGTCCAGGTGACACCGTTGGCGTAGCTCGATGAGATCAGCTTGGCGGGGTAGGCAAACTGAATCGAGTGGGTGTACTCCAGCCCGCCGCCCTGGTTTTTCAGAGAGTCCATCGCGCTTTTCGCGACGTAGTAGATCATGGCGCGCCTGGCCCGATCACCGCCCAGCTCGCCGCCCGCGCTGACCTTGAACGTTTTGGTTCCAACCGAGACGCTCGGGCCATCGGTGGTGCTGGAAGTCTCGAAGACATCGTTCCACTCGCTGGCAAACGGGTTGGAGAGAAACGCGGTGTTGACCGCGAGCATCTTCTCTTTGTCCTGAAGCCGAACCTTGACCTTGAAGTGGCGCTTGTCTTTGTTCTTGACGTTCTTGAGCGTGAACTTGCCAGAGGAGTCGGTGTGGACCGTCCCCCAGGAGCCATAGATCCGCCCGACATTCGCGCCCAGAACCTCCACCTCGACGCCCTTGAGCGGACGAATCTGTGTCGAGCCGGTGGTGGTGCTCTCTTCGACCTGGATCGTCCCGGAGACGGTCCATGTCTGATCGGCGGCGAGTGCGGCTCCCATGGTCAGTGCGCTCGCCATCAATGCCAGCGCCAGTTTTTTAATTCCATTCACTTGCTGTTTCTCCTTGGCCTCTTTCTTTGAGGCGTTTCTATCAAACGTCCCCTACGACGTAGCCCGGAGAAATAAGTTCAATGTGGAAAATCTCACCAGTGAGATTTTACCTGTTACTTACCCTGTACCAACTTGTCCAAGAAGGCGTGGGGAAGGAGAGAGAACTATGAAATCGCAACTCATCTGTGCCGGGCTTGCCCTGGCACTCGCGCCGGTCCCGGCGCTCATCGCTCATGCCGAGGAGCCTGCCGCTGCCGCCGTTCGCGACGCCGGGCGAGCCACCGCTGGGGGGCTGGACGCGGGGCAGGCCGCCAAAAAAGCTGACGACAAAGCTCGCGCGGCCCAGGACGCCGTTAACAAACAGCTCCCTGTCGTCGCCGCCGCACGGCGTAGCGTCGAGATCGCACAGGGGCGTGCCAGCAGCGGGAAAAAAGAAGACCTCGACCGGCTGAAGAAAGCGCAGGAGCGACTCCAGAAAGCCGAGGCCAGGTTTGGGGAGCTTCAGAAAGAAGCGATTGCGCGGAATCAGGCAGCGGAGAAGGCCCGCGCACAGGCCGCCGCCGCCGCTAAAGCAGCCGACGGCGCGATTGGCGGTGCACAGAAAGCCATCGACCAGATGGAGAACAAACCCATCGAGAAGCGCGACCTTCAGCGTGATTTAGACGGTATCAAAGAGAGATGGGCAAAGAAGTAACAACTACTTCAGCGGGCGGCCCCGGACGGGCCGCCCGTCGGTCTCTAATAGTTGGAAATGATGGATTCCGGGCCGCGCGGAGTCTCTGTGCTGCCAGACGATCTGCTTTTCGCGCGTGATCTCGGTGAGACGCACCTCGCCCGCCGGGGCGCGGTAGCTGGTAATCACCGTGTTTCCATTGGGCAGACGCTGGACCCCGCAGCAGTCGTTCAACGGTCGCCCCGGCAGGTCGTCGTTGGTGACCTGCCAGATAATCTTTCCGCTTCGGTCCAGCTCGACGACCGTGTGGGCCATGGTGCAGCCGACCAGGGTGTTGCCGTCGTCCAGGCGAATGGCGGTGAAGGCCCAGCCAGGGGTTTTCCCCTCCCAGACGACCTGGCCGCGCGGCGTGTACTCGCGCACAAGCTGCTCGCGGGCGTGGGGAACCAGGTAGTTGCCGCTACGAAGCTTGCGCGTCATCCGGGTCTGAAGGTGCGTGTCCTCGGTCTGCGCCGGGATTTTTAGCTCGAAGACAACCTTCCCGCTTTTCTTTTCGACCTCTAAAATCCGTGGGTTTTTCCCGGCCTCGGTGAGCATCACGCGCCCGCGCCCGATGTCCTGAACTGTGTTAACTTCATCCTGGGTGCCCAAAAACTCAAAGAGAGTCTGGCCCTTCGCATCGACCTCGACAGCGGCTCCGCCCGGATACTTCCCGCCCCGATTCAGCGCCAGCAAGTAGCGCCCCCGCCCGAGCGCCCAGCCATCGCGCGTGCCGACAGGATACTCCCAGAGGACTTTCCCCTCGCCCGAGAGCACGTAGGTCTGGCCGCCGCAAACTAAAAAAGTGTGGTTCATGGTTTATTTCTTCAAAAACAGCTCGATGACGGGCACGGTGACACCCGGTTTCTGGACAGGAAGACGAAGCGAGAGCGTGTTCTGGCTACCTCCGGACTCGCCTGCGTGGTCGTGTTGCCACGGCTCGATGTCCTTCATCAGCACCTCGGACGCGTCGTTTAAGAGCTGCGCGTACTCGACCTTGCCCGCCAGATTCGGGAGGTAGAGCTGACCGAACGGCCAGACGAGCACATGGACATAGAGTCGGTTGGTTTTGGGGTTGAAGGTGTAGCGGCAGTCCTGCGGGGCCGGGCCAAGGTCCTCAGGAGCCTGGGTACAGCCGTAGATGCTACGCGAGTGGCGCTTCATCCACTCGCCCATCCCCGCGAGGCGCTCCAGAGCGCGGGCATCGAACTCGCCGCGCCCGGTCGGGCCGACATTGAGCAATAGATTGCCGCCCTTGCTCACGGTGTCGATGAGCATCTGCACCAGAAGCTCCACCGACTTCCAGCTTGATTCGTCGCGATGGTATCCCCACGAACCGGAGAACGTCTGGCAGGCTTCCCAGACCACGGGCTTGCCCTGAAACTGCACCCACTCGCGCGGCTGGAACTGCTCGGGGGTTTTGATGTCCCAGCCCGATTCTAAATCCAAGCGGTCGTTTAAGATCACCTCGGGCATTTTCTCGCGGATAAGTTTGTACAAATTCTCCGAATCCCAGTCTAATCGGCCTTTCTCGGGGGGATAGGAGAAATCCGCCCAGAGAACATCGATCTTTCCAAATTTGGTGAGAAGTTCTTCCACTTGCGCCCGAAGATACTTCGCATAACGACGCATATCGCGGCCTTCGTTGAGCTTTTCCCGGTCAGGATGATTTCTCAGTGGGTGATGGCTGTCTATCGTGAAGTCCGGGTGATGCCAGTCAATTAAAGAATGGTAAAACCCGACTTTCATCTCTTGCGCCCGGAACGCATCGACCATCGGGGTGAGTAAGTCTCTTTTGGCCGGGGTATTGGTGGCTTTATAGTCGGTATGCGCCGAGTCCCAGAGACAAAACCCTTCGTGGTGCTTGGTCGTGACCACGAAATACTTCATTCCCGCTCCGCTCGCGGCCTCTGCCCAGAGCTTCGGGTCGTACAGATCGGGGTCGAAGTGCTTGAAGTACCTCGCATACCGGTCGTCGTCCATCTGCTCCTGGTTTTTCAGCCATTCGTGGCGCGCACCCTGGGCATAGAGTCCCCAGTGGATGAAAAGCCCGAAGCGGGCATCGGTGAACCAGGACGTGTCGCCCGGCGTCGGGTCGGGAGTCGGAATGTTCATGCCTCTCCCGTTCGACGCCGGGCACCCAGGTTCCTGCGGGGAACTTCTAGTAAGCTACGTAGAAGTCTGGGTTTGTCGGAACCATGCCTACGGTTGCGCAGTTGCCGTTACCTACCGTTGATGATGAGTATGTCCGTGCTGTCGGAGTTGGAACTCCGGGACAGGGAGCCGGATTCGTGTAGCCGTCGGCTTTGCAGTTCTTGATGTCAAACGTACCAACGCAATACTTACCGCTCTTTTCTCCGCAGAACTGAACGGTGTTTGTGGCGGTAACGCCAGCAGCGTTACAACCCGCAGGACAGGTTGTGTTCATCGTTTCGGCGGCACTCTGGCATGTGCTCGCTGCACTGGCACAACCAAAGGCGACACAAGCGAAGGCGATGACGATGGCGGAGGAGTCCGACCAGAAGCGTTTACTCATGGTTTTCTTTCCTTAAGTTTCGATAACGGTTGCCAGATGGCAAATCGACGGGATACTTTATTTTCCTCCTTTGCAACTGATGACTAATTTTGACTCTGGCACCTTGGTGACGCTTCCATCAATCGCAATGCCAAGCCGGATACGATTACATTCCTCTGTTTTTCCCTTCCAGAAGTTCAAATCATGAAAAGAACAGTAGACAAGAGGCGGTCGGTTCCCCTGATTTTGTTCCTGTATAAAATTATAACCAGTACCGGCATGGCTGTGATACACAGAATAACTTAGCTTTGTTAATTTCTCTCTTTCTTGCCAATTTGGATTAAAAAACCGATTAGGACAGGCAAAAACAGTTTCGGGTAAGTTTTGCAGATAACTGGATTGCAAAATCGCATCTGCATGCTCAGGAAGCCCAAGCTGAGTATAACTGTCTCCTATATCGGAACCATCATAGTCATGCCGATACATATTAAATCCTATTGCTATCTGACGCATATTTGAAATACAGGTTATTTTCTTGGAATTTTGAATCGCAGTGGAATAAACCGAATGTAAAATCGCAAACAAAATAGAAATAATGGCGATGCAGACCAATAATTCTACCATGGTGAAAGCTTGCCTTAGTTTGTTTTGTTGTCGCATGGTTCTTCCCCTGTAAAATGAAGTGTTGACTTGTCACTACGTCGAGATATTTTATTAATTTCTTCTAATTCTTTATTTTTATCCATTGACTTTAGCCAGTCTGTTATCGATGTACTTATAAACATAGAATTTTGACCAGAATAAATAGATTTTCTATTTTCAAAAACAACAAATTGCGGAGTTTTAGTGGAACCGAGTTCTTTTATAATTAATTTTCCCGGATCACAGATTATTTTACAATATTTTGGTTTTCCATGGTCAGCGAACTCCATATCTATATTATTTTCTGTATCTTGAGTTACAAAAACAACTGTATAATCTTGATCTTTCAGAACATAACCAAGTATATCAGCAGCAACAAGCTTTGAAAAAGAACATTTTATACAAGAATTTACTGCGATTAGTATTATTTTTCCTGATTTTACAGGAACAGAAGATAAATTTTTTGGAAAATCAGTACCTTCAGATACGGGAGACCAGTGCTGAATCGAGTCGGAGAAGGAGGCCACTTTGCGAGCGAAAAGCGGGTCGTTTCCCAAAACTACGCGCGTACTGCCATAAATTGCCAGGCAAGAAAACACGATGCACGACATCCGAGTCGCACGACCACGAATCTCAAATCGTTTCCACCAACCTCGTTTCATAGTGACAAAGGCTCTCTATAATGATTGTTGGCACTGTATCAACACTGGGCCTTAGTGTCAATAGCAAACTTTTGTTTTTAGATTAGAAATAACTGCTTTTAATCTTAATATATTTTTAAAAACCAAAGTGGCACGAGAGAAATCTCTCCTGCCATTTACAAATCACCGTTTCTTCGCCACGGCCACCGGGCGCGGAGCGGGCTTTTTGCCCGGCTCTTTCGCCAGAAGTTTCTCGAAGATCGCGATGCTGGCGTCCAGACCAACCAGCTCATCTCTTGGAATAGTGTCCTGCTGGCGGAGAAGCGCAGCACGCCGGACCTGGGCGTGGACCAGCTCCAGCTTCAACGCATCCAGATAGGTTGGCATCATAATGGGCTGCAGCGTCACTTTGGGTGCGGCGACGGAGATGCTCGGCGGCGCGATGTTCACCGTGGGCGCGGCGGGCGCGGGAGAGAAGTTGGGCATGTCCGGGCGGCGGCGGACGACGTGGATGCCGTTCTCGACGCGGTACTCGGCGTTGTAGGGCAGGGTCGAGACGATCAGCGCGACCGTGTGCGACAGGTCGAGGTTGGCGACGAGATTGCCGGAAACCGTGATCTCGCCGTCGATGCCCGGCCCGATGGCGAACTGGCACTCGGACTTCTGGAAGAGCCGGGCGAGTAGCACGCGCACCGGCAGCGGCGCGGCGGTAGGGACACTCTCCAGGGCAGTTTGTGCAAAGACCGGAGTAGTGAGCGCAACGACAGCACTCAGGGCAGCAAAGGTTAAACGAAGCATGGAAAGTTCTCCTGAAATTCTCCGACACGACGAAAATCATCGAGTTTCGGATAAAATAGGGCCATGCGCGTCATTCATCTGAGCTGGGAGTACCCGCCACGTCGGGTGGGGGGGATCGCGGCGGCGCTGGAGGGGCTGTGCCCCGCGCTTGCCCGTGCGGGCGTCGAGGTTCACGTGGTCACGAGCCGGGCCTCGGGCGGGGACGCCGACGAAAACCCGGAGAAGAACCTGTTTATTCACCGCGTCGATGTCACAGAAGACGCCAGCGATTTTATTCACGGGATTCACTTGCTCAATGAACAGTTGGAGCTTCGTGCTGAAGCACTACTGGCCGAGTTCAACCGTCGAGATGCCCGAAAAAAAGTCAAACCGACAACGCTTCTCCATGTTCATGACTGGCTGGCGCTATTTTCGGGAAAAAATCTCAAGTATCGGCATAAAATTCCGATGCTGGCGACCATTCATGCCACCGAGTACGGACGAAACGGCGGAAACATCGACCCGAGCGGGGTGAGTGGCTACGTCCATCGCTGCGAGGCCGAGCTTCAGGCCGAAGCCTGGCGAGTGATCGTCTGCTCCGCGTTCATGCGCCAGGAGATCACCGACGCGTTTGGAACTCCCTGGGACAAAATAGATATTTCGTATAACGGAATCGATAGCCATAAATTCGATTTTGATTTCCCGGAAGAAGAAAAAATTGCATTTCGGGCGCAGTTTGCCGCCGAGTGGCAGAAGATTATCTATTTTATCGGGCGACCGGTGCATGAAAAAGGGGCGCACCTGCTGGTTCAGGCGCTCCCAATCATTCGGGCGCAGGGAATCGACGCCAAGTTGGTGATTGCGGGCGGCGGCGGACGCGGCCACCTGGAAGCGCTGGCCGGAAACCTCGGGGTCTGGAACCACGTCTACTTCGCCGGGCGAGTCTCCGACGAAGACCGCGACCGGCTCTACAAAGTGGCCGACGCCGCGTGCTATCCGAGCCTGTACGAGCCGTTCGGGATCGTCGCGCTGGAGGCCATGGCAGCGGGCGTCCCGGTCGTCGTGAGCGATGCGGGCGGGCTTGCGGAAGTCGTCGAGCACAACGTCACCGGGACGCAGACGTTTGCGGGCAACGTCGGGTCGCTTGCCTGGGGAATCCAGCACGCCCTGCGCGACCCCGAGCACGCCCGCTGGATGGCCGAGAACGCAAAAAAGCGCGTCGAGCATGTCTTCAACTGGGACCGAATCGCCGGTGAGACAAAAGAAACCTACCAGCGCATCGAGTCCGAGTGGGAGCAGAGCGACTTCCGGTCATGAAGATCGCCGTGATCGGGGTCGGCGGAAGCGGGAGCGCGGCGCTCTGGCATCTGGCCCGGCGCGGCCACGACGTAACGGGTTTCGAGCAGTTCTCCCTCGGGCACGACCGGGGCAGCTCGCACGGCGAGTCGCGGGTGATTCGCTACACCTACGTCGATGGGCTGTACACCGAGCTGATGGCCGACGCCCACCCGCTCTGGGGGATGCTCGAAGCAGAAATTGGCGAAGAACTTTTTGTCCGGTGCGGCGGGCTGATGATGGCTCCCAGCGGGCACCCGGACCTCAAGTCCATCACCGACGCGCTGAGCTTCGTCGGGCAGCCGTATGAGCTGCTTGGCCCCGAAGCCGTCGCCGAGCGTTTCCCGGCCCTGCGCCTGAAACCGGGCGAGCGAGCGATCTTCCAGAAAGAGAGCGGGTTTCTGCGTGCGGGCCGCTGCGTCCTGGCGCACGCGCGGGCGGCGAGAAACCACGGCGCAACCCTTTTTGAAAATACCGCCGTGACCGATGTCTCCCAGCGCGGCCCCGACGTTCTTGTTACACTTTCCAGCGGAGAAGTCCAGCGATTCGACCGGGTAATCGTAACCGCAGGCCCCTATTTAACTCAATTATTTTCTTCTCTTGCTCTGAAACTGGTAATTTCCCGACAAGAGTTTGTCTATTTTGCGATTCGGGAGAACCCGGCGCAGTTTGACCCCCAAAACATGCCTATCTGGATCGACAGTCGTACAAATTGGTACGGATTTCCGTCGGACGGAGTTATTGATGGCGTAAAGCTCGCCGAGCATGTCGTGGGCGAGGCTACCATGCCCAACTCCGTGCGGCCCGCCCTCGACGAAGCCACGCGAGCCGCTGCCTGGGAAGAAGCCCGGCAGCGCTTGCCGGGCCTGGAGAACACGGTTACGTTTGCCAAAACATGTTTATATACAAACACAACCAGCGAAGACTTTATTCTGGATTTCGTGCCCGGTGCGCCCGGCGTATTCTTAGTCAGCGGCTGCTCGGGGCACGGCTTCAAGTTCACGACGCTGCTCGGGGAGATCGCGGCAAGGCGCGTGCTGGACGAGCCGTATCCCAGGGATATCTCCCGCTTCGCTCTCGCCCGATTTCGGTGATCCGGTTTTATCTGTACCGAGAAAACTGCTGGTTTTCTGCCTGAAGCCGCTATCCTGCGATAGAATCGGGGCGTGAAGCGAGCCATTGTTTGCCTCGTCGGTCTGCTACTTGTCGCTCCGGCGGCGCTCGGGCAGGCGACCACTCTGCGGTTCGAGGCCGCCCCGCGCCTCGCCCTTGCCCTTCCGCGCGTCCACGATCCGCAGGTGGCGCTCAGCGCGACGCGAGGTCTGACGGTGCTGGCGATTCAGGAGCTGGACAACCGCGCCCAGATGGTCGCGCTGACGAGCACCGACAGCGGCGATACGTTCGGCGAGCCAGTGGCGGTCTCGCTGCCGGGCACCTGGGTCTTCGGCACGGGCGAGAGCGGTCCGGCCCTTACGACGGGGAGCGCCGGACTGTGCGTGGCCTGGCATCAGGCGCGGGCGGGCGGCGGGACAGACATCATGATCTCGGGAAGCGAGAGCGGCGCAAGCTGGAGCCGCCCGGTCCGGCTGACGGATCGCCCCGGCATCTCACACGGCTATATCGCGCTGACCTCCGCACCCGACGGGGCGTTCTATGCGGCCTGGCTGGACGGGCGCGAGAAACCAGTCGGCTCGCTCGATGTCTACCTCGCTCGCTCCGGCGACGGCGGCAAGACGTTTGGCAAGAACGTCCGCGTGGGGCGACGCGCCAGCCCGACCTGTCGCCCGGCTCTCACTGTGACAGCGGACGGGCGGCTCTTCGTCGCCTGGCGCACCGTTGAAACAAACAACGTCCGCGATATCGCGCTGGCGAGCAGTGCCGACGGCGGTCAAACCTTTACCGAGGCGGCGGGTCCAGCTTCTGATAACTGGAAGCCTGGCACCTGCCCTCGAAGCGGCCCGGCTCTCGCGGCGACGGGCAACACGCTGCACCTGGCCTGGTACGCCGAGGGGGGCGGCGGCCTGGGGTCGGGCGTCCGCTGGGCCTGTGCCGACGATGGCAAGCCTTTTGCGCCACCGACGCTTGTCTCGCGTGGGGTGCTCGATGCCAATCACCCGACTCTCACGGCAAGCAGTGCCGGGCGGGTCCACCTGACGTTCCAGGGCCGACCCGACGGCGGCGATGGCTGGCGTCCGGTGCGCGCCTACGTGAGCGAGGTCACCAACTGGATCACGGCGTCGCGCGGCCCTCTCGCTGCACCAGGCGTCTACAGCCAGGTGAGCTACCCCACCAGCTCGTTCGACACCACAGGCCGCCTGTGGATGCTCTGGACGGCGGGCGAGTCGATCCAGCTCTCCCGCGCCCGCGAGATCAGCGCCTCGTAGCCTACCGAAGTGACAGACTTTCAAAAGCTCTGGGCCGGGCAGACGATCTCGATCTTCGGGTCGCTCGTCTCGCGGATGGCGCTGATGTGGTGCGCCGTGACGCTCCTGAGAGCTACCCCGTTTCAGCTTGCGCTTCTGGCGCTGTGCGACCGACTGCCGGGCTTTTTTCTGGGGCTTGTGGCGGGCGTCTGGGCAGATCGGGTGCGCCGAAGGCCACTGCTGCTGGGCACCGACCTGGCACGGGCGCTGCTCATCGCGCTGATCCCTCTCTCAGCGCTGGGCGGCTGGCTGAGCTTCGGGCTGTTGCTTGTCGTCGCGACGCTAACGGGAGCACTCTCGACGCTTTTTGACGTGGCGTATCAAGCCTATGTCCCAACCGTCGCCGATGAAGAAACGCTGGTTCGGGCCAACAGCAAGCTGACATTCACCGCGTCGCTGGCGGAGATAGGCGCGTTCGGGCTGGCAGGCTGGCTGGTGCAGTGGCTCAGCGCTCCCGGCGCGCTCTGGATCGACGCCACCTCGTTTCTGGTCAGCGCTCTCTCCCTCACTCTGATCCGACGCCCGGAAAATCTCCCTCGCGCAGCCGGGTACCCAGCCGCTGGGTGTCGAGACCGGAAGAAGCTTGCGACGCTCCAGGAGGGGGTCGAGCAAGCGAGGCAGGTTTTCGAGGAAGCATCGAGCGGGGCGCGGGTGGTTCTCGCTCAGCCGATGCTGCGGCGGCTGTTGCTGGGAGAAGCAAGTCTGGCACTCTCTGGCGGGCTGACGGGGACGGTCTATCTGCTTTTCATGGCCCGTGAGCTTCGCTTTCCCGCTGGCGAGCTGGGCCTGATCTTCGCCATCGGTGGCGCAACCTCGCTTCTGGGCGCAGCCCTCGCCGAGCGCATTGTGCGACGCTTCGGGCAGGAGCGGGCGACGTTCGGGGCGCTGACGCTGGCCGGGCTGGGAATGCTCTCGACCGCGCTCGCGCCACGCGCCAAGTTGCTCGGCTACGCGGCTCTTACCGGCAACCAGGTTCTCACCGACCCGGCCTGGACGCTCTACGAAATCCAGCAGACGACCCTGCGCCAGGAGCTGTCTCCCCCCGAGGCGCTGGGCCGGGTGAACGCAACCTTTCGCGTCGTCGCGCTGGGAATGGGCCTGATAGGAACGGTTCTGGCCGGAGCTATCGCCGCCCGGTTCTCCGCCCGGCTCGTGGTTCTTCTCGGCGCTCTCGCCGTTATTCTGGCCGGAAGCTATCTCTACTGCACAACGCCGCGCACTTTTAATCGAAATATTTATCCCGAAGAACAATAATTTTTGATTTTCTTAAATCCCAGACCAAATATTTGTAATCTCTACACAGATAATCCAATGTTTTATGCAATGGTTCCCGAAAAACCTTGAGTCCGATTTTTTGAAATCCAGGATACTTAATATCTTCTTTGGCAGTACAGATAAAATCCTGCTCAGGAACCTGCACCGAGATCAGTTTCACCATTAGAGACGGAAACATCTTTGGAAGATTCAGCGTAATCAACGTATTCAGAGATTCATCTTTCTCTTTCAATTTCTTAATCTCAGAAACGCTCAGCATATCTATTTTATAACTTTTTGTAACAGAATTATTTACATCAAATCCTTTTTTTCGAGCCTTTATTTGCCCATAAGTATCACGAGTAGAACTTGCATAAAACGAATTCCCCTTGAAATACTGAAATTCGATCCTATCTGCAGAATCTTTTTCGGATGTCGTTATCCGAAATCCAATCTGAATATCTTTTGAATCATCAAATATTCTTTTCACGGAAGGTGAAAAAGTAGAATACTGCATCTCTCTTATAGCATTGATACCTACTTTTAAATCTGCATTTAGAGTAGATGGCAAAGAGTCTAACATCGCTCGCGAGTTTTGGTTTTCTTCAAATGCCAATGATCTTCGCACATCCGAAGGCATTTTCTCAAATGTTTCTCTTGCTTTTGAGAGAGCTTCCGCAATTTTGCGTGTTCCAGGACGCGTTAAAGCCAGTGTATCTTCTTCTCCGTGAGACATTCGCCGAAGTGCATATCCCAGGCTTGTCTTTTCCCAGTAAGTACCATAGAGATTGGCAATTGCACCCAAAAAATCTTTGCATTCAACATCTTTTATACGAATAAATACATAGTCGCGGTAATACTGGGGATCATTGTAAAATTTCACCCCAATCTTCAAAGAAAGAATCTGAAGCAGTTTTTTAATGTGAATCGCATCTTCATGAAAATTCACCAGTTTTTCAAAGCGACTATCTTTGTCGAAGAGATCTTTGCTCATTACTTATAATCCTTAAATAATTCTCCCAGAGGCTCTGCAAAAGCCTCTGGGAGAATCTCTCAATCAAGATATCTGAGCACCATGATGAACAGTGCTAAATGTTGGTGCAAGCACATTAGCTTCGGCACCCCCAGTCGCATTCTGGCTGCCTGCATAGCCCAGAAGCTTCCAGTGCCTGATCAATGACTCGGCAGGCAGAGGCAAAACATATTTATTATTTTCATACCAGAAAAGATAGTTGTAAGTCGTACATTTAGGTGCCGTACCAGACCATGAGCTACCATATCCTCCACCACCAAAGGAGAACGGTGCTGCATCCATTATATCTGGCTGGACAATCAACGAACCATCAGCCCGGTAAAACTTATATTTCATTTTAGGAAGGCCATAGACATAGCCAGATGCAGGAGCACCGTTTGGACCTTTGTAAGTCGCTTCAATAAAGGCGACAGCAGCATCCTCTTCGGAACTTGGTTGTCCGGGCATCAGAACCCCCGAATAGTAGCTTCCATTGATGTTAGCATTCGTAATCTTCACCTCACCAGGACCAGGGCCTTGGGCAAAGGCGGCGGACGACAGGAGCGACGAGGCCAAACAGGTTCCAAGAACCAGGGCGAGTTTCATGACACAACCTCCAGCGATTCATGTTAGTGAAGCAGACATTGCTTCGGAGACCTGAATTCGTGGAGCAGAACTGCCACGGAGCAGAACTGCCACGGAGCAGAATTGCCACGGAGCACTGTATCACAAGGGGCAAGAACCCGTCAAGGCGGATTTGAGTTTTTTG
This sequence comes from Armatimonadota bacterium, assembly GCA_031363095.1. GTDB lineage: Bacteria > Armatimonadota > Armatimonadia > Armatimonadales > Armatimonadaceae > JANLTX01. Next base: position 3,625 of record JANLTX010000101.1, on the reverse strand, counting down.
GCGATAGCGGTCCGTTAAGGTCGGCTACTGAACCGTTCCCTGCCCTTCGAGCGAGGCGAGATAGAGCTTTTCGGCAAGCATAAGGTCGCCGCGAGCGGTGAGAATGGTGTCAATGGCGTCTCTTACGGCTCCGTTTCCGCCGTTTTTAGAGGAAATCCAGTCGGCGCGGGCGAGAACAGACGCAACCGCGTTTTTTGGGGCAAGCGCAAATCCCACGGCATTCAGAGCGGGAAGGTCGTTGAGGTCGTCGCCCATGAAGGCGATCTCCGAGAGTGCAACGCCAAGTTCTTCCCCGATCTCACGAAGCGCGGCAGCCTTGTCGTGGACGCCCTGACGAAGCGTTTTTACGCCCAGTGCTTCGGCCCGAGCCGCGACAATGGGCGACTTGCGGCCCGTGATCCACGCGACCCGCAGCCCGACATGCGCCGCAAGCACGATCCCGAGGCCGTCCTGGGCGTGGAAGCGCTTGAGACTCTCGCCCGACTCGGAGAGATACAGCCCGCCATCGGTGAGCGTCCCGTCTACGTCGAGGGCGAGTAATTTTACGTTTTTCACACTCTCAGCCCTCAGACTCTGGGAGCGAGATTCCGGCCCGGAGCAAGTCGCGTAGCATGAGCATCCCGACCGGGCGACCCTCGGAGTCCACGACGGGCAGCTCGGCGATGTCAGCGGGAAACTCACGGAACGCCCGCAGGCCATCGATAGCGAGCGCATCGGGGTCGATGGTGAGGGGCGCGGGCGTCGCGATCTCACGGGCAGGCTGGTTCATGGCATCGGCCTCGAAGCGCTCCATGCCGCGCCTGAGGTCGCCCGACGTGATCAGCCCGGCGAGCTTGCCCCCAGAATCCACAAGAAGCGCCGCCCGCTGGTGGGCGCGAGGCATGGCAAGGACCACGTCGCGGATGCTGGCGAACTCGGGCAGGAGCGCGATGTTCTCGCCCTGGCGCATGACATCGGAAACCCGGAGCAGTAAGCGCCGCCCGAGCGTGCCTGCGGGGTGGAGCCGGGCATAGTCCTCGCGCCCGAAGCCGCGCACCTCCATCGCTGCCACAGCGAGGGCATCGCCGAGGGCCAGCATGAGGGTCGTCGAGGTCGTCGGGGCGAGGTCGTGGGGGCAGGCTTCTTTGACAATCGCGGTGTCCAGCACGATGTCGGCGGCCCGTCCGAGCGTCGAGCCGGGCTTTCCGGTCAGCGCGATTAAAAAACTCACCCGTTGTTTGAGAGCGGGAAGAAGCGCCCGAAGCTCGTCGGACTCGCCGGAGTTCGAGAGCACCAGGGCGACATCGCCGGGCGCGGCCATCCCGAGGTCGCCGTGGAGCGCCTCCGCCGGGTGCAGAAACAGCGCGGGGGTTCCCGTGGACGCCAGCGTCGCCGCGATTTTTCGGCCCACATGCCCGCTCTTGCCCATTCCGCTGACCACGACCCGCCCCAAGCACCCGACGATTTTTTCGACGGCTTGCTCAAAAGCGCTGTCGAGCCGGTCGGCCAGCGACAGCAGTGCCTCCGCTTCCTCGCGCAGCACCCGTCTTCCCCGCTCGATAGCCTCGCTCATAACGCCTTCCTCAACAGTAGCTCTGCGGCCTCGCCGGGTAACAATAGCACTCCACAGTCACTGTAACCCATAGCTCGCCAGAAGTGCTGCCCTTGCTCATCGGAGAGTGTCGAGGTCAACGCCGCAACGTGGCCCTGTGAGCGCATCTGCATTTCCCAGGCAATTGTCAGTGCCCGCCCGATGCCCTGCCGTCGATGGCCCTCAAGCACCTGAAGGAAATAAACGAAAGGCAGCTCGTCCCAGAAAAGCCCCCAGCGCAGGCAGGCAACGATGTCGTTGCCAGAGCGGGCGAGAAGCACCTCGCCCCGCCGTAGTTTCTCGCGAAGCGTCCCGTCGCTCAGGTGCGAGTCCAGCACGTGAATGGAAGCGAAATCTTCGTCGCTGGCAAGAGCTATATCGGGGGATTCGGGCACCCCCCGATTGTATCGTTACTTCTGGCTGGCCAGGTGCTCTCCCAGCGCTTTCAGGTCGGCGTCGTTGATCTTTCCCTCGTAGGCGGGCATGTTCGAGCCCGGATTGTGGGTCTTGGGGTTCTTGACGTGCGCCACCAGCCAGGCCGCATCGCGCGTCGCCCCGACCTTCGCAAGATTCGGCGCACGCCCGCCGCCGTGGCAGCTCGCGCAGCCGTTGCTATCGTAGACGGCTTTTCCGTTGCCCGCCGCGACAGGCGCAGATGTCCCTTCGGGCTTCGGGCAGCCCATCAGCGCCGTCGCAAAAAGCAGAACGAAAGAAACGATAAAAAAATGCTTTCTCATGTGCTTCAGTGTTCCCGAAAGACATGAAATTTTCATGAGAGCGCTTTTTTCTGCACAAAAAACGGTCTTCCCCCGCCCCGGTTGCGCGCCCCGTATGTCGCCGTGAGCGCGTGGCAGTTCGGACAGATCAATCGTAGATTCTCGGGCCGGTTGTTCTTCCAGTTGCCATCGATATGGTCCAGATGCAGCGGAATCTTCCCCGTATGGACGTTCACCACCGCCCAGCCACACAGCAAACACGCCCCACCGAATTTCTCAAACGCCCACCGCCGGACGTGCTTTGAAACGCAGACCTCAGCACGCGAGCCATCTACTCTTCCTTCAAGCCAGGCGACGATGTAGGTCTCAAACTCATGGTCGTGCTGGCAGGTTTTGCAACAGTAGATATCCACCGGGCGGCGAACGGGATTCGTGCAGCTAACCCGGCGACACTTTGCTCTGGGCTTTCTTGGCATCGGCATCTTCAAACTCCTTTTGTCAGCAACTCTGCTGACAAATAAGAATCCGGAAAGCTAATTTTCGCCATCGAATAAATTCGTGGCTAAGACGACAACACCCAGAGGGTACCCGGACCTTCAGGACGCCAGCGTCCCTCGCCGAATGCCGGGACATCTCTATTCGACAAAACTCGCTTGCGAGATGCAGGTCGAATTCGTAATTATAGCCGCGAATTTATTCGACGGTAACTAAAATCACCATAAAAAACAATAACAGCCGATTTCTCGGCTGTTATTTACGGGAGTTGAAGGATTCGAACCCTCGGCCTTCCATTTTGGAGACGGACGCTCTAGCCAACTGAGCTAAACTCCCAGGTTATTAAATTCGGACTCAGAAACTGTATCATGTCGGGGGCGGGGTTGCCACCCCCGGCATGGTTTTCGTCTCCGGTCCGTGAACGAACCGGCTGCTTTATTCGATGACTTTGGCGACGACTCCTGCTCCGACGGTCTTGCCGCCCTCGCGGATGGCGAACCGAAGGCCCTCCTCCATCGCGATAGGCGCGATCAGCTCGGCGGAGATCGTCACGTTATCGCCGGGCATCACCATCTCGACGCCCTCAGGGAGCGTCAGGGAACCCGTCACGTCCGTCGTCCGGAAGTAGAACTGAGGGCGGTAGTTGTTGAAGAACGGAGTATGACGGCCACCCTCTTCTTTCGCCAACACATAGATCTCCGCGTTGAACTTCGTGTGCGGCTTGATAGAACCGGGCTTCGCAAGAACCTGACCGCGCTGGATAGACTTCCGGTCCACGCCACGAAGCAGAACGCCCGCGTTGTCGCCCGCCTCCACGTAGTCTAAGATCTTGCGGAACATCTCC
>JANLTX010000095.1:0-6101 GCA_031363095.1 Armatimonadota bacterium | reverse complement strand
TCGGGGCTGGAGGATTTCTGCCGCTTGCGCGGCTACCTCTCGACGCTTCGCAAGCAGGGTATCTCGACGCGAGCGGGAATGCTGTCGGTCTTCCACGGTAAACCCATCTCTCCCGCTACAGCCTGACCTGAGCAGTTACGTTTCAACAAGTAGAGAACGGGGTAGGAGACGCTAATGCACTTTGGGAAGCTCGAATAGTGCTCTCAGAACGTCTTCGCGGGTGATGATTCCGACTAACTTGCCCTCGAAATCGACTACGGGGACGCGGTTGATGCGCCTGCGGGTCATGAGTTCGGTGACCTGGCGCATCGGAGTGTCGCCCATGACGGTCTCGACGTTTTTGGTCATGATCTCTTCGACGAGAAGGTCGGCTCCGTCGTGGTAGATTCGCAGCAAGGCTTCCTCAGGGGCGGAGAACAGACCAAAAGCACCCGCGTGGGGGAGGGCGGCGCGTTTCTTGGCCTCGTTCATCAGGTCCGACTCGGTGACGATCCCGATAATGCGGCCCGACGCATCGACGACCGGCGCTCCGCTCACGCCGGTGAACGCCAGAAGCTCGGCGGCCTGGCGCAGCGTTGCGTCCGAGGAGATCGTCTTTACGTCGCGGGTCATGATGTCGCTTGCCGTCTTGCTGTCCATGCTCCTCTCTTCGACGGCGGTGGCACGCTTCCCTGCTCCGTGGTACGCTACCGCCAATGAATTGCAACGCCCCTCGGAGTTGGTGGTGCGCGAGTAAGTAGGCCCGCGCTCTGTCCGGCACCGACTGCCGAGATAGATAGTTGCAAGCGGGCCACGTGGCCCGCTTTTTTTATTGCCATGGAAACATCGCCCTCGTGCTTGCCCACTCGCGACGAGTTCAAAATCCTCGCGACGCAGGGGAACGTCGTGCCGGTCTACCGGAGCATTCTGGCCGACCTCGAAACCCCGGTCTCGGCGTTTTTGCGCCTGCGCCACATGCCCGATGCCTTTCTTCTGGAGAGCGTCGAGGGCGGCGAGCGGCTGGCGCGGTACTCGTTTTTAGGCGCGGAGCCGTACCTGACGCTTCGCTCTCGGGGCCGGACGATCACGATCACCGAGCGTGGCATCGCCCGCTCCCGCGAGCTTGAGGCTGGCGAAGACCCGCTCCATGTTTTAGAAGCGCTTCTCGGAGCCGTGAAGTACGTCGAGCTACCGGGGCTGCCCCGGTTTGCGGGCGGCGCGGTCGGCTACATCGGCTACGACTGGGCACGGTTTTTAGAACCCATCGGCGACGACACCACCGACGATTTGGAGTTGGACGATGTCCATTTATTGCTCACCGACACGCTCTGCATCTTCGATCATGTCAAACATCGGTTAATTGGTCTCGCCAATGTTCATATTGAGCCTGGTAGTGACCTGGATGCGCTCTATGACTCTGCTGTGGCGCAGGTCAACGAGCTTCTGGCCGCACTTCGGGTGCCACTTGAGTTTGAAGACCCGCAGCATACGCATAACAACGCGGCTCCAAGCACGCAAAAAAATACGGACGAGTGGAAATCCAATGTTACTCGTGAGTTCTACGAAGAAAATGTTCGGAAGGCCAAAGAGTATATCGCTGCCGGGGATGTTTTTCAGGTCCAGATCGGGCAGCGCTTCGAGAAACCGCTCCATGCCGACCCATTCGATGTGTATCGGGCCTTGCGCTCGCTCAATCCGTCGCCGTATATGTTCTTTTTGTCGCTGAGAAGCGGCGTGACCCTGGTGGGGGCGTCGCCGGAGATTTTAGTGACGGTTATGGGAGACACGGTGACCCTCCGGCCCATCGCGGGCACCCGCCCGCGCGGGGAGACGCCCGCCGAGGACGAAGCCCTGGCACGCGAGCTTCTCGCCGACGAAAAAGAGCGCGCCGAGCACATTATGCTGGTCGATCTGGGCCGCAACGACGTGGGCCGGGTCAGTGAGTACGGCACCGTCAACGTCTCCGATCTGATGGTTATCGAGAGATATTCCCACGTGATGCATATAGTGAGCAACGTCACGGGAACGCTACGCGCCGACTTCACGCCGCTGGGAGCGATGCGCGCGACCTTTCCTGCCGGGACGCTCACCGGTGCCCCGAAAGTGCGGTCGATGCAGATCATCGAGGAGCTGGAGACCACCCGGCGCGGGGTCTACGGCGGCGCTATCGGGTATTTTTCGTACACCGGCAACCTGGATTCGTGCATTGCGATTCGCACTCTGGTCATCAAAGACGGTATCGCCTATATTCAGGCCAGCGGGGGCGTCGTCGCCGACTCGACCCCCGAGGGCGAGTACTTCGAGACGCTTCATAAGTCTCGTGCCGCGCGTCAGGCCGTCGCGCTGGCAGAAGCCGGGCTGGAGTAACATGCCTCTGCCGCGCATCCCCGATCTCCGCAGCGACGAAACCCTGACATCGGGCGATCTGGTGCGCCTCGGCCAGAGCCTGAGTGAGAGGCTGCGCCTGCACTGCCCGACCTGCAAGCAGTACATCAAACTGACGATTGCGAGCGGCAACTTCAAGCTCGGCAGCAGCCCCAATCTTACCGGAGTCGATAGCACCCAGGAAGGTAAGCCCCGACTGGTTCTCTGGTGTACGATCTGCCAGCGCATGTTCGGCTTTCTTCAGGCGGACCTCTGGCAGTGGGAAGATGGCGTCCTGAAGGTTCCTGGCGACACGCGCTGGGACCATTTGGAGCTGGAAGAGAACAAATCGGGAGACGGCACGTGATCCTGGTCGTGCCCTGTCCCCCGAAGCGCGTTGTTCGCAGGCTCACAAAGCTTTCGCCCCCGTGCGGCACGGGGGGAGGGGGGCCATTGTGATCCTGGTCGTGTTTCGCTCCCGGCTTCGCCCCGAGGCGGCGGATGCCTACGCGCTCGAAGCCGCCGAGATCGGGGCACTCGCCAGAAAACAGCCGGGGATTTTGAGTGTCAAGACATTCACCGCCTCTGATGGCGAGCGGGTCACGCTGGCCGAGTTCGACTCCGACGAGTCGGTGGCTCTCTGGCGCGAGAACTCGCGGCACAAAGAAGCCCAGCATCGGGGAAAGACCGAGTTCTACAGCGAGTACAGCGTCCAGGTCTGCGAAGTTCTGCGGACATCTCCCCAGCGGTAACAAAAACGATGATATTGGTGATTGATAACTACGATAGTTTCACTTATAACCTGGTTCAGTACCTCGGTGAGCTGAAACAGACAGTGGAAGTGCGCCGAAACGATGCCATTACGCTCGATGAGATCGAGAAAATGGCTCCGAGTCACTTGCTTTTGTCTCCAGGACCATGTACACCGACGGAAGCGGGTATTTGCCTGGAGCTAATTACACATTTTGCCGGGAAGATACCTATTTTCGGGGTTTGCCTCGGGCATCAGGCCATCGGGCAGGCGTTCGGGGGTAATATAATTCGGGCAAGGGCGGTGATGCACGGGAAGACCAGCACGATGTCCCACACGGGCCTGGGGGTTCTGACCGACCTGCCCGACCCGTTCACGGCGATTCGGTATCATAGCCTGGTGATCGAGAAAGAGTCCTGCCCGGCGTGCCTTGAGGTCACGGCGCACAGCGAGGATGGCGAGATCATGGCCGTGCGCCACCGAACCCTTGCGGTGCAGGGCGTGCAGTTTCACCCGGAGTCGGTGCTGACCGAGCACGGTCACAAGATGCTCCAGAACTTCCTGGACGGCGCGTAGGTTCGCCCCTACAAATGCCCCCCGGCCCCCAGTTCTGGGGGAGAAGCCCCCTCCGGTTCTCCCAAACCTGGGGGATAGGGGCAAAACAAAAGGGTCGGCGTGTAACTATTTCAAACAACGGGCGTCTTTGAGAGGGAGAGGTTTTTTATGATGCGTTTTCGTTTGGTGAGCACAGCAGTTGCGCTGATTGGTCTGGCAAGTGTGGCCGGGGCGCAGACTCCGGCGCAGCTCGACGCGCTGGAGAAGGACATCGAGGCGGCACGGGTCCGAATCGGGGTTCCGGGGGTCTCGGTTGCGGTGGTCAAGGACGGAAAAGTGGTTTTCTCGAAGGGCTTTGGCCTGCGCGATGTTGAGAAAAAGCAGCCCGTGACGCCCGACACGCTCTTTGCCATCGGGTCGTCCACGAAGGCGTTCACGGCGGCGGCGCTGCTCATGGCGGTCGATGCGAAGAAAGTCGGCCTCGATGAGTCCCCGAAGAGATACCTGCCGTACTTCAAGATGCGCGACTCCGAGACCGACGCGAAAATCACGGTTCGAGACTTATTGCGGCACACATCCGGGCTGACCCGAACCGACCTCATGATGCTCGCCGCCGATGGCAAGCTGAGCCGGGTCGAGATGATTCAGGCCGCCTGTAGCGCCCTTCCCACAGCGAAGCTGGGCGAGAAGTGGCAGTACCAGAATATTATGTTCTCGGCGGCGGGCGAGATCGCGTCGGGCGCTTTTGGGCAGCCTTATGAGAAACTTATCGAGACAAAATTACTCAAGCCTCTCGGAATGAACCGGGCGAATCTCACCATAAAACAGGCGCTGGCCGACCCGGACCACGCGAGCGGTTATAGCTTAGATATCGCCGCGAAAACAGCGACGTTCGTTCCGATGCGCTCGCTCGGCTCGACACCGGCGGCGGGCGCGATCAACGCGAGCGCCAATGAAATGACCCGCTGGCTCCAGCTCTGGCTCGACGGCGGCACGGTTGGCTCGAAGCGCTTGCTCAGTGCCGAGAGCGTCGCCGAGGCGATCAAGCAGCAGACAACGTCGCCGCTGGGCGGCTATGGCTTCGGGTGGTTTTTAAGCAAGTGGGAAGGAATTCCCGTGGTCGAGCACGGCGGCAACATCGACGGCTTCAACGCCAATGTCGCGTTTCTTCCCGGCCAGAAGATCGGGGTCGTGGTTCTGACCAATGTGTTCACCTCGCCGCTGGCCGACGAAGCCACGAAACTGGTCTGGAAACATCTTGCGACGAAGCCCGAGGCAGGCCCGACGGCGGTTGCGACCGAGCCGGAGAAAGAGGCCGGAAGTTATTTCAAGGCGGGCGCACCCATTACCATCGAGGTTCGGCTGAAAGAGGGCGGCAAGCTCTCGCTCCAGCCGACGGGCCAGCCGGAACTTCCGCTGATCCCGCTGGGCGGTAGGAAGTACAAGATCGGCGGCCCCGCCCCCGACGGCTTCTTCGCGACGTTCTCGACCACCGACGGCAAGAACAATGTCGAGGTCGTGCAGCCGGGTGTCCAGGTTTCGTTCACCCGAGGACAGGCCATCGCGCCCAGGCCGTTCGAGGCTGGAATCTCGGTGGAGGAGCTTCTCAAGCGGGTTGTGGGCGCGGCGGGCGGCTCGGAGGAGCTGGCACGCATTCAAACCCTGAAGATGACTGTGACGGTAGACTTCGAGAACCAGGGAATGCTCGGGCGCGGCGAGGCGGTTGCGAGGGCACCGCTCTCGCACGCGAGCCGGATCGACCTGACGGCGGCGGGGAAGAAAGTCGGCTGGGTGGGCGACTGGTTCGATGGCGAGAAGGGCGGTCAGGCGGGAAGCTTCATCCCGATCTCGCTTCTGGCGGGGGAGAATCTGAAGCGTCAGAAAATTGGCGGTCGATTCTTCGACGGCTTGCTCCAGCTTCAGGACGACTACGAGAAGATCGAAATTATCGGTAAGGGCAAAGTTGGCGACCCCAAGCACGGGATTCCTGAGGCCGAGTGCTGGGTGGTGAGCCTCAAAGCGAAAGGCTTGCCCGACACGGCGACGTTCTTCATCACCACGGACGATTACCGAATTATCCGGCGCGATGCCACGGTGTTCTCGCAGACCGGCCCGACCCCGACCCGGACGTTCTACGGCGATTTTCGGAAAGTGGGGAAAGTAACGCTGCCGTATCTCACCGTCACCGACACGCCCACGGCAGGCTTCATCGTCCAGCGCACCGAGAAAGCGGTCGTGGACGGCCCGATTGACCAGTCGGCGTTTGCGGGACCGAAGAAAAAGTAGAAGCTCGACTCTCTAAATTGCCCAACCCCCTCCTGGAGCGCTTCGTTCGCAAGCTCTCTACGCTTCCGTTCTCACACCCAGCCGCTGGGTACCCGGCTGCGCGAGGGAGACTTAGAGGGCTGCTTAGATACCCCTTCGCCCCGAGGTCGCGAAGCGACATTAAATG
>JANLTX010000087.1:0-13126 GCA_031363095.1 Armatimonadota bacterium | reverse complement strand
GGGTGGTTGTACTTGTGGTAATCGTGGGGGGGGGTGGGTTTTTTTTTACCCAAACTAAAAATTCTTTGTTTATTCGCTGGGTCGCTACGCTAATTTTTTTGTCGCTCCGCGACCTCGCGACGAAGAGGGAGACTTCCCCCTGCTCACTGCGTAGCCGGAGGGGGGGCAAGAATCTGGCTCCCCATTATTGGGGCTGGGGGAGGGTACTATAAGCCCGATGTCCGATCCGCTCCGCGCTCTTCGCTCCCGCAACTTCCAGCTCTTCACGCTCGGCGGGCTGGCCTCCGCGATGGGCGGGCAGATCTTCTCCGTCGCGCTGGGCTGGGAGCTGTACGACCGGACCCACGACCCCGGTGCCCTCGGGCTGATCGGGCTGCTCCAGGTCATTCCCGTGGTGACTCTCGCGCTACCCGCAGGCGATCTGGCCGATAGAGTGGACCGACGGCGGCTGATTCTGATCGTTCTGCCGTGGCTGGCGCTCTGCCCGCTGCTGCTGGCGTATCTTTCGTTTGTGAAAGCCCCGCTCCCGCTGGTTTATGGAACGGTTCTGCTCGAAGCGATCTTTGCGGCGCTGGTCGGTCCGGCGCGCTCGGCCATTTTGCCGCAGCTCGTGGACGAAGAGACGCTGGCAAGCGCGATAGCCTGGAACTCGTCGCGCTGGCAGATGGCGGCGACGCTCGGCCCGGCGATTGGCGGCGGACTCATCGCGCTCTTTAAATATGCCTGGCCCGTGTATCTCCTCACGACGCTCGCCATGGCCGTGTTCTGGCTGTGCGTGCTCGGGCTTCGTCCGCGCCCGCTGCCCGTGCGCGAGGTCGTCGTCGAGCCGATCTTGCAGCGCCTCGCGGCGGGTGCTCGGTTCGTCACGCTCTCGCCGCTGATCCTGGCCGCCCTGACGCTCGACATGGTCGCGGTCCTGCTGGGCGGAGCCGTCGCGCTCCTGCCGGTCTACGCGAAAGATATTCTGCACGTCGGCCCGACCGGTCTTGGCTATCTTCGGGCCGCGCCTGCGGTCGGGGCGCTTCTGGTCGGGCTGTATGTTGCCTGGAAGAACCCGCTGAAGAAAGCCGGACTTGCGCTGCTTCTCTCCGTGATCGGGTTCGGCCTCGCGACGATTGTCTTTGGTCTCTCGAAGAATTTTTACCTCTCGCTGCTGGCGCTGGCCCTCACCGGGGCGTTTGACAATATCAGCGTCGTGGTGCGTAGCACGCTGGTGCAGGCGCTCACCCCGCCGCACATGCAGGGCCGGGTTTCCGCTGTCAACTCGGTGTTCATCGGGATATCCAACGAGCTGGGGGCCGCCGAGTCCGGGTACGCCGCCCGCTGGCTCGGGACCGTCCGCGCGGTGGTTCTGGGCGGGGTCGGAACCGTGCTCACTGTACTGGCCGTCGCCGCAAAGTGGCCGCAGGTGGCCGCCCTCGGCCCGCTCGGTGCACTGCGGGCGGTAAAATCGGAGAATGACCTATCCGAAGACGAAGATCGTTGATGTCGCCGAAGACTTCCATGGAGTTTCTGTGCCCGACCCGTACCGCTGGCTCGAAGACGCAGGCTCCCCTGAGACAAAGTCCTGGGTGGACGCCCAGAACGCCGTTACGCAGAGCTTTTTAGCGACCTGCGACACCCGCGACGCTCTCAAAGAACGGCTAACCCGGCTCTGGAACTACGAGCGGTATTCCGTTCCGTTTCTTGCGGGTGGGCGCTTCTTTTACTTTAAAAACAACGGTCTTCAGAACCAGGCTGTTTTATTTATGGATGAAAAAGAGCTATTAGACCCGAATACACTATCCAAAAACGGCACGGTCGCTCTTGGTGCGCTCTCTGTGCCTGATAAAGGGAAATACCTGGCGTATTCTCTGCAAGAAGCAGGCTCGGACTGGCAGACCTGGCATATCAAAAACATCGAGACGGGCGAGAATCTCCCCGAAGTTCTAAACTGGTCCAAGTTCTCCGGTGCAAGCTGGGCGAAAGACTCGTCGGGGTTTTACTACTCTCGCTACGAGGCTCCGGGCGACGGTGAAGAACTTCAGAAAGTCAATAAAAACCAGAAATTATGTTTCCATGCTCTGGGAACGAGTCAGAGCGACGACCCGGTTATCTATGAGCGCCCCGACCAGCCCGATTGGGGCTTTTCTGGCAGCGTCAGCGAGGACGGCGAGTGGCTAATTATTCACTCGTGGGTCGGCACTGATCCCAAAAATCGACTTTTCTTGAAAAATATCAAAGAAAATTCTGAGGTTCAGCCGTTTCTCACCAACTTCGATGCCAGTTACTCCGTGCTGGGCAACGACGGAAATCTTTTTTATATCCAGACCGATAAAAACTCGCCCCGAGGCCGGGTGATTTCTGTGGATGCTAATTTTCCGGGAGAAGAAGCCTGGAAGACTCTAATTTCCGAGGCAAAAGAAACCCTGGAATCGGTTTCGCTTCTTGGGGATACGTTTTTCTGCACGTACCTGCGCGATGCGCTCACTCTGGTGAAGCGGTTTTCACTGGCCGGGGAAGACCTCGGCGAAGTGGCCCTCCCCGGACTCGGGAGCGCTTACGGCTTTGGCGGCAAGCGTAGCCTGGCCGAGACCTATTTTAGCTTCACGAACTTCACGACCCCGTCTCAGGTCTGGCGCTATGAATTGGCCTCGGGAGAGTCTCATTTGTGGCGCAAGCCGACACTGGACCTCGATCTTTCGGAACTTATCGTCGAGCAGGCGTTTGTGACCAGCAAAGACGGTACAAAAGTTCCTTTGTTTCTGACGTATAAGAAAAACACTTCGAAAAATGGCACAAATCGGGTCTATTTGTATGGCTATGGCGGGTTCAACATCTCGCTCACTCCTAATTTCTCGGTATCCAACGCGCTCTGGCTGGAGCGGGGCGGAGTTTTAGCCGTTGCGTGCCTGCGCGGAGGCGGCGAGTACGGCGAAGACTGGCACGAGGCCGGGACGAAATTGAAAAAGCAGAACGTCTTCGATGACTTTATCGCCTGTGCCGAGTGGCTTATCGAAGAGGGCTGGACCCGGCCCGAAAAACTCGCCATTGCAGGCGGGAGCAACGGCGGGCTTTTAGTGGGCGCTTGCCTGACGCAGCGCCCCGAGCTGTTCGGCGCGTGCCTGCCCGCCGTCGGCGTGCTGGACATGCTGCGCTTCCACAGATTCACCATCGGCTGGGCCTGGCAGAGCGACTACGGCGATGTCGAAAGCCCCGAGGAGTTTCGGGCGCTTTATTCGTACTCGCCCTACCACAACCTGAAGCCGGGAGTCTCCTACCCCCCGACGCTGATTACGACGAGCGATCACGACGACAGGGTTGTTCCGGCGCATAGCTACAAGTTCGCGGCGCACCTGCAAGCCTGTCAGAGCGGTCCGCCGACCCTGATCCGAATCGAAACCGACGCCGGGCACGGGGCGGGTAAGCCGATCTCCAAGTCGATTGAAGAGCAGGCCGATATCTACGCGTTTCTGGAGCGGGTTCTGGCGACGTAGAAGACGCCGGGTAGCGCAAGAAGCACCAGCAGGGCCGCTCCCGGCTCGGGGGCGGCGACACCTGCCGCACGGGTGAACGTCGGCACATCGGAAACCGGGGGAAGCGCGGGCGTCCGCCCGATTGTCGCGAGGGCGTCGGCGTCGCCCCAGGTGCGCGGGGCGTCGTAGAGGGCGCTCATTCCCGCCAGTGCCAGCGCACCCGGCGAGAGGGCTATCTTTTTCTTCTTCTTTTTCTTGCCTTTGGAGTTGAAGCTGTCCATCAGGTTGATACCGCCGTTGTTCATCATGTCTTTCATCGAGATCATTCGGACCTCGCTGAGCGGAATCACGGTGAACGCAGGGGCAGGCTGAAGCTTCTCGGTGGACCCGAAGATCGGGTCGCCGACGGGGGCCGCGTCCGGGTCGCCCGCGTGGGCGAGCAGAGGAAGCATCAGCAGAGTTAGAGCAAGAAGCACAGGTTTCATTTCAGGTAGTATTTTCGGCAGGTTTGCCGCCCGCGCTCAGGGTTGAGCATTGTCCCAGAATCACACCAAGCCCATCCCAAAATTCCACCAGGACGAAAATCGTCCGGCAATGGGGCAACAAGTTGCCGTCTCGCTTCGCTCGAAATATCCGTATGAATCTCGACCGAGGTACGAGGGAGACGGCGCGTAGCGCCCCATAGCCGGACGATTTTCGTCCTGGAATTCGGACGTTTATCGTCCTGGGATGGGAATTCGACGGGATTGGTTCAGCGTGAGGGCCGGGTATCATAGCGAAAATGGCTCCCGCTACGCTTCTTTTCGACCTCGACGGCACGCTGACCGACTCCATTGATTTAATTGTTCACTGCTACCAGAAGACCGTGAAAGAGTTTATCGGGCAGGAGCTGACGCGCGAGGACGTGATTCCAGCCATCGGGTGCTCCCTTTTTGCGCTTTTTGCCGCGCTCTCGCCGGAGCGTTGGCCGCAGATGGTGGCGCACTATCGGGCCGAGTACGCGGCCCTCGCCGACGACTGGGTGACGCTCTACCCCGGCGTTTTAGACGTTTTTGCGCTGCTCGAAGCAAGGCAAATCCCCATCGGCGTGGTGACCAGCAAGGGGAGCGACTCGGCCCTGCCCGCCCTCGCTCGCTTCGGCCTCGACGAGCGCCTGGAGATGCTGGTGACGTTCGAGGACACGGAGACGCACAAGCCCGACCCGGCCCCGCTGCTTCTGGCCGCCGAGCGCCTGGGGCTTGCGCCCGAGACATGCTGGTACGTCGGCGACTCGACCCACGACCTGATTGCCGCCCGCGCCGCCGGGATGCGCGGCCTCGGGGCGCTCTGGGGACCGACCGCCCGCGAGATTCTCGCGCCGCTCGCCGACGACCTGCTCGAAACACCGCTCGATCTGGGTAGACTGCTGGTATGAGACAGCAAAATCGCTACGAACTTCGAAGCCCCCACGATCCGAACGGGTCGGGGAAGTTCTACCAGGGCCGCGAGATCGCGCTGGTAATGGGCCACGAGGCCGCAGGTTGGCTCGACCGCCCCGAGCGCGAGGCCGAGGAGGCACCCTCGCTGCTCATCAAGTCGCTGGGACTGAAACCGGGAATGGTGATCGCCGACATCGGGGCGGGCAGCGGCTACCTGACGTTTCCCATGGCAAAGTTAATCGGTCCACGGGGAAAGGCCTACGCGGTGGACATCCAGCCGGAGATGCTGACCATTATCCAGAAAAAAGCGAAGTCTCTGGGCGCAAAAAACGTCGTTACGGTGCTGGGAGATACCGCCGACCCGAAATTACCCGAGAATTCGTGCGATTTACAGCTTCTCGTAGATGTCTACCATGAGCTGGACCAGCCCTATGAGATGGGACTCGCCATGAAAAAAGCATTGAAGCCCGGCGGCAGGTTAGTTCTGGTCGAATATCGTAAAGAAGACCCGAGTGTCCCGATCAAAGAAGTTCACAAGATGAGCGAGCTTCAAGTACGCAAGGAAATGGCGGCTATCGGCCTGAAGTTTGAGAAAAACAGCAAAGTCCTGCCCTGGCAGCATATTCTGATCTTTCGAAAGTAGCCTCCAGCCCCTGGTGTGCTGTATCATCGCCGGAGAATGTCTATGCAGCAAGCCGATTTTCGCGGGGTCTTTCCCGCCGTCACGACACAACTCTTTGAAGACCAGAGCATCGACTGGAAGTCGCAAGCCCATCACCTCGAAGTTCTGATCGACTCGGGGATTCACGGGCTGATTCTCTGTGGCTCGCTCGGGGAGAACCAGACGCTCCTGCCCGAAGAGAAACGCGCGGTCGTCAAGCATGCCCTCGAAGTCTCTGCGGGGCGCGTCCCGGTGCTTTCGGGCGTCGCGGAGATGAGCACGGCGGCCTCGTGTGCGTACGTGCGTGACCTCGAAGCCCTCGGCGCAGACGGCGCGATGGTCCTGCCTGCGATGGTCTACAAGGCCGACCCACGCGAAACTCTTCAGTATTTTCGGACGGTAGCGGGATCGACAAAGCTCCCAATTATCGTCTATAACAATCCTGTTGGCTATTCTGTTGACATAACCCCGGAAATGTTCGCGGAGCTTTCGGATACAGAAAATTTGGTGGCCATCAAAGAATCTTCTGCCGATACAACTCGAATTACGGGGCTGATCAATGCCTGCGGAGATCGTTATGCGATTTTTGGTGGTGTCGATACCCTGATTCCCGAGTGCGTCCTGATGGGCGCGACCGGCTGGATCGCGGGGGTCGGGCTGGCATTCCCCAAAGAGAACGCGTATGTGTGGGACCGGATGGTCGCGGGCGAGTGGGAAAAGGTTCGCGAGATCTGGCGCTGGTTTCTTCCCCTTATGACGCTGGACATCGGGCCGCACTTTGTCCAGAAGATCAAGTTAGTTCTTCAGGAGGTCGGCCTCGGGCGCGAGTGGGTGCGTGCGCCTCGCCTGACGCTCTCGGGGACGGAGCGTGAAGAAACCCTCGCGCTGATCCGCGCGGGCCTCGCCAGTCGCCCACCCGTCACGAGGCATTAAAATGCCTCGCTGGAGGCAACAAGTTGCCGGTTGTCCTCGCGGACAGAGCCCTTTCGTCCGCGAGGACGTTTCGCGCGGAGCGCGTCGAGCGAGGCATTTCAATGCCTCGTGAAATCGTCGTTATAGACTCGCACACGGGCGGGGAGCCGACGCGTGTGGTGCTCTCGGGTGGCCCGGACCTCGGGCGCGGGCCGCTTGCAGAGCGCACCCGGCTTTTCTCGGTGAAGTTCGACGCCTACCGAAGCGCCATCTGTTGCGAGCCGCGCGGCTCGGACGTCCTGGTCGGGGCGCTTCTGGTCGAGCCGTTTGAAGAAAATTGCACGGCGGGCGTGATTTTCTTTAACAATGTCGGGCCTCTCGGGATGTGCGGCCACGGAACCATCGGGCTGATCGCAACCCTGGCGCATCTCGGCAAGATCGGGCCGGGCATCCACCGGATCGACACACCCGTGGGCGTCGTCACGGCGACCCTTCATGAAGATCATCGGGTGAGCGTCGAGAACGTAGCGAGCTATCGCAAAGAGAAAGCTGTCTCTGTGGTGCTTGAAAATAAAAAAATTGTCACAGGAGATATCGCCTGGGGCGGAAACTGGTTTTTTCTGTGTGAAGACCACGAACTAAAAATTAATAAAACAAATATAGAAGAACTATATGTAATTTCTCAGGAAATTCGTCGAGAAATTAACCAGAAATACCCGGAAATCGATCATATAGAGTTATTAGGGCCGCCGGATAACCCCGAAAATCACGCGAAGAACTTTGTTCTGTGTCCGGGCGGTGCCTATGACCGCTCGCCATGCGGAACCGGCACCAGCGCCAAGCTTGCGTGCCTCTTCGCCGACGGAAAATTAGAAGCCGGGCAAGTCTGGCGACAAGAAAGCATTATCGGTAGCGTCTTTGAAGGAACTATCGGGCCGGAAGGGAAGCCTACTATCACCGGGCAGGCGTTTGTCACTGCTGAAGCGACCCTGATTCTCGATGAAACCGACCCGCTCTGCTGGGGAGTACAATAAAAATTATGGCAGCAAAACCAAGACCACGAGGGATTTGTAGCTACTGCGGCGAGGAAGTCGTCAAGCAGAGCGTCGGCAAGCACCTCGAAAAATGTACGAAGCGTCAGGCAGCGATGGCGGAAGCGGCGGGAACGCCGGAAACGCTTGTCTATCTCCGTGCCGAGTGTTCGGGAAACAAACAGTTTTTTCTGGATTTAGAGGTGCGCGGCTCTGCCACGCTTCGAGACATCGATTCTTATCTCAAAGCGATCTGGCTGGAGTGCTGCGGCCACATGAGCGAGTTTTCTTACGAAGCATGGCGCGATAAAATCCCGATGTCGCGCAAGATAGAGTCTGTTTTTCGTGAGGGCGTAGAAATTACGCATCTCTACGATATGGGATCGACCTCGGAAACGTTGATTCGGACAATTTCCGAGCGCATCGGAGCGCCAATAACCGCGAACCCGATGGCGTTGTTGGTGCGCAACAAGATGCCGGAAGAAGAGTGTAGCGAGTGCGAGAACCCCGCTCGCTGGGTTTGCAGCGAGTGCATGGCGGAAGAGGGTGAGTGGGTCGTTCTGTGCGATGCCTGTCTGGAGCCGCACGGCCATCTCGATGATTTTGAGCCAACTCTGCTTTGTAACTCGCCTCGCATGGGGATGTGCGGCTATGATGGTCCGGCGACTCCCCCTTACTAAAATGACCATTGACATCGACCCGCTCTGGGACTTCGACGATCCGGCGGCCAGCGAGGAGCGGTTTCTCGCGCTTCAATCTGAGGTGCAGACGCAGCTTGCTCGGACGCATAGTCTGAGAAAGCAGTTTGAGCAGGCACACGGACTGCTGGACAACGTGGAGAACGACCTGCCGCCGGGCGAGTCGCGGGCACGGGTCCGTTACCTGCTGGAGCGCGGACGGACGCACAGCTCGGCGGGCGAGAAAGAGCGTGCGCCGCTTTTGTTTTCTCAGGCCTGGAACGATGCTCTGATCCTCGGGGAAGAGGCGCTGGCCATTGACGCCGCGCACATGCTCGGGATCGTCGCGGCGGGCGACGAGTCGGTGCGCTGGAACGAAGAGGCGCTCGCTCTGGCGGGGCACTCGCCCGATCCGAAGGCGCGGCGCTGGCGCGGCTCGCTCTACAACAACCTCGGCTGGACCTACCACGACGCGGGCAGGCTCCCGGAAGCTCTGGCCTGCTTCCAGCAAGCCCTCGATGCCCGCCGCGAGCAAGGTCTGCCCGGCCCCGAGCGCATCGCCCGCTGGTGCGTCGCCCGCTGCCTGCGCTCCCTCGGGCGACTGGACGAAGCCCTGGAAATCCAGCAAGAGCTACGCGCCGAGCACGAAGCCGCTCAGACCCAGGACAAATACGTCGAGGAAGAGATCGCGACGCTACTAAAAGAGATACAATAAAGTCATGGCCTACAGCAAGTTCAAGACCTTCGACTCCGTGACAGAGCGTCTCGGAGTAGAGATCGTCGAGCGGCCAGGGTTGTTCGGGACTATTGGCTCTGTTGTCATTGGTCCTGAGATTTTAGCGGCTCTGGAGCAGAATCTTCCGCTTGCAACGGCAATTTACACGGAAAAAGCCAGATCGGAGCTAATTGTCATGCCGATGCTCCTGGAAATTTGGAATCAAATGGAACGAAAAATCGGTTTATTTTCTGGAATCGAACTTAACGTAGACCGAAAATTAGGCTTGGATGGATTTTGCGATTTTTTATTATCTCTGGACCCACTGCAATCGACGCTACGCGCTCCCGTCGTAACCATTGTGGAGACCAAGCGAGTCGATCCGGGTGAGGGAGTTCCACAGTGCATTGCGGAGATGATCGCTGCCCAGAAGTTCAACGCGGGCCGGGGAATCGAGCTGCCCGTGATCTATGGCATTGCGACATCAGGCGTTCTGTGGCGGTTTTTGCAGCTTAAAAATAACATCGTTGAGATCGATCTTCTGGACTATTCGATTAATGAACCAGGAAAAATAGTCGGAATTATATTAGATTGTCTTCGGAAGGCAAAAAAACAACTTAAATGACGGTATGCATTCTCGGCGGAGGAATTATCGGGCTTTGTTGCGCGTGGCAGGCGACCGAGCGCGGCCTGGACGTGATTGTCGTTGAGCGGAGCACACCGAGTGGGGACAACTGCTCGCAGGGCAACGCCGGGATGATCGTCCCGAGCCATTTTGTGCCGCTCGCCGCGCCGGGAATGGTCGGGTACGGGCTGAGCCAGCTTGGCAACCCCGAAAGCCCGTTCTGGATTCGTCCGCGCATTTCGCTGGACCTACTCGACTGGGGCTGGAAGTTCATGCGTGCGGCCACTCGGGAGCGCGCGGAGAAAGCCGGACCGCTCCTGCGCGACCTGAACAACGCGAGCCGCGCGGAGTTCGAGAAGCTCGCCACCGAGTTCGACAACGAGTTCGGGCTGGTGAAGAAAGGGCTGCTCATGCTCACCCGCACCGAGCACGCGCTCGCCGAGGAGAAACTTCACGCCGAGAGAGCCACGGCGCTGAATATTCCCGCCGATGTTCTGACGCCCGAAGAGGCCGCACGGCTCGACCCCAGCGTCACGATGGATATTTCTGGCGCGGTTTTCTATCCCAACGACTGTCACCTAATTCCACAGAAATTGCTGGCGGGCCTCACCCGGCGGCTAATCGAGCGGGGCGTCCGGTTTTTCTACGACGCGACGGTGCATCACCTGGAAGCCGCCAATGGGCGCGTCTCTGCGGTAGTCGTGTCCCGAACGAGCGATCCGGCGCTGCTCCTGCCTCGCGATGAGTCGTTTATCGAGGCAGATCAGTTCGTGCTGGCGAGCGGAGCCTGGAGCGCGGAGATCGCGCGGACGCTGGACATAAAACTGCCGATGCAGGCGGGCAAGGGCTACTCGCTCACGCTGAAAAACCCGGTGCAGCTCCCCGAGATTTGTTCTATCTTCACCGAAGCCCGCGTCGCCGTGACGCCGATGGGAAGCACCCTGCGCGTCGGCGGGACCATGGAGATCGCGGGCAACGACCTGTCCGTCAGCGAGAGCCGGGTGCGCGGGATTATTCGGTCCGTCCCCGACTACTACCCGAGCTTCACCGAGGAGCACTTCGAGGGGATCAAGCCCTGGCGCGGCCTGCGCCCCTGCACCCCCGACGGCCTTCCGTATCTGGGCCGGACGCGAAGCTACAAAAATTTAATTGTTGCGACGGGTCACGCGATGATGGGCCTCTCGCTTGCCCCCGTCACCGGCCAGCTCGTCGGCGACCTTCTGATGGGCGCAACCCCGGAAATCCCTCTGAATCTTCTGGACCCCGACCGCTACGGGTAGGTACAATTCGGTATGGCGACTCCGTTCGATGCAACGACCAAGGAGCTGGTACGATTTCAGCCCGCCGACTGGCTTATCTTGCTCGGACTTCCCCCAGAGCCGTGCGAGCTGATCGATACGGATCTGGCGACGGTCTCAACAGAAGTGGACCGGCTGATCCAGGTGAACTCGGCCAGCCCTTATCTGGTCCATATCGAGTTTCAGGCGGGGCACGACGGCCACGCGGTTCCGGGGCGAATGCTGCGCTACAACGTCCTGGCGGGCGAGCAGACCGGGCTGCCCACGCTGAGCTTCGTGATCCTGCTCCGTCCCGAGGCAGACAGCCCCGCCCTCACCGGGCGCGTCGAGCGGGGGCGAGTTTCTGCAAGTCCGTACCTGACGTTTCGCTACGAGGTCGTTCGGCTCTGGCAACTGCCCGTCGCGACGATTCTGCGGGGCGGGTTGGCGACGCTGCCTCTGGCTCTTCTGTGCGACCTTTCCGGCACGACGCCCGAGGAGGTAGTGCAACGACTGGAGGCGCAGATCGGGAGAGACGCCGCGCAGGAAGACCGTCGTAAGCTGTGGGCGTCTACGTATCTCCTGGCAGGAGTGCGGTACGCCCCGGAGATTGCGGGTAAACTATTGGAAAGGGCAGTGGCGCAGATGAAAGAATCGAGTACGTATCAGCATATTCTCGCCGAAGGTCTTGCGGAAGGCCGTGCAAGAGGCCATCAGGAAGGCCGTCAGGAAGGCCGTCAGGAGGGTCGTCAGGAGGGTCGTCAGGAGGGGGAGCGGGAGCTGTTCCTTCGTCTGGCCCGAAAGCGGCTGGGCGAGCCGGACGCTACGACGCTCGCTGTGGTGGAAGGTGCCTCGAAAGAGACCATCGAAGCCTGGGCGGATCAGCTTCTCACGGTTTCAAGCTGGCAAGAGCTAATCGCGCCGTCCTGAAAGCGCACGGCTACTGTCATGACAACAACCCTCTCAGGAGTGAAGTTTGAGACCTTTCTTGATCTGGCATCGCACAACGAGTCGGGGATGCGGCTCGCTTTCGACCGGGGCTGCCTGGAGATTCAGTTGAGTCCGCTGCCCACCCACGAGTCGCCCAATCGTCGTATCGAGCTGCTGGTGGAGTGGATCGCCGAGGCGCGCGGGCTGGAAGTGCTGAGCCTGGGAAGCACGACGTTCCATCGTAGCGACCCGGAGCAGGGGGCGGAACCCGACTCGTGTTTTGTGATCCAGAGTATCGGGCAGGTGCCGCTCGATCCGGCGGAGTTCGATCAGGAGCGGCACGTCCCCGATCTCGTCGTCGAGGTAGACGTGACGCATCCTTCGGTGGACAAAGACAGCTTCTATGCTCGCATCGGTGTCCTGGAACTCTGGCGCTACCGAAGCGAGGCCGCAAGCATTTTGATCTTGCAAGAAAGCGGTGAGTACGCTCCGGGCGAGAGTTGCTCCCTTCCTGGCTTGACCTCCGAGACTCTCACGCGTCTGTTACTTCTGGGAAAGACCCGCCTGCGCTCCGAGTGGCGCAACGCTGTCCGCACCTGGGCACGGGAATAACGGACGAACCGGGCAAAACTCGGATAAAATAGGGGCACAACGCCCATAAGGACTGGGCGCAGCCGTTCCACCGCGCCGTCCGGCTCGCCCTCAAAGAACGCCCCGACCTGCTAAAACCTCTGGGGTTGTAGCGAAATCCCCCTGACGCTGGCCCCCTGCCCCCCGGTAACGACCCCTAACCCCAGTAATGGGGAACCAGACTCCCCCATTACTGGGGGCGGGGGGCAGAACTGGAGAGCGGGGGGCGATACACTGCCAGTGTGAGTCTTGTCCGGGTTCAGAATGTCACGGTGCGCTTTTCCGAGCGGCCTGTGTTGCGAGAAATTTACTTCAAGCTGGCGCGCGGCGAGCGGGTCGGGCTGATCGGCGAGAACGGCAGCGGGAAAACCACGCTGCTCCGATTGATTCTGACGGCAGCGGGCCGGGAAGACACGGAAGCGCTCTCGCCCACCGAGGGCAAGGTCGAGCTGGACGCCGGACTTCGCATCGGTTATTTCTCGCAGTTCTCCACACTCGATGGAACCAGGAGCGTCGAGGAGGTTCTTCAGGAAACCTTCGCCGAGGTTCGAGCGATAGAAGCTGAGCTGGAAGCACTCTCTCAGAAGTTCTCCGAACCTGACGCTGACTTCGACGTACTTTTAGCACGTCAGGCCGAGCTTCTGGAAGTCATGGAGTAACTACACAGGCCTCGCGCCTCTCCATATTTTGAGGTAATATCCCCTCCAAGACGATGACGAAGCAAGAGGCGGGTGCGCTGTACGACCAGGGCCGTGAGGTGACGGTCGCGTATTTGGTGGAAATCACCAATCGCCT
>JANLTX010000066.1:0-24989 GCA_031363095.1 Armatimonadota bacterium | reverse complement strand
CAAGCGAGCTTTGTCGAATCTCGGAAAATGTCTGATTCGACGAGGGCAGCTTGCTTCCTGAAGGTCGAATTTGTATTTGTAGCCGGGAATTTATTCCACGGCATAGAGGAGACAAAATCCGTATGCGGTTGCCCTGCCCTCCACGACGATGGAACGCACTGAAATTTAAGATGCGGTATAATTTCTCAACGCCTGTTTGAAGGAGTCGCGTCGATGCTGTTATTTCTACACGCTCATGCCGGAATCTTCGGGCCGCTCGCCGAGCCGCTCGCCCGTGCCCCGCTGTGGCTGTATGCCCTGCTGCTGATCGGGATCGTGGCCGCGACCACGGTTCACGAGGCAGGACACGCCTGGATGGCCGACCGACTCGGCGACCCCGGCCCGCGCGAGCAAGGGCGTGTCTCGCTCAACCCGCTCCGGCACATCGACCCGCTCGGCTTTCTCGTCATGGCCGTCACCATGCTCATCGGGTTCCCCATCGGCTGGGGAAAGTCGCTCAAGACCGACCCGGAGAAGTTCTCGTGTGGGCCGCGCAAAGGTGCCGCGCTCGTCGCTGCCGCAGGCCCGCTCTGTAACTTGATCCTTGCCGCCGTGCTCAGCCCGCTCGTCCGGCTGGTGCTCAGCGGCGTCATCGAGCCAAGCCCGGTGATTATCGCCGTCACGATGGCGTTTCTCATCACGATTCTGATCAATGTCAGCCAGTTCTGCTTCAACCTGATCCTGATCCACCCGATGGACGCCTCGCATGTCTTGCTGGGCTTTCTTCCCAAAGACCTCGGCGATAAATACCTCGCGTTCATGCAGCGCTGGGGCGTCTACCTGTTCCTCGTGCTGATGTTCACCGAGCTGCCCGGCAAGTTCCTGATGCCGATCATGCGCTTCATCATCTGGCTTCTCCTCGGAATCCAGCTCTAAGTCGCGCCCCAAGCCAACCAGCCCCCGCGACAGCGGGGGCTTTTTTATGAGACCCCGGCATTGAAAATACCGGCCTATTAGAAGCGCACCCTCCGGGGCGACCAACCCGGAGGGTTGTTTTTGGGAGGCCGGGTACCCAGCGGCTGGGTGATTTTCAATGCCGGACGACAACCAAATACCTATGAACCAACAAAAACGACTTCTTTCGGGAATGCGCCCCACGGCGGGCGGGACGCTGCATCTGGGCAACTGGGAGGGCGCACTCAAGCCCTGGGTCAAGCTCCAGGATCAGTACGAGATGTTCTGCTTCATCGCGGACTGGCACGCGCTCACCAGCCGAATCGACCCGACGGAAGACATTGCCTCGGCGGCGCGGGAAGTGGCGCTCAACTACATCGCCGCCGGACTCGACCCGGAGAAATGCACCATTTTTCGTCAGGCGGACGTACCGCAGCACGCCGAGCTTTGCGTCCTGCTCTCCATGGCGACGCCCGTGGGCTGGCTGGAGCGAGTGCCGACGTTCAAAGAGGCCCGCGAGAAGGCAAGCTCGGATGGCGGCGCAGGCGAGGTCGGGGTCTCGACGGGACTTCTGAACTATCCCCTGCTCCAGACCGCCGACATTCTGATCTACCGCGCTCACCTGGTTCCTGTCGGAAAAGATCAGGCTCCGCACCTCGAAATCTCACGGGAGATCGCGCGACGCTTCAATCATTTAGTCAACGAGGAGATCTTTCCCGAACCCGACGCGCTGATCTCGGAAGCGACGGGAATCGTTCCGGGCCTCGACGCCGACGACAGCGGGAAGCTGCGCAAGATGAGCAAGAGCTACCACAACGCGATCTATCTCACGGACTCGCCCGATCAGCTCCAGCAGCGCCTGCGCTCGGCCTTCACGACGCCCACAAAAATCAAAAAAGACGACCCCGGAGTTCCCGAGGGCTGCGCGGTCTGCCAATTGCGCAAGCTCTACGACCCGGACGGCTTCGCGCCGCAGTGGGACGAGTGCCGCTCCGGAGCGCGGGGCTGTGTCCAGTCCAAGCGCGAGACTGCCGAAGTTCTAAACGCGACCCTGGAGCCGATCCGCGCCCGCCGCGCCCTCTACGAAAGCGACCCCGCCGAGCTGGACCGGCTGCTCGCACGCGGAGCCGAGCGCGCCCGCGAGGTCGCCGAGGACACGCTCACTCGGGTGCGCAAGGCACTGAGGCTCCAGTGATCTTCAGAACTCCCCCATTACTGGGGGCCGGGGGGCTACTTCTCCTCGCCGGGTGTCCGTCTCCCCGGCCCGAGGCACCGACAAAACCGCCGTGCGAGCCGTTCGCCGGGAGCGAGTATTGCGCATCCGCACCGCTCGACGTGCAAGTAAAAAACCCGATGAGCGACACCGGGGGCACAGAGATGCGACAGGAAGAGCTTTCGTTTCTCAGCGCGAACGGCGAGCGCGTCTTCGCGACGCTCACCCTTCCCGCCTCGAAGAAACCCGTCCCGTGCGTGATCCTGGTCCACGGACTCGGCGGAAGTCGCTCCGACATGGCGCTGCTCACGCTCCCGCTGGTTGGCAAGGGCTGGGCGACGCTCTCGATAGACCTGCCCGGCCACGGCGAGCGGGTTCAGCCCGGTGACAAGCTCCTGCCCAATTTGTCTCTTTCGGAGCTGCACCGGCTCGGAGCCAGCGCCGTGATCGACCTGCGGCGAGCCACAGATTTTCTGGAAAGCCGCAAAGAGATAGACCCGAAGCGCCTCGGGCTGGTCGGGGTCTCACTCGGCGCAATCTTAGGCGCGGACTTCGTCGCCACCGAGCCACGGGTGAAAGCCGCCGCGCTCTGGTCAGGTGGCGCGGGCTGGGGCGAGCTTCTGACAAAGAGCGATCATCCGTATGCCCAAAAATGGCGCGTCAAAAATACCAAACAACAAATCCAGGCCGCAATGAACGACATCGACCCACTTACGCTTCTTCCGCGCGACAAGAACAAACCCGCCTGGCTCTTTCTCTGGGGCGACACCGACACCATCGTCCCGACCCCAACCAGCCAGGCGCTCTTCGATGCCGCACCGACGCCCAAGGAAAAAGCGATTTTCCCCGGCGGCCATATCCCCGACCCGCTCGGCATGACCGCCAAAACCATGATCTTTCTGGAAAAGTCCCTGTAACAATCACCCACGTTTGATTTTGGCCCGGTCGGGTTATAATGGAAGGATGAGACGCTTGCTTGCTCTTTGCGTGCTGTCCCTGCTCGCGCTTCCGGCGCTGGCGGAGAAGTGGGCCTTGCTCATCGGGATCGATCAGTACGAGGACCGCAACCGGATCGCGGCGCTCTCCGGGGCGGCGCGCGATGCCCGGAAGTTCAAGGCGACACTGACGGAGATCGTCGGGGTTCCGGACGCGAACATCGAGCTTTTGGTCTCCGATGGCGACACCAAGCCGACACGGTTTAACATCGTCGAGGCGCTGGATAAGCTCCAGAGCAACGCAAAAGCGGGCGATACGGTTTTTGTCTATTTTTCCGGCCACGGTACCCAGCTCGATGGCAAAGACTACTTACTTCCGTTTGATTTCAACGGACGGAGCGCGTTCACCGGCAAGGAAACCGGACTCGCCGAGGAGCGGTTCTACGAGCAGCTTTCCAAGGTTCAGGCCCGCGCGATTGTTTTGATCTGGGACAAGTGCCGCAACGATCCGTTCACCAACTCGCGCGATGCCACGGGGCCGAAGCGCAACACGATGAAGTTGAGCCAGGCCGAGAAAAGCTGGAGTGTCGTTCGCGACACCCGCGTGGACGCCATGCCGATCCTGGTCAAGCTTTTTGCGTGCGCCCCCGGCCAGTGCTCGTATGAGTGGACCGACAAGGGTCAGGGCTACTTCACGTATTATTTGGAGCAAGGACTGCGCGGCGCGGCGGCGGACGGCAAGGGTAAGATCACGGTCAAGTCGCTGAAAGACTATGTTCGCCAGCAGGTCACCGCCCAGGTGAAGCGCAACGAGAACGCCGACCAGAACCCGCATGTTGCGCTGGAGGGCACCGATCCGGAAGACTTTGTGATCGCGCAGGGCAAGCCCGGAAAAGCGGTTGCGGCAGAGAAAAAACCGTCGCCCCGCCCCGCCCCGACGCCCAACCCGAGCGCTGAGACGCTGGATCTCGCGGCAAAGCTGATCGTGAGGCCCAGTGTTGCTGGCGCAAGTGTCACCGTGGACAAAAAACAGCTCGCCGGGCTGAGCTTCGAGGTCGAACTCGACGACGCCGAGACGCGCACGTTCGAGGTCGTGGTGAAGGCACCGGGCTACAAGTCCAGCGCCGCAAAAGTAACGCTAACACGCGGAAAATCGTTCACCCACACCGTCACGCTGACCAAAGCGCCTGTCGCCGAGCCAGCCGCACCGACGCCACCTGCGCCCGATTCCACCGAGAAAAAGCCCACGGAGACGCTGGCGGCCCGCGTGCTCAAAGCCCACGGCTGGGACGCGTTTCGCAAGCTTAAATCCCTCCAGCTCTCCGGTGCCTGTACGACGGCTGTCGGCAGCAGCACCATGAGCAGCCCGGACATCAAAGTAACTCTTACCCCACAGGGCAAGTTCCACGTCGGCTGGCGCGACGAAGCAGGGACGAACGCCGTCTGGGGAGGCAACACCTCGGTTGAGATGCACTATCAGGTCAACGGTACAGAGACAATTACCCCACCCGGCCTGAAGCTGCTGGTACATCCGCTTGCTACCTTTTTGGGAAACATGGATACGCTCAGTAAGAGTCCCGAGAAGTGGATAGCTTCGTCGGATGGGGATAGCCTGACCTACACAGAAATTGAACAAGGCATTGTATCTAAAGTTATATTCTTTATAGATACGAAAACAAATAATATTCGAAATTTCGAAATTAGCCAACCCGGAATTACCATTACAATTCGAATCTCTCGCTACGAAACCATCAATGGAGTGCTTGCGCCCACAGCAGTTCAGCTTGAAACCACGCTTAATAATCTGAAGTGGAGCGCTTCGCACACCTACACCAGAGTAAAAACCAATGTCGCTGTGCCCGGTGAGATTCAATAAACCATGAATAAGTTATTCGTCGCGCTTGCCCTTGTATTTGCCCTGTCCAGTGGGGTTCGAGCCGAAAAATGGGCATTGCTTATCGGTATAAACGATTACGAGGACCGAAACTACATCGCCAGCCTCGGAGCCGCCGACAACGATGCCCGCAAGCTTCGGGATGTCTTGAAGAACTCACTTGGCTATCCGGCGGCCAATATAGATCTTTTAGTTTCTGATGGAGACAATAAACCCACTCGGGCAAATATTATTCAGGCACTCGGCAAGCTCGCTGACAATGTTCAGCCCGGTGACACGGTTTTTGTGTTTTACTCCGGCCATGGAACTGAGATCAACGGAGTTACCTACTTGCTTCCCCATGATTTCAAGGGACGAAACAAGTTTACCGGCACGCAAACGGCGCTGGAAGTCTCAATATTTAAAAGTTTGCTCAGCCAGGTCAAAGCAAAAGCGATTATCATGGCCTGGGATATGTGTCGCAACGATCCGTTCGGCAAAGGAAAGTCGGGGGATGCGGCTCGCTCGAAATTAGCCGATACGAAGACCTGGAAAGTGGTCCCACTGACTGCTCGGGGCACCGATCCTCCGGTGGTCGTCAATCTTTTTGCGTGCTCGCCCGGCGAGTGTAGCTACGAGTGGCAGGACAAGACGCGCGGCTACTTCGCCTGGTTTTTAGAGGAAGGAATGAAGGGCGCAGCGGCAGACACCCAGGGCAACGTCACGCTTGGCTCGCTCTCGAAGTACGTCCGCAGCCAGGTGATCGCGACCACAAAGTCGTCCGAACCCGCTGTCCAGTCCCCCACCACCGAGATGACCGGTGCATCCCCCGAGGACTTCGTCCTGGTCGGCAATGGCAAGCCCACGCCGACTACCCCGGTCAAGAACATCGGTAACGGTACAACAAAACCTGTCAATACCAGAACTACCTTGAAGTTTACCGGAGCTATCGAACGGACAGAAATTCTCATTGATGGCCTATTACTCAAGGGAAATACATTTTTTACCGATATTACTGATTCGGAAACAAAGGAATTTACAATTTCTATCAAACGCCCCGGTGACACGGAACCAACAGAGACCAAAAAAACCCTGGAGCGTGGCAAACAACATATTTTTCCTATTTTCCTCGACTCAGTTCCCGTCAAGACGAATAACACCGGCACACCGCCGCCCGTAGCCGCCAATTCAGGAGAGCTGGGTGAAGTTTTCCAGAAGATTCGAGCCGCGCACCGAATCGACGGCCTCCAAGGAATGCGTGCCTTTCGGGTCAGCGGAACGGGAGAAGGCACTATTGCCAATGCCAAAGGTACTTACAACAACTATGAGCTTATCCAGCACCCGGATGGTCGTTTCCGCTATGTCTACAACGACTCGACCATCAATAAGCCCGTAAATGCCGGATTCAACGGAAAAGAATTCTGGAAAACGACAGGCAATAAAAGTGAAACAACCACTCCTGACAACAGATACAGCGAAAATCCCATCGGAATCTATCTTTATGTTTTTTCACAAAACCTATCGTTCAATGATAAATTCAGTAAACTAAATATAACAACTCCCTATCTTCAGGGAAAAGACACTTACATGGGCGATTTCAAGATATTTTTTAACCCAAATACGTTCCAAATAACCCAGATAGACATTAAAAAAGGAGGAGCGAAGTTGGTATATTTTTTCAAAAAATATTATTCTCTGCAAGGCGTTTTAATCCCTGACTTGATAACCCTCGAAGCATATTTATTGGTCAAAGCGGGCGAGTTTAACTATACGTTCAACCGAATCGAGCCAAACGCGGCGCTCGGAACAGACTATTACTTAAACGGACGCTGAGAAAGTAAAACCACGGCAGAGAGAAGCGCACAGGTTGCGCCAAGATAGAACGGAGCTGCCGGGTTGAGTCGGTACAGAAGCCCGGCAAGCAAACTGGCCGGGAGCGCACCAAGACCGACCAGAAAGTGGAACGCGCCGAGCTGTGCGCCGCGTTTCTCGGGATCGACCAGATCGGTGGCGAGGGCTTTTTGCGACCCCTGGGTGAGCGTGTAGTAAAAACCGTAGAGCAAAAATAAAACCCACGCATGCCACGCGCGGCTTGCGAGCGCGAAGCCCAGATAGACCAGCGCAAACACCAGCCAGCCCGCTGCGATCAGAGGGCGGCGTCCGATTCTGTCGGAGAGACGCCCCGCCAGATACCCGAGGCTGGCCTCGACGACATTGAACGCGCCATACAGCAACAATAGCTGCGATGCCGCGACGCCCAGCCCTTCCTGAGCACGCAGGAGCAAGAACGCATCCGAGCTATTGCCCACCGCGAAAATCCCGACGACCAGCAAGTATTTTTTATAGCCCGGCGAGAGGCCAGAAAGCGAGAACAGCGCCCCGTTTTCATTTTTTGGAGGCACCTCGCGGGCACGCTCGCGGACGAGCAACGCCAGCGTGAGAACCCCAAGCGCCGCCGGAACAAAGGCCAGAAAGTACAGGGGTCGGAGCGCACCGGGATAGACTTGCAGAAACGCCCAGCCCAGAAGCGGCCCGAGCACTGCGCCCGCTGTGTCCATGCTTCGGTGTAGCCCGAACGCCCGGCCACGCGCCTGCGGCGGGCAGCTCTCGGCGATCAGGGCATCGCGCGGGGACGCACGCAGCCCTTTGCCCGTGCGGTCCAGAAGCCGGGCAAGAAACGCCTGGGGCCACGCGGACGCCCCCCCGAGCAAGGGTTTAGAGAGCGCCGCCAGGCAATACCCAAGCAAGACCAGTGGCTTGCGCCGCGCCATTCGGTCGGACAGCGCCCCGGACCCGAGTTTGAGCAGGCTCGCGGTGGCCTCGGCGCTCCCCTCGATCAGCCCGATGGCCTCGGGCGGCGCACCCAGCTGCCGAAGAAACGTCGGGTTGATCGGATAGAGTAGCTCGCTGGAGAGATCCGTGAAGAAACTCACCCAGCCGAGCGCCCGGACGTTCTGGGGAAGCGCCTCTTCCTTCACGCTACGACCGACTCAGTCGCCCGACGTGCTCGCCAGCGGCAGTTTGATCGGTTTAGTGTCGGTCAAGCCAACCCCAAAATGTCCCTCGACTAACTTTCGGGCGATGGGGGCGGCATGATCACCACCATGCAAGTTCTTTCCATCGTTGAACAGAAAGACACAAACCGCAATGGAAGGAACTTCACCCGCTTTTCGAGAGGCGTAACCGGCAAACCAGGCATTGGTTTGGCCTGGCTTTCCCGTCTCAGCGGTTCCTGTTTTTCCCGAAACATAAAAAGGAGATCCCTCCATGGCACGCCGCGCTGTTCCACTCGTTACCACTGCCCGCAGCCCATCGCGAACCACATTCCAGGCGGCACGGGAGACCGGAGGCTGGTGAGAAACAGTAGGTCGGGCCTCGGGAATATCGAGCTTTCTTCCGCTTCCATCGCTGGCTGTGGCATGTTTTACAAAATGTGGGCGGAATATTTGCCCATCAGCTTGTGCAGCAGCGGCGGCAACCAAAGCGATGTGAAGCGGCGATGTACCCGTTTTTCCTTGACCAATCGCAGTTTGCATTATTTCGCCTGGTTTTAGCGTCATCCCATCAGCAATAATTTCTTGTTCGCGCTTTCTATCTCCCCGACGCCGAGCACTGGCGAGCCAACGTTCGTTGGTGGACCGCTTCGCTTCGGAGAGATTTCCATCGGGGTCATCGGGGATATCTATCCCTGTTTTCTGTGCCAATCCAAACTCTCTTGACCAATAATCTAATCTATCAATACCTAATTTTTGTCCAACATGATAAAAATAAACATCGCATGACTGAGTTAACGCGCCGCGAACACTAACACTTCCGTGCGTTCCATGACATTTAAGACCTTGATATTCATGGGAACAAAAATAAGAAGTCCCTGAAAGTACCTTTTTTTCGGTCAGAGCGGCAGATGCCGATATAATCTTGAAGGTTGAGCCAGGAGCCAGAGTATCGGCCAGACTCCATTCGTTCTGCCCAGGATTTACCTCGTTGTCGATGACTGACTGTGGGATCGGGCGACGCTGGAACACCGCTGGGTCGAAGCTGGGGAAGCTCGCCATGGCCAGCACACTGCCATCGCGTGGGTCGAGGGCGACGGCGGCCCCTTTCTTGCCCTGCATCAGCTTCTCCGCCAGCGCCTGTAGCCGCCAGTCGAGCGTCAGGGTGAGCTTCGCGCCGGGAACCGCAGGGCGCTCCTCCAGAACTCCCTGGCGCTCCTGGGCGTTGTTGACGGCGTAGTCGATGCTGCCCTCGGTGCCAGAGAGGAGCTGGTCGTAGTATTTTTCCAGCCCGTAGGTGCCAATCTGGTCGCCCGACCGGTGCCTGGGAAGCAAAGAGTCGTCCTGCCCGGCATCGCGAGCGGCGATGCGGGCGCTGTCTTCGCGCTTGAGCTTGTCGGCGGTGATCTGGTCGATGTACCCGAGAAACTGAGCGCCCAGCGCCCCTTTCGGATAGAGCCGGACCGGGACCACCATCGGCAGAACGCCGGGAAGCTCGCTCAGGCGCTCGGCGACCTGCGCGAGCTGATCCTGGGAAATTCCCCGCTGCACCAGCGCTGGCTCGGAGCTGGTCGTACGGTTCTTCTCAAACTCTTTGAGCATCTCGGCAGGGTCCGTACCGAGAATCCCGCTCAGATGCACGAACGCGTCGAAACGAACGGCTTTGTAGAGTTCGTCGATCTCTGCTTGCTTCCAGCGATGCCCTTTGCGACTTTTTTTCTGGCGGCGAGCTTCTGTTTCGACCCAGTCGCTTTGTTCCTTGGGCGTGACGAAGACATCGATCCGGGCCGTGTTGGTGAGCAGCGCGACCCCGTTTCGGTCCTCGATGATGCCGCGCGGCGGAGCGATGCGGACGCTGGTGCGCTGGTTGGCATAGGCACTGTCGAGGTAGCGCTGGCCCTGGGCGACCTGGAGATACCAGAACCGGAAGATCACGACCAGAAGCCCGAGCGCCGTCAGCGCCGCCAGTGCCGCGACGCGCACCGGTGGAATCTCCGGGGCGTCGCCGGGCGCTCGCTCCAGCGGAACTCGATTGCGAAGGTGAAGCCCGCCTCGTCCCATGGTGTTTACTCGTTCCCGTCGCCAGAACCGTGACGTAGCCTGCAGGATCGTGGTATCGAGCGCCGGGAGAAACGTTTCTGGACCGTGGAGCGGCAGCGGGGTGTCGCCAGCTTGCTGGTCTCCTCGCAGATCGCCAC
The DNA here is from genome assembly GCA_031363095.1 of Armatimonadota bacterium. GTDB lineage: Bacteria > Armatimonadota > Armatimonadia > Armatimonadales > Armatimonadaceae > JANLTX01. The sequence continues at coordinate 14,844 of JANLTX010000066.1, read as the reverse complement.
GGAGATTCGCTCGTCGGGATCGCCGCCGCCCTGCAGGGCGGCGCGGTCCTGCTGGACGCCCGAGCCAGCTCGCGACGGAGCATCGCCTGCCGGGTCGGACGGATCGCCCGCCGCCGTGACCACAGGAGCGGCGGCGGGGCGGGGCGCAGGAGCGCCGCCCAGCGCCCGCGCTTCCTCGCTCTGACGAACCGCTTCGGCGATATCGGGTGTCTTGTACTCGGCGGAGCCGGGAGCCATCGCCTGAATCGGCATCGCCTCACGCATGAACCGCCCCCAGATCGGCGCGACGGACTGCCCGCCGGTGATCCCCGGCATCTGGCGCTTGACGGTGCGCATCAGCGGTTTTTTATCCGGGCCGAGCATTGGCTTTTTGGTCTTCGGGTCGAGCCGTGGCTCTTTGCGCTCGCCCGAAATCCAGACGATACCGGTGAGGGTGTTGGTGTAGCCCGCAAACCAGGCATCGACATTGTCGGAGGTCGTTCCGGTTTTTCCGTGGGCATCAGGAATGGCCGAGATTCCGCTCCTGGCCGCCGTCCCGGTCTCGACGACGGACCGAAGGCACGACCCGATCTGGACAGCGGCGTTGTGGCTGATCACGGAGCGGGTGATCTGAGGCTCGTTGCGCTCGATGACATTGCCCGCGCCGTCGTAGATGCACCGAATGAGAATCGGCTCGGGCCGGTGGCCGTCGTTGGCGAAGGTCGAGTAGACCGTCGCCAGCTCCAGCGGAGAAACCTCGCCCGCGCCGAGTGCCAGGGCATAGTTATGCGTGGTTTCGCCCTTGAGGAACCGGCGCGGGTCGATCCCCAAACGGTGAGCGTACTCCACGAGCCGGTCGATCCCGACCATTCCGGCCACACGAACCGCCGCGACGTTGTGCGACTGGGCAAGCGCTTCGCGAACACTCTTGGGACCATGACCGCGAATACCTCCGTAGCACCTGGGTTTCCAGTTCTTGAAAACCTTTGCCCCAGCATAGCTATCATTGATCGTCGAGCCGGGGCTGAGCAGGTCCAGATCGAACGCGGCTGCGTACACAATCGGCTTGAACGCTGAGCCAGGCTGCATCCCCTGAAGCTTCACGACCTTCGTTCCGGGAATTCGCTTTCCCTTGCTATCTCTCTTCGGCTCCGCGAACGAGTTCAGAATTGCGTTGTTGAACTGGTTTTCTTTGTAGCTGATGCCCCCGGCAATGGCCCGAACATAGCCCGTGTGCGGGTCCATTGCGACGATAGCTCCCTGCCGTGCACCGTCGCCGTGCAGATACGCGACGTTGTTGCGAATGGTCTCCTCGGCGACGTTCTGCAGATTGGTGTTGAGCGTCGTGAAGACCTTCAGGCCGCCCCGGTTCACCCGCTCCTCGCCCAGTTTGCGCCGGAGCATTTTATACACATACTCCGTGAAGTACGGGTAGCGCCACTCCTTGGTCTTGAGCGCATCGGGCTTGGTGGCAAGCCGGGGCTTTTCTTTCTTGGCGGCATTGACCTGCGCCGGAGTCGCATAGCCCAGCTCCAGCATCTTGTCTAAGACCAGATTGCGCCGCTTCAGACAGTTATCCAGATGAACAAACGGCTCCAGAGTCGTCGGGCGCTGGGGAATTCCGGCCAGAAGCGCAGCTTCAGCAAGAGTTAATTTCCCTAAATCTTTGGTAAAATAGGTTCGCGCAGCCGCTTTAATTCCGTAGATATTATTCCCGTAACAAACCTCGTTGAGATAGCGCTCTAAAATTTGATCTTTGGAATACGCTCGCTCGATTTGAAGTGCAAGAAACATCTCTTTGAACTTACGATCAGCCGTTTTCTTAAAATCTTCTAAGATAACGTTTCGTGCAAGCTGCTGTGTAAGCGTAGATGCCCCTTCTTTGGACGAACCGGCCTTGAAATTAGTATAAAGCGCCCGAACAATACCCTTGGCGTCGAGTCCGGCGTGATTATAGAAACGTTCGTCCTCGATAGAGACTGTACACTGCTTGATTAAATCAGGAACCTGCGCGTAGGGAATCGATTCCTGGCGACGGTCCTGAATTTTTGCCAGCCGGACATAGTAGCCCGTCGCCGGATCGATATTGGTAGCGTATATCTCGGTGACGCCATAGTTGACCTGATTGGCCAGCTTCTCCAGCGTCGGGAGCTTCTCGGAGGCTTTCTTGAGCCGCATCATTCCGTACGTCAGCCCGCCCGCCGTCGCGAGAAGCAACAGCGAGATAGTGACATGAAACGCGATCTTGATCCGCTCCCACGCGCTCATCCCCACGCGGTCTTTGCGCGTGGAGACTTTTTTCGTGTCGGCAGTAGCAGATTTCTTCGTCTTGCGGCTCATCGGGGCCTCCTGAGGGTTTTCTAACGCTTGAGATACTTGCGCTTGGCGCGATCCGTTCCCAGATCGCGCTTGCGGGCGTCGTAGCGCCACTGACTGGTGCCCGCTTTGTGCTGGAAGCAGTGGTAGTTCGACAGAATCGAGGCCAGCTTCCGCCGGGTGACGCGCCGAATCAGGTTCACCTCGGTGAGCGTCTGGACAAAGTCAAGCCCCTTGGGGTACGTGTCCAGAATCTCGCAGGCGATGTCGAAGGTCGCGACATCCCCGCTCTCCTCGGCTTGCTCCCGAAGCGAGCCAAGCTCGGTGATTCGCTCGGACGTGACGTGGATCTGCGGGTCTGGCTCGTCCTGTGCCTCGAAGCGCAGCTCGAAGGGACGGGGGCTTTTATTGAGCAGGAACACCGATCCCGAGTCGTGGGCGAGCTTCTCATAAAGCCCGAAGAACCCGAACGCCAGCCGAAGTTCGTGGTTGACGATGATCTCGTGCGACCCACCTTCGGCGTCGCGGATCGTGATCTCGACCACGGGCGCATCCGACGGCAGGAACCCGTCGGGGATCTGGCAGAGCGGGAATGTCCCGATCTCTTTGTGATGGGCTTTCACGACGCACCGGGCGACGCTCGAATCTTCCGGAGCCAGGCCGCTGAAGCTACCCTCGTCGTCCCCGGCGTCCTGGGCGAGCGGGAGCAATGCATCCTGGCGGAGCGCCCCGACATAGCCCTCGTCCTCGATCTCCTCGTCCATGATCTCGCCGTCCATGGAGACGAACTGAAGATCGGGGAACGCCAGCATTTCCGGCATCGAGAAGACAAAGAGCGGGAGCGAGTTCGCCTCACGGAACCGGCCCGCGCCGACGTACAGAAACCGGGGATCGGCCTGAAGCGTCGCGGTCAGCGATGCAAGATCGAGCGCATGGGACGGATCGCCGGGAACCACCTCGTACTGAAGCGCGAGCAAGTCGGTCGCGTCGGTCGGGCCGCCCCGCTCGATGAGCGTCGCCTCGATGGCCTTCAGGTCGTCCTCGGAGATAGAGAGCGCGGGCACCACCGGAGCCGGGGTCGGCTCGACCATAACCGGTGCTTCGACGACGGCCTCCGCCGCCACCGGGTCTGGCTCGGGCACCACGACCACAGGCGCAACCGGCTCCTCGTGGGCTTCATCGGCCAGCGAAGCACCGCGCTCTTCGAGATGCCGCTCCAGCTTCTCGATCAGCTCGCGCGTCAGCCAGCTCCCGCCTTTTTTGCCGCTCAGCCAGGTCAGGCGCGGATCGGCGAAGCACGCCAGAAAGTGCGCTTTTCCGTCGAACTTCTCCCCGAGAGCTTGCCACCCGAGAACGCCCAGGACTCGCGCCGGAAGCGCCTTGCCCTTCAGCTTCTCGATAATTTTGATCGTCGCTGCGGCAGGGTCGGAAAAGTCGACTCCTTTGGCGGCGTCCTGGTAGAACGCCAGGGTCGCGCCTGCCAGCTCGTTGTCGAAGAGAATCTCCGAGAGCACCTCGCCATCGGTGAGCGGCAGCCACTCGATCAGCCCGAACGCGTTGCTTTTTGTCTTGAAGTACGCCTGGGTATTTCGCGTCACCGTGTCGATCAGCGAAAAATACAGACCGGCGTCCCGATGAAAGATCTCGGACAGCTCGGTGGCGAGCGTGATTCGATCCAGCGGCTTGCCTGCCGCACGAAGCACGTCGATCAGGGTCCGCTCGACCGGGCGAGAGACATCGAGGTAGCGGGCCGCGAGGCTCCACTGACGCTCGGCCAGCGCGAACTTCTGGCTGTCGTCGAGGGCGCGCCGCACGAGCGGGAACGTGATGCGCGGGTTGTCGATCTCCAGCGTGATCTCGGAGATCTTCGCCGCCTCGCCGCGCTCCAGTAGCGCATCGTAGACACAGTCGGCCAAATACGTATCGGCAAGCTGCGCCTCGGTCTGCGGCTCCTCGACCGGAATGATCCGGGGCTTCACGACGACGGCTTTCGGGGTGGGCATGGGCAAAGCCTTCTTCGCTGCCTTCTTCACTGTAGCCAAACTATCCTCCAAAAAATTTCTTTTACATCGCCTGAGCGATGACATCGTAGGGCTGTGCCTCGACAATTTTTGCACGCACCCAGCTTCCGGGGGCGGCGCTCTCTGCGCCGCGCACCTGGGCGGCCCCATCGATCTCCGGAGCATCGCGCCAGGTTCTACCCACGCCTGATCTCTCCATCAATACGTCTATTTCCCGGCCAACAAGTTCCCGGTTTCTCTGAAGCGAGAGCGGCTGCTGCGTCTCCATGAGGCTTGCGCGGCGCTCCCGTGCGAGCTTTTTGGAAACCACTGGCGTCATGTCGAAGCCGGGTGTCCCCTCTTCGGGCGAGTAGGTGAAGACCCCCAGCCTGTCGAACCGGGCCTCGGTCACGAATTTTGTGAGCGCGTCGAATTCGTCGTCGGTCTCGCCGGGAAACCCGACCAGGAACGTGGTTCGGACCGCAATATCGGGCATCGCCGAGCGCAGCCGGGCGAGAAGTCGGTGGTAGCTCGCCGCCGAGCCGCCGCGTTTCATTCGTTTTAGCATTGTATCGGAGCCGTGCTGGAGCGGTACATCGACGTACCTTGCGACGTTCTCGGTATCGGCCATAGTTTTAATTAAACGATCCGTCATCATGGTCGGGTAGCAGTACAATAGCCGCACCCATTTTAGATTATTTATCGCACCAAGCTGCTCTAAGAGCCGGGGAAGCGCGAGTTCTTTGTATAAATCCATCCCGTAGGCCGTGGTGTCCTGCGCGATTAAATTAAGCTCGCACGCGCCGTTGTCTACCAGCCTTCGGGCTTCCTCGACGATGTTCTCCAGCGGTTTGGAGCGGTGCTTGCCCCGGAAGCTCGGGATCGAGCAGAACGTACACGCATGGTCGCAGCCCTCGGAGACTTTTAAATACGCGGTCCACGGCGCGGTCGCTCGAACGCGCGACGGCGGGATCAGCGGGTACTTCTCCGTGATCGGAGCCACTAAATTTCCGGCCATCGGCAGAGAAACTCCCCGCCTGCCAAAAACCACGTCGCCGATCTGACCCGCACTCTGGATTCCGATGAACGCATCGACCTCGGGCATCGCCGCCGCCAGCTCCGCGCCATAGCGCTGCGCCAGGCAACCCGCGACCACGACTCGCCCGACCTCGCCGCGCTTGCGCCGCTGGAGCTGGGCCAGAATCGCGTCGATGCTCTCTTGCTTGGCGCTCTCGATGAACGCACAGGTATTCACCACGACAACGTCGGACGGCCCGTCCGCGTGGACCAGCTCGGCCTGCCCGGTATCGACCAGCGCCCCGAGCAGCTCCTCCGAATCGACAAGATTCTTGGGACAGCCGAGGCTCACCAGTCCGATTTTCGTTGTGGTCGTCATAATACGTAAAACGCAAAAAGGCCGCCGGGGGCGCAAGGAGCCGGGCAGCCTTGTGTCAAGACCGTATTATACGCCTGGCACAATGTTTTGTCAATTATCAATAGTGCATAATAACAAACAAATATGAACCGTCGCGATAGATTTTCCAGGAGAGTGCCAAGGAGAGGCAGGAGAGACGACCGATGACATCCCCGCTGCGCTCGACGCTCGCCCCACGCTGGCCGTGGAGCACCCGAAAACCGCGCGACGCGACGGCCCAGAAAGAGTCGCTCGTCGCCCGCTACGGAGAGGCTCTTTTTCAGTACGCCCGACGCCGGGTGGGGTCCGATGCCGACGCCGAGGACATCGCCGCCGAGACGCTCGCCGTGGCCGTGGTGGAAGGCAGAGTCCCGCCAGAATCTCTCACCGGCGACGATTCGACCCGCGCTTTTCTCTTTGGAGTCGCCCGCCGAAAAGTCGCGCAGACGCTTCGGGAGCGCACTCGCCATCCCGAAGAACCCCTCGACGAAGCACTCATCAGCCAGAAGCAGTCCCCCGAAAGCGCCCTGCTCCAGATCGAGCACACGCGTCAGGTGAGAGCGATGCTAACGTCGCTCCCCGACGAGTGGCACGAGGTTCTGCTTCTCAAGTACGTCGAGGGGCTGAGCCTGACAGAAATTGCCGTCGTTTTGGAGCGCTCCGAAGCCGCCGTGAGCAGCCTGCTCCAGCGTGCCCGCGCCGCCGCCCGAGAGAAATTAACCGAAAGCGAGGAGAGTTAAGATGTCCCCCGAGACCCAAGACCCGCTGGCCGACGCCCTTCGTTCGGCCCACCCCGACGCCCCCATCCCGACCGGCCTGGAAACCCGCCTGCTCCGCCGCCTCACCCCGGAAGCGCCGCGTCCCACCCGGAAAATCGTGCTGGGCCTGGTCACCGCAGGCGTTCTGGCCGCCGTCGTCCTGCCGACCACACCGCTGTTCCGGCCCAAACGCGCTCTTGCCCTGGAGCGAATGGCAGCGGCTTTTCGGAAAGTCAAGACGATCCATGTCATTGAATATAACCTCACAGGAAAACCAGAAAAGGACTTGAATGGAACCTTGAAACTGGGAGAGAAATGGTCCTCGAATGGCCGAGTTCGAGAAGATTTCACGATAAATAAAAAAATAGCTTCTACTTTTCTGTACCCAGGAAACAAGAAATTTATCTACATCTATCCAGCAGGAAAGACTTTCCGGGAAGAGAGCTTCGATTCGGACCCGCCAAGTCCGGTCAAGAGCTTGACCAACATTCTCCAGAGTACGGAGCGAAATGGATTAGCCTATACCGTTGAGAACTTAGGGACAAAACAGATAGACAAGCGTACTGCCCAAATTATCAAGATCAGCCTTCCCAAATCAAGCTATCACTACAATGTGAACTCACCGGCTGGGGACTTGAGCTATACTTTCTACATCGACCCGAGTACAGATCTCCCTTTTCGGATCGAAACCTGGCGTACGGAACCAACCCCGAGAAATACAATTCGTCTCATGGAAAAGATCGGCACACCAGTTGCACCAACTCAGTCGTTCTTATCCACTCAATATGTTTTCTTTGACGAGAAAATCCCGGACAGCATTTTCAAGCCAAATCTGGAAGGGTTTGTCCGAGAAAACCCAAAATCGGCCTATTTCAAAGAATGGGAAAAAAGTATTGTGCATGCAACACGGAAACGGCCCAGCAGTGGAGGGTTTGCCCTTCTGCATCTTGATGTTGTGGAGGCACTTGGCATCATGGCCTGGTTCACAACCGACGGCGATGCTCGGCCAGCGGTAACGCTTGCTGGAAAGGGGGGGGATTGTCCGCTACTTGCCCAGGGAACCGTAGGAGAGAGCGACTTGTCGCTGGCAACGCGCTATACCGTTGACGGAAAGCGCCTTCAATGGGCATTCTTCCGACAAAGCTTTGTCGCCCCGATGGGCAATGGAGACTGGAAGCTGTCGGTGAAGCTGAACGAGAAAACACAGAAGCTTAAACCCATTGTCGATTCTCTCGGAGGTGGGGGGCTACCGCAGTGCGAACCGTCGGAAGAAATTCGGAAGCTCTACCCAAAATTGGCAGGAGAGCGCTGCCGCGACCGGGCCGAATACTTCCTCGACGGACGCTGGAAAGCCGACGGCCCTCTGGTGGCTATGTCGTTGGTCAGGCAGTTCAACACGAACCAGCAAGCCCTGACCTGGTTTCAGCAGGCAATCAAGGAAGATGGAGATAAGCTGCCTCACGCGAAAGACTGGCGACGGATGGCGGACTGCTACGATGCCCTCGACCGCCCTGAGGAGGCAAAGACCTTCCGGGAAAAGGCTGCCCGCGAAGACGGCAAGTAAGAGAAAGTCGAGAGAACACACACAATAGCTCCGTCCCGGTGCGTGCCAGGACGGAGCTATTGTTTTATTTCGGGTTGTAGCCCGGCATTGAAAATACCGGTCTATTAAAAGCAGCCCTCCGGGCTGACAATCCCCGAACATCGTTCGGGCCGCCCCGGAGGGTGCGCCTCTGTCAGACTGGTATTTTCAATGCCGGGGCAAATCAGCGGTAGTTGTCGAACTTGAGCGGGATTCCCCAGTCGCCCTCAGTCAGAAGGTTCTGGACTTTCTGGAGATCGTCCTTGGACTTGCTCGAAACCCGCACGGCATCGCCCTGGATCGCGGCCTGAACCTTGAAACCGCCGTCTTTGATTGCCTTCACGATCTTTTTGCACGTGTCGGAGTCCAGCCCCTGTTTTATGGTCGCATCCTGCCGAACCGAGCCTTTGCTGCCCTCGACGAGCTTGCCCAGATCGAGCTGGCGGATGTCGATCCCGCGCCGATGGAGCTTGGTCTGGAGCACGTCGATCAGCGCGGTCATTCGCGGCTCGGAGTCGGACGAGAGATTGAGCTTGCTCGCTTTCTCGTCGAGTTCTATCTCCGACTCGCTGCCCTTGAAATCGAAGCGCGTGTCGATCTCGCGCTGGGCCTGGTCCACCGCGTTCTTGACTTCCTGCATGTCCGCTTTGGACACCACATCAAACGAAAAATCTGCCATTTGCGACAATTGTACCGCGCCAGCCCGGCAAGTTCAGCTTACGTCAGCCAGCGAACATTGCTGCCCGCCGCGAATGCCCGGAACTGCTCGGGGCCGCCTTCCTGCTCAAACGCTGAAAAGGGGATCCAGTAGAAATTGTCTTTTGAGTTGTAAATGAGAAATCCATCCGGCATCTCCCGAACCTGAAAGATCATTCTCCAGGGAAAACTCAATCGTACTCCGATATCTACCGACAAGTTCAAACCCATCTCATCAAATTCCCAAACAAAGAGTGCATTTCTGTCAGCTTGCTTTCTAAATTTATTTACCCCAAAATAAACCTGAACTTTTTCATGAAAAAATAAATTAATTACATGAAATAAAACCGATAAAAATAATCCAAAATACATCAAGCTGTATGGAAACCACTCATCTCCAATTGACAAAACCCCACAGGACAACGGAATCAAAGAAAAAAAACTAAGAAATACGCCACAGAAGTATCGCATAAACAGGCTACTCGTTTTTCGAGTATGATAGTAAAGGCTTTTCGCAAAAAGCTCTTCGGTCCAGCGATACGAAGCTTTGCAGGACATTTCTACCCTACAACAGATCCAGTTGTTCGTCGCGCTGGATAAACATGGCGTCTGCGTCGTCGCGGGTGATGAGAATCTCGCGGGGCTTGGCGCCGTCGAGCGGGCCGACGATGCCTTTGAGTTCCATCATGTCCACGAGGCGGGCGGCGCGGGTGTAGCCGATCTTGAAGCGGCGCTGGAGCATCGACGTGCTCGCCGATCCCCCCGTGACGACCAGGCGAATGGCGCTCTCGAACAGCTCGTCGTCGGAGCCGACCTCGCCCGAGTCGTCCTCACCGGTTGCCAGGCTGAGCGTCGAGGGCAGAACCTCGAACTGCGGCTGGCCTTGCTTCTTGAGATGAGTCGTGAGGGCTTCGGTCTCGCCCTCGGAGATCCACGCGCCCTGAATCCGGAACGGCTTGGCGGCGTCCATGGGCATGTAGAGCATGTCGCCCCGCCCGATCAGCCGATCCGCGCCCGTTTGATCCAAAATCGTCCGTGAGTCAATCGCCGAGTTCACTGCAAACGCAATTCGCGACGGAATATTGGCTTTAATGGTTCCGGTAATCACGTTGACACTCGGACGCTGGGTAGCAATCACTAAATGTATGCCCGTCGCGCGGGCTAACTGCGCCAGACGACAGATATAGGTCTCTATCTCCGGGCCGCTGGTCATCATCAAGTCAGCAAGTTCGTCTACAACAATAACCCAGTACGGAATCCGGTCGATCTCTTCGACTTTGGCATTATAACCCTCGATATTTCGGGTCTGGGCTTTGGCAAATTTATCATAACGAAGCTCCATCTCTTTGATGGCCTGCTTGAATAAACTCGGAGCTTGTTTGACATTGGTAATCACCGGGCCAGCCAGGTGCGGAATGCCGTCGTATAAGCTAAGCTCGACTTTTTTCGGGTCGATCATTAGAAATTTGAGTTCCCTTGGAGAACAGCGGTACAACAACGACGAAATTAGTACGTTGAGTCCAACAGATTTCCCCGAACCCGTCGCGCCACCGACCAACAAATGCGGCATCTTGGCAAGATCGGCCATACGAACCGCACCCGTGACATCTTTCCCCAAGATAAACGTCAGTTTTCCCGGAGCATTCTGGAATTCAGGCGACTCCAAACACTCCCGAAGCCCGACAATACTCGTTTTTTCGTTGGGAACCTCGATTCCGATGGCGGCTTTCCCCGGAATTGGAGCCTCGACGCGCACATCGATAGCAGCGAGGTTCATCGCGAGGTTGTCTGCCAGAGACACGATCTTGCTGACCTTGATGCCCCGCTCCAGCGCGATCTCGTAGCGCGTGACGGTCGGGCCATACGCGACGTTCTCGATGTCCGCTCCGATCCCGAAGTCTTCGAGCGTCTGGAGCAAGATCTCGCGGTTCTCTTTGGACTCGCCCTCGGACGGATCGGCCTTGACCTGCGTCGGCTGAAGCAACCCGAGCGGCGGGTGCGTGTAGGCGCGAGCTGGTCCCTGGCCGCCAGTAACCTGCCCCACCGGAACGACCTCCCCCGGCGCACTCCGTTCGTTCCTCACGTCGCTGCCGACCCCTCCGGCAAGCGAAGGGGTGATCGGCAACGACGGTTCCGGCTCGGGGCGGCGCAGGAACTTCGGGATGCGAATGGTCGGCTGGGACAGCTCGTCGCCTTCGTCGTCTTCCTCCGCCTCGGGGGTCGTGCGACGAAAAATCGGCTTGCGCGGCTCTGGCTCCTTGGGAAGCGTTTTCTGAGGACGAGCGCCGGTCTCGCCGTAGTCTAAAATCGGGCGCAGACGCTCCAGAATCCCGACCGAGAGCGCGGACTTGCTATCCTTGAGCATCCGCTCCAGGAGGCGGGCGAGCGGCCCTAAAATCACCGGAAGTGGGACATCCGTGAGAAACAAAAGCGAGATCACCGTCGCCGCCAGAAAGAACACGTGGCTTCCGGGAGTTCCGATAGCGGTGCGGGCGAGCCAGGAGATTCCGCCGCCGAGGTAGCCACCGAATGCGATCAAGTTTGGCGTCAGAAACTGCGCAGCTTTCTCGACATGGCCGAGGTGCCACCAGGAAATCAGGGTCAGAAACAGCGCAATGGCCGCCCCGATATTGTCCCAGGATCGACTGCGCCCGATGGCCAGCATCCCGCCGATCCCGATCAGAAGAAACGGCCCGAGCCACGCGCCTGTCCCGACCAGTAGCCGCAGCCCCGCCGCGATGGTCGCGCCGATTTTGTTCTCGCCTGCCGCGCCCCCCGACCCGATCAAGCTGAACAATAAAATCAGCCCGAGCGCCAGGAAAACAATCCCGGTGACATCGTAGGCGAGGCGGGAGTTGGCGCGCGCCTTTCGCCCGGCATTGCTCCCTGCGGAGCGCGGGCGACGAGGAGCGGTCTTGGACGTGGCGGCCATCCCGCTATTTTATCAGGTAGCGGGTCCGTAAACGAACCCGCCGTCGGAATTCAAGGAGGCTGAAGCCCCCTCAGCGCCGTTCACGGTGCTTGCCAGATGCAGCGGGCTGCTTTAGCTGCCCGCTGCCAGAACCCGTTTGTTGTCGTCGATGCGCCGGGTGAAGTGAATGCCATCCAAATGTTCGAGCAGCGGCAGGACGATCTTGCGGCTCGAACCCGTGGCATCGCGCAGAGACCCGACGCTGATTCCGTCGGGCGAGCGGGCCAGTTTCCGGACGGATTCGAGGGCTTTTGCGTAAGTTTCTTTGTGCAAAAACAGCTCGTCGGTGAGCTTCACCAGCGTCCCGCTCTCCGTGAGAATCGTGAAGATCGCCGGAATCACGATGTCTTTCGGGTAGATAAAGTCGCGCGGGCCGGGCGGCTGGTACCCGGCGGCCTGGAACACGGCCTCGATCTCGCCAAGGGCTTTCTGCCAGCCCGGCGGAACCGAAATCTCCCACTCGGGGAGCCGCAGGCCGCCCGGCTCCTCGGCGACGCAGACGCTCTGGGCGATCAGCCAGGTTGTCAGTGCAGAAAAGTCTTTGACACTCGCGGCTTTCGACAGCGGCGCACGCAGGCCGTCGCGGGGCATGGCTTTTTTGTAGGGGTTCTGCCGGTGATAGGTTTCGAGGACGCGCCGGGCGGTTTCTTTGAGGCGCTGGGCAGAAACGTCCGAGAAATACCGTCCGTCGGTGAGCACAAAAGCCCGGTGCTGGGAGACCAGGCTCTCCAGCGCGACGATCACGTCGGGCGCGGGCTTGCCGACGAGTTTTTCCAGCTCGGCGGGCGAGAAATCGACGTTTCGTCCGGCGAGCGCGGCGTAGACTTCGCCGTCGCCCGTGCCTTCCGCGCGGGCCTGAAACAGCTCCAGTGCGGCCCCATCGCCCCTTTTGTGGCGCTTCGTGGGACTCGGGTCCAGCACGACGCCGCCGCCGATGGCACGCTGGGGCGAGTAGGTGCGCAAGACCAGGCGCTCGCCCCGCGCCGGGGCCGCAGGCGACTCTAAAAGTAGCTGCGCGGGAATGTCGATGTCGCCGGGCCGGGCTTCGTCGCGCTCCAGCAGGACGAGCCGGGCCAGAACCTCGCCTGTCCCGAGGTGCACCCGAACCCGGTCGCGATGCACCAGCGGACGCGGAGCCGACGGCAGGAGCGCAAGTCGAACGTCCAGAAGCGACGTGGGCGCGAGCGAGCCGGGCGCACACAGCACGCAGCCGCGCTCGATAGCCTCGACCTCGATGCCGGGCAGGTTCACGGCGACGCGCATTCCTGGCTCCACGGTATCCACTTTCACGGTATGGGTCTGAAGGGTCCGGGCCTTGCTCGAAAGCCCCTGCGGCTCCAGGCTGACCGGATCGCCCGCCCGTAGCGTGCCAGAGACCAACGTCCCGGTAATCACGGTCCCGACGCCCGGCAAAGAGAAGACTCGGTCCACCGGAAGACGCACGGGGTCCGACGAGCGCCTGAGCGGTGCACTCCTGGCGGCCTCGGCGAGAGCACGCTTGAGGTCGTCCAGCCCGACGCCTGTCTCGGCGCTCACGGGAATAATTTCGATTTCGGCAAGCGGCGTGTTTTTCAGCGCACTGCGGGTTTCGAGCGCGGCGATCTCCTGAAGCTCGGGGTCGGCCCTATCGCACTTGGTCAGTGCAACCACTCCGCAGGCGACGCCCAGAACGGTGAGAATATCGAGATGCTCGCGGGTCTGTGGCATCGGGCCTTCGTCGGCGGCCACGACCAGAAGCGCAACATCGACGCCGCCTGTGCCCGCCAGCATGTTCTTGACGAACTTCTCGTGGCCGGGCACATCGACGATCCCCGCTTGAATCTCGCCGGGAAGCTCCAGCGACGCGAAGCCCAGATCGATGGTCATTCCCCGCGCCTGCTCTTCGGCGAGCCGGTCGGTGTTCACTCCCGTCAGCGCCCGGATCAGCGTCGTCTTTCCATGATCGACGTGCCCGGCGGTCCCCACAATAACATGCCGCATAGAAAAATCAGTGTATCAGTTGAGCCGGATGAGGCGGAGGCGGCGAATCTGGCCCCAGGCGATCTCCTGGGGAGCATCGGGGTTGACGCCACCTGTGCCGACGACGATGTCGTTGGTCGGGTGGATCGTGACGTAGTTGTAGGCGGCGTCGGCGGTCCAGTCCGCGAGGACGCCACTCTCCCACTCCCACAGATTGCTCCCGCCGACACGCTGGGTGTAGATCTCCTGCTCGACCGCATGCTCGCCCCCGCGCTGGCGTAGCTCTTCCAGGCGCTCGGGCGTCGGGGCGGCGTCGGGCTTCAGGATCGACTCGGGCGGGCGGGGCGCGTAGTGCAGGCGTCCGAGCGTCGCGACTTTCCCCGGTTCGTCGGGCGCGGTGTAGCTCGGAAGCGGCCCGCGCGACACCCGGACCACGAAGTCTACGAACATCGGCTGACGGGAGGTGGCGGGCCAGTCGCGGCGCACCGGGCCGAACCGATACTCCGCCGAGAATCGATAGATACCGCCCGGTACAAGCTGCCGAACCTGAGGCAGGCTCTGGAAGATGCCCTCGCCCGTGTCCGCCGCGCCCCACATCTGCACCGACGCCGACTCTCCCGGCGTCTCGGAGAAGATCCACTGAGGGGTCGAGTCCAGAAGCTCTTTCCACCCGATCACTGTGGACCAGGGCATGGACGCGTCCAGCGCCTGCCCGACGTGTCCCTCTAAAAAATCTCCGTTGATAAGCAGGTTGTTGTCATCGTGGAGCAAAAGCCCGAGCCGGAACGCCTTCTGGACCGAGCTGAACCTGTCGTTGGTTCCCAGAGTCTGGGAAGCGCGCTGAAAGTACGCGTTCACGGTGGCGGGAGAGAGCTTCAGGTGCTGGGCCAGCGGCTTGGTCTCGGTGGTGTTCAGCTCGCGGCAAGCCCGAAAGAGTATCGTTAAATGGTGCGGCAACGTCTGCGTCATCAGCCTGGGATTGTACCATCTCCGTGTATTACTTTTCATACATCGAACCCACATGGCGAGGCAAACGCATTTGAAATCTGTCTTGCTGTTGATTATATTTGTTGATATTTGCTGTGCTTTTACCGTCGAATAAATTCGCGGCTACAATCACAAATTCGACCTGCACCTCGCAAGCTCGGTTTGTCGAATAGACAGATTCG
>JANLTX010000065.1:0-9785 GCA_031363095.1 Armatimonadota bacterium | reverse complement strand
AGGCGATTGGTGATTTCCACCAAATACGCGACCGTCACCTCACGGCCCTGGTCGTACAGCGCACCCGCCTCTTGCTTCGTCATCGTCTTGGAGGGGATATTACCTCAAAATATGGAGAGGCGCGAGGCCTGTGTAGTTACGACAGCAGTGAAACTTCCCCTTCCTGGTGGTTTACATTAGAGCTACCTATATTTTTTGAAAAACAAGATTCTTTTCAATCCTTTGCTGAAACTTTTGATGAAAAAGTAATACGTCGCTTAGAACCACTGATGCAAAAATCAGACACAGGAATATCAGGAATCGAAGTTCATGTAGATACTTCGACAGAAAAATTTATTAAATCCGAAGACCGTTTATCACTACGTGCCCTTCATGGAAAAAATAAAATATCATTTGAACCTGAATTAGAATCAGAAGGAACAAAGAATTTAATAAATCTCTGGGTAACCACGATGTTTTTTGAAAAAAGGAACAGAACTTGTATTTTTGATGAAATAGAATCATCATTACATCCAGAATTAATGAGGTTTTTCTTAGAATATTGGATTGAGAATGCATCTTCACAGAGCCAAATTATATTCACAACTCACAACGACAATTTACTTGAAGATGATTTATTACGCCGTGACGAGGTTTGGTTTGTAACGAAGAACAAAGAAGGTGCTTCAGAATTAGCTTCGTTGGTGGAATATAAGATTTCACCAAAAACAAATATACAACAATCTTACATAATGGGTGCTTTTAATGGGATACCTCGTTTAGGGCCAAGAAAATTCTATTATACAAATCGAGAAAAATAGATATGCTAAAAGAAAGAAGAGGTAATTTCCGTAATCCAGGCTCAGTTATCGTCATTTCTACCGAAGGAAATAGAGAACTTTAGTATTTTAAGCCTTTTCAACAATCTGTTACTATAGTTCTGCTTGATGTTCCCAATGATGAATCTGCGGCAAACCTTGTTAGAGATCGACTTATGAATTACATCTCAAGTTATAATTTACCAGAAGATACAGCATGGCTTATTGTGGATATGGATCAACAACAAAAACGACATTTACCAGGAATATGTAAAGAAGCTCGGCAAGAAGGTTTCAATACAGCTATAAGCAATCCGTGTTTTGAATTATGGCTCTGGTTGCATCATTTTGAAGTTGATATGAATTTGACAAATGCAACAAAACTAAAAAGAAAACTTGGTGACACAATTAGTGGTTTTGATACGAATAATTGGAATCCAATTGAAAATCCCGAACATCAGAAATGGATTTCCGATGCTATTTCCCGTGCAAAAGCACTTCCTGGTAGTAATACAGAACTAATGCCTCAGTTTCCAGGAACGCAGTTGTGGCGACTAGTGGAACGAATTATGGAAAAATCCGCCATACCAAAATCGGAAGCGTAACTCATATCCGATTTCCAAGTTTCCGGGGACGCATGTTCCGAGGCTGATGGAGCGGATTCTGAGCGGCGCATCCGGGTGAAGAATGGGGTATTCTGTGGCATGCCTAAACAGTATGCGGCTGCGCCGCCCCTCACCGTTGACCTTGCGAAGAAGTATGTCGCGACGATCACAACCAGCGCCGGAGTCATGACGGCGGAGCTTTTCGTCGAAGATGCGCCTCGGACCGTCAACAACTTTGTCTTTCTGGCCCGCGACGGCTACTACGCGGACGTGATCTTCCACCGGGTGATCGCCGGTTTCATGATCCAGGGCGGCGACCCGACTGGAACCGGGACGGGCGGGCCGGGCTACAAGTTCGCCGACGAACCCGTCAAGCGAAAGTACCTGCGCGGGACGCTCGCGATGGCGAACGCGGGGCCGAACACGAACGGCAGCCAGTTCTTTGTCATGCACGCCGACTATGGCCTGCCGCCCAGCTACACGATCTTCGGGAAGCTGACAGCAGGCGAGGACGTGATCGACGCGATTGCAAATGCTCCCAAGGGCGCACAGGATCGTCCGCACAGCCCGACGGTGATTCAGTCCATCACCATCACCGAATCGTAAAAATCCTCAATCTTCGCCGAAGGCGACGGCACGAAGTGCCCCATAGCCGGACGATTTTCGTCCTGGTTTGATGTGCCGGACGATTTTCGTCCTGGTTTGGGTGTGCAGGACGATTTTCGTCCTGGAAATTCGGATGATTTATCGGTAGCGGGCGTTCTCGGGAGAGCAATGCCCGCTGCCGTCGTCGAACCAGTCGCGCAAGAGCTTTGCGGGGCCGGGCTTTCCTGGCCCGATGTAGGCGGCGCGGCGGCGCTTGTACTCCCCCAGGATCAGCCGGGCCGACTCTTTGAAGGCGATGTCTTCCAGCCGGGGCTTTGACCCTTTGGGGACCGCGTAGACGAACTTCCCGGAAAACGTCGGGACAGAAAAATAGTCGCAGGTGCGGCTCTTTTTTTTGTCGCAGAAGAAATCGACGGCGTAGCGCGGGTAGCCGTAGAGATAGCCCAGCCCCCGGTTGGCGTCCTCGGGCCGGGCGCGCTCCAGCAGCATTGCGACGGAGAGCGGCGGGGTTTTCGGGGTCACGTTCAGCCGGGCAAAAAGCGGGCTGTAGCGAGCGATGGTTCGCGCGGTCGCAGGCGACGACCAGACGGCCAGATCGACGTAGCGGTTGCTTCCCCAGCGGTGCGCGAGCGGCCAGAGTCCGACCTGGACCTCAGTGCCGCAGGAGAGCGCGGGCAGGATCAGGCGCAGAGCCGCCGTCCGCTGGGCCTCGGTCTCGCTCGGGCCGATCTTGATCGTCTCCAGCCCGGTCGAGAGCGGTTTGAGGCCCCCGACGAGCGTGTAGAGCGCCTCGGAGTCTAAAAGCTTGAGCAGGAGCGTCTCGGCGGAAGTCTGCAAAGGAGCGGGAAGTCGCTCGATAGCAAACGCATCGGCACGGGGTATCTCAGCGCGCATCTGTCGCTTATTCGCCGCACAAAACAAAAAACCCTCCTACCCAAACGAATGGGTAGGAGGGCTGGGGAGGTTACGGCAGGGGCTGGTGGCCCGCCATGATCGCTTTGAACTTGCGGGACGTCAGCATCCGGGCCGCGACCTGGATTTTCTTGCTACCACCATTGGGTAGCGGGACGGTGACGGTCTGCAGGTTCACCTGGAACTTGCGGTTGGACTTCGGAGCACGTCGCTCCCACTGGCCACCGTGGTTATAGCGGACGTTGCGCCCGCTCTGGGCGCTCCTGCCGCTGATCGCGCAGGTCTTGGGCATTACTTGCTCTCCTTGAAGGTGACGTGCCGTCGGACGACCGGGTCGTACTTCTTCAGCTCGATCCGATTGGGATCGTTGCGTTTGTTCTTGACCGTCGTGTAGGTGTGTCCGCTCTCGGGGGAGCGAAGCGTGACAACAATGCGGTTCTCGCCGCTTTTCTTAGCCATGGTAGCCTCTCGCTGTAAAATTGCGAAGGTTAGGTTATCGCAAAAACGCCGTGGGCGCAAGAGAAAAGCCGGGCGCAAGCGCCCGGCTTCGTGATTTGTCGAAAAAGACTACACTTTCTTCTTGAGAAGTGGCAGGCCGGTGGCGCTGCTCTCCACAACCTCGTAGGCGTCAGGCAGAGCGTCGAGCGCTCCTTCTTTGACGGTTTTTGCGAAGAAGTAAAGCGTGCGGGTGCCGCTCTTGGTTGGCTTGGTCTGCGCATGCAGATAGTAGGTGGAACCCGACTTTTTCGAGACGACGCTGTAGGCCATGAAAGTCCTCCTGAGTGTTATCGGCAACGCGTTTCACGGCGTCGCCGCCCGGATACTGGCTCCGGGTTGGTTTTCCCGGAAGGGATTCTACCACAAACTTAAGCGCACCAGAAATCAGGGGACAAATAGGTGACAAATTGCTCCCGGCCAGAAGCCTCTCACGCCGCGATTCTACCGCACTGTGGTGCCGCTACCAACGCCCGGTATACTGACGTTGTGCGTATCTTTTTGATTTTTCTTGTCTTTCTGCTGCTGGGGCTGGCAGCGTTCGTCCTGGGCGCGGGTGGCGTGGACCGGATGCGCGAGGTGCTTTCCGGAAGGCAATCGCCGCAGGGCATGCTCAGGCCGGGCGAGCCGCCGGACCCTTCACTCAGCATGGAAGTGGGCGCAAAGTTTGATAAGACGGTCTTTGCACCGCTCTCCGCACGCTGCGCCGACAATCGAGTGCCGGTGCTGATGTTCCACGACATCGTGAAGGAGCGCGGACGAAACACGGTCTGGTTCGACTGCACCATCGACGAACTCAAAGACATTCTCGATTTTTTTGAGAAAGAGAAGGCGCAGTTTATCTCGCTGGAGCAGCTTCACGAGCATCTGACGCGCGGTACAACGGTTCCCAGGAACGCCGTGGTGCTGACGTTCGACGATAACTATCAGGGTTTCTACGAGCTGGCTTACCCGATTTTAAAAGAAAAGAAAATTCCCTCGGCGGTGTTTGTTCACACGAACTTCGTGGGCGACGCGACGGGCGATCATCCGAAGATGGACTGGCCGACCCTGAAACGGTTAGAGTCCGAGGGGCTGGTGACGATTGGCTCCCATACACTGAGCCATCCTGCCGAGTTCGAGAAGTTAGACTCGTATGTGCAGCGCCAGGAATTGGCCGACTCGAAGCGGACTCTGGAAGATCAGCTTGGGCACCCGGTTCCCTACTTCGCCTATCCCGAGGGCCGGGGCGACGACGTGACGTTCTCGCTGGCGGAAGAGGCGGGCTACACGATGTGCTTCACGGTCGAGCACGGCCCCGCAGAAGAGTCGCCGGGGATTCTCCGGGTGAATCGGTACGTCCACACGCGCTTCAAGGACGCCTGGAAGCAGTCCCGAGAGGCCGAAATAGGCGCTCCGGCGGCGATTGTGACCCAGAAGCTGGCCGACGCACCAATTCGGGCCATCTCGGGCGAGTTCGACGGAATTCGGCTGGCGATGGTGCAGGGAGGCAAGCCCTTCACCGCCCGCGCCGCAACCACGGGAAGAATGAGCGTCGGGGAGTTCTGCCGCGACTTCAAGGCACCCGCCGGGATGAACGGGACGTTTTTCGTCAACGCGGATCTGCGGAGCGCGGACAACGCCATGATCGGGCCGTGCCGGGTGCAGGGCGAAGCCGAGTTTCACCCCGACAACGACCCGATTCGCCTGCCGCGCATCAAGAATCGCCCGCTCGTGCTCTGGAACGAGACCGAGCTTGCCATCGTGCCGTTCAACTCGGGTTCCATGAACGACGAAGCCTCGGTGAAAGCCCTGGCCCCGAATCTCACCGACTGCTTTCTGGGCGGAGCCTGGATCGTCCACGAGGGCAAGGCCAGAAGCAAAGACGAGATCGCGCCGTTCGCCGCCCGCGACTTCAACGACCCGAGGAAGCGGGCGTTCTTCGGGGTCACCGCGAAGGGCGACATCGTTTTAGGCGCAAGCCGCGACGTAATCACTACCGAGATGCTGGCCAGAGGCGCGGCGGCGGCAGGTGTGAAAGAAGCCGTGCTGATGGACTCCGGGTTCTCCACCAGCATCGTCTTCGACGGGAAGATTCTGGCGACGGGCCACACGGCGAAAAATCTCCCGAGCCGCCCGGTGCCCCACGCCGTGATGCTTCTGGGAATTTTAGAGAAGCCCACCGACGCGCCGACAAAGAAGCTCTACGACGACGCTGAGAGTTCGCTGGGCAAGGGCAGCGCCCTCGACGCCCAGATGAGCGCCCCGCGCCCCGGCGATGGCGGCGGCGGACGCAGGCGACGGCGACGATAAGAAAAAAAAGCGCGTCGCCCGGTCGGGCGACGCGCTTTTTTCACAGTGCGCGGGGGGGGAGTCGAACCCCCACGGGCTTGCGCCCACTAGTTCCTGAAACTAGCGTGTCTACCATTCCACCACCTGCGCAGGTATCGGGCAGAAGTGATCGTATCGCACCGGGAGCCAGGGTGTCAAGGGGGGGGTGCTCGGGGGGGTCGGATTTCGCGATATAATCCGGGCTGAGCAGTTCAGAAAATATGGGAGTCACCTTCGCCTTTCTCAGCCCAACCACGATGATCGTCGTGGTTATCGTCGCGCTTCTGGTCTTCGGGCCGCACAAGATGCCCGAGCTGATGCGCCAGCTCGGTCAGGCCCTGCGGGAGTTCAAGAAGATCACCGGCGATGTCCAGGGCGTCTTCAACGTGGACGACCACCTGCACTACGACCGCTACGACCCGCCGTCGTACAGTAGCTACTCGCATCCGACCTACGAGCCGCTGGACCAATACCAGCCCGAGCCGGAGCATCCGGAAGAGATCAAAGCGCTTCCCGCTGCCGAAGAGACAGCGGAGAAACCAAAGCGCAAGCGTGCGCCGCGCAAGAAAAAAATCGAGACCGAGGCCATCGAGGCCCCTACGCCAGAAGAAACCAAACCCTCGGAGACCACCGAGGACAAGGAGTTAAAACCATGACAACATTTGCCTATTTCACGTCGCCGCAGGACTGGCTTATCCTCGGCCTGATCATCCTGGTTCTCTTCGGAGGCACCAAGATTCCGCAGCTCGCCAAGGGCTTCGGTGAGGGAATCCGCGAGTTCAAGAAGGCCGTCAATACCGAGGGCAAGGGCACGGAAGACAAAGAAGAGGAAAAATCTTTGTGAGTATCCTCAGCGGCATTCTAACCGGCGTTATGGTGCTTCTCTCGGTCCTGCTCGTTGCTACCGTCGTCATGCAGACGCCCAAGAGCGAGGGGTTCGGGGGCGGAGCCACCAACACGCCCGGCGGAAACTTCCGGGGCAAGGCGGGCTACGACGAGATGCTCAGTAACTATACCCGCATGATCGCCATCGGCTGGTTCGCTGTCGCGTTCGTGCTGGCGGTGATGAACCAGGTTCGCTAACCCGCAAAAAGAAAAAGGCCGGAGCGCTCCGGCCTTTTCTATTGGCTTATCTGGGACTCGGGCTTGGCGGTTGCCAGCAGGAACAGATAGAAGAGAGCAGCAGCCGTAAGATACAGCCCCACCCCGATCACCAGAATGTACGTCGTCATCGCCGTCTCCTTCTCGGGTCGCCCCCATCGACGCCCCTTGCTATTTCCTGGTATTTTAGCCAGGTTTGAGCCGTCTGTCAAGAGCAAATCGGAAGCCCTGGAATGATTTTCGCCCGAAGTGCCATTTTTTTTGCGGTTACGCTCTCCGCGCTCCCGGCTCGCGCCCAGGACATTCGAAGCGTCCGGCTGGAGGGAGTCTCCGCCCTGCCCGCCGGGGAGCTTCAGGCGCTCACCGAGGATCTCGTCCGCGCAAAACCCCTCGACGACGGCCTTAGGCAGAAGCTTGCCCGCGCCCTCGAAAGCACCTACCAGGGAAAAGGCTACTCCCTGGCGCGAGTTACCAGCATCGAACTCGACGAGAAAACTGGCGAGCTTCGGGTCGCCCTCGCTGAGGGTCGGCTACGAGAGATCGTCCTGCGCGGGCTGACCCGCACCCGCCCCGGCGTGATCCGCGCCGCGCTCCAGCTGAAGCCCGGCATGCTGTTTCGCGACGACCTGGCCCGCGACGACCGCGAGCGCCTCGCCCGGCTCGGCCTGTTCGACGATATTCAGATCGCCCCGCGTGCGCCCGATGAAACCCCCAAAGTCCCCCCCGACGAGATAGGCGTCTTCGACCTGGTTGTCCGGGTGAAAGAGCACTCCACGGGCAACGTCGCCGCGACCGTCGGCTATGGCGAGGGCACGGGTTTTGTCGGGTTTCTCGATCTGAGCGAGGCCAACCTGGGCGGGCAGGCGCGGCAGGTCTCGCTTCAGTGGCAGCGGATCGCCGACAGTCTCTTGCTCAGCGACGGGACGTTTCTCAACTCACGCCCCCGGCAGGCGTTCCAGCTTGGACTCGTGCAGCCCGCGCTCAAGCCGGGTTCGGTCGGGTTTCGGGCGGATGTCTACAACCAGAACACGGTTTTTCTGCCCTATTTCGGCGGGACGACCGAGAGCCTGCGCTCGTATGAAAAACGCTCCGGCGGGCGGCTCGAAGCGTCGCGCCAGGTGAGCAAGAAGCTGGCGGGTTTTGTCTCCGTGCGGAGCGACGAAGTGGGCTACGAGAGCGACACGCCGCCCGAGCTGCTCCTGGGCACCGGCTCCCTCGAAACCGCCCCGGCCAGAATCGGCGCGTGGAGCCTCGGGCTTCAGAGCGACGGGCGCGACCAGATTAACTCTCCTCGGCGTGGGTTTTTGCATCGGCTGACTCTGGAGCGAGCAGGCGGCCTCTTCGGTGGCGACGCCCGATTCACCCAGGCCCGGCTCGACCTTCGGACCTACCGGCCCCTCGGAAAAAATCCGCAAAGCCCGACGCTCGCGCTGCGCATCTTAGGCGGTAGCTCCTCGGGGGACACGCCCCTGCCCGAGCAGTTTTTTCTGGGTGGCTTCGACTTGCTTCGTGGCTACGACCTGTTCTCCGTCCGGGGCGACCGGATGCTGATGGGCAGTGTCGAGACCCGGTTTCCGCTCGCCGAGGGCATGAGTGGGGTCGCGTTCGGAGACTTTGGCAATGCCTGGCGTCCGGGCCGAGGCGTCCGTCCGGGAAGCCTCAAAGGCGGCCTCGGGGTCGGGCTGCGCTTCGCCTCCCCGCTCGGCCCGATCCGCTTCGATGTCGCACGGGGCGACAGAATCCGCACCTACGTCTCCCTCGGCCAGTCGTTTTAGGACCCATCCCCCGGCCCCTTCCCTCGCCTATTTCCGTCTCCGACGGGGCGAGGGAAGGGGAGTCAGAGGGGTTCCCCCCTTCCCTTCTCCCGACGAAGTCGGAAAAAGAGAAGGGTAAGGGGCCGGGGGATGGGTCCGGGAACTTTATTGGGCAAAGTACCGATATAGAGAGAACATGCGCGTTTTCACCCGGCGACGGTTTCTACGGCTCGGCGCGACAGCCATCGCGGTGCCCACAGCGGCGGCGCTGGCGGAGCCGTACACGCTCGACCTCACCCGTCACGAAGTCCCGATGCCCAACCTTCCGGTGGCGCTCGACGGGCTGCGCGTGGTGCATCTCACGGATATTCATCGCGGGCCGCTGACGCCCGACCACACAATTCTCGAAGCCGTGCGCCGAACCCGAGAGCTTCAGCCCGATTTAGTGGTTTTCACCGGCGACTTTGTGCACGGGCACCACCGCGACGCCGAGCCGCTCGCCCGAATGCTCGCGCTCCTCACGCCGCGCCTCGGCATGTGGGCCTGCCTCGGAAACCACGACTATGGCTCCAGCGCCGAGAAAGTCACCGACTCGCTCGCGCGGCTGGCACGGGTCCGGGTTCTGCGCAACGACGCGCTTCAGGCCGCGCCGGGACTCTGGATCGCGGGCGTCGAGGATCGGCTCAAGGGATTTCCCACAGTTGCGCCGTTCGCGAGCCGAATTCCGGGGCAGGCCGCGTGCCTGTTTCTCGTCCACCAGCCGCCGGGTGTCGATCTGATCGAAGATCGGCCCTGGATCGCGCTGGCAGGCCACACGCACGGCGGCCAGATTCGGATCGGGGAGCGAGCGCTACACCTGCCAAGCGGGATGGAAGGCTTCCCGCTCTACCAGGGCTGGGGCGATTTCGGGCGGGCGCGGCTCTTTGTCAGCCGTGGCATCGGCAACACCGGCTTCCCCATGCGCCTGCGCTGCGCCCCCGAGATGGCCCTTCACACTCTGCGCTCCGTTTAGCATCTCCCCGGCGTCACCGCCGACCCTCTTCGCCGAGGAACGAGGCACGGAAGAGGGCAGGGCAACCGCATACGGATTTTGTCTCCTCTATGCCGTGGAATAAATTCCCGGCTACAAATACAAATTCGACCTTCAGGAAGCAAGCTGCCCTCGTCGAATCAGACATTTTCCGAGATTCGACAAAGCTCGCTTG
>JANLTX010000035.1:0-24962 GCA_031363095.1 Armatimonadota bacterium | reverse complement strand
TTCTCTTTGATTCGACAAGATTGGCTTGCCAATCGCAGGTCGAATTCGTAGTTGTAGCCGCGAATTTATTCGACGGAAAAATACAGCGAATATCAATAAATAGCATCACCAGCAAGACCGATTTCAAATGCGTTTGCCCTGTCCCTATGATACCGCGCAACTCGTGCCGGAACCGGGGTGCGATAGAATAGTCGTTGCCCGATGACGACAAAAACTGCTGGCGCTGCCGCGAAACCCTCGCAAACCTACGGAGCGGTGGCGTCGGTGTACGATGCCCTGATGCGCGATGTCCCCCATGGCGAGTGGCTGACGCGGATGGAGCGGGCCGCACGCGAGCGAGGCGCGACGCCACGAAGCGTTCTGGACGTCGCGTGTGGGACTGGAATTACTACCGAGCTTCTGGTGCAACGCGGCTACGGACCCGTGGTCGGGATCGATCTCGCGGAGGCCATGATCGCGGTCGCAAAGACCAAGGCGGACGCGGGTGGCTGGGGCGAGCGGGCCGAGTTTCAGGTGCAGAACGCCGCGACGCTCGATCTGGGCGGGCAGCGATTCGACCTGATCGTCTCGATGTTCGACTCGTTCAACTATATTCTGGAGCCAGAAGAGCTGCGGGCGGCGATTCACAGGCTCTACGAACACACCGCGAGCGGCGGGGTCGTGACGTTCGACATGAACTCGGTCTACGCGCTCAAAGAGAACCTGTTCACCCAGAAAGACCTCACCGGCCCGGTGAAGCACGACTGGGTGAGCGAGTTCTATCCCGACCTCGGGCTGTGCCGGGTCTCGATGGCGTTCTGGGTCGTCGATGAGGCAACCGGACAAGAGCGCCACTTCTCCGAGATCCACTGGCAGCGCGCCTACACCAAAAAAGAGATTCTCACCTGGCTGGCCGAGGCGGGGTTCTCGAAGATCGATGTCTTCGGGAACTATGGCAACCAACCGCCCGTAAGGAACACCGACCGATGGCTTTTTGTCGCACAACGAGACTGAGCGCACTGCTCGCGCTGGCTACGCTGGGGCTGGGCTGCCCGAAAAAGGAACCCGTCCCTGAGGGGATTCGGGTGCCGGTCAAGACCGACACAGGCGCGTTCGCCGAGACCAATCCCTGGGTTCTACACACCACAGAACCGGCAGCGAGCCGGGGAAGCCGGGGAATCTTCCTCGGGAACGGGCTGATCGGGGCGACGTTCGGGGCGCAGGGAGTGGCGACCAAAGACAGCCGGGCCTATGTCGCCGGGGTCTATGACTCCTACGAGGCGCTGGCCGCTCTGCCCAACTGGCACGCGCTCGCCCTGCCGCCGATCCCGAAAGACGCCGAGTACGAGCAAACTCTGGACATGAAGCGCGGCCTGCTCACGACGCGCTGGAACGATGTCGTGGTGACCTCGTTTGTTTCGGCGGCCCAGCCCAATCTCGCCGTGATCCGGGTGGACAATGCCGAGCCGAAGCTCCCGCAGGCGATCCTGAGCGGGGGCGTGAAAGTGGCGTTTCGCAAGCTTCGGCAGCTCGGTCCGAACTCCTGGGCGATCTTCGCGCAGGTGCTGCGCCCCACCGACAAGCCCCTGATCCCCGAGCCGACGTATCAAGAATCGCTCCAGGCGCATCAGTCGGTCTGGGAAGCCCGCTGGCAAGACAAAGACATCCAGATCGAGGGCGACCCCGAGGCCCAGCAGCTCGTCCATAAATTACTCTTCGATCTGCTTCAGTCCACGCGCGTCGGCGGCACCGACTCGGTCGCTCCCGAGACGCTTTCTTCCGATTTTTACAAAGGCCATATCTTCTGGGACGCCGATGTCTGGATCTTTCCGGCGCTGCTCGCCCAGCACCCACAGCTTGCCCGGAATATCTTAGACTATCGCTTCAAGATGCTCGCTGCGGCGAAAGCAAATGCCAGAGCAGAGGGCTATGCGGGCGCGGACTTTCCGTGGGAGTCGGCAAAGACGGGGAAAGAGACCGCGCCGGGCGGCTTTTCCGAAGGTCGGCATGTCACGGCGGGAGTCGGGTGGGCGCACTGGCAGTATTATTTGGCAACCGGCGATAAAAACTGGCTGGAAAAACGCGGCTGGCCTGTGATCTCCGCCGTGGCTGATTTCTTTGCGAGTCGGGCCAAAAAAGACGACAACGGGGCCTATCATCTTAGAAAAGTAACCGGTCCCGACGAGCTGCATTTAGGGGTCGATGACAACTCCTACACCAACGCAATGGCGCTCCAGTGTCTTCGTGCCGGGACGCAGGCCGCCGAGGTTCTGGGCAAGAATGCACCGGAAAAGTGGAACGAAGTTATTAACGCCATGTTCTTCGCTCGAAACCCCGAGACAGGCGTCTACCTGCGCTGCGCGGGCGACGACGGCAAGCCCGGAACCAAGCAGGCGGACGGCGAGCTTCTGCTCTGGCCCGCCCGCCACCCGATGAGCGACGATATCGCGACAAAAACGTTCGACTTCCATGTCAAGCGCCCCATTAAGAACGGCCCGGCGATGACCGACTCGGTGCATGCGCTGATCAACGCCCGGCTGGGTCGCGCTAAAGAGGCCGATGCCGAGTTCCGGGAGAGCTATCGTCCGTTTGTTCGTGGTCCGTTTTTGCTCTACTCGGAGAAGCGCACGCTGGACCGGTGTGTGTTCGCAACGGGCGCAGGCGGGGTGCTCCAGGCGGTTTACTATGGCTTCGGAGGGCTGGACTTTGCCCGCTGGAACGATATCTCGGCGGGCAAGCCGACGATGCCGCCGAGCTGGAAAAAACTGACCATCACCGGAATCGCGTACCAGGGCAAGCGCTGGACGCTCACCGTGACGCCGAAGTCCAAGACGCTGGTGGTTCCCGGCGAAGAAGCGACCCCGGCACCGTCGCCGACGCCCGGTTCGGCGCGGATGCAGCTTGGCGGCGGTCGCACCCTGACCGACGGCGAGACCAGCACCCGCCGTCGCCGCCGCCGCCGAAGAGCGACGACGGACGAAGCCGCCGCTGCCACGGACGTTGCCCCGGCCACAGGAGATACCGGTGGTGGCGACGAGCCAAAACCCAGGCGTCGCCGTCGGTCGCGCCGCGTGCGTTCCGAGAGCGACGGCGGCGGCGGCGGTGAGCGTCGCCCGTCGGGGGACAGCAACTCGGGTGGCGGCGAGTCCTCGGGCGGGGGACGCGTCGAGGGGTAACATCGCGGATTTTCGGGTATGATACGTCCAGTCAGAAAGGGTTTCGCAGTATGAACACACAGACAAAGATCATCGTCGCCACCGCCGTGGTTCTGGTTGCCATCGACCTTCTCGGGCGGGCACTGTTGCCCGTGCGAGGCGGGAGCGTCGTCTCCGCGCGCGAGTTTCGCCTGGTCGATTCGCACGGCCAATCGCGTGCGGTTCTGACGACGGATCGTAGCGGCGAGCCGGGGCTGGTGATGTACGACAACGACGGCCAGAATCGTCTCCAGCTGGACACGTTCCAGCACGTCCCGAGCCTGCTCCTGCGCGACGAGAACGAGACCCGCCGCGTGTACTTCGGCATGGACGAGCGCACCGGCGAGGGCCGCTACCAGCTCACCGATGCTCAGGGCCAGTGGCGCGACATCAACGGCATGGCGAGCCTGACCACCGAGGTTGTCGTCGATCCGACCATCGCCTCCGAGGGCCAGGATGTGGTTGAGGAAGTGTCCGATATCGCCGTGGCTACCGAGAGCGACGACTGCCTCCAGTAGTTTTTATCCCCTAACCCCAATAATGGGGGACCAAAAGCAGATTTTTCTTTGTTTGGTTCCCCATTATTGGGCTTACCCATCGACGCCGAGCGGGGCTAAGAACGCTCGTAGGATCGTGCTGTGGTTGCGGTCTTTGCGCCAGAGCAATAAGATCTCGCGGTCGGGCAGGGGGACGCCCGACAGCGGGAGCGCGACGAGGCGTCCGGCCTCGGCTTCAGATTCGGCGGCGACTTTCGGCAGGAGCGCGACCCCGATCCCGGCCTCGACCATGCGCTTGATCGCCTCGACGCTGTCCAACTCCATGGTGATTCTCGCCTCGACACCCGAGAGCGCGAGCAGCCGATCTACGAACGCCCGGAGATTGGTTCCCGGCTCCATGGCGAGAAGCGGCTCTCCCGCAAGATCGCCCGGAGCGGCGTGGGCGTGCCTTGCAAGGCGATGGCCCGGTGGCACGACCAGCACCGTCTCGTAGCGCCCGAGCCGGTGAAGCTCCAGCGGTCCCGAGGTTTCCTCCAGCGATTCGCCCTCGGTCGTCGCCAGCCCCACATCGGCGGCTCCGGTGCGCACCAGCTCGCGCACCTGCGCGGAAAGCCCGGTGCGCAGGGCCAGCTCGATTCCCGGATGCGCCGCCTGGAACGCCCGCAGGAGCCTTGGAACCACGTAGGCCGCCAGCGTGCTACTTGCGGCGATGGTTAGCTTTCCCGCTGTCCCCCCTGCGACCTCGGCGACGGCTCTTCGGGCTTCCTCGACGCCCTGGAGCAGCGCCTCGGCGCGGGGAAGAAGCGCCTCGCCCGCGCTCGTGAGCTGGACTTTCTTGCCGAGCCGGTCGAACAGCATCGTCCCCAGCTCGCTCTCCAGCGCCGCGACTTGCCGCGTCACCGCAGGCTGCGTCAGATGCAGGACACGGGCCGCCTTCGTGAAGCTCGTCAGCCGCGCCACCGTTACAAACGCCTCCAGTTGCCGCAGCTCCATCTGCGGCTACAGCAGGGCCGGGGTGTAGGTGTACGTCACGGAGACCAATCCTTCGGCGTTGCCCGTGACGCTCGATGTGGCTCCGGGTGGGAGCGAGACGACGACCTTCGGGACGACTTTCAGGGCGATGTCGCCGCCCGCGTTGAAGGCATCGAAGGCGCTGCCGCGCGTGTGGGTCGTGGTCTGCTGCGTCACAATCGCGTCCGCGCCGGTGAAGGTCCAGGTCTGCGTGCCGCCCGGCCCGAGGGTCAGCGTGCCGCTCGTGCCCCCGGCAGTCGTCGGGACATCGACCAGGGCCAGGTTTCCCGGCGTTCTGAGCAATGAGCAGAAGCCCCGGATCGAGTAGTCGCCCGAGAGCGAGGCTCCGCCGGTTGCCGTGGCGCGGGCTTCGCACTCCATGGTGACGGAAATTTTTACATCGACTTTTTTCAGGGTTCCGAGCGAGCGCGTGAAGCCAGGAAGCGACACTTGCGGCGCGGCATCGGCGAGGCCCGTTTTGGGAAACGCGATGGTCACGGTGGCAGTTCGGGGTGGCGTCGTGGCGGGGTCGCTGCCTCCGCCACCACAGCCCGCCGCGAGAGCGAGAAAGCTGAGCACGGCAATTTTTCGGGTCATACTGTCTGGGACAACGAAAAACTTGCCAGGTTTCCGGGTTTCCCCTGAGCAAGAATCGCCCCACGGACGACAATAGAGAATGCCATGGTTCTCACACTGACAACGACAAGCGATGCGGCGCGCCTGCTGGTGCGCAGCGACCTGACCGATCCGCTGGCCGCTCGGCGCGATGTCGAGCGCTGGGCCTCGGAGCAGGGCATCCGCGTGCCGCGCCTCGCGCTACGGCTACGCGTCGTGGACTCTGAGGGCGTGAGCCAGGAGTGGACCGTCTTGGAGTGCCCCGCACTGGCCGAGCCGCCCCCGACTCCCTCGCCGAATCAGTTCTCCACCCGCCTCAACGAGCGGCGGGTCGGGGTTCGCGGAAAAATTCCCGAGTTTCTCAAGCTACTCACCTCCGCGCTTCTGGCCGCATAATTTTTAGAAAAAATCCGGTGAATCGGTAGCGCCCGCCTGCGATTTCGTCGGGCCGAAGCATGGACTTGCCAGATACCGGGTCGGCGATGAGATAGCCATCCGGGGTTTTATTCAGAACGACGATAAAGTGCCCCGCTCCGCCCGCGCCGCCAAGCTCCGTCCCGGCGATGGCGGGGTAGACAAGCTCTCTCGGGTCGGGCGAGGTCTTCTCGAAGCGCACTCCAAGTCCGCGCCGACGAAGCGCCCTTGCCAGGTACCAGTTTTCGGTTCCGGTCGCTGTGGAAAAGCTCTCTATCGCCAGCTCTCGCTCCGTAACTTCAACCCCGAGAAACTTGCAGAGCGTCGCCGCACTCGCCGGGCCGCACGTGGATGGCGTGCTCTGGAGACACACGCCATCCTTCCAGGTTTCTTTGAGAAAGCGTCGGTCCAGCGGCACCAGATAGAACTTCAAGTACGGTGCAAACAAAACCCCAAAGAGAATCACCGGAATCACCCAGCGGGCCAGCTTTGGCGTCTTTTGAAAGAACTGCCCGGCGGGAACTCCCGCGAGCGCGGCCAGAAGCTCGGAGCCGGGCACGGCGCGAAGCTGATAGAGCCAGAGCGGTTCTGAGAAAACTCTCAAGTAGTATGCGGCGAAGATCAGTGCCGGAAGCGCCAGCGGCAACAGAGTCCACGGACGCTGTCCCCCCTCCCCCGTGCGGCACGGGGGCGAAAGTGAAGCCGAGGTACGAGGCGTAGCGCTTCGGGGGAACGCGCCCAAAAAGAAACCTGCCGCACCCAGCGCGAGGGCGGCGAACTGTAGTGGCGGCAGGTTCATTATCGGTCTATTTTAGCACGATGAACTTGCTTTTAGCCGAAGAAGGTCAGGTGCGGGTTCCACCAGCCATTTCGTACTCGGAGGAGTCTTTTCCGTAGGCGACTCCGACTCCGGCGAGCAGCTTGGACGAGCGGGTACGCAGGCGCTTTTCCTCGTCCTGAAGCTCGTTGAGCGCGTTGTCGGCAGCGGCGAGAATCTGGTTGTAGGCATCGAGCTTTGCCTGGACTGTTGCGATCTCCGCGTCGTAGACAGACAGCGCATTGTCGTGGCCGAGATTGAGCTTCGGGTCAATCTTCGCCAGATTCGCCCGTCGTACCAGTGCGACTTCAAGAATCTTAGATGTTCGTCGTATTCGTCCCATAGTTTCCTCTTTTCGGTTAGAGAGATACTACAATTGTAAACCCAAACGGAGAAATCGTCAAGGCATCTGCTCCGTTTAGGTTGGCATTTTTTTCTAATGCTTATCCGGCGGCGTGGATGACGGGGCGTTTGTTGGGGTCGGGCTGGGCTTTTCTTAGAATTTCGTGGGTCATGGGGGCGATATCGCCCTGGCCGGATAAGAAAAACTTGCCTAAAAACAAAAGCGGGCTGCCCTCGATCCAGTTGAAGTAGACATGCGGGCGACGTCCGGTGGTCTTCTGGACATAGAGAGCGAGAGCCGCGACGGCGTTCGGGACCGCGACCCCGTAGCAGCGCAGAACCCAGAAGCCTCCCACGTCGTGGCCCTCGACGCGCATCCCGGACGAGAACGTGGACGCGTCCTGGATGTACACTTCGACGAATGCGTAGCGCTCGGCGGGGGCGACGGCATGATCTTTCTGAGCCTTGAAGGTCGCCGCCGAGTATTCAGCGACATCTTGCTCGTCGGGGTGGTTTGCCAGAAGCCGGACCTCGGGCTGCTTGCCAAGCGCCGCGATCATGCGCCGGGCTTCGTCGTCCACCTCCACCGAGCTGACACGAAGCTCCGAGGCACGCCAGATTCGAGAGAGAACGGAAATGAGCAACACGGCTCCGATGAACACACTGGCAATCTTGACGCCATCCGAACGCTCGATGATGTTGACCACGGTGGTGTACAGAAAGACCAGCGTCACTATGGCAAAGAAGATCGTACTGCTCTTCTGCCCTTTTCGGCGGGCGGAGATCGTCACCGCGACCGCCGCGCTCGTCATCAGCACCAGAACTCCCGTGGCGTAGGCACCGCCCTGTGCATCGACGTTGGCCCGGAAGATCAGGGTCACGAGGATGGCAATCGCCATGTAGACCAGCACCAGCGGACGGTTTGCACGGGTCCACTCGGGTGCCATACCGTAGCGGGGAAGGTACCTGGGGACGATGTTCAGAAGCCCAGCCATGGCGCTCGCTCCGGCAAACCAGAGAATCGCAATGGTCGAGAAGTCGTAGATCAAGCCGAACCAGGGGCCGATGGACGGGCCGAAAAGCTCGACCGCGAGGTACGCCAGAGCGCGTCCGTTGGCTTCACCAGGTTTTTTCAGCCCGGTTAG
The DNA here is from genome assembly GCA_031363095.1 of Armatimonadota bacterium. Lineage (GTDB taxonomy): Bacteria > Armatimonadota > Armatimonadia > Armatimonadales > Armatimonadaceae > JANLTX01. The sequence continues at coordinate 16,948 of JANLTX010000035.1, read as the reverse complement.
CTTGAAGCGTGCACCGTCGTCTATCGAAGTCACCGTGAGTCCGACCGAGACGGTCTCCGTGGTCTTCTCGTTGATCTTCGTGTCGAGTTTTAGGGTGGTCTCACCGCTGGTCGGCGGAACCGGCACGTCGAGCGAGTGGTCCTTCCCTGTCTCCGGATGCAACCGGATCGTCGTTCCAGCGTTCAGCTCCTGCGCGGTAACAATTTTTTCACCTTCGAGCTTCGGGAGAAACTGCGCTGGCTTGATCAGCATCGTCGTCACGAGGCTCGACGTAATCAAGTAAACGCTCATGATCAGCGCGGCGACCAGCAATAATTTCCGGGTGCTGGCGATTCGGCCTGTCGGCGCTTCGTGGGTATCGGTCGGCTTGCCCTCGACCAGCGGCATCACGGCAGCGCCCGTCTCGAAGCCTGAAAGTCCGAGCGCGAGCTTCGGGAACAGCAGCAGCGACGCGATCACCAGGCCGGGAATCGAGCCGTGCTGGGTGAACAGTGCGGCTTTCCAGTCGGGAATATGACTCGGGTGCGCCGCGATCTCCAGCAGTCCGCGCCCGATCACCACCGCGTTCAAAATCAGATACGCAATCACCAGAACAACCGCGATTCCAATGGCCTCTTTGAAACCCTTCAAAAAGACCACGCCCAGCCCGACAACTAGCAACAGCGTGATCGTAATCTGCCAGAGAAGCGGCGAACCCTCGAAGAAGTGATGCAGAAAGCGGTTTTCCAGTACGTGGGCACTGGCATCGGCGGCAGAAAGCGTGATTGTGATCACAAAATCAGTCGCCACAAAGCCCAGTAGCACTAAAACTAACAGCTTTCCCTGCCAGTACGAGAGCAAGCTGGCGAGCATCGAGATCGAGCCTTCGCCGTGGGGAGACTCTTCGGACACCCGGCGGTAGATCGGGAACGCCCCGAAGAGAGTCAGCAAGACAAGAACCAGAGTCGCGAACGGCGAGAGCGCACCCGCCGCGAGCGCGGCGATTCCGGGCTGGTAGCCGAGGGTCGAAAAATAATCGACTCCCGTCAAACACATGACTTTCCACCACGGATGCTGGTGATGGTGGCTTTTCTCGACCTCTTCCTCGGTCTCGAACATACCTTCCGGCTCGGGGGCCATGCCCTCCAGGAGCCACTTCTTCAGCTTCGACATACTTTTAAAAACTCATGGCGGACTTCAGGGCGCGTACTTTCTCCGCGCTCACCGGGCTTTCTACCCGTCCACCGTCTTTCAAGCTCGTTCCGACGATTGCGCCCGCCGCGCCTGCCGTCAGCAAGGCTCGCGCCGAGGTCTGGCTGAAGCCGCTGCCGACCAGTACAGGCGTCCCCGGCACGGCTTTTGCCGCCTCGCGCACGGTTTCTTCGGACGTTTCTGCGCCGGTTGCGGTTCCACTGACGATCAGCGCGTCGGCCAGGCCACGGAGGGCGGCGTCTTTGGCCGCATCCGTTAGAGTCATGGAGCCGTCGCCGAGTTGCGCGGCATGTTTCACAAAGATATCCGCGAAGATTTTGATGTCTGCGCCCAGGAACTTGCGATACAGAACGGCCTCGCGCGCGGCCCCTTCGATGATTCCCTGGTCGGTGACGGCGGCTCCGACCCAGACATTGACCCGGACAAAGCTGGCCCCCACGACGTGAGCGATGGCGATAGCGGAGAGCGCGTCGTTGCGCAGGCAGTTGATCCCGAGCGGGACATTGGGGGCGACATCCCGGATTTCGAGCGCGGCGCGGGTGAGCGCAGCCACGGTATGCGCGGGAACCCGGCCCTTCTCAAAGGGGGCGTCGAAGAAGTTCTCCACCATGATGGCGTCGGCTCCGCCCTCGGACAGCGCACGGGCGTCCTCGCGGGCGCGGGCGAGCGTCGCGTCGAAGTCTCCCGCATCGCGGGGGGAACCAGGAAGGGGGGCTAAATGCACCATTCCGATCAGCGGTTTTTTTATCCAGAACTCTGCCGTCACGGGGGAGATTGTATCGCTAAAAATAAAAATTGCCGCCACGAGAGTTCATGGCGGCAATTTTTATTTTAGAAGACGCAGCTAAGCGCGGCGTCGTCGGCGCAGAACGCCCAGCGCCCCGAGACCGCCCAGCCCGAGAAGCGCCAGGCTCCCCGGCTCCGGCGCAGCGACGAACTGCCAGCCGTAGTTCGCAACGGGATTGGCGGCGAACGGCGAGCTGGTGATGGTTCCTGCCGGGCTGGAGACAAAGTTCGAGCCAGCAGCAGCGGAGATCCAGTGAGAGTCGTTGCTGGAGCCGATGGCGGGCGGGTTGAAGAGTCCCTGGCCCAGGTTGTTGAGCTGAGCGATGGTCGCGCCGGTGGCACCGGTGTTGTTGTCGAAGGTGATTCCGGCCCACATGTCGCCGCTGCCCGGAACGACGAGACTGCCCGCCGCGATGTTGGCAGTGAACAGGCCCACATTGCCTGCCGTGAAGCTGATCGCAGCGAAACTGAAGCCGCTGATGAGCGTTCCCGGTGCGCCGCCCGCACCGTCTGTCTGCCAGAACCGAACCCGAGGCCGGGCCGAGACCGCCACCGTGTTCAGGTTCGCGACACTGAACGTGAAGCTGAGGATCGACTGACCCGCACCGCCGGTAAAAGTGATTCTATCTGCCACGACGTTGGTGATCGTGTTGCCTGCCTGGTTCGTCGCGTTGCCGTTGGAGAACGCCTGACCAAGAAAGTTTGTGGTGTTGTCGTACAGGACGCCCTGCGCCTGTGCGCTGCCTGCCAGGGCGAGCAGGCTGACGACGCCCGCTAAAATAATTGCTGAATTCCGCATGTTAGGAAACTTCTCTTTTCTACCTCGTTCCCTTACCGGGGGACGTTCTGGCAATTCTACGTGGAAATATTGCACAAGGCAACAGGTCAATGTATAGATTATGATTGCGTTGATATTTGTTGGTGCTAAAAAAGTTAATATTTTTAAAATATCGAACCTGAGATTATCGGCGCTTCCGGGTGGTTTTTGCAGGGGGAGCGGCTTTTTTCTTGGGCGGGTCGGGCGCGAGGGTGACGGCGGCCCTCGGCGTGTCCATGAGCGCGAGAACAATCGCGTCCTGGGTCTGGCGGGCGACGCTGGCACCACTGGCACGGTCGAAGTGGTTCATCAGAATCGAGAAGACGAGTTTCTCGCCCGCTTTTGTTGTGACGTACCCCGAGAGGCTGGAGACGCCCAGAATGGTTCCGGTCTTGGCGCGGACGTTGCCCTCGGCGGCTGTTTTCACGAACCGGCGCGAGAGCGTCCCGTCGAAGCCGCCGACGGGCAGAGCGACCGCAAAGCCGGGCAGCGCGGACGCCGCCGTGAGGGTCTCGACCATCAGCCGGGGCGTCACTTCGTCGAGGCGAGACAGGCCGCAGCCGTCGGCCTGGACCAGTCCCTGTGCGTTGATCTTCTTGCCATTCAGCCAGGCGCGAACCACGGCGGCCCCTTTTTCGCTGGTGCCGGGGGCGTTTTTCTTCTCCGCGCCGAGAGCTTTTAGAAAGCACTCGCCGTAGAGGTTGTCGCTGCTCTTGAGAAAGCGCCGGGTCAGCTCCGCAAGCGGCGCACTGGCGCTCTCGGCGAGCGTCGCGGCACCCTGGGGGACGACTCCAGCGCTGAGCAGCGCGTCGTCGTCCACGCTCACGCCTGCGTCGCGCAGGGCACGGACGAACCGGTACGCGGCGTAGAGCGCGGGGTCTTCGACCGTCACCGAAAGCCCGACGGGGCCGGAGCCAGCCTTGACTTTCCCGGTGAGAATCACTTCGTTGAGGCCGCGCCGCCGCTCGGCGCGTGCGCCGCCCTCGCCTTTCTCTGTGGTGAGAATCTCGCCGACCAACTTCAAGTAGCCGTCCGAGGCGACCGTGGCTTTCTCGCCGTCGGCACCGCCGGGCGTCACGGTGAGACGCGCGACGTTGCCGTTGACGTTCAGGCCGCTGACCTGCGCCGAGAACCCGAACGATTCGTCGTCCCACTGCCAGCCCTCGCCCAGAAGTTGCTCGTCGAACCGGCTGGCATCGGCGAGAATTTTCGTGACCCGCGTGACTCCCTGATCTTTCACGGCGCTCGCCAGGTCGCGCAGGCGGGCGTCGTCGAGCGACGGATCGCCCGACCCGATCAGCGCCAGCTCCTCATCGGCCAGTTTTGCGACGCGGGTCCGAAACACGAACTCCGGCCCGAGCGTCCCGAGCGCACTCGCCGCCGTCAGCACTTTCATGTTCGACGCAGGCATCAGGGCCGCATCGGGGTTCACAGCGAAAAGCGTCCTGCCGCCCCGGTCCAGCGACTTCACCAGAAAGCCGACCGAGGCCCGCTGGAGCGCGGGAGCCTGGAGCGCTTTTTGAATCCGGCTCTGGATGTCCTTGCCTGTGACCGGCGCAGGCTTCTGCGCCAGCGCGGGCAGAGTTAGCAGGAGGGTGAGGAGCAGGGCTGCCATCTCCCTCGAAGCGCTTCGCTTTCGTCCCTCTTCCCGTTTTGCCTCGTACCTCGGCGGAAGAGGGAGAACTCCCTGTAACCCCTCTTCCAGCGAGGTCACGAAGCGACATTCAACGTCGCTTCGTGACCGAGCGTCACGGGAAGAGGGGCGAAGGAGCGTAGTGAGGAACGAACGAAGCGACATTCGGGGAGATGGAAGAAGCGCTTTCATGGCCGTGCGCTCCGGCTGATGCGCCAGATCGAGCCGGACGCGTCGTCGCAGACCAGCAGCGCACCGTCGCGCGCGACCGTGACTCCGACCGGGCGGCCCCATATCTCCGCGTCGCTCTTCACAAAGCCCGTCAAAAAGTCCACGTACTCGCCGGTGGGCTTGCCCTTTTTGTCGGTGGGAATATAGACCACTTTGTAGCCCGTCCGCCGTGCGCGGTTCCAGCTTCCGTGCTCGGCGGCAAAAATTCCGCCCTGAAACTCTTTCGGGAAGCTCTTGCTCGTCGAGAAACACAGATCGAGCGAGGCGCTGTGCGACTGGAGTAGCACATCGGGCACGAGCACCTTGTTTTTCAGCTCAGGCTTCTTTCCGGCGTGGCGCGGGTCTTCGTTGCCGCCGATGTAGAAATAGGGCCAGCCGTAGAACCCGCCTTCTTTCACCGACGAGACATAGTCGGGCACCAGCATGTCGCCCAGGCCGTCGCGCTCGTTCACGGAGCAGAACAGGGTTCCGGTGCCGGGCTGAACCGCAAGGCCCACCGCGTTGCGAATCCCCGACGCGAAGATTCGCTCTTTCTTGCCGTCCGGGTCGAACGCTAAAACGCACGCCCGGCGCTCTTCGTTTTTGTTCTCGTCGGGGTCGTCGTTGTTGGAGATCGAGCCGACCGAGACGAACATCGTTTTATCGCCCTGGGAGAACGCCACGGCGCGGGTCCAGTGTCCGCCGCCGCGCAGCCGTCCGCCGCCGGGCAGGTTTCCGACCACGACCTCGGCAGAGCCACGGGCCACGGTGTCGCCGCTCTGGTAGGGAATTCGCACGACCGAGTCCGTGTTGCCGACATAGATAAACTTCGGGTTTGGGCCGCTCGGGTAGAACGCGAGTCCGAACGGTTTGGTCAGGTCTTTGGCGAACGTCTGCACAAAATCCGGCTTGCCGTCGCGGTTCTCGTCGCGTAAAATTAAAAGTCGGCCCCGGTTGGAGTCCACGGCAAAAATATCGCCGTTGGGAGCCGTCTTGAGGGTTCGGACGCCCCAGAGTTTCTCCGCGAAGCGCTCGACTTTGAAGCCTGCGGGGGCTTTGGGCCAGGCACCGTCGGGCTGGGGGGCGTAGCGGGGGCCGTTGTCCACGGACGGCGTGTCTCCTGGCTTGGGGAGATCGGCGGGAGTCAATCGGCGCTTCACTCCGGGTGCGTCGGTGGTCCAGTCGCCCAGAGCCTCCGTGCCGGTTCGGACACCACGGTTGTCGTCGCGGGCCTGGGCGCAAACCATACAACTCAAAAGAACCAGAGAGAGAAACGCAAACTTCGTCATGGCCGCTATTGTACCTCAGGAGATCGCGACGTTGATCCAGCGGCTTCAGCATCCGGAGTTCACCGTACGCTGGGCGGCGATAGTTCGGCTTGTCGAGATCGGGCCGCCCGCGACCCCGTTTTTGATCGAGGCGCTCGGCTCACCAGGCGTCCTGGTTCGGGTCTGCGCCGCCCGCACTCTGGGCGAGCTGAAGGCCGTCGAAGCGATCCCGGCCCTGCGCCTGCTTCTGGAAGACCCCGCCTGTGCCCACGTCGCCCAAACTGCGCTTCAGCGCCTGGAGCGCCTGCCACCGTTGCCCGCTTCCGCGCCGGAACCGGAGCCTCCTGTGCCAGCACCTAAAGTGCCGCCCCGTGCGCTGACGCTTGGCGATACAGACTTTCTCCCGCAGTTTCGCGAGCAAGACCGGCGCGAACGACTGGACCTCCAGCTTCAGATCGCGCATCGGATTGGCGAGCTGGGCGACCGAAGAAGCTACAAAAAACGCATCGATGCCGTGGAAGCCCTGGTGAAGATCGGGCCGGACGCTCTTCACTCCCTTCTCGATGCTTTGGACTCACCCGGAGTCCTGACGCGCACCCGCGCCGCCGACACGCTGGGACGGCTCGGGCTTCCCGAGGCGATTCCCCGGCTTCTTCATGCCTACAAGAGCGCCCGCGACGCCAATCAGCAGCACGCCATTTCACAGTCCCTGCTTCAGCTTGCTGAAAAAATGACCGAGTCGCCCGCGCCTGCGCACCTGGAGCTTTGTCTTTTGTTGCTTCGAGAGCGTGGAATCACCAATCTTCCCGCGTCGCTCTCTGTTTTTGCTGCGCGGACGCTGGAGCAGCTTGCCCGGACAAACCCGACCCCCGAGCTGCGTTCCGCGCTGCCATGGCTCAAGGGAGTTCGCCCGTTCGTCCCGAGAGAGTTCCTCGACGCTCGAAACGCTATCGAAAGCGCGATAAATCTCCCCATCGCCGCCGACGCCCCCGATCTCTCGCCCGAAAATCTCCCGCGCCCGATGCTGGGGGAGTAGGGTGTGGGAAAGGAGGGCGCTCCCCATTATTGGGGCCGGGGGAAGCGTGTATAATCCGGCTGTGATTTACTCGCGTGCCGCACTGTTGCTGGTCGTTTTGCTTTTTTCGCTCTCCGCCCGAGCCGATAAAGTTCGGCTGGTCGTCTGGGGGCTGCAATCGGGGAAAGAGACCGCCGGACTCGACGCCCAGATCGCGGCGTTTGAGAAAGACAACCCCGACATCGATGTCAGTAACCTCGCGATGGGCGCGGGGAACATGAACCCGCAGAAACTCATGACGGCCATCGTGGGCGGCGTCCCGCCCGATGTCATCAGCCAGGATCGGTTCACGGTGGGCGACTGGGCCAGCCGCGACACGTTTCTTCCGCTCGACGACTTTCTTGCAAAAGAATCTGGCCCTGAGAGTGTCCAGCGCACAAATTTTTACGATGCCGCCTGGAAAGAGGCCGAGTACAAGGGCAAGGTCTACGCGATTCCGTCGGGGATCGACGACCGGATGCTACTCTACAACAAAAAACTCTTTCGCGACGCCGGACTCGACCCAAGCAAGCCGCCCCGAACCTGGGAAGAGCTTAAAGCGTACTCGGTCAAGCTGACGCAGAAAAACCCCGACAAGACATTCGCCCGCATCGGGTTTATTCCGAACTTTGGGAACTCGTGGTTTTATTTGTATTCCTGGCAGAACGGCGGCGATTTTCTCAGCCCCGATGGGCGCTCCTGCACGCTGAAGACCCCGGAAAATACGGCGGCGCTTGGCTACATGAAAGAGGTCTACGATGCCCTGGGCGGCTACGAAGCCGTGAGCATCTTTCAGTCGGGGTTTCAGACCAACGAGCAGGACCCGTTCTTCACCGGCAAGGTCGCCATGGTGGTGAATGGAAGCTGGATGATCCCGAACATCGCCCGCTACGCCCCGGACCTGGACTTCGGTGTCGCCCCGCCGCCCGTTCCCGCCGAGCGGCTACGCGGGGAGGGCCGCTTCAAAGACCAGACGCCCTATGTGACCTGGACCGGCGGCTACTCGCTGGCGATGCCCAAAGGCGCAAAGCACCCGAAAGAAGGCTGGCGCTTCATTCAGTTTCTGCTGTCGGAGCGAGGCTACCGCATTTTCAACGAGGCCCAGCGCGAGTACAACAAGAAAATCGGGCGTCCGTTCGTTTTTAATTTAACGCCCCAGAAGACCGTCAACGCGATGCTTCTGCGGGAGTTCGCGCCGCTCAGCCCCCGGCTCAAGGACGCACAGGCGGCCTATATCGATGCGCTGGCCTACGCCAGGTACCGCCCCGTGACGTTCGTCGGGCAGAAGCTCTGGGATGCGCATGTGCGGGCGTTCGAGCGGGCGTGCCAGGGAGCGCAGACCCCCGAGGCCGCACTCGGCGAGCAGCAGGCGCTGGTGCAGAAAGAGCTGGACCGGACCTTCTCCCGCGACTCGCTCCCGCTGTTTCCGCTCGGAAGCTACCTCTGGGGCGCAGGGATTCTGGGCGTGCTCGGCCTGGGCTTCGGCGCGTTCAAAGTTCTCTCGCTCACCCGGCGCTCCCGCATGGCCCGCCGCGAGGCGCTGGCAGGCTACGCGATGGTCGCGCCGTGGCTTCTGGGCTTTCTGGTGTTCACCGCCGGGCCGATCATCGCCAGTGCGCTGCTGGCGTTCACCGACTACGACGTTCTCCATGCCCCTCGCGCCGTCGGGCTGGGCAACTTCAAGACGCTGGTCACCGACGACCGCGAGCTGATGGGGAAAGCCCTGGGCAACGCGCTGTACCTCTCGCTCTACGGAATTCCGCTCGGGATGGTGACGGGGCTTGCGATTGCACTGCTGCTCAACCAGAAAGTACGCGGGATGCACTGGTACCGGACGGCGTTTTATATCCCGAGCATCGTCCCGGCGATAGCGAGCGCGGTGCTCTGGAGCTGGCTGCTGGCGGGCGATCCGAACAAGGGCTTGCTCAACGCGCTCTGGAAACAAACCCTGACGCCCTGGTTCGGTCTGCTCCCGCCGGGCTGGTTCGGGGTCGCGGAGTGGGCCAAGCCGGGCCTGATCTTCCAGGGACTCTGGGGCGCGGGCGGCGGGATGATCCTGTGGCTGGCAGGCCTTCAGGGAATTTCCCCGACACTCTACGAAGCCGCTGAGATCGACGGAGCAGGGCGCTGGCAGAAGTTCAAAAACGTGACACTTCCCATGCTCTCGCCGTATCTGTTCTTCAACTTAATTATGGGGACTATCGGGGCATTGCAAGAGTTCGACCGTGTCTATGTGCTCAGTGGCGGCGAAGGCGGCACCGGCCCCCTCGACTCGATGCTGGTTCCGGTGCTCTATCTCTTCAACAATGCCTTTCGGTACTTCAAAATGGGCTATGCCAGTGCTATCGCCTGGATTTTATTTATTATTATCTTAATTCTAACTTTGATTCAATGGAGAATGCAGAAATATTGGGTTCACTATGAAGTCGATAAGAAATAAGAGTTTTTACAGAATTTGTAGTTTTCTCTGAGTTCCAGTTTCCAGTTTCCAGTTTCCAGGACGAAAATCGTCCGGCAATGGGGCAACAAGTTGCCGTCTCCCTCGTGCCTCGGTCGAGTTTTACGCCAAGTTTTCGAGCGAAGCGAGACGGCGCGAAGCGCCCCATAGCCGGACGATTTTTCGTCCTGGAAACCATAGCCGGACGATTTTTCGTCCTAGAAACCATAGCCGGACGATTTTCGTCCTCGATAAGGCCAAGGCGAGGGGGAGTGCGAGGCCCAGAAGCGCGAGGCTGCCGGGTTCGGGGGCGGCGGTGGCGACGGCAGGGGGCGTCCGGGAGAACGCGAGGTCGTCGAGGGCGAAGTCGTTGCCCTGCGCGACCGTGTTCAAGTTGACCAGGCTGATGTTGGCCGTGGTGCTCGCTCCCGAGTTCCAGATGGAGTAGAACTGACGCCAGTCGGGTGTCCCTGCGGTGGCACGAAAGCCCGCATCGACCGGCGCTCCGTTGACGCGGAACTGCAAGATCGCCGGGTTACGTGCAAACACCGAGGTGACCCAGGCCGAAAAATAATAGGTCGTGTTCGGAGCCACGGAAAGTCCGGACTGCCCCCAGACACTGACGCCTGCCGTGGACGCTCCATTGACGACCATCATGTTTCCGGTGCCGCTCGTACGATCCCCGAAGCTTGCGAACGCGGCAAGCCAGGGGTTGGGGTTGGTCCGGACCGTGTACTGCGCTTCCGTCGTGTTGGCCGCCGGAGCATAGGTATAAGCACTGGTAAACCCGGTATTTCCCAGGGAAAAATCGGCGTTTGTAATCAGATTCTGTGCAAAAACCGGAGAACCAGTCAGTGTTAGCGCAGCCAGAGCCAGTAAGAATTGATGCTTCATGTGATTTCCTCTATTCTTTGTGGAATCTTGTGTTTCGATTCTCTACGCAGAATGTTTGGCCTGAAGCAATTTGTTTATAAGATTAAATATTACTGACGCAGAAAAAAAAGCGCCGGGAAGAAACTTCCCGGCGCTCAATGGTTCTACAGGTAGGAGGTTGCTCAGGCGCGGCGGCGGCGCAGAAAACCAAGCGCCGGTGCAAGCAGGCCCAGAAGCGCGAGGCTACCCGGCTCGGGGGCAGCGCTGACAGGGGCCGTCGTCGAGAACTCCAGGTCGTCGAGGGCGAAGTCGTTCCCCCCGAAAGCCGTGTTCAGGTTGACGATTCCCAGATCGATAGACGTGTTCGCGCCCGAGTTCCAGGTGGCATAGAACTGTGTCCAGTCCGGCGTTCCAGGCGACGCCTGGATAACCGAGCCAAGAGGGGAACCGTTGAGGCTGAACTGCAAGGTGGCCGGGCTGGCCGGGAAGACCGAGGTGATCCAGGCGGAGAAGTAGTAGTCCGTGTTCGGGGTCACCGCGATCCCGGTCTGGCCCCAGACACTCGCCCCGACGACTCCCGAGCCGTTGACGACCATCATGTTTCCGGTGCCGCTGGTGTGGTCACCGAAGCTTGAGAACGCTCCGTTCCAGGTGCTGCCGTCGGTGCGGACGGAGTACTCGCCCGCTCCCGTGTTGACGGGCGTGCTGACGTAGCTACTGGTGAAGCCGGAGTTTCCACCGGAGAAGTCGCCATTGACGATCAGGTTTTGTGCGAAGGCAGAGGTGCTCAGCGCAGCGAGGGCCGCGAGAGCCAGAAGGGGGCGCAGGTTCATGTTATTTCCTTTCCAACGGTTATTACTCGTCGGTTCGAGGGTTATTATTGGCCTGGTCTGTACTTGTCATTACCCTTCTTTTTAGTTTTATTGGAGCAGGGTCTGTGGTATGCTGGCGTCGTGAATGCCTTGCTCTGGCTACTTGCGCTGGCGACCCTGGTGGTCGCTATCGTTCAGACTCTCTCGGTTGCCGTCGCGGGCTTCAGTCGCAAAGACTGGCTGGACGTTCTTGTCGGAGGCATCGCCAGCCTCGGGCTACTCGGGCTGACCCTGGGAGTCCGGGTCTGGACCCTGACCCTCCTCTTTTCCTGTGTGTTTGGCGCTGCCGCGTGGGTTCGGCTCCGGGCCGTGACGCGCAACCCGGTGCATGCCGGGCGGGTTCAGACGCTCTCGGCGACCCATCTGGCACTTTTAGTCGGCTCGTTTCTCTTTCTCATTCCGTTTGCGTGGCTACTCTCCACCAGCCTCAAGCCCGACGACGAACAGGCCGTGTTCCCGCCGGTCTGGATTCCCACGCAGCAGAAACTGGTCGCTGGAGTGATCGGCGACGGCGGCAAGCCGGGCAAGCTCAGCAAGCTGGGCCAGCGCACCGTCTACGAGCTGGCCGATCTGCCGAGCGGTGCCGTGAAGGTCAAAGACGCCGCCAGCGGGCAGGTCTTCGAGGCGACGCGCGCCGAGCTGGTCAAGCAGCGGCAGGTCTCGCCGCGCTGGGCGAACTATGTCGAGGCACTGGCGTATCTGCCCGCCGAGACACACTACGGTCTGTCGTTTCTGTTGAACACGCTCACCATCACGTTCCTGACCGTGCTCGGGACCGTGCTGGCCTCCGCGCTCGTGGCGTTCAGCTTCTCGCGGCTCCACTGGCCGGGCCGTGACGCGCTTTTTGGCGTTCTCCTGGCGACGATGATGATCCCCGGCGCGGTGACGCTCATGCCGCAGTTTCTCATTTTTAGAAGCCTGGGCTGGATCGACACACTCCGGCCCCTGTTCGTCCCGGCGTTTTTTGGCTCGGCGTTCAACATCTTCATGCTCCGGCAGTTCTTTCTCTCGATCCCGACCGAGCTGGAAGACGCCGCCAAGATCGACGGCTGCGGGCCGTTTGGTCTCTGGTGGCGCGTGATGCTGCCGCAGGTCAAGCCCGCCCTCGCCGCAATTGCGATCATGGCGACGCTGGGCGCGTGGAACAACTTCCAGGGACCGCTGATCTATCTCAGCTCCCCGGAGAAGATGCCGCTGGCCTACGGACTTCAGCTCTATCAAACTCAGCACGCGGGCGAGCCGGGCCTGCTCATGGCAGCATCCACTCTCGTCGTTTTGCCGATTCTGGTCTTGTTTTTCTTTACGCAAAGATATTTTATCGAAGGCGTCTCGCTCACTGGCCTCGGTGGACGTTAGATTTTCTGAAGTTTCGGGCATACTGACTTTGGAGGTGAGTTTATGCAGGTTCTACGACAGGGAATGAAGGGAGCTGCCGTCAAGCGGTGGCAGTTGTTCTTGCGCGGACAGGGTTTTCAGGTGGTTGCCGACGGTGAGTTCGGGGCGAAGTCTACGGCGGCGACGAAAGAGTTTCAGAAAAAGCACAGCCTGGGCCAGGACGGCGAGGTCGGAGCGCAGACGATTGCTAAAGCCATTGCGCTGGGGTTCCCGCTCGTGGTGGATGATCCGTCGGTGCTCAATGGCCCAAGCTGGCCGTCCAAACCTGGCTTCGAGCCGCTTGCCGGAAACGTCGCCCGCGCCGCGCTGTTCGGGAAGTTCGAGTTCGTCCCCGCGCCGAATTCGGACAACCCCGAGGCGATCAAAATTCTGGGCGACTGGGAAGACACCAATATTGTTCGTGTGGATCTCCCGCAGCTTGCGGGCGTCTCGGGTGCGCCGAGCAGCCACAGCGTCCGGTTCCATCGGCTCGCAGCCCGGCAGCTTCAGAAGCTCTGGATCGCCTGGGACGACGCGGGCCTGCTCCCCCGCGTGAAGACCTGGGACGGCTCGTTCGTCGCGCGGTTCATCCGGGGCAGCCGAATCACCCTGTCCAACCATGCGTTCGGTTCGGCGTTCGATATCAACTTCGAGTGGAACCAGCTCGGGGCCACTCCGGCCCTGCGCGGAAAGACCGGGACCGTTCGCGAGCTGGTCGGGATCGCGAACGAGCACGGCTTCTACTGGGGCGGCCACTTCACCCGCCTGGATGGAATGCACTTCGAGATCGCAAAACTGATTTAGCGTCGCCACCACGGGATCGGCAGGTTCTTCACCGGGCCGGGAGTGGGCGTCTCCACAGCGATGGGCAGGTCTTTCAGGTGGAAGATCGCCCACTCAATCCGCTCGGCGGCTTCTCGGAGTCGTTTTCGGCTGGCTCCGGGTAGGAACCACTCTTTGGCGCGTTTTTTCAGTGCGTCCGCGAGATTTTTCTGGCGCGGGTGCGGGCGTGCCTCGGCAAGCTGGGGGAGAAACGGCGCGACCTCGGCAAGTGTCCCGACGCTCTCGGTCGCCGCCAGCCGCTCCAGAAGGGGCAGGGCGTCCGGGCCAAACTTTGGAATGGCGGGGTAGACGGCTTGCGAGACCCGGTACAACCGATCTGAGAGTTTTTCCAGAAGCGCCGCCTCGACGTTTTCTTCATCCAGCCTCGGAATCAGCCGCTGCACCGACTCGACCCGCACGAACCGATTCGCATCTTGTAGCGCCGCGATCAAAACCTCGGTCGAAGCGAACTCCAGCGCCGCCCGCCGCACCATCCAGCTCACTCTATCTTCTCCTCACTGGGCCGGGGCAAGTTGTTTGAATTTTCCGGCTCCGTGGCAGGAAGAGGGAGATCGATTTGCAGTGATTTGACGGCACGTTCTACCGATCTTCGGACCGAAATAAATTCGATGGGAGTCCATGGATTGTTCACAACAAGATAGGGAATCGCAGCGCTAAGCTCCGGTGTGGGGCGATTTTGAGCGATCTGTTGAAGCCATCTGGCACAGGGGAGAATAATCGAAGCAAGTAGGAATTTTTTGTCGTTATTTGCTGTTTGGAAAAACTGTATCAATGAAATTAGATCGGAAGTAACCACAGAATCTGGCACTATTGTGATAAATCTGGAGTATTTTATGGTTTTTACTAATTTTAGGATGTAGTTTTGTGATTCATTGTCATTGTCTTCCTGTTTATGTAGCGCAAAGACCAGAGCTGCGAGAATTGGGCCGATGGTTCTGGCTTCATCCTGTCCTACCACGCTACTCAGAGTTGCTATCGAAGCCATTCGCCGCAGATATGTCGGGTGGTTCAGATCCTCGATAGCCTTGTCGATCACCTGTTTCTCGTCGTCGGTCGCTTCCCACTGGGACCATTGCACAGGGCGCGGGAGATTGTCCAACTCTTCTGGCTCCGTGGCGGGGAGCGGGAGATCGGCCCCTTCTTTTGTCGCGACTTCGATGGCGTCGCGGGCCTCGCGAAGTGCCGGGGGGAGAGGCGTCAGCCAGGAGCCGTGCAGATGGGGAAGAGCGGCGCGCAAGGCGGGCGTCGGGTGGGTGCGTGCGAGGCGAGTCAGGCCGCGTGCGAGCGATTCGGCCAGAGCCGGAAGGTTATTTCTGGTTGCAATAAAAACGTCGATAAGGTCCGTAAGAGGCAGCTTTTCGGGGGCGTTCTCCAGAGTCTGTGCCATTCGTCGCAGGGATTTCTCCAGCAGCCCGGCCACTTCGGAGGTCAGAGCTTCTTGGTAGGCGCCCCAGAGCACACAGAGCAGTCGGACCTCGCCGAGCATCGCGAGCAGGTAGGCGAGCCGCGCCTGAACCAGGGGCGAGCTGGTTCGGGCCAAAGCGTCCTCCAGCGCCGGAACCGCGACGCTACCGTGGGCCAGGATATCGACCATCGCCTGCCGCCGCCGCGCCTCGCTTAGCTCGCGCATGACCCCGATCAGCCCGTCGAGGTGTTCAGGAAGAGGCGTCTCTGCGGGCACCGGGTGAGGGGCAGGCGAGTGAACCGGGTAGAGCGACTCCAGAATCCGCCACGCGCGATGCACTCCCCGGCGTCCCTCGGCTGATTTCGGCAGTGCGGCTGGCTCCGGTGCGATGAATGGCCGGAACACCTGAAGCATCACCGCCATAGCGATTGTGGGCGGATAGGTCGTCAGCCGCAGCTCCAGGCGTTCCCGCTCGCGGGCCAGCGGAATGCGATCTGCCATCTCGGGTATGTCCTCAATTTCCTGGCAGACACGGATTAACTGCTCGATGTCCTCAATGGCATCGTCGTGACTCACAGCTTCTCCTCACTGGGCCTGGGAAGATTTTCGGCGGAAAGCGTGGGGGCATCGGCGGGGAGCGGCAGGTCTTTCCAGACTTTTGTGGCTTCCTCGATGGCGGCGCGAGCCGGGCCGAACTCTTTCGGGACGAACGGGCGAATGCCTTTGAGATAGGGCAGCGCGGCACGTAGCAGCGGCTCGGGATGACTTTTTGCGAGCGTCGTGAGGTACAGGGCCGCTCCTGCCAACGTCATCGGCATGTCCGCGCTTCCGCGAACCTGCCCGCCGACGCGTAGCAAGTTCAGGATTCCCGGAAGGTGCGTCGGCTCCGGCCTGGCGCGAATGTGCGGCAGAAGCCGAGAGAGCGCCCCGACGATAGCTTCCTGAAACTCGAACTCTTCCGGCCCCTCGATCACCCGGCTCAGCTCACGCGTCAGCGCAGGCAGGGCACGTGGGTCGCTCAACCTGCTGAGCACCTCGACGATTCGCTTGCGCAGGACGTAGCTTGCGCCGGGTAGCAGGTCGCACAGCGGCAGAGTGACCTCGCTGCCGATGGCGACCAGCGCCTCGGAAGAAGCAACGCGACGGGCATACTCCGGGTGACGAAGCAGCCCGATCAGCCCCTCGACATCGCTCGGCAACGGTACGCCTGTGCGCCGACGTAGCTGCGGCTCGTTGCTGGCTTCCGTGGGCACGACCACCTGAGGCATAGCACGCGCGGTGCGCACGGCCCGATACTCGCGCAGGGCACGCTCACGGGCTTCCAGGCTCCGCTCGTGGCCCGCCAGCTTGCCCAGCGCAGCGTGTGCCGCACTCCCGATATCGGCGCTGGGCGCATCGTCCAGAAGCACTTGCAGCGCAGGCACGGCGTCCAGGTCGCTCAGGTCGCCCAGCAGCTCCGCCGCCCGAACCACCACAATCGGATTCGGGCTTCCCAGCGCCGCTCGAAGCGCGGGAGCCGCCTCCAGCCCAATTTTGAGAAGCTTTTTTGCCGCGATTTTCCGTGCTGAGAACTGCGGATCGGCCAGTTGTACGAGTAGTGCTTGAACTTCGTCGTTCATGGATTCTTCGACCCTTCCGTGCCCTGCTCGGTTGCAAAAATCCGCCACCAACGTTTCTTTTTGGGCGCGTCTTCCGGCGCTTCGGACGGGCGCGGAAAATCGGCGAGGCCATCCAGATTCTGGAGCGTACTACTTATACCCATGAATATTTATCACGATACAGATTCTTTGTGTGATAAGATAACTACACAACGACGACATTCGCTAACACTCAAGGAAATGTTCATGGACCTGAATCAGAACTGTATTCTTTGCCCCCATCTGAGAGAATTGCTCTGGCATGCACGAGATCAGGATACAACCCACACCAAGGTTTTGTCAAAAATCTTGGGTTTGTCTGAAGCCACAGTGAATTCTTACTGGAAAGAAATTAAGAGATTCCTTGATGTTTCTGAGCGCTATCAAGCAGTTCTCCTGGCAAAAAATTACGGATGGCTTGACGAATGTCCACTTAAACGGGGGGGGGGGGAGGCAGAAAAAAAATTTTTTTCGAATACCCCACTTTTAGGGTTTCCAAAAGGTAAGTGTGTCCGGTATAATGTGAACTGTCTCGTCGTTATTATTAT
>JANLTX010000008.1:0-7363 GCA_031363095.1 Armatimonadota bacterium | reverse complement strand
AGCGGCTGGGTGTGAGAACGGAAGGAGCGTAGCGACGCTCCAAGAGAGGGTTTTCGCCCAAGAGGGGGACAAGTGGGGACGAGGAAACAGCCGGAGAGGGACGAAAGTGTAGAGAGCTTGCGAAGAGGTGCGTTAGCCGGGCTGAGAGTCGGCGCGGCGCGTGGGCCAGGGGTTTTTCTCGGGAGCGGCAGGAACCCCGTGGAGTTTTTCCACCGCCAGCCGAACCTCGCGTACGAACGTCGAGTAACACGTCGCGCAACCCATGAGTCCCTCGGTGTAGAGCTGCGACTCTGCCAGCCCGCACTCCGCACAAACCCGCCCCGTCGTGCCCGATTCCATAGCCGAATTGTAACATACGCCCGTCGTGGTAAAACTCCCATTGACGCGAGGGAGTTTGCCGGTTTATACTGACGACTAATGAGCGAGGAACATCTGGTCACGCGCGGGGGCATCGTGATCTTCAACCCGACCAGCGGGCGAGGGACGGGCGGAAAGCTTTACGAGCGGGCCAAAGGGCTTCTCGGCGAGGGCTACACCTGGCTCCCCACAAGGCGGCCCGGCCATGCCGTCGAGCTGGCACGCGAGGCCGCGAAGACCGCCGATGTGGTGATCGCGATGGGCGGCGACGGCACCATCGGCGATGTGGCACGCGGGATTATCGCGCAGCTTGATGAGTCGGGCAAAGAAGCCTCGCTTGGCGTCCTGCCCGCAGGCACCGGAAACGACATCGCCCGCAACCTGGGGATTCCACTGAGCCTCGAGATCGCCGCCGAGGTAGTTCACTCGGGCGTCGTCAAGCGGATCGATATGGGCGTCTTGAACGGAGTCCCGTTTCTCAACAACGCCGGGACGGGCTTCGATGCCGCCGTGATGCAGGCGATGAACACGGGTTTTAAGAAGCTCAAAGGCCAGCCAGCGTTCCTGGCGGCCATCTTCAAAACCCTCCCAGGCTACCAGCCGTTCACCCTGACGCTCGAAATCGACGGCGAGCCGCGCAAGCCCGAGAAAGCCATGATGGTCTCGATTCTCAACGGCAAGGTCTACGGAGCCGGAATGGAAGCCGCCCCCAACGCCGAGATGGACGACGGACGTTTAGATGTCTTGATTGTCAAGGCCACGGGTAAGTTAAAATTAATCGGGTTGGTCGGAAAAGTCAAGAGCGGCCAGCACCTCGGGCATCCGTCGATAGAGCTGATTCAGGTGCGCTCGCTCAAGCTTTCGTCGATCCCGACGCTTCCGGTGAACATGGACGGCGAGATTCGCGGCACGACGCCGATGGAGATCACGGTCCGCGCCCGCGTCCTGAAAGTGCTGGTACGATGACCCTTCCTGCCGTCGTGACCGCTGGTGGCAGGCTGGACGGCGACCTGGCGCAGGCCGTCGGCGTGACGGTCAAAGCGCTCGCTCCCATCGGCGGGGTTCCGGTCGTGCGGCGCGTGCTCGATGTGCTGGAGCGCTGCGCAGGCGTCGGCGAGATCGTGGTCGTCGGGCCGGTCGGTGCGCTGCGCGGAGCGGTCGGCGAGGGAATCTCCCTGGTCGATGAAGGCGAGAGCGGCATCGACAATGTCCGGCGCGGCCTCGATGCCATTCGCGGTTCGGCGGGCGACGGGCTGGTTCTGCTCTGCGCGAGCGACATCCCCTTTCTCTCGCCTGAGGCTATCGAAGATTTAATCGCCCGTGCCCCACAGGACGCCGACCTTGTCTTTCCCATTCTCGGGCGGGCGGCGTACGAGAGAGAATTTCCCGGACAGACCAGCACCTGGACGAAGCTCAAGGACGGCGAGCTGACCGGCGGCTCGGTGCTTTTAGTCCGTCCGGCAGCGATAGAGAAAAACGCAGCGCTTATCGAGCGGGTGTTCGAGGCCCGCAAAAACCAGCTTGGAATGGCCCGGCTTTTAGGCGTCGCAGTGGCGATGAAGTTTAAGCTGGGCCGACTCACGATTGACGAGGCCGAAAAACGGGCGTCGGAGATCACCGGGTGTCGTTGCCGGGTCCTGCGCGACGCCCACCCGCACCTCGCGTGCGACCTCGACGCGCTTCCTGACTTTGAGTTTGCGGAGCGCCACGATGCCGCGTAGGCCGCGCGAGCCGCTCAAAGAGCTTCAGGAGCGCCTGAGAGTGGTTCAGGAGCGCGCCCGCGAGGTGGAAGAGATCGCGCGGGAGGCGCGGGTGCGCGGGGTCGAGGCCGCCCGCGAGTACGCTGCCGTTCTGGAAGAGCGCCGAAAAGCCGTCGAAGAGGCGATGCCGCCGGGGCTGATTACCCGTGTTGCGTCGTCGATGGTCGGAATTCCGCTTCTGCTCGCGCTGATGTTCGTCGAGACCAGCCCGAAGCTGCCGGGGATCGTCTTCACGGCGGGAGTCGCCCTGATCGCCCTGCTCTGCACCGGCGAGTATGTCCGGAGCGTCCGCCCGCGCTTTCACCCGAATGCGGGCGTCGCGTACATTGCCGTCGTGATTCTCCAGTTCGCCGCGTGGAGCGTCAGCCGGGGCCAGCTCGGGCAGCTCTTGCCGATGTTTCTGGTGGTTCTCACCATCGCAACCCTGATTCTTCAGGTTTTGCGCCGGGAGCAAGAGCCGCTCGCCAACCTCGGCGTGACGTTCTTTGGCGTGATCTATGTCGGCTGGCTTCTGAGTTATCTGGTGCAAATCCGCTCGATTCCGGGGATGCTCGCGCCGTGGCCGTTCCCACCGCTGGCGACGGGCGCGTGGCTGGTTTTGTATCTCTTGCTCATCACCTGGCTGAGCGACACGGGGGCGTATCTGGTCGGCGCACGGCTGGGAAAAACAAAGCTTGCGCCCAATCTCTCGCCGAAGAAATCGGTCGAGGGAGCCATCGGCGGGCTGGTCTTCGCCACCATAACCGCTGTCGGTTTCGGCTTCTGGTTCCAGCTCCCGTGGCAGCACACGCTGATTCTCGGGCCGCTACTCAGCCTGCTCGGGCAGATCGGCGACCTGTGCGAGAGCGCCCTCAAGCGCGACCTCGGGATCAAAGACTTCGGCGGGATCATGCCGGGGCACGGCGGCCTTCTGGATCGCTTTGACTCGATTCTCTTCACCGCCCCCATCGCCTACTACTATCTCGCGTTTCTTCTGCGTCGCCCGTAACCATCTACCGAGAATAAACGTCAACTAACCGTGGAAAAAACGCCGATCCGCCTCCAGCTCGCTCCGCGCGACCGCTTTGACTGGCGCTTGAACTTGATGGTTGTCGGTGGCACAACGACTGCCGTTCTGCTTCTATATGCTCTTTTGCTCCTGTGGAGTCCAGCGACAGCGTTTTTCTTTTCGGTTTTCTCGCTGGTCTGGGCCTTCTGGAAGCTGAGCCGAATCACGCTGATGCGCCTCGATGCCACCGAGGACGGCGTTTATGCGGTGCGTCCGCTGAGCCGAGGAAAGCTCGTTCCCTGGGACGAAATTGAAAGTATCGAGGAGATCGACCGGGAAACCTATCTCAAAGAGAGCCTGCGCTGCCTCTGGACCCACAATCTCGCGCCGCCCTCGGGAACATTCTCCGGTTTATTCCGAATTCGTCTGAAAAACGGGCAATACTGGCTCGTTCCTCCGGCAGACCGCGCCCTGTTCGAGCGAAAAGTGATGTGGAAGCGCGAGCAGAGCAAGCCGATTCCCCGCTTCTATGCCACGGTCGAGCCAGCCGCCGAAGAAACTCCGGCTAAACTTGGCAACCGCTGGTGGCAATGACTTTACGGTTCCGCATCCATCCAGGCGGCTAAAGCAGCCTGCTACACAATCCAAGGAGGCTGAAGCCCCCTGCACCCCTGGCAGGACTGGATGTGCAGCGCCGTTCACGGTGCTTCTCTCATGCAGAAGGTTCCTTCAGGGACCTGGATATAGGGAGGTCTGCGAATGGCTGCTCGGCCAGGGTTTCTAACACGAGGTCGGCCTGAGAGAAATCCATGTGGCGGGTCATGGGGTTCGGAGTCGCGACCACGAAGCACCCGGCGGCGCGGGCCGCTTTGACGCCGTTCTCCGAGTCTTCGATGACGACGGCGTTTTGGGGCGCGACGCTCAGGGCGGCGCACGCGGCCAGAAACAAATCCGGGTGCGGCTTGGTGCGGCCCGGCGCGACATCGTCTTTTGTCCGAATGGCGTCGAAGTGGCTCTCCAGGCCGA
Source organism: Armatimonadota bacterium (assembly GCA_031363095.1). Taxonomy (GTDB): domain Bacteria; phylum Armatimonadota; class Armatimonadia; order Armatimonadales; family Armatimonadaceae; genus JANLTX01. Next base: position 3,232 of record JANLTX010000008.1, on the reverse strand, counting down.
GGCGTGGCAGGTGACGGTCGATCCAGACGCGCGGGCTGCTCGACGCCACCGCGCTGGCCCAACCGGCGGCGCGAGCGTCGGTGAGCCAGTCGGTCACTCCAGGCCGGACGCTCTGGCCCTCAAGCGTCGCGCGGAAAATCTCCCGGTGCCGCGCTTTGAGTTCGTCGGGGCCGGGCGAGATCTCTAAAATTCCGTGGAGAAACGTCCACGGCTCGAAGATTTCCGGGTCGTATCCCCGCCCGACCGCCTCCAGAAATTTTTCACGCGGAAAGACATGTCCAAGCTGTGCGTAGAGCGTCTCCCAGCCGCCGCACTCGGGGGTCTCGGTGTCCAGAATGGTGCCGTCGAAGTCGAAGATCAGAGCGCGTGTCATGAAACCTATGCTATCGCAAACGGTATCTCCCATCCGGATCACCCATCATCCAGGACCATAAAGGTCCGGCACACCCAGCGGCTGGGTACCCGGGCAACAAGTTGCCGTCTTCCTCGTGCCTCGGTCGAGATTCGAGCGAAGCGAGACAGCCGAGCTTGCGAGGCTCCATTGCCGGACGTTTATCGTCCTGGAACTTTTAGGGTAACAGCCGGGGAGGAAATCTTCAAGCCATTCCAGAACCCTGTGGCATGATTCCGCTATTTCTTACCGCCGCGCTCGTGGCTCCTGTCGCGCCCCAGAATTTTGCCAGCTTCGACGATGCGTTCACGCAGCTCTCGGCGAAAAAGCTCTCCGACGCGCTTGCCGAGCAAATCACGGCCTACTTCGGTGCCGAGGCGCTGAAAAAAGGGCCGAACTTCAAAGACAGCGACCTGCGGTTTCTCTTTGCGCTCGAAACGCAGCCCGGCGACCCGGAACCAACGGTCTCCAGCGACGATGGCTCGTGGAGCGCGAAGCTACGGCGAGTCGGGAAGACGAACGTCTGGGCGCTGGCAACCGTACTTCCCGAGGGCGCAGGCTTTCGCTGGAGCTATCGCGTCGGGGAGAGGCGGCTCGGCGGCGGCGAGCTGGAAGCCTACGCCTACCCGCCCGAGACCCGCAAGCAACCGGGCGTTCCCGAGGGCAAGCTGACCGAGTGGGAGCCGTTCAAGAGCAAGGTCTACGCGGGCACCAGCCGAAAAATGTGGGTGTATGTCCCGGCGCAGTACGATCCGAGTAAGCCCGCCTGCGTCCTGCTCGCTCAGGACGGGCAGTGGACCCGTGGCAACTGGATTCCCGTGCTGGACAATCTCATTGCCAAGAAAGACATGCCGGTCACCATCGGGATTTTTATCACGCCGGGAGTGTACAAGACCGAGTGGGACAACCGCTCCGTGGAGTACGACACGCTCTCCAATAAGTACGTCACGATGCTCGCCGACGAGATTCTTCCGCTGGTCGGGGCCAAGTACAATCTTCGTAGCGATGCGCGGGGCCGGATGATCTTCGGGCTGTCGTCGAGCGGGATTTCTTCGTTCACGGCGGCCTGGGAGCGGCCCGATGTCTTCCACAAGGTGCTGAGCTGGATCGGGAGCTACACGAACCTTCAGGGCGGGCCGTCCGAAGTGGCGGGAGGAAATACGTACCCGGCCATTATCCGACACCGGCGCGGCTGGGACGAAAAAGGGCAGCCCAAAGACATCCGGGTGTTTCTCCAGGACGGTTCCAACGACCTCGACAACAAGGCCGGAAGCTGGCCGCTCGCAAACCAGCAGATGGCAAAGGCGCTGGAGTTCGGCAAGTACGACTATAAATTTGTCATGGGGAAAGGTTTCCACTCCGACAAGCACGGGCGGGCGCTTCTCCCCGACGCGCTCCGCTGGCTCTGGCGCGACGAAGCCAAATAAAAACCATGCTCCAGATCACGCGCTACCGCCCCGAAGACTACACCGACGCCCTGATCGCACGGCTTCAGCCGCTTCGTGAGGCGATGCATGCCGAGCGCGACCCGGACGATCCGCCGCCGACGCCCGAGGGCCTGCGGCTCCAGCTTGCGGGAATCCCGGCGCACATCCGGCCCGAGAGCTGGGTGGCGAGCCTTCCCGGCGGCGTGGTCGTGGGGACGGCGCGGCTGGTGACGTTCGACATGGACGGACGAAGGCATCTGGCACCGGGAGGGGTCTCGGTGTTGCCGTCGCACCGGCGCAAGGGACTGGGGCGAAGGTTGCTCTCAGTGATCCGCGCCCGCGCCCGCGAGCTGGGCCGCACGACGCTGACCCTCGACAGCCATGGGCGGATTCCGGCTGGCGCGGCGTTCCTGACGGCGCTCGGCGCGGCTCCGGGCCTGACGGAGCGCGAGAGCCGCCTGACACTCTCCACACTCAACCTGGACCAGCTCGCCCCGTGGTGCGTCGCGCCGAGTGGCTTCTCGCCCGTCTGGTGGGACGACTGCTGCCCCGACGAGCGCCTGGAAAACGCGGTCGAGCTGACCCGGATCTTCAACGATATTCCCGTCGGCGACCTGGACCTCGGCCAGTTCCTACTCACCCCGGAGCTTCTTCGGGCGGAAGAAGACTCCCGCCAGCAGAGAAAAATCACGCGCTGGACCCTCGCCGTCCAGGACGACGCGACCGGGCGGCTGGTCGGACTGACCGAGTTGAACTTCGACTCCCAGCGCCCTGCACAGGCCAGCCAGCAAATTACGGGCGTCGAGTCGGCGTATCGGGGCAAGGGTCTCGGGCTTTATCTCAAAGCGACGATGCTCCAGCGGCTCCTATCCGAGCGCCCCGAAGTGAAGTACATCGCCACGGAGAACGCTGTCCAGAACCAGTCGATGCGCAAGATCAACGACGCGCTCGGCTTCCAGCTCCACGACGAGCTGACGGTCTGGCAGCTCAATTTGTAGTCCTCCCTTGTCCTCCCCCGGCGTCACCGCCGACAGGAATGTCGGTGGCTCAAGGCTTCGCCACAAGGTCCTCCGGACGTAATTTATTTTTGGTTCTGTCTCTGGGCGAAGGGGTATCTACGCGGTCCTGGGCTGTAATCGACCTGATTCTCTCCCTCGCTTACCGAGGGCGAGCGGAGCTTTACCGAGGGCGAGCGGAGCTTTACCGAGCCTCTCTCAGGCTCGTTCCTCGCCACTCGCTACGCGAGTTGGTCGCAAGCGACCGAGAAGATTAGTTACCGTCGAGTAAATAAAGCCACGGGCTAAAGCCCGTGGCTTTTTACAAAGATAACAAAAAACACCCCAAGCAAGTTCCCGGTTTGGTTTCCCTAAAAATACCTGTTTTTCAGGTTCTCACGCAGACTTGCCCAAAGACG
>JANLTX010000046.1:0-9155 GCA_031363095.1 Armatimonadota bacterium | reverse complement strand
TTTCTAAGATTCGACAAACCGAGCTGGCGAGGTGCAGGTCGAATTCGTAGCTATAGCCACGAATTTATTCGATGGTGAAAGCGCAGTAAATATCAATAAGCCCAATCAGCAACAAACCGCATTTCAAATGCGTTTGCCCTGAAATCCCTCGCTGAGGGCGCAAGCGCCGAAGACTCTCCGAGCCTGCCCTCTCCTACTCAGAAGCAGCCAGGATAAACGCGGGGGACGAGCGAGAATCACGCACCCGACTCGACGCGCTCCAGGGCGCTTTGCAGGGCGGGGGCGAGCTGTTTCTTGCGGGAGACCATCTCGCCCAGGTCGAACTCGGTCTCCGAGAGCCGCGCAAACGGGAGGGCGTCCAAAAACCGGCGCTCGCCCTGGCAGAGGAGCACCGAGCGGCACGCGGCGATGTCGGTGACCATGAGGCCGATGAGCGCAAGACCCTCGCGAACCCGGCGGACCGCCATGGCATCGGTGAGAAGACCTTTGCGGGCGGGCAGTTCGTGAAGGCCGCTGACCTCGACCTGAGCGAGAGCGACCAGCGCTCCGGCCATGATGTAGGCTTTTCGGTCGGCGTCCACCACGTCGTCGGGGTCGCGGGCGGCCAGGCCCGGCGCTGCCGAGAGCAGTTCTTTGCCGTAGAGCGCGACATCGAGATGGCAGAGGCCGCCCAGCCACGCGGCCATGGCTTCGTCGCGGCGGGTGGATGTCGGCGAGCGAAACGCCAGCGTGTCGGAGAGAATCCCCGAGAGCAACATCCCGGCGATGGGCCGGGGCGGACGGGTGCGGGCCTCGCGGATACGCTCGGCGACCAGCGTCGAGGTGGAACCGATGGGATCGACGCAGAACGGAATCGGGAGCGTGCTGGGCGGGTTTCCGAGCCGGTGATGGTCTAAAACCCCCACGATCTCGGCTTCGTCCGCGCCGGGGACGGCCTGAGTCAGCTCGTTGTGATCGACCAGAAAAAGCCTTGCGCGAGGCGGGCTGAGCAGACGGCGCTGCGAGACCAGCCCGATGTAGGCTCCACTGTCGTCGATGACGACGAACTGGTTGCCCTCGGCATGGAGAATCGCGGCGCGGTGGTCGGAGAGCCGGTCGCGGGTGCGAAAGAGCGGGCGGACCTCGGCGATGGCCCCGCAGTTGGGCAATGCACTCTGCTTCCCGGTCTGCTGGCGCGCAAACGCACGGGCGAGCGCGAGCGGCGCGACGACTCCCAGAGGGCGGCCCGACTCGCTGAGCACGGGGACGACGACCTGAGACTCGTCCGCGAGGATCGTCAGGGCGTCGGCAAGCGGTGCCTCGGCGCGGACGGACGGGCGCTCCTCGACGACATGCCCGAACGTCGGCGCGACGGCAGAGAGGAGCCGGGGCGCGGGCTGCTCGAAGCGTTCCAGGGCATAGCGGGCCTGCTCGCCCGGCGGCCCACAGCGGGCGGCAACGGCTTGCTGCTGATCGGTGTGGTGAAGAAGCCACGCATAGCCCAGCGCAGCGGCGATGGCGTCGGTGTCGGGACGCTGATGCCCGACGACATAGATATCGTCGGGCATCCATTCAAGACGTTCGGGAAGGGGCACGGCCCTATTGTACCGAAATCAGTTCGGGAAGTTGGTGTGGATGATTCCCTTGATCGGGTGAATCCAGCCATTGCTGGCCGCCATGTCCACCGGCGCGACCTCGACCCCGTTGAGCGTGATCTTGCCGCCCTTGTTGTGAAGTAGCACCGTGTTACCGGAAAGCAGCAACATTCGCTTGCCATCGGCGAGCCTGCAGAGGTCTTCGTACTTGTAGCGCCCGATGAGAATGTGGTCCTTGAGCAGCTCGCACAGCTTGCTCTTGTCGGCACGAAGCAACGCGACGGTCTGCGGGGAGACCTGGCCGAGTGCGCCGTTCTCTGGAGCCAGAAACGTCAGCGGGTCGTCCATCTTGAGCGAGTTTAGAACCTCGCCGCAGTCGCCCACCAGCCCCTGAATCGCCGAGAAGCGCCCCCGATCACTGCTCAGAACGTCGTAGATGCTTTTATTGCTGTCGCCTATGAGCGTCGCCGGGATACAGTCTTTGCCAACAGGAACGACCGGCGGCACGACGCGGATCGTCTCTGTTGGCGTGGTGCCTTTTCCCTTGCTACGGAAGAAGATCGCGCCGATAACGCCCGCTGTGACAAGCTTGCCGACGTTCTTGTTGCCTTTATAGCCGTCCGCGGCCAGCGCGACACCGTGCGATGCCGGAATCTGCGTGCCGATGGCGGCAGCGATAACCAGTGCAATGGTCAGACGAGTGAAAGTGTGTGTGCGATTCATGGAACAATAGCCTCTGAGAGCCATTATCTCGCTCTTCACTCGCCCTTTAACACCGCAACTCTATCAGTTTGCTCGCAACTTTATCCGCAAAGCTACGGGTTTTTGATTTTTTCTACCTCGTCTCCCGCGTCCTCCCCCGCTCGTTCCTACCCGCCAACAGCACATGGCTTCGCAAATACCCCTTCGCCCCGAGCCTGCGAGGGAATTAGCCGGAGGGGTCGGCGGTGACGACGGGGGAGGTTTGATTGGGGCTTACTCGTCGCCCGGAAGCGACGGGAGCGCGGGGCAGGCGACGATTCTCCAGACAGGTTCTTTGAAAACCAGCCACTTGCGACGCTCTTCTTTGCGCATCACCACCATCAGCGGCTCGGTGCCCCAATAGGTCTCGCCGCTGAGCTGATCGAATGCGGCAAGCTTGCTCATCACCGTGCGATGGTCGGGCCGGGTGGCATCCAGCGGGAGAAAGCGCGGGACATTCACTTTGACATCGTACTTGACGCCCCGTGCGCTTTTCTGGGCACGAAACAGCGAGAGACGTAGCCGAGTTTTATCGAGCGGGCCAGCCTTGAAGTCGTCGGAGATGACATCCATCACCCCCTCGACGCTTCCGTTTCGGGCAGCTTCCTCGGCGCTCTGAAGCGCCTCGGTAATCTGCGCCTCAGGCGTCCGGCTCGCGGACCGGGGAGCGAGAAGCGCCCCTCCTCCAATCACCAGCAGGGCGACGCTGCCCCCGACAATCCACTTTTTCTGGTTCATGACTTTTGTGCCTCCATGGCCGTAGAAACGAACGAGGCAGGGCTGCGGTTGCGGCCTACCCGCCGTAGTCGCCGTGGGTGATCGCGCCGCCCAGGAAACCCACCAGCCCGATCCCGCCCGCCACGGCAATGGCAAGCGCCAGCCAGAGATAGAAAACGCCGCCGCGCATTTTGTCTTTGTTCAAAACTCGCCAGAGCGCCAGCGCCAGCGCCGATCCGCCCGTAATCAGCGCGAGGTTTCTATGGCGCAGCAAAATCTGCTCGCCTTTGGAGCCTGCTTCCACGAACCATTTTTCTTTTTCCGTGACGCCCAGCCAGCCATTCGCGCCGCTCAGCCCCGAGAGCACCGACGGCAGCGTGAACAGCGCCCCGACCAGAAAGCACCAGAACGCCACCGTCCGCCAGCTCTCTTTTTTGAAGACCAGTGCCCCGAGATCGAAGCCCACCGCGAGCAATAACAAAACAATCGGAAAGTGAGTCGATGCGCCGTGAAAGTGTTGCCAGAGTGCCATTTGACTTTCTCTTTGGGCGACCGACCGGGCAAATTCCTTCCTGGCGCGAAAAATGAGCCGAAAGCCTCAGGCGGGAAAGCCGTGAAAACCCGCTACAATGGGGCCATGGCATCGCTGGTGTATGGGCTGGCCTATCTCGTCGGGGCGCTGGCGTTCTGGTGGCTGGCCCGGCGGCGACGCCTCGCGACAGAAGGAATCGCGTGGGTGGCCGTGGCGGGATTGGTCGGCGGACTTCTGGGCGCACACGTCGGGCAGTGGCTTCTCACCGGCGGCGCACCCGGAAAGTCCGTGCTGGGCGGCTGGCTGGGCGGCTGGCTTTCGGTCTGGCTGGTGAAAAAACGCCTCGGGCTGGTGCGGCCCACGGGCGATCTGTTTGCAATCGGGCTGATGGCGGGCGAGTGCGTCGGGCGCTGGGGCTGCTTTCTGGGCGGGTGCTGCTTCGGGCGGGCATGTTCGCTGCCCTGGGCGGTCTTCCAGCACGGAGCGCTCCGGCACCCGGCCCAGCTCTATCTCTCGCTCGCCTGCGGCCTGACTCTGGTGGTTTTAGTGCTCATCGAGCGCAAGAAACCCAAAGAAAACACGCTGTTTTTGGTTCAGGGGCTGATTTATCCGCCGCTGCGGTTTGTGGTCGAGTTCTTTCGACAGAGCGAGCACTACTACGCCGGACTCTCGGCGGCGCAGTGGGTCTGCCTCGGTGCCTTCGGCTACTTTTGTTACCAGGGAAGAAAGCAATGGACGATAAAAAATTGAGAATAGCAGACGTTGCCGCCTGGATCGTCGGCTTCGTGATCGGGCTGGTCGTGCCCGCTGCGGCGTGCCTCGCGGTCGCGATCTTCTGGTTCAAGAAACCTGGCGACGAGATTTTCAACCTGCGAGCGGGGTTCTTTGGCTGCCTGCTGTGCGCCGCCGCGCTGTTCGCCCTCGGCGTCCGTGGCTGGCGACGCTGGCCGATCTCGCGCGGGCTGACCGTCGGGGCGGGCCTGTGGCTGGCGGGCCTGCCGTTTGTCGCCGGAGACTGCACGCAGAGTGGCCCGGCGTGAGTGAAGCAATGCGATACCCTGAGTCCAAGAGGAAACTTTTACAATGACCTGTCCGAACTGCGATGAGAGTGTCTCCACGGATGTCGCGCTCTGCCCTGCCTGCGGGATGGCGCTCAGCCCGGTGCGTCCCCCGACCCGCTTCGGCTCCAAAGCCAACGACGGCTGGATCGGCGGTTTGCTCGCGTTTCTATTAACCATGGGATTGCTGCTGAGCGGCCTGATGCTGGGCAATGTCAAGATGTGGATATTCCTGACAGCCTACGGGTTGACGTTCGCCGGAGGCTTGCTCGCGTTCTTTCTGATCCGAAAAACCTACCCCACCCTGGCGCTGGGCATTCTCATCGGGATGCTGATCGGTGTTCTCAACCCGGTAAGCCTCTGTTTCGGCGTCATAGGACTGACCACGGCCTTCGGAAGCTGAAGAAATGACACCGATGTTTCATGAAGAGACCGAGGGGCTTTGTCCGGAGTGTTTACGGCGCGTAAAAGCCGAAATTATCGAGATCGACGGACGAATCTGGCTGAGTTCGGTCTGCCCGCGCCACGGGGAGAGCCGGGCGCTGCTTGCGTCGGACGCCGAGGAATATAAACGCTTTCGGACGTATGCCGTAGATCGGAGCGCGGGCAGTGGCTGCTGCGGCCCGGACACCGACTGCGCCGAGGGACCGCCGACCTGCGTCTTGCTTCTGGAAATAACTCAGGCGTGCAACCTCACCTGCCCGACCTGCTACGCGGACGCCGTTCACGGCGGGACGGAGCACATGAGCTTATCTGAAGCGAAAACCCGGCTGGATACGTTTTTCAAGACCCAATCTCGGCTGGATGTCTTGATGCTCTCCGGTGGTGAGCCGACGATTCACCCAAATCTCTCCGAGTTCTTAGACTTGACGCTTTCGTACCCCATAGACCGAGTTTTAATCAATACCAACGGCGTACGAATCGCTAAAAATACTAAACTTGCTGAGCTGCTCAAAAAACACAACCAGCGTGTGGAGCTATACTTGAGCTTTGCCTCGCTTCGGCCCGAGCGTCAGGAACATTTTTACAACAAAAACTTGATTTCGCAAAAAATCGAGGCTATCGAGGTCGCCAGAGAAGCTGGAGTCTTTGTGACGCTGGTTCCCACCGTCGAGCGGGGCATCAACGACGACGAAGTAGGCGATCTATACAACTTCGCGCTCTCACACTCCAATATCAACGGAATTACGTACCAGCCGGTGATGGACAACGGGCGCTATATCCACGGCTATAACCCTGCCGAACGGCTAACTCTCACCGGAGTTTTAGAGCGTCTGGAAAAACAGACCGACGGCGCACTGATTTTAAAAGATTTTGTCGGGCTTCCCTGCTCCCACCCGGACTGTTGCGTCCTAACCTACGGAATTTTAGACGAAAAACGCACGAAATTAACTCCACTTCCCCGGCATTTAGACGTTGCTCGGTACTTAGAGTTATTTTCTGACAAAATTAGCTTCTCCGGGCTTATCGAAGGGGCGCTAAAACGTGTCTGGTCTGACACAGTGAGTCTGCGCGGCGGCCAAACTCTCAAAGATTTAGCCATGCTCTACGCAAAAGGTGGCGTCAAAGACCTGATCCCGATCCGAAACGACCCGAAAGCCATCGGTTCTCGTGTCTTTCGGGTGGTTGTCAAGCCATTTATGGACGCAACCACCTACGACTGCAAAAGAATCGATCAGTGCTGCACCAAGCTACTCGATGAAACCGGCACCGCCGTCAGCTTCTGCGAGTACAACGTCTTTCGGCGCGGCAGAGTCGTTTCCCCCGGCCTCCAATCACCCAGCGGCTGGGTACCCGGAGAGATTAAGAAATTTGTGCCGCTGATGGTGGCAAAATGAAGTTGTTCTTAATTATTTTGTGCTGGGTTTGCACTCTCTTATTCGCTGCAATTTTATTTTCCAACGGCATGCGCCCAGACGGATATCTACAACTCCTCCAGATTTTGTTTTTTCTGATAAATATCATAATTCTATTTATTAATCTTATTTTGTCTATTCAAAATTCTAAAATATGGAATCACCTCCCATTAATTTTATTTATAGTCTCGTTGTTTTTTGCAGAACGTTCAGGTTATTTACTTCGCCCTTATGTCTTTGAACGAGAAAGGCCCGGTCTTGAAAAACTGGTAGCACAGGTAAAATCAGGAGCTATTCCTGACAAAATTACCGTCACAGGCAAGCCAGGGCACCGGCAAATTGTGAAAGTCGTCGGAGGCTATTTTATGACAGCTTTCTACGCCTACATCTGGTGTGAAGATAGCAAACCGCCGACTGCAGCACTTGGTTACGTTATTGATGAGCGAGATAAAATCACCTCGCGCGGCGGGGGCTGGTACGAAGCGGTTGTGAACAACGGACACTGAGTTTATGAAAGACGATCACGGGAAGAAGTTCGAGGGCTGGGCGTTTACGTTCTGCAAAGCGGCGTTTTTGTGCCTGGTGTTCACGCCGAAGTATGCGCTGCTCGGTTGTGCGGCGCTTGCGACGTTGTTTTATATTCTGGCGGCGCTCAAGGGGGTCAAAGAGTGGCGTTGCTGGGCAAAACCACCCTACGTGACGCTATTCTGGGCCTTGGTAACGGCAGAAGAAGTCTGGCGCTTGTTCTTGCGGCGCTAAAACAGACCGGTGATGTTCCCGTCGTCGTCGCAATCGACGTTGACGGCGGACGGAATCGCGGGAAGGCCGGGCATGGTGAGCAGAGTTCCTGCGTACGCGACCACAAAGCCTGCGCCCGCGCTGAGCTTGACATCGCGAATCGTGATTGTGTGGCCAGTCGGCGCGTTTCGAGCGTCGGGGTCATCGCTGAACGAATACTGGGTCTTGGCGACGCAGATCGGGAGCGCTCCGAAGCCACGTTTTGTTAAATAACGCAGTCGCTTCTGGGCATCGGACGTAAAATTGACGCTCTCCGCCCGGTAAATTTCTTTTGCAATCGTCTCGATTTTTGACTTCAGCGATTTTTCATCGGAGTAAATCGGCTGGAAGTTTGGCTTATCGGTTTCGAGTGTTTCTAAAAGTAATTTAGAGAGCGCTTCGGCTCCCGCTCCCCCTTCGGCCCAGCCATCGTTGAGGGCGATGGGCAGCTTATTTTCCTCACAGAGCCGGGTGAGCTTTGCGATCTCGGCATCGGAGTCGGCGGTAAACCGATTGATCCCGACGATCACTGGAATTCCGAACTTTTTCAGGTTCTCCGCGTGGCGCAAGAGATTGGAGAAGCCTTTTTCCACAGCATCCACATTTTCCACAACCAGCTCTTCTTTTTTGAGAACGCCGCCGTGCCATTTCAGCGCCCGAATGGTGGCAACAAGAACCGCAGCATCCGGTTTTAACCCGGACTGACGCATTTTGATGTCTAAGAACTTCTCTGCGCCCAGGTCAGCCGCGAATCCGGCCTCGGTCAGACAGATATCACCCAACGAAAGCGCTAATTTGGTCGCCTGAACCGACGAACAGCCGTGCGCGATGTTTGCAAAGGGCCCGCCGTGCAGAACCACCGGGGTTCCTTCCGTGGTCTGGACGAGATTGGGGCGAAACGCATCTCTAAGCAGTGCCGTGAGTGCGCCAGAAATTCCCAATTGCCCGACAGTAACCGGGTTATTATCCAAGTCTGAGCCAATCACGGTTCTGGCAAGCCTGATTTTTAGATCGGATAGGCTCTCGGCAAGACACAAAATCGCCATGATCTCGCTGGCTGCCGTGATCTCAAAGCCCGTCTCGCTCGGAACTCCCTCGCTCTTGCCGCCCAGACCGGAGATAATTTTTCGCAGGCTCCGGTCATTCATGTCGAGGCAGCGCTTCCAGGTGACCGAGCGCGGCTCGATCCGCAGGGTGTTACCGCTCTGAAGGTGATTGTCGATCACGGCGGCCAGCAGGTTGTTCGCCGACGTGATCGCGTGCAGATCGCCCGTGCAGTGGAGGTTGATCTCCGCCATCGGGTGGATCATCGACTGTCCGCCGCCGGTCGCGCCGCCCTTGACCCCGAAGACCGGCCCCAGCGACGGCTCGCGCAGGCTGGGAATCGCCTTTACGCCGAGCTTCCAGAGTCCCATGGCAAGCCCGATGGTCGTGGTCGTCTTGCCCTCGCCCGCAGGCGTCGGCGAGATCGCGGTGACTAAAACCAGCTTGCCACGCCTGTCCGACTCGCGCCGGGTTTTGAGCGCAGGGAGCGTAATTTTGGCTTTATGCGGCCCGAAAAGCTCCAGCTCGGACTCGGAAAGCCCCGCATCACGGGCGACATCGACGATAGAACGAAGGGAAAGGATTGCACTCACGGCGGCGATTATACCCGAAAAACCCTCTGGCCTGAGAGTTGTCCGGGCGGGTACCAGGGCAAACGCATTTGAAATCGGTCTTGCTGGTGATGCTATTTATTGATATTCGCTGTATTTTTCCGTCGAGTAAATAAAGCCACGGGCTAAAGCCCGTGGCTTTTTACAAAGATAACAAAAAACACCCCAAGCAAGTTCCCGGTTTGGCTCCCCTAAAAATACCTGTTTTTCAGGTTCTCACGCAGACTTGCCCAAAGACGCTTGAT
>JANLTX010000044.1:0-16791 GCA_031363095.1 Armatimonadota bacterium | reverse complement strand
TTCTAAGATTCGACAAACCGAGCTGGCGAGGTGCAGGTCGAATTCGTAGCTATAGCCACGAATTTATTCGATGGTGAAAGCGCAGTAAATATCAATAAGCCCAATCAGCAACAAACCGCATTTCAAATGCGTTTGCCCTGCGGACACAACGCGAGCAACAAACGCCGGGTCGTGTAAACTGGCAGAAACACGGCGAAACTTTTTGTGTTTTTGATACACTAATTGAACGAGATGAAAACGCATGCACTGTTCATCGACCCGCAGGTCGATTTCTGCGACCCACAGGGAGCACTTTTCGTCCCCGGAGCCGACGCCGACATGCTCCTGCTGGCGGGGTTTCTGACTCGCTTCGGGCAGAACTTAGAGGCGATTCACGTGACGCTGGACACGCATCACCGCCTGGACATCGCCCACCCGCTCTGGTGGCGCGGCCCGGACGGAGCTGCGCCCAGGCCGTTCACGATTATCTCAGAGGCCGATTTGGAGAGCGGCATCTGGACGCCCGCCGACCCAAGAACCGACGCACGGAGCCGAGAGTACGTCCGGGCGCTGGCCCAGAACGGTCGCTACCCGCTGTGTATCTGGCCGGAGCACTGCTTGATCGGGAGCGCGGGGCACGCGGTCTCTCCAAAATTGTTCGACGCGCTGGGCGGCTGGGAGCGGTCCTCGGGCCGGAGCGTGGGCTGGTGGCGCAAGGGCGAGAACCCGTTCACCGAGCACTACAGCGCACTCCGGGCCGATGTCCCCGATCCGTCGGACCCGGCGACGCAGCCCAACCTTGCCTTGCTGGACGCTCTGCGCGAGGCAGATAGAATCGTCGTGGCGGGCGAGGCGGGCAGCCACTGCGTCGCCAGCACTCTGCGCGACCTCGACACCCTCGCGCCCGACCTGACGCCACGCCTGGTGCTTCTCACCGACGCCATCAGCTCGGTTTTGGGGTTTGAAGCCCTTCAAAACCAGTTCATGACTGATTTGACCACGCGGGGAATGCAACTCTCCACTACGAAAGAGTTCTCATGATTATTTCGTCGCTTTTAGACACCGATCTGTACAAGTTCACCATGATGCAAGTCGTCTGGCAGAAATTCGCGGGCGTCTCCGTGGAATACGCATTCAAGTGCCGCGCTGGTGGAGTAAATTTGAGTCTATTTGCCCAGGAAATTCGTGAAGAATTAAACTCTCTGGGCACTCTAACCCTGAGCGACGAAGAACGGAGCTATCTCAGTAGTATCCGGTACATCTTGCCCGAGTTCGTGGACTCACTGCGCGGCTTTCGCTTAGACCCGAGCGCTATCGAGATTACAATTGAGCCGGAGTTCTCCCTGAGAATCCAAGGAAGCTGGCTCTCTACAATATTGTTTGAAGTGCCCGTTCTGGCGATTGTCAACGAGGTTTACTTCCGAAATACGTCCCCCGCGACCCCAGAGCTTCTTGCGGAGGGCCGAAAACGGCTCCGCGAGAAAGTAGCTCAGCTCAGCCCCCCTTCCCCCGTGCGGCACGGGGGCGAAAGTGAAGCCGAGGAACGAGGCGAAACGCTTCGGGGGACACCCCTGAGAATCATGGAGTTCGGTACCCGGCGACGATATTCTCAAATATGGCAAGAAGAAATTGTAAATACGCTCAAAGATAAATTAATCGGAACCAGCAATGTCTATTTAGCCCATAAATTTAACTTGAAACCGTTTGGAACCATGGCTCACGAGTTTCTTCAAGCCGGGCAAGCGCTCACTCATCCGCTGGATTCTCAGAAATTCATGCTGGAAGCCTGGATGCAGGCATACCGGGGCGATTTAGGCATCGCACTCTCGGATATCTTTGGATTTGACAAATTTTTGGAAGACTTTGATTTACTGTTCACCAAAGCCTACGACGGCTGTCGGCACGACTCGGGTGACCCGGCGAGCTGGGGCGAGAAGCTCCTGGCGCACTATGAAAAGTGGGGCGTCGATGCGCGAAGTAAGACCGCCGTGTTCTCCGATGGGCTGGATATTCCAAAAGCGATCTCTCTCGCCGAGCAGTTCGAGGGGAGAATCAGAACGCTCTTCGGGATTGGTACAAACTTAACAAACGACCTCGGGGTTCCGTCGCTGCCGATTGTTCTGAAGCTGGTCCGGGTGAACGGACGCCCGGTGATAAAGCTCTCGGATTCACCCGGTAAAACTTTGTCGGAAGACCCGGCCTACGAAAACTACTTGCGCCATGGCCTACAGCACAGTTCCCGGTCTACCGAGAATGGTTCCGAAGGGTCATGCCGAAACACCCCCCCATAATTAAAGAGACATTTGAAAAGGGACGTGCGCTGCCGATGAGTGCGCGCACCCTTCGTCACGTGCTGGATGGCTCCGATGGCATTCTCTGGAATGTCGATTTCGGCGTCGAGGGCACCGAGCAGCACTGGCGACCCCTTTTCTTCAATATCGAAGCGGCTCAGCGCCTGCTCCGGCTGGAGGCGAAGAATCCGGGCGACTACGCCGCACTCTGGGAAGAGAGCAAGTTCCCGGTAGACCGCGAGGTGGTTCGTCAGCGGTATTTCCAGGCCATCCGCGACCGCGAGGCAATCTTCTCGGTGCAGTACCGCAGCCGCGATAGGCACAACGGGGTTCACTGGCTGCGCGATCATGTCCGGGTCCAGAAGACCGCAGAGCGCCAGTGGCGCTTTCTGATCGTCACGACCGATGTGACCCACGAGCGACGGGCGTCCGATGTGGTCTCCCGGACGCTTCGGGTTCTCACCCACACGCTCGACTCCATTCAGCTCGTGCTCTGGTCCGCCGACGTGGTTTTAGGCGACGAGACGCGCTGGAACCTGTGTCTCTATAACTTTCCGGCAGCGCAGAAGTTCATCCCGCTCGACGCCGAGACGCCCGATGCCTATGTCCGCGCCTGGAGCCGCGCACTGTCTCCCGAGGAGCGCGAGTGCCACGAAGCTCGCTGGCGCGAGGCGCTGGAGCGCCGCGAGAGCCACTACCAGCGCTCCGTCACGCTGGCCGACCAAACGGGCCGCACGCACGTGCTCCGAGAAGACGTCCGCATCGAGTACCACGAGGACGATAGAGCGCAGGTTATCGTCGTCTCGCAGTACGAGCTGGACCCGATTCTTCCCACTCTGATCGCCGAAGCAGCGCCCGAGGAAACTATCGTCGGGGCAGCGAGTGCACCGACGGACGACCTGTTCTCGCTGGCTCCGTGCGGCATCTGGCACGCCGATCTCACCCGCGAGGGCAGGAGACTTCGGGGAAGCGTCCATCTGTCCGACAGCGGCAGCGGGCTGCTGGACGACGTGCCCGGTGCAGGCTCGTTCGGGGCACTCTGGAAAAATGCCCTGACGCCCCGCGAGCGATTGGGGCTTCACAAAACCCTCTTAGACGCTCTCGAAGACAATCAGAGCCAGGTCTCGCTGGAGCTTCGACTAAAACTCAAGGGCGGCGGCTGTCGCTATCTCTGCGCCGAGGCCGCCGTCGCGCGGCGTGAGGATGGCGGCTTCCGGCTGGTGGCGGTCGTCACCGATGTCACGGAGACGCATCGAACGCTGGCAGAGCTGCGAGCCTCGCAGGAGCGCTATCAGGCACTGGTCGAGCACCTGCCCATCGGGGTCTACCGCACCGATGCCAGCGGCGCGTTTCTGCTTGCCAACGCCGCGCTGCTTCGGATGCTCGGCTACGAGAGCTTCGAGGCGCTTCTGGAGCGCCAGCCCTGGGACACGGAAGAGCGTGCGGCGTTCTGGGCATGCTTGATTCTCGAAGAGCGCGTCTTAGGGCGAGAAGAAACCTGGATCGATGCCAACTGCGTCCCGGTCTCGGTCCGCGAGAACGCCATGGCGATCCGCGACGAACAAACCGGCGAGCTTCTGGGCTTCGAGGGAACGGTCGAGAACATCACCGAGCGCCAGAAAGCGTTCGATCTGCTCAAAAAGCAAGCCACGCTCGATCCGCTGACCGACCTCCCCAACCGCTCGATGGCGCAGCTGGAGCTGGAAAAATTAGTGAGCACGGCGTCCGAGCGCCACACCAAAGTGGGGGTTTTGTTCGTCGATGTCGATAAGTTCAAAGAGATCAACGATCTGCACGGCCATGGAGTCGGGGATCGGGTTTTAGTTCAGATCGCGCGGCGACTTCAGCGGGCGACCCGGCCCAGCGACACGGTGGCGCGAACCGGCGGCGACGAGTTCTTGATTCTCGCCCCCGACATTCTCGACGCCGACGAAGCCCAGCGCATCGCCACGCGCGTCCGAAGAATCGTCCAGGAACCCGCGCTCATCGACGGCCACCGCTTCGAGCTGGACTCCAGCATCGGAACGGTGATGTTCCCCCAGGATGGCGAGGACACCGAGACTCTTTTGCGCCACGCGGACATCGCGATGTACCACGCCAAGAGCCAGGGCGGAGGCGTCAAGAGCTTCACCGCGTCGATGCACGAGGAGATGCGCGAGCGCGTCACCCTCGAAGCCGATCTGCGCCGCGCCGTCACCGCAGGGGAGTTAATTCTTCACTATCAGCCCCAGCTCGATGCCCGGAGTTCGCGGATCACCGGTGTCGAGGCGCTGGTTCGCTGGAACCACCCGGAGCGCGGGCTGCTTCCGCCGAGCCAGTTCATTCCGCTCGCCGAAGAGACCGGGCTGATCATTCCACTGGGAGAGTGGGTTCTCAATGAAGCCTGCAAGCAAGGTGCCCTCTGGCGCAAGGCAGGAATAGACATACGGATGGCGGTCAATGTCTCGCCGCGCCAGTTCGCCCAGCGCGAGCTTCCGCGCATCGTCGCCCACGCCCTCGATACATCCGGTTTCCCCGCCGACCGGCTCGATGTGGAGCTGACCGAGTCCACACTGCTGGAGCATGAACGGATGGTCGAGACGTCCATCGCGGCGCTTCGGTGCCTCGGGGTCGGGCTTCAGATCGACGACTTCGGAACCGGGTATTCGTCGCTGGCACTTCTCAGAAGGTATCGCATGGAAGCCTTGAAGATCGATCAGGGTTTTATTCGGAGCATTCAGGAGAACTCAGACGACGCGGCCATTGTCCGGTTTTTAGTCGAGCTGGCGCACACGCTCGGCATGGTCGTCATCGCGGAGGGTGTCGAGACCGAGTGGCACCACGACTGCCTGCGCAACCTGGGCTGTGACTTCGTCCAGGGTTTTCACTTCAGCCCGCCGGTGCAAGCCGAGGAGATTCCGTCGTTGATTACCCGCTTCGGAGGCGGCCTCTGAGGGCACCCTCGATGAATCTCGCCCGTCCGCAGCCCCGGATACATCGCCCTCTTTTCGTCGCCGACGCCCCCGCGCCGTTGCTCTCGATAGAGCCGGATACGCCTGCCCCCTATCCGAGCTACCCCGACGGCTCCGAGATCGTCGTCTGGGAAGCCCGGCTTTTAGAAAACAAAAGCTGGGAGTTTGTTCTTCACAACAAGCCCGAAAGCTGGCTCGATGACGACACCCGCACGGCGCTTCAAACTACGCTCAGCGAGAAATACGCCTCAGGCGAGGCACTGTCTTTCACCGAGCGCGGTGCGTGGCACGACGAGTTCCACCTTCAGGGCGAGCGCTTTCTTGTTTTCAGTACCGATCTCACCCGGCTACGCCAGGCCCAAAAGCAGCTCTCTCAGTTTCTGGAGGGCACGGACAGCGTCCTGTGGCGCTCCAGGCCGGACGATCCCACGCAGCTTGCGCCGGGCACGCTGGCCGACGCCGAGCGCCTGGTGACTCTCGGAGCCGAGAGCGCCGAGGGTTATGTCAATGCCTGGGAGAGTGCGCTCCACCCCGACGACATCGTCCGGGTCCAGGAGCGACGCCAGGAGCTTCTTTCGAGCGAGCGGACGCACCTGCGCCAGGTCTTCCGGGTAATTGACAGTGCCCGGCTTCTGCACTGGATTCAAGAAGACCTGTACGTCACCGAGGGGCGGCTCAGCGCCCTGCATACCAGCATCACCGAGCGCCGCCGCACCGACGAAGCCCTGCGCCACGCGCTGGTGGCAAGTCGCTGCCTGGTCTGGCACGCCGATATCGCGCTCCGGGAAAAGGGCTGGGACTGGAGCATCCACATGAGCGCCCCGGACATCGCGCTGGAGTGCTTCCAGGTGCCGCAGGCTGGTGCGGAGCCGTATGCGCAGAGCTGGGAGCGGGCCATCGAGCCTGCGGGCCAAGGCGCGATTCAAAAAGCGCGCACCGAGGCGCTTGCGTCCAGAGTGCCTGCGTTCACGACCACGTACCAGCTCAAGGATCGCCGGGGAATTCTCAGAACCCTTCAGGAAGAGGTCCGGCTGACGCCCACGGGCACGGAGACGTTTTCGGCGGTCGGGATCGTCACGGATCAGACAGTCCAGCACAAGGCTCTTGCGGAATTGCGGGCGTCGCGCGAGGAGTATCAGGCGCTTTTCGAGCACGTCCCGATTGGTATTTATCGGCTCTCCGCCGAAGGCCAGTTCGTCATGGCGAACCCGGCATTATTGATTATGCTCGGCTTCGGGGCCGACGAAGAACCGCAGGGGCTGGAGCGATGCCTGGTCGGGCTGGACCGGCCCGCGTTCCTGGAGCGGCTCGCCCGCGAGGAGTCCGTGCGTGGCTGGGAGAGCGCCTGGCAGCGCAAGGACGGCAGCCCGATTGTGGTGCGGGAGAACATCAAGGCGGTGCACGGACCCGACGGCACGCTGGTATGTTTCGAGGGGACGGTGGAAGACATCACCGAGCGCCGCCGCGCCGCCGAGCGCATGGAGTGGCAGGCGACCCACGACGCGCTGACGGGCCTGCCCAACCGGACGTTCTTTCTGGAGTCGCTGCAAGAAGCCCTCGCCGAGGCCAGGAAACTGGACCATCAGGTCGGGGTTTTGTTCGTGGACCTGGACAAGTTCAAGCAGATCAATGACCTGCTCGGGCATGGCGTCGGGGATAAGCTGCTGCCCATTGTCGCTCAGCGTCTAAAAAGCGTCGTGCGCGACTCCGACACGGTCGCGCGGATGGGCGGCGACGAGTTCACGCTGCTTCTGACCGACCTCAAAGAGCCGACCGTCGCGCGGCGGCTTGCCGTAGCGCTCCGCAACGCCGTGGCCGAGCCTATCGAGATCGACGGGCGCAAGTTCGAGGTCGCGGTGAGTGTCGGGGCGGTGCTCTACCCCCGCGACGGCGAGGATGCCGAGACTCTTCTGCGCCATGCGGACATTGCGATGTACCGGGCCAAGGCGCAGGGCGGCAACGAGATCTCGTTCTTTGCGGCGTCGATGCACGACGAGATGCGGGAGCGCGTGACGCTGGAGAGCGATCTCAAGAAAGCTATCGAGCGCCGGGAGCTGGTTCTTCACTATCAGCCGCAGGTCAGCATCGGCAGCCACCGCGTCGTGGGCGTCGAGGCGCTGGTTCGCTGGAACCACCCGGAGCGCGGGCTGCTTCCGCCGAGCCAGTTCATTCCGCTGGCCGAAGAGACCGGCCTGATCGTCCCGCTGGGAGAGTGGGTTCTGGGCGAGGCCTGTCGCCAGGGGGCGCAGTGGCTCGCGGCGGGCATCCCGATGCGCGTGTCGGTGAACATGTCGCCCAAGCAGCTCATTCAATCCGACTACCCGGCCCTGGTGGACGCTACCCTGCGCGACACGCTTTTCGACCCGCGCCTTCTGGAGATCGAGCTGACCGAGTCGGCCATCATGGAGAGCGGAAGCTGGGTCGAGGCGACCATGGGTGCGCTGAAAGAATTAGGCGTCGGGCTTCAGATCGACGACTTCGGAACCGGGTACTCTTCTCTCGCCCTGCTTCGTCGGTATCCGATGGACGTGCTAAAAATCGACCGTGGGTTTGTCAGCGGGATCACGACCAGCCCCGAGGACGCCGCGATTGTGCGCTCGGTATTGGAGCTGGCGCACACACTGGGCATGATGGTCATCGCAGAGGGCGTCGAGACGCCCGCGCAGTTCCAGATGCTGGAAGACCTCGGCTGCGACATCGTCCAGGGCTATCTCACGGGCGGCCCAGTCCCGCCCGAAGCCCTGCTTAGCTCCATCGCCCACATCGGCGGCGTCGCCATTCCCAGCCGCAAAGCGGCGTAGAGGTTTTTCCCTCCCCCCGGCCTCCGTTCGTTCCTCACTTCAACCGACCCCCTCCCCGGCTTCGCGGGGGGGAGGGGGTTGAGGGGCGCAAGCTTTTTATCAAGCCAGGAAAGGCCCGATGCGACCGATATAGAGGGTTGTCAGGGCGTGCAGTAGTGTCGCTGCGCCGAAGAGACCGAGTAGAAGGCCCACAAGAAGCGTGAGCCGAAGTGCATTTGCAACCATGGGAACACCCCCCACCTTCGGCGCGATGACGGAACGCCATTCGGGTGAGATTCGGGAGACCGTCCGCTCGATTTCCCGCTGGTACCGGTTCGATTCTGGGCTATAATTCAGCAGCTTCCCAGGGATTTAGGGGGAGTTCCCCTGGGAATTCCCAGAGTTCCCGGAAAACTACGCTGCTCATGGCTTACTACCGCTTCAAAAACCCGCAGGACGTTCGGGATATGTTCGATGCAACAAAGTGGCAAAGTGTCGAAGCTTTTGAACTTGCAACAAAAATCGAGCATCGTACGCTCGAAGCATGGCTGAGCGGGAAACCAGGTCAGCGTGCAAAGGGTCGCCAGATTCTTGCAGCTATTGAAGTGCCTGCCGCAGAACGTGATGCGTTTCTGGAAGAGGCGGTAGCAGAAGGTGAAGAGGTAGTTATTACGCCGCCGGACCCGGTGGTGCCGTTCTCGTTGCCGCCGGATCGGGTGGTGTGCGTGGGACGCGACGAGTTGCGCGACGAATTGGTGCCGCTGGTTCTGGCGTACCGCCCGGTGCGGCTCTACGGGTCGGGTGGGATCGGGAAGACGACGCTGGCGCACTACCTGCTCCGCCACGAGGAAGTCTTGCAGAAGTTCGGGAAGCGGATGGCGGAGGCGCGTTGCGATACGTCGAACGCGACGGATGCCGAGGGGGTTCTGAGGGCTGTGGCGCTGGCGTTGAACGTATCGCTGAGCCTTACCAATCTGATGGGAGGTGTCCAGGCACGGCTCGATGAAGGCCCAACGACGCTCCTGATCGACAATTTAGAGACGGCGCTCGACGGCGACACCGAGGCGGTGGGCAATTTACTGACCCGGCTAACCCGGCCAACGACGGCGCTGATCGTGACGATGCGCGACAAGGACCAACCGGCGTTTCTGGACTGGGGAGATCAGATCGAGGTGCCCGCGCTGCCTCCGCTTGCGGCTATCGAGGCTTTTGTGTCAATTGCGGGAAAGGCAAAGGTGCCCGAGGACGATCCGCTCCTGCCCCCGCTTTTGAAAGACCTGAGCTACGTCCCGCTCGCCATAGAGCTGATGGCGGCGCAGATGCTGTACTACCCCGATCTGAAGGTGCTGGTGAAAGAGTGGGAAACAGAGAAAGTCGAGCTGCTGCGTCGCGGATCGGGCACGGGTCACACGGAAAGCATCGAGGCGTCGGTGGAGTTCTCCCTGCGTCGCCCAAAGATGACTCGGGCCGCCCTTGAGTTCTTAAAGCGCCTCGCCCTGCTCCCCAGCGGCGTCGCCATCGCCGACTCCGAGCGCGTCCTGCCCGGCGAAGGCCCAAAAGCCGTGCGCCTGCTACGCTCCCTGAGCCTGGTAATCGACGAAGCAAACGGCACGCGGATTCAGCTACTCAACCCGGTACGCCAGTACATTGCAAAACAGTATCCGCTGGAAGAGTCGGAGCATCAGGCGTTGTGCAAGCGGTATCTACAATGGGCATCCACCTTTTGGAATGACATAAGCAACCGCCGCGTAGAGCAAATTTCACCAGAAGCCGCCACCATGGACGAGATGTTGCGGTACGGCCTGAAGCACCTGCCCCGCACAGCACTTCATTCGCTTACTGCCCTTGCTAATTTCATTCGCCAGACGGATCGGATGGACCAGAACCTATTTACTCTGGGGCTTGAGGCAGCATGCAACGAGTCCCGCTGGTGGGAAAAGCCATGGTACGAGGCACACTGCATTCTTCACCTTGGCTTGATTGCGTTGCAGCGTTCCCAGCTTGACGAAGCGAAGCGACAGATGCAAGAAGCTATACCACTGTACCGGAGTGCAGAAGATTCACAGGGAGAGGCGCACTGTATTCTTAACCTTGGCGAGATTGCGTTGCGGCGTTCCCAACTGGACGAAGCGGAGCAACAGATGCAAAAATCTCTACACCTGTGCCAGAGTGCAGGAGATCCGATGGGAGAGGCAAACTGTATTGTTAACCTTGGCAAGATTGCGTTGCAACGTTTCCAGCTTGACGAAGCGAAGCGACGGATGCAAGAAGCTATACCACTGTACCAGAAAGTAGAAAGCACACTGGGAGAGGCGCACTCTATTTTTTACCTTGGCGTGATTGCGTTGCAGCGTTCCCAACTGGACGAAGCGGAGCAACGGATGCAAGAAGCTATACCCCTGTACCAGAGTGCAGGAGTCCTACGGGCAGAGGCAAACTGTACTCAAGGATTCGGGCATATTGAGGCAAAGCGAGGTAATGGAATTGCCGCAGAGAAGTTTGCACAAGTAGCATTATCGCTTCATCAGAAGGCGGAAGATAACTGGGGCATAGCGGAGTGCTACTGCTTGCTTTCCGAGGCCCGGTTACTTCAAGGAGATTTTTCCGGGGCGCGGGAACACGGTGACGAATCGCTTCGTATTTATATTGAGATCGGGCACCGCTACGGTCCGGCGCTGACGTATCACACTCTGGCACGGATTCCCGGAAAAGAAGCCGAGCGTGCAGCATTTCGAGAGAAAGCGAGAGAGTTTATGACGGGAATCTGGACGCAAGAGCGCATCGAGGAGTGGATTGCGGAGACAGGGGAGTAGCAAGGAGCATCCGGGTTTCACTAAGGACCACAAGGGGAACGCTACGGAGCATCCGGTTTTTAGTAAGGACCATCCGGGATTCGATACAGGGAACAAGGGATTTGCTAAGGAGCATCCAAGAAGCGGTAAGGACCGCGAGACATTCGATACAGAGGAGAAGTAGATGGCGACAATGAACGACATTAAGACGTATCAGCGGCTGCTGGATACGTTCGGGGCGCACTGGGAGAGTGTGGACGCTCAGCTCGGAGATGAGCCGCTGGTCCTGCCGGGCGGGGTGAACCGCAGGACGTTTTTTTTGCAAAAAGCTCGGCTGACGGCGCTCTATCAGGCGGTTGAGACGGGCGACAATGCAGCGGCAACAGGCTCAGCGGACTGCACGCGGCTTAAGAGCGAGCTTCTACCCCGGCTGTCGCAGCTCAACGCGACGATCAAGGGGCTTTTGCCGGATAGCCGGTACGCGTCGGCGCTGGTCAGGGTGCCTGCGAAAACGGCGGCGCAGGGCGTGGTGGTCAAGGCGCTACAGGATGCCCTCGATCTGTGGGCGCGGATCGAGGCGGACGACGCCGTGCTCCTCACCAAACCGCTCACACTTGCCGATAGCACGACAAAAGTGATTCTGGAAATCGGCCTGGACGCCCTACTTACCCACTACGATGACGCGACCTCGGGCAAGCAGGCCGCAAAATCAGCCCGGAGCGAGCGCAACGCGTTTTTGAAGACCCTGGACAGGCAGTTGATCCAGTACCGAAAGACCGCGCAGGCCCGGCTCCCACGCGGCCACGCCCTGCTCGCAAGCCTGCCCGCCGCGTCAGACGGGTAGGACCCAATCCCCCGCCTCGCAAGCTCGGCACCCCCTTCCCACTCCGTAGCATGGCAGGGGGCAGGGGGAGGGAAAACGGGGGAATTGCTGAGGGCTGGCGGCTACCGAATCAGCCGGTCGTACTCGGCGTGGGTGCCGATCCAAAACCAGGCGATACCCTCACCCTCTGGCAAGCCGAGCGCCCGGTAGTGAAGCCCGACGCGAACCGACCAGAGCCGCCCGATTCGCTTTAACTCCAGCGAGGGATGTTCCCCATTCTCGACCAGAAGGTCGTAGTTCTTATCGGCCAGCCGCCGGACTTCCTCTGGCAACGCGTTGTAGCACTCCCAAAAGCGGGGCGTCGTCTGATGCGTCATTTCGCGGAGGGGACAGCGCGAGTCTCTTTGCCGCGCACGGCAGCCCGCGCTTCCTCCAGCAAAAAATCCAGCTTCCCTTCCGCATCGTCCGCCGCAAGCTGTCGATCCCAGTCCAGCATCTCAAGCTCCGCAAGCAGCGTCGCCGCGAGCCGGTTCTGTACCTCGTCGGAGCGTGTCGCCGCCGAGGTCATCGCTTTCTCCAGTAGGTCCGTCATTGAAAATCTCCGGCCTATTTTACCGCGCCCCAACCCCGCTCTACTTCGGCTGGAGGGTGAAGTCCGCCTGGACGGGCTTGTTGGCGTCGGCGATCACTATCGGCGTGGAGCCGTCGGTGTAGCCGTCGCGGATGGCTTGCAGAAAGTACGTGCCCACCGGGACATAGAACTGATAGTTGCCCTCGTTGTTTGCGGTCTGGGTCTCGTACTGAACCCCATCGCGCTGGAGCACCAGGATCGTCCCGGAGCCTTTGGCGCTGTCGGGAGCCAGCGTGATCTTTCCGAACAGCGTCCGGGGCTGGCCCTGCGGGCTGGGGTTCGGGTCTTCTTTGAGCGCGATATCCCCGGCGTTCGTGACGCCCTTGACCACCGTCACGGGCACCACGGCGCTCTGGGTTCCGTTCACGGCGGTGATCTCAGCGGCTCCGGGAAGCACGTTCTGGATCAGAAAGCTCCCGTCGGCGAGGGAATCGACGCTATCGGTCGGGCCGTCGGCGGTGAGGTAGACCGAGGCTCCGCGCACGGGCTTGCCGTCGGTTCCCAGAATCCGGCCTGTCACCTGCCCGATGTTCACGATGATCTCGACATCGGCGTTGGTGCCCGGCCCGATGGCCGGAAAGAACGCGACCGTCTGCACCTCGCCGCCGGGCAGGGTCACCTTGGCGAGGTTGCTTCCCACCAGAACCGTCGCCAGCTCGAACGTCCCGACCTCGCGGGTGGCGCTGGCCTGCTCCAGCGTCGTCGTGGTTCCGACAATTCCGCCGATCTCGATCTTTGCGCCGCCCAGCCCCCTGTCTTCGAGCAGCGAGTCGCGGACGATCCCGACAACGCGGGCGAAGCGTTGCGCCCCCATATCGGTCTTGCCGCCACCGCCGCCGCAGCCGCCCACCAGCGCCAGTGCGCCTAAAAAGAGAACCTGTCGTCGCTTCATGAAACGCTGCCCTGTGTCGCACCGTGGAATGAATTCCCGGCTGGATAAGCGATTCGACCTTCGTCGAAAGAATTTTGTTGATACGTGCTCACATCTTGCCTCTGTCCACGGAGGTGGACATTCTTACCAAGCCGCGAATTTAACCCGCACCGGGTCGGTGTTCGACGGACATCAAACTGTCGTCGCTTCATTATCGAATCACCGTTACCGGGCGGGTCAGCCGCACGGTCTCTCCGTTATCTCCTCGTGCCGTCAGGGTCAGCAGGTACGCGCCTGCGGGCAAGGCCGCTCCATCCTGGCTCCGTCCGCTCCAGCGCATGCTTCCCGGCTGGTTCGCCCGCGAGCGCGACCCCGAGAGCTGTGCAACCGTTCTGCCGGAGAGCGTCGCGACCTCGCCCAGTAGCTCGCCGTCGCCCGAGAGCGTGTAGCGAATTCCGATCCCGCCCTGTCCGGCGCTCCGGGTCGTGGTCGAGACCGCAAAGATTCTCAGCGGGTTGAGGGCACCCGCCTCGGCAACCAGGGTCAGCTTGCGTGTCTGCCCGGCTTCCAGCGCGAGCGTGTAGCCCGTGGACTGGCTCAGGGCAGTGCGTTTCTCGCCGTCGATTAAAGTCAGGCGGGTGCCGCGCGGCACTGCCCCGAGTCCCTCCCAGCTCAGCCGCACCGGGCCGCTCTGCGGGCTTTTCACCTGAAGCGTCCAGGTTCCGCGTGACGCGCTTCGGGCATCGCGGAAGTCGCCCACGAGCCGTCCGCCGCCAGGCAAGTTGCCCTCGCCGAACGAAAGCTGGAGCGCGTCCATGATCTCGGGCGGGCTTTGCGTGTCGCGAGAATCTACCGCGCGGGTCGCGCCGTCTTTTGCGCCGAGACTTGCCCGCGCGACGCCGCCAAAGGGCAAGTTCGGGTTTTCCTGACGGGCGCTGAGCCGCACCGCCCAGCCCCCCGGTCTCGGTAATGCCCCCCGGCCCCCGTTTTGCCCCCCAGCCCCCAGTAATGGGGGAGAAATCCCCCCGTTACCGGGGGTTAGGGGGCCGTTACTGGAAATCTTGCGGGTGCTGACATCGGGGCCGGGCAGAAGAAGCGTCACGCCGGACGGCGTCAGGACGCGCACCCAGTAGCCGCGCCACTCGCTGCCGGTGAGGGTTGCGGTCGCGCCGTAGCCCAGAGCCGGGTCGAAGTCGAAGACCTCAGCCAGCACCAGGTTCGCGGCGACGGCTTCGTCCCAGGTCAGCGGGTCGCGGTCCTGAAGCCGGACGCGAACCGTGCTCAGCGCAATCGGCGACGCGAACGGCGAGCCGATCAGGTTCCAGCCGTAGCGGGCCGCTATCGCAAAGTCCGTGTCGGTCGGTGGCGCGACTCCGGTCAGGCTGAGCCGCGCCGTGCCCGAGCCGCTGCCCGGCGCGTACTTGAACCAGAAGCCTCGGCCCGGCGTGAGCGCGGGCGCGGACGGCTGACCGGGGTTGAGCGTCTCATACGCTCCCCGGCTGGTATCGAAGCCCGTGATCAGAAAGTCGCTGGCGGGCAGCGCGATAGCCTGCTCCACCGACGAGCTAAGCGGTCGAACCGGGAAGCTCACCAGATGCGGCGCACCGTTTAAATTTCGCTCAAAGCTTCGGGTGACGGTCTGAACTCCCCCGCCGACGCCCGGCGCGGGCAGAACCACCATCGCCGAGGCGTCCTCCCCGACGCTCGTCTCGCCCGGCGCGATATCGCCCAGGTTCTTGCGGTACGTCCGGACGATCCCGCCGTCGTCGATGGTGAACTGGGTCTGAAACAGCTCGTCGCCGCCGCCGCCCAGCTTCACACCGAACGAGCGGTCCGCAAAGAGCGTGGACTGAGTCCGATTGACTCCTGCCGGGAACGTCGTTGCCTGATCGACCCGGACATTGCCCAGGGCCGTCCCCAGCCCGACGCCCTGGACATCTCCGCTCAGGCCGACGGGCAAGAACACCCGCGCCGTCTCGCTCCCGATGGAAAAATCGGTCGTCAGTCGCCCGATCTCGTTGCCCGGCCCGGTGACGAACGTCGCGGTGAGAAAGCCCTCGCCCGCGTCGAGAGTCGTTGCGTCGCCCTGCACCCCGCCGGTCGGAAAGCGCTGCCCGAGCGCATCGGTGTAGAGCGCATACGCCCGCCCGCCCAAAAGAATCTCGTCGTCGCGCCCGGTGGCAGCATCGTAGGTCGAGCGGTAGTAGACCAGCGTGAACGACAGATCGTTGCGCGTGCCGTCGGTTCGCACTTCTTTTTTAATAATGTACGGAAACGCAAAGAGCTTCGGGCCGGGCGTCACGGCTGTATCGAACACATACTGCCGGGAGAACCAGTCCTCAAAGCCCATTCCCTCGACGGTGGGCAGAACCGAGGCCGCTATCGCCCGAAGCTGCGGGACGTTCCCGGCCAGCGACGGGCTTGCGTTCGGGTCGAACTGAGCATAATAAGCCGCGTTGAAGTTCTTAAAAAAATCCGGGTTCTCGATGTAACACTTGAGCCAGGCCGCACCGCTCATCGCCATCCGCGCCCAGAGCATCTTATAAACGCCAAACTTCCCCTCGTAGGCAATGTTGTCCTGACTCGCCGGAATGAACCTCGGGCCGGAGAGCGCGGGCTGATTGAGCACATCGTACCGGCGAATCAGCGTGTAGAAGTAGTTGTTGCTCGGGTCTAAAAAGCCAAGCTGGGCATCGCGGGCGATCACGGCGGCAGCGGCCCGGATAAAGCCCTGCTCCCAGGCATCGTACTGGAGCACTGCAGGGCCATGGAACGCATGGAGTACGCCGAGCAGAAACGCGTGGGCCGTCGAGTCTAAACTCTCGTATAGAGGCAAGAAAATCCGTCCCCCGCTGGCATCGTAGGCTCCAAAGAGAACGCGCTGCGGGTCGGTCGCCTCACCGTCGTCGTAGAACCCGAGGCTGCGTACCTCCACGGTTCCGCTCCACGACGGCTGCCCGTAGAGCCGGACGATCTTGTTGTACAGTCCTTCGCGCTGGCCGTCGCCCACGAGAAGCGCTCGCAGAAAGTCTTCCACGACGACCGGGCTACCGTTGTTGGCGATGACCTGCTTGCCCCCGAAGTTCGAGAACACAAAGTTCAGGGTTCCGCCACCCACGCCGCGCGTCGGGGTCTTCAGAATCAGCTTTCCGCCCTGGCGCACCAGCACCACGGACGACATGGGATAGTTCGCCCGCTTGCCCGTCCGAGTTGCCCGGCTGACCGAGCGCGTCACGGAGCGCCGGGCGCTCTTCCAGGAGCTTTTGAGCCGGGTCTCGATGGCGGTGTCGATCTGCGCCGGAGAAGCGGACTTCGGCACATCGACGATCAGCGCCGACTGCGGCCCGCTGGAAACCGTCGCGAACCGGTCGTTGCGCAGGTTGCGATAGCGCGTCTGGGCGAAGGCGCTCCCGGCCAGCCACAGCGCGGCCAGAGCCAAAAGAAGAAAACGGGGATATCTCATTCCGCCCTCTTAGATACCAGCCTTGCGCCCACGCTTCAAGTTTTTCCGCGTAACTGGCAACAACGTCCATCGAGTAAATAAAGCCACGGGCTAAAGCCCGTGGCTTTTTACAAAGATAACAAAAAACACCCCAAGCAAGTTCCCGGTTTGGCTCCCCTAAAAATACCTGTTTTTCAGGTTCTCACGCAGACTTGCCCAAAGACGCTTGAT
>JANLTX010000001.1:0-8457 GCA_031363095.1 Armatimonadota bacterium | reverse complement strand
CAGGGCAACCGCATTTGAAATTGCATTGATTGCTGTTGGGCGATAGCCTCCAAAAACAGTCCCTTTCGACCTTTTTGGAGTTGCCGCCATGAACCTGCCCGATGCTTTTCAATCTCTGCCCGACCCGCGCCGTAGCAATGCCACACGGCACCCCTTCCTCGAAATCATCCTCATGGCCCTCTGCGCAACCCTCGCCAGCGCCGACAACTTCGAGGAAATAGCACGCTGGGCCTCCTCTAATCAGACCTGGCTGGAACGATTCCTCACCCTGCCCCATGGCATTCCCAGCTCCGATACCTTTCGACGCATCTTTGCCGCCCTCAGCCCAGAAGCGTTTGGCGAGTGTTTCCTCGTCTGGACGAAGAGCCTTTTTCTTCCTAACGCCGACGAAGTGATTGCCATCGACGGCAAAACGCTTCGACGGAGCGGCGATTCCAGCAAAGACTTGCCGCCTCTGCACCTCGTTTCTGCATGGGCGACGAAGAATCGCCTTGTTTTGGCCCAACAAGGAGTCGCCGAGAAAGAGAATGAGATACTTGCCATTCCCAAGCTTCTGGAGATGCTCGACCTCAAAGGCTGCATCGTGACGATAGACGCAATGGGCTGCCAGAAGGAGATTGCCCAGCAAATCCGCTCGCAGGGGGGAGACTATCTACTGGCTCTGAAGGGAAATCATGGCATTCTTCACGAGCGCGTCGTGGAGTTTTTTGAGTCCGAGCGTGCGCGTGGTTTTTTAACTTCTTATGGAGACCACATCGCGCATTCCTTCTGCCAAACCCTCGACAAAGGCCATGGCCGCCTGGAAATCCGCCGATGCTGGATCGTGGAGAAGGCGGAGTGGCTAGACATTTCCGATGATAAGGGACATGTTTTTGGCTTTGAGAGCGTGGTTTGCATCGAAAGCGAACGCCAGATTCGAGGGAGAGTGAGCATCGAGTCTCGGTACTTTATTTCGAGCCTTCCTGCCAATGCGGAGCGTGCTTTACGAGCGGGGCGTCACCACTGGGGCATTGAGAATCGCCTGCACTGGGTCTTGGACGTATGTTTCGACGAGGATCGTTGCCGGGTAAGAGACGAGGCGGCACGGCATAACTTGGCCTTGTTGCGCCAAGTCAGTGTGAATCTCTTGAACCAGGAGAAGACGGCTAAAGGAGGATTGAAGGGAAAGAGAAAGGCGGCGG
The DNA here is from genome assembly GCA_031363095.1 of Armatimonadota bacterium. Taxonomy (GTDB): domain Bacteria; phylum Armatimonadota; class Armatimonadia; order Armatimonadales; family Armatimonadaceae; genus JANLTX01. Next base: position 7,276 of record JANLTX010000001.1, on the reverse strand, counting down.
CATGGAACCCAGACTACCTTACCAAGGTACTGACAATATCCTGAAATCCAAATGCGGTTGCCCTGACCGCCGACCCCTCCGGCCTGATCGCTCGTCCCTCGCGGGCGAAGGGGTATCTACGCGGCCCGGTGCTGTAATCGACTGGAGCGAGCACCCAGCGCCTCGTGAATTCTCCCTCGCTTTGCCGGGGGAGACGGAAGCGCAGTGAGGAACGAACGAAGCGCTCCAGAGGGGGTCAAAAACGCCGGGGGAGACGGAAGCGAGGTACGAGCGCCTTCAGGAAGATAGGAAAGCCAATATCGCCGGTCTCGAAAGGAATCTCGTCGGTGGAAAACGGAATATCGCCGGTACCAAAAGCAATATCGCCGCCAGGAAAGGAAAGATTGCCAGTCCCAAAAGCAATATTACCAGTAGGAAATTGAATATCGCCGCCTGGAAACGTCGTCTCGCCACGGGCAAACAGAAGATGGTCGCCCGGAAACCGGAGCAAGCCGGAGAACTTGCCAGAGTGGGCGATTGGCGGTAAAGCGTTCGGGTGAGCTTTCGAATCGGTGCGGTGTTGACGCTTCTGGCGGCGTGGCTGTTTGTCTTCTGGCCGATTCTTTTCGGGGGGCAGGCGCTCTGGTACGGCGACATCGGGCTGTATTTTGCGCCACTGCTGCATTTTCAGCGCGAGGCGCTTCTTGGTGGGCACATCCCGCTGTGGAACCCGCTGATCCTGGGCGGGACTCCGTTTGTGGGAAACCCGCAGAGCTGGCCGCTCTATCCGAGTAGTTTATTGCTCTGGATTTTTTCTGCCGAGCGCGCGGTCGGGCTGGTCGGGGCGCTGCACTGCCTCGGGGCGCTGCTCGGAATGGCGCTGTTTCTCCGAAGGACGGGCGTTGGGATTTTTGGGACGGCGCTCGGGGCGCTGGCGTTCGGGCTTTCGGGGGCGCTGGTGAGCAAGTGTCAGTTCCCGAACATGGTGCAGGCCGCGAGCTTCTTGCCGTGGCTGCTCTGGGCTATCGAGGGGCGAAAAGTCTTTCCGGTGGCGCTTTGTGTCGGGCTTTCAGCTCTTGCGGCGCACCCGCAGATGACCTGGATGCAGGCGCTTCTCGGGCTGGCCTATCTCTGTCACCGTCGCCCGCGCCGCGTCGAGGTCGCTCGAATTCTGGCCGGGACGCTACTTGGCGGGCTGCTCGCGATGGGTTTCTTGCTACCTGTGCTGGAGCTGGCGCTCAGCTCCGTGCGTCCGAAACTCGGGCTGAGCGAGGCGTCGCGGTTTTATCTGCCACCGTACATGCTCCCGACCGCGTTTCTGGCTCCGAACTTCTACGGCAATCCGTACACCCTACCGCCGTACGTCGGGCGCGGCAACTTCTGGGAGCCATGCGCCTACGCCGGAGTGTTGCCCTTTGTGCTGGCTTTTCCCCCCTTCCCCCGTGCCGCACGGGGGCGAAAGCTTTCGTCGCTGGCGACGGACGCGCGTCGGGGGAGGTTCTGGCTCGTCGTTCTGGTTCTCTCCGTTTGGCTGGCGCTGGGAAAGTCGGGCGGGCTGTATGTCCTTGCGTTTTATGTTCTACCGGGCGCGAAGACGTTCCACGATCCGGCGCGGTTTCTTCATCTGGCGTCGTTTGCTCTTGCCGTGCTTGCGGCGCAGGGGTTTGACCGGCTCAAGCTCAGGGACACGGGGAAGCTAATTTTGCTGGCGCTCGCGGCGCTGGACCTCGGGCTGTTCTCCCGGACGCTCAACCCGACGACGCCGCTTTCGGACTACACCGAGGCCCGGAAAACGCTGGCAACTCGGGCGAGTTTCGAGGACGAGAAAGTTGTCTGGAAGCGGTTTGTGAGCTACCGGGCGCTGAATTCGTCGGCGCGGGTGGTCGATTTTCTGGGTTCGGGAGCGCCCAACACCCCGATGCTGGCGCTCCGATCCCATCCCGATGGCTACGAGCCGGTGCGGCTGAAAGTGCGCCCGAAAGGCCCTCCGAGCGGGCTGGGCTGGCGCGTCGGATTGTTTCTTTCGTTGCTTGGGGCGGCAGGGCTTGCGTTTGTGTGGCAAAATAGGGATCGTGACCGAGCTTGAAATTCATACTGTCTCTGCGGGCGAGCGCCCGACCGTCGCGCTGGACGGCGAGCTGGACATCAACACCGCTCCCCGGCTCAAGGAAGCCCTGCTGGCCCTGCACTCCCAAGGCGCGACAGGATTTATTTTAGATGTGGCGGCGCTGAGCTTCATCGACTCGACCGGCCTCGGGACGCTGGTTGCGGTCTGGAACGCGCTGGGCAGCCCTGATCGCGGCATACAGCTTCAGGGAGCCAACCCTGCCGTCGCGCGGGCATTTGCCATCACAGGGCTTGCCGATGTCTTCCCTGCGGTACAATAGCCCAAACTTCACGACCGAATTTTACGGAGGATGCGTTCTTTGATGATGAAACGACTGACTCGCGCGGGCCTGCTCACCGCGCTTTTACCGGGGATGGTTCTGCTTCTGGCAGGCTGCCCCGACCCGAACGCGGGCAAGACCGGCGGCGAGGGCGGTTCCGCGCCTGCGGGCGCCGCCGCGCAGAACCTGAGCGCCACCGAGATCAAGATCGGCGAGTATGCGTCCGAGACCGGGAAAACATCCACGTTCGGTGTCGAGTCCAACGCGGGGGTCCAGTTCGCCGTCGAGGAGCTGAACGCCGCCGGGGGAATCGATGTCGGCGGCAAGAAGATGAAGGTCGTCGTCGAGAAACAGGACGACCGCTCGGAAGCAGAAGAAGCAAAGACCATTGCGGTCAAGTTCGCGGCGGACAAAGACATCGTCGCCGTGATTGGCGAGGTGGCATCGAGCCGGTCCAAGGTCGCCGCCCCCGAGTTCCAGCGCGCCGGAATCCCGATGGTCTCGCCCAGCTCGACCAACCCCGAGGTCACCAAAGTGGGTGATTATATCTTCCGGGTGTGCTTTATCGACCCGTTCCAGGGCTATGTCATGGCGAAGTTCGCCAGCGAAGACCTGAAGCTCAAAAAAGTCGCGATCATGCGCGATCCGTCCCAGGACTACTCGGTCGGGCTGGCCGATGTGTTCAAGGAAGAGTTCACCAAGATGGGCGGCGAGGTCGTCGTCGATGTTTCGTATAAAGCCGATGACTCCGACTTCAAGCCGCAGCTTGGCCAGATCAAGGAAAAAGGAGCCGACGGAATTTTCATTCCCGGCTACTACAACGAAGTCGGCACCATCGCTCGCCAGGCAAAGAACGACCTCGGCATGACGATCCCGCTCCTGGGCGGCGACGGCTGGGACTCGGAAAAATTAGTCGAGGGCGCGGGCGGTCCGGGCGGGGCGCTCGAAGGCGCGTACTTCTCGACGCACTACTCCAAAGACGACAAAGCCCCGAAGGTCCAGGAGTTCGTGAAAGCCTTCACCGCCAAGAACGGAAAAGCGCCCGCCTCGCTGGTTGCGCAGGGCTACGACGCCATGATGATCGTCGCCGACGCCATCAAGCGGGCCGGTTCCATCGAGCGCAAGAAAGTCCGCGACGCTCTGGCCCAGACCAAGGACTACGAAGCCGTGACGGGCAAGATCACCATCGACGAAGGCCGTAATGCCAACAAGAGCGCCGTGGTGCTCAAGATCAAGGGCAGCGAGTTTGCGTTCGAGAAGTCGGTTCAGCCCAAGTAAGTGACTCTCGCCTCGCGCCGCAATCCGGCGCGAGGCGTTCTTTTGTTTTTGCCCCCTGACCCCCAGGTTTGGGGGGACTTCTCCCCCGTTACCGGGGGCTGGGGGGCAACGCTAAAGCGACTCGCATTATTTATGGATGTTATTCAGAATCTAATCAACGGCGTTCAGCTCGGGAGTATCTACGTGCTCATCGCGCTGGGCTACACGATGGTCTACGGCGTTTTGCGCCTGATCAACTTCGCGCACTCCGATGTCTTCATGGTCGGAGCGTTCGTCGGCTACTACACCGCCGTCAAGCTTGCCGCGATGGGCTGGCTCACCAAGCAAACGACCCTGCTCGGCGGCATTCTGCACCTCCTGCCGGTGATGCTGGTCTCCATGGCGGTCTGCGTCGTGCTGGGGCTGATCATCGAGCGCCTCGCGTACCGTCCGCTGCGTCGTGCGCCCCGGCTGACGGCGCTGATTACGGCCATCGGAGTCTCGTTGCTTCTGGAAGGAGCGGCTCAGCTTCCGTTCGTCTTCGGAGTCGATCCCAAGTTCTACCCGGAGATTCTCCCGTCCGGCCCGGAAGCGACGATGCACTTCCATACGTTCTGGGGAAGCGAGCTGACGGTCTCGAAAAACGCACTGGTGATCGTGTTCACGGCGTTCTTGCTCATGGGAATTCTCTGGTTCATTGTCCAGAAAACAAAAATGGGCAAGGCCATGCGCGCCGTCAGCCACGACTTCGACGCCGCTGGACTCATGGGAATCAACACCGACGTTGTCATCTCGTTTACGTTCGGCCTCGGGGCGGCGCTCGCGGCAGCCGGTGGCGTCCTGTTCGGCGCACTGACATTCAAGAGCATTCTTCCCTTGATGGGCGTCCAGATGGGCCTGAAAGCGTTCGTTGCAGCCGTTGTCGGCGGGATCGGCTCGATTCCCGGCGCGATGCTCGGCGGGATGCTCATGGGAATCACCGAGTCGTTCGTCAAGGGTGCGCCCGCCATTAAAATCGGCTCGCTCACCATCGATCCGTCGCGCTGGACCGATGCCCTGGCCTTTATTATTTTAATTGTGGTTTTGCTCGTTCGTCCTGCGGGAATACTGGGCAAGAACACGCCGGAGAAAGTCTGATGAACAAAAACCTTCTTCGGCTCGGGGTTGTGCTGGGGGCGCTAATTTTACTGGCGGTCGGGTCGTCGGTGCTGCCAATGGTTCTGCCGCCGATTGTCTTTCGGGTCGTCATGCTCTGTGGAATCGCGATAATTATGTCGGTCTCGCTGAACATCATCAACGGCTTCACCGGGCAGTTCTCCATCGGTCACGCGGGTTTTCAGGCGGTCGGGGCGTACTCGGCGGCGGCGCTGACGGTCTACGGCCACGACAGACTCTTTCCGTTTCTCCCCAAAGACGGGACGTTTTCTTCCCCGATGTACTCGCTTACGTCGGGCGCTCCGGCGATGATTCTGGCGCTGCTTCTGGGCGGCTCGCTCTCGGCCTTGATCGGGTACATCGTCGGGCTGCCGAGCCTGCGGTTGCGGGGAGATTATCTGGCGATTGTGACGCTGGGCTTTGGAGAAATTATCCGGGTGGTCGTCGAGAACACCGATGCGGTCGGGGGGCCGCGCGGCTTCTCCGGGGTCTCCGGGGGTGCCCAGGTGCCCGCGCTCACCAACTTCTTCTGGGTCTATGGCGTCGCGCTGCTGGCGATTGTGGTCGCGCGGAATCTCCGGTTCTCGGTTCTCGGGCTGAGCTTTCTCTCGGTGCGCGAGGACGAGATCGCGGCGCAGGCGATGGGGATCAACACGACTCGGGTGAAAGTGCGCGGGTTTGTCTTAGGGGCGTTCTTTGCGGGAATGGCCGGGGTTCTGTTTGCGCATCTGGAGCGGACGGTTCTGATCTCGTCGTTTAATTTTGACAAGAGCTTCGGCTTTGTCACGATGGTCGTACTCGGCGGCCTCGGGTCGGTCACGGGATCGGTTCTCGCGGCCATTGTGCTGACGACCCTGCCCGAGGTGCTTCGGGCGTGGGGCGCGGATCAGTACCGACTGGTCATCTACGCGCTCTTGCTGGTTCTAATGATGTTGCTACGTCCTCAGGGAATCTTTGGACGAGGAGAGCTGAGCTTGGGTAAGTTGTTTGGGTGGGGAAAAGACAAAAAGAATTGAGAGTCCCACTGAAATGAGTCAAATAAATCGTCCGGACTTCGGGCCGGGCACACGCGTCGCTGTTTTTATCGACTTTGAGAACGTCAAGCGTGCTGTTGACGATTATTTCGTGAACGAACGTGTTGATCTAAAGCGAATTCTTGACCAGGTTACCCAGGTTACCGGGGGGAGAATTATTGTCAAGCGGGCCTATGCCGACTGGGGGCAGTTTCGGGACTACCGCTCGGACCTTTTAGACAACGCCACGGAACCCGTCCAGACGTTTGCATTGACCCAGCGCGGCAAGAACGGTGCGGACATTCGCATCGCCATCGACGTGATGGACCTTGCGCTACGCCAGGGCGACATCTCGCACGTGACGCTGGTCTCGGGCGACTCGGACTTCACGCCGCTGGTGATGAAGCTCCGGGAGCTGGGCCTCCAGGTGATCGGGGTGGGGGTGCGCTCCAACACCAGCACCTACCTCGCCAAGTCGTGCGACCGGTTTCTGTACTACGACGACCTTCGCGAAGGACGCTCCACGCCGTCGGCTCTCGATGCCCCGGAAACGCAGGAGATGGATGCCGGGCGACTGCTCGCGCTCGCGCTCGCGGAGCTGGGAAACCGGGCCGTCACAGGCAGCGCACTCAAGACCCGAATGCGCCAGATCGACTCCCGCTTCGACGAAACCCGCCACGGGTACGCGTCGTTTCTGGAGTTTCTGCGCGACCAGGACGCCCTGATCGATCTGTACAAACCTGCCGTCGGCGACATCACGGTCGCGCCGAAGGGAATGCTCGCGGCGCACGTCGCCCCGGTCGAGGAGCCGCCCACGCTGACGTTTCGGAGCGCGGCCTACACACCGTATCAGCCATCGGGAGGGATCCCGTATCAGGCCCCGCCGCCCGTCGCGATTCCGGATGGCCCGGAGGGTGTCTACGGCGACTATCTGCGCGACAACAACTTTCGGTATGTCCCGGCGCAGGAGCGTCTCGATGTGATCGACGCGACCTATCATGTTTTTGCGTCGTCCGAGGAGCCGCTTTCCTTGAAAGAGGCCAAAGACCGTCTGCACGCCTGGTTTGAGGAGAACCGCCCGTCGGTGCCCTGGGAGTCGGTCAACTCGACGATCTACCATCTGTTCTATACCTGGTGCTTCCGGTTCGACCGCAGCGACGAAGGCGAGGGCAAGCAGCTCTGGGACCGTAAGACGTACTTCGTGGACGAGATCGGGTCGGCGGAAGACCTCAAGGAGCGCACCGAGCGCGGGATCATCCGCAAGCTCTGGGAGAAAGATCGCGGCGACCTGGACGCCATCGAGGTAAATGGCTGGTTGTTCGACGGCAACCGGGAGCAGCTCTCGCGTGTCGAAGAGCTGATCGCCTCGGTGACAGCCCCCGGCGCGACGCTGTCTCCTCGGTGACGCCCCCCTTCCCCCGTGCGGCACGGGGGCGAAAGCGAAGTGAGCTTGCGAACGGAGCGCTTCGGGGGACAGGGAAAGTA
>JANLTX010000142.1:0-64860 GCA_031363095.1 Armatimonadota bacterium | reverse complement strand
TGAAACGTCCGAATTCCCAGGACGATGAAACGTCCGAATTCCCAGGACGATGAAACGTCCGAATTCCCAGGACGATGAAACGTCCGAATTCCCAGGACGATGAAACGTCCGAATTCCCAGGACGATGAAACGTCCGGCTATGGGGCGCTTCGCGCCGTCTCGCTGCGCTCGAAGATTTGATTGATATCGGTCTCGCCTGCGTGGTGGTTTTTCTGGTTGTTGATGTAGGCAACCACCGATGGGATACTTTCCGGGCTGACGCTGAAGGCACCGTATCCATGTTGCCACGAAAAAACGCCATCGGCCAGAAGAACCTTGCGGGCAAACCCGGAGCTGGCTCCTTTTACTTTCTGCATGAACTCGGAAACCGATAGATCATGGCTCATTTGAACCAGAAGGTGAACATGGTCGGGCATACCGTTGATCACAATGACCTGGCAGCCCATCTCACGAGATTTTGCTTCGATCATTCGGTGTAGACGCCGCTCAATCTCCGGGGTGATAAACGGTATGCGCTCGCGTGTGGACCAGACAAGATGGACGACGATGTTTCGAAAAACGGCTGGCATTTTCTCTCTCCCATCTTCTACAACGAGCGAGATTGCCCATTCTGACAAAAATCGGGAGAAATTTCCGAAATTATTTTTCCGTACCTCTGCCGCCTCGCTTCGCTCAAAAATTTCGAGCGAAGCGAGACGGCGCGAAGCGCCCCATAGCCGGACGTTTCATCGTCCTGGAATTCGGACGATTTTCGTTTACGAGGCCGCGCCGAGGTCGTCGGGGAGCGAGAATGTGGTTTTCAGGGTCTGGGTCTGGCCCGTCTGCGCCGCCGCATAACCCGCCTCGATGATCTCGATCACATGCGCCGCATGGTCCGCCGTCACGATGGACGGCTTGCCCTCACGAATCCACCGGACGAGCTGCATGGAGTCTTCGTAGACGTGGTGCTCGCCCAATTTCCCGTGCGCGGCGTACTTGCCCGCCACATGCGGCGTCACCTGAAGCGGCGAGAGTCCGTCGTTCATTCCGTCGTACTCGATGGGAGTCCCGTTGAGCTTCGTGCCCGTGATGGTCCCCTTCTCGCCAAAATAGCTCGGCTGCCCGAACTCGCTGACACTTCCCGCAAATGTCCCGTGGATGAACGCGAACACATTGTCGCCAAAGTCGGCCAGGATCACCGTGTTGTCGTCGGCGTCGCAGTCGTACAGCTCGCCTTTGAACTCGCGCTGCTTGATTCCAACGCCGCTCATCGCCGTGACGCGCTGAGCCGGTCCCAAAACCCCGGTGAGCGAGTGCAGGGCATACACGGTCATGTCGTAGAGAGGGCCGCCACCGGGCTTGCGCCAGTACCAACTCGGGTTGATGTTGGTCAGCGGCGAGTCTCCCGTCCGGACGCCCTCTTGCTCGTGGTAGTTCCCGAAGGCCGCGCCCGCCACGGCCCAGCTCAGCTTCCCGAGGCCGCCGCTCTGGATAATCTCACGAATTTTATGGTTCGTGGGCCGCAGCATCTGGCCGGGCGACGCCACCAGGTGAACGCCTTTGGCTTTGGCGCGGGCAATGAGATCGGTGGCCTCGCCCGATGTCACGGTCATGGTCTTGTTGAAGTGAATGTGCTTGCCCGCAGCGATGGCCTTCACGCCCTGGCCGTAGTGCAGCCCGATGGGCGAGCAGAGTATCACCATGTCCACACTCGGATCGGCGAGAAGCTCGTCCTCGGTCTCGTAGGCTTTTGCGACCCCGTACTTCTCGGCGGCGGCGGCGGCCCGGCCCGGCGCAGGATCGCAGCAGGCAGCGAGGTGAATCTGATCCTGGACATCGTCCAGAATAAAATGATCCAGCGCTCCACGGATTCCGATAGACCCGCACCCGACGATTCCAATTCCCACTTTGTTGCTCATTTAATTCCAAAAACTCCCACCGGAGAAATTGGACAGGCGAGCGGAAAACTCCTGCCTCCAGTGATAGGATACTTCTGTGGACGAGAAAGCCCCGACAATCGACCATGACCGACTCTTCAAAGAGCTGATCACGACGTTTTTCGTCGCGTTCGTCGAGGCGTTTCTGCCCGAGGTCGCGCTGTACCTCGATGCCGACTCGCTGGATTTTTTAGACAAAGAGGTCTTCACGGATGTCACCGAAGGTCGAAAATATGAATCGGATATCGTCGTGCGAGCCAGATTTCGCGGCGAAGATGTCTTCTTTTTGATTCTAATCGAGAATCAGTCTAAAGCGAGCAGCGATTTCCCCCGACGAATGTTTACTTACTTTGCGCGTTTTCACGAAAAATTCGGAATTCCGGTCTATCCTGTAGCAATTTTTTCGTATGACGAACCGCAGCGCGAAGAAACAGACCACTACGAGATTAATTTTCCAGACCGTGATGTACTGAAGTTTCAGTTTCGTGCAATTCAGCTCAACCGTCTTGACTGGCGCGACTATTTAAAAGTCCCAAACCCTGCTGCAACTGCACTGATGATTAAAATGCAGGTCTCCCCTGAGGATCGACTGCGCGTCCGGGTCGAGTGTCTTCGGCTCATCGTGACACTCAAGCTCGACCCGGCTCGCACCCGACTTCTGGCAGGATTCATCGGAACCTATCTTCGCCTGAACACCGCCGAGTTCGAGCGATTTCGCACCGAGGTCGAAAGCAGCAACACGTCTCCGGAAAGCAAAAAAGAAATGATAACACTCACCAACGAATGGATCGAAGCAGGCATCGCGCAGGGAATCGAGCAAGGAATCGAGCAAGGAATCGAGCAGGGTACGCAACGTACCGTTTTCCGTCTGCTGGCCCGAAAGTTCGGCGTAGCGGCAGACACGCTTCGCCCGAAGATCGAGGCGCTGAGTTTGCTCCCTTGCGAGGCGCTGGCCGACAAAATCTTCGAGTTGGACTCGGTAGCTGCCGTGCTACAATGGCTGGCGCTCAACGAACCAGAGCAAACAGACGCGGGAGTTCCCCCTCCGTCGTGAGGTAGAGCGTCTTGCCGCCGGGGGCGTAGCAGAGCGCCTCGGCCTGTTTCAGCTCGCGCGGAATCGGCAGCATGCTCGGGCGCGTTTTTAGAACGTCAGCCAGCGACTTGCCCGCAGGCCAGCGCCAGAAGAGCAGCTTCTCGTACGTGAGCAAGGTGAATTCTTTGTCGTCGGGCGAGATCGCGCCATCGGTTGTCTCACCCCCCGTGCGAACGGTCCCAATTTTTTTTAGCTGCGGCCCGGCGTAGACCTCGCTGATGCCCGATTCGCTCTTGGTGACAATAAAAAACGCCCCGGTTTTCGGGTGAATTAGTAGCGCCTCGGCGTTGCGCGGCCCACTCGGGTACGCCAGCGGTATTTTCTCGACGCGCCCTGCCTTCAGCCTCGCGCCGTAGCCAGGTGGAAGCAGCGGCTCAACCGTTCGATAGAGGCAACAATCGCGCCGCTCAGCGTCGTTGTCGCCAAAGTCACCGATCAGAAAGTAGCCGTCCGGCGTAATTCGCAAGGCTTCCCAGTCTCGCGCCCGGACGCCCGAGAGCTTCAGGTACGCCCGAAGCCGCCCCGTTCTAACTTCAATGGCGTAGAGAAACGGCCCATCGCCCGAGTCGTTGTTGATCCAGACAACGCCCGGATTTTTGGAAGACGCCGCCATCCCCGAGGCTTCGTCTACGTCGCTGGTCTGAATCCGAGAGAGAAGCGTAAATCGGGCCATATTTCCGGGTTCCGCCTGAGCCGTGGAGAATCCTGCACAGCGGTATAATTCGGCATGGCTTACAACCGATTCACACTGCCCGAGGTAGAAGCACAGTTTGGCCTCACCATCGAGCGGGATACATCGCTCTTCGGGTCGGTAGCCCTCGCGACACCAAGCGAGTTTCTGCGCCAGACGCTGCACAGAAATCTACCGCTCGCTCTCGATATGCAGACCGAGAAAGCCCGCTCCGAGTTCATCATCGCCCCGATCTTGATGGAAGTGATCGAGCAGAAAGAGCGGCGCATCTCGCTGCACTCGGGTGTGGACTTCACCGTGGACCGAAAGAGCGGCCTTGCGGGATTTTGCGACTACCTGTACTCCCGCTCCCCCGAGCGCACCGAGATCGTCGCGCCGGTTCTGGCGGTCGTCGAGGCCAAGCGCGAAGACATTCCCGGTGGCTTCGGTCAGTGCCTCGCCGAGCTTGTCGCCGCCCGGAAGTTCAACGAAAATAAAGGCCGCCCTATCTCTCCGTTGCACGGCTGCGTCACCACCGGCGACCGCTGGCGCTTTCTGCGTCTCGACGGCACCGATGCTTTCATCGACAGCGACGAATACCCCGTCGAGTCTCTTGAAAAAGTCCTGGGCATTCTCCTCGCCCTCGTCGCGTAGTTCTTATCAATCTCCTGCGTCCCGGCGAGTAACACGAAGAGAGGGTCGGACTGAGTCTGTGACAAAAATCATGACGGCTGTAACGAGGGCGAGCCTGCCTGCGACGCGGCGGCGTTTCTCTGTAGGGAGCGACGAAGAATCTGTATCTTCCGGCAGGCTTTCTGTGTTGTGCCGATTGACTTCTGTGGCTGTGCGTGCTACGCTGTCGCATGTCCAGCACCTACTCTCCCCTGCGCTGGGGAATCCTCGGGGCGGGGTCGATTGCAAACCAGTTTTGCGGCGATGTCCAGCCGCTCCCCGACCATGAGATCAATGCCGTCGGGTCGCGCGACGCCGATAAGGGCAACGCGTTTGCCGACAAGCACGCTATCGCGAGTCGCCACACCACCTACGAGGCGCTTGTCGCCGATAAGTCCGTCGATGCGATCTATGTCGCGACGCCCCATAATTTTCACAAAGAACACTGCCTGCTCGCGCTTCGGGCCGGGAAGCACGTGCTCTGCGAGAAGCCGTTCACCGTCAACGCGAAAGAGGCCGAGGAAGTTATCGTCGAGGCGCGGGGCCGCAAGCTCTTTCTGATGGAGGCCATGTGGAGCCGCTTCTTTCCCGGCTGGGCCAAGGTCCGCGAGCTGATCGCAGCGGGCGAGATCGGGCGCGTCCGGATGGTGGAGGTCGATTTCGGCTTCAAGGGCGGTACGACGGGCGACGACGGCAAGCTCAGCGGGGTCAACCCGGACGCGCGGCTGTACAACCCGAACCTTGCGGGCGGGGCGCTGATGGATGTCGGGTGCTACCCCGTCAGCCTGGCGCAGATGCTCTTCGGAACGCCCGATTCCGTCGCGGCGCTCGGCACCATCGGCCACACGGGCGTCGATGAGAACGTCGGGATGCTCCTGCACTACCCCGGCGGCGAGCTTGCGATCACCAGCACGTCGCTCCAGGTCAACACGGCTCAGAGCGCGACCATTTTGGGCACCGAGGGCAAGATCGAGGTTCGTGCCCCGTGGTGGTGCCCGCGCCATGTGGTTCTCGTGCGCCAGGGTCCGGGCCAGATCCCCGAGCCGTTCGAGTTCCCCTTCGAGGGCCGTGGCTTCCAGTTCGAGGCCATGCATGTGGCCGAGTGCCTGCGAGCAGGCAAGACCGAGAGCGACGTTCTCTCCCTCGACGACAGCCTGACCGTCATGAAGTCTCTGGATGCCCTGCGCGACAAGCTCGGTGTCAAGTACCCGATGGAGTAGACAACCTATCCCAACTAATGCCCCCTAACCCCCAGTTCTGGGGGGACTTCTCCCCCGTTACCGGGGGTTGGGGGGCTATTATTCCTAACTAAAAACTATGAGTACATTCACGCCCCTTCGTTGGGGATTTTTAGGCTGCGGTTCCATTGCAAACCGCCTCGGCACCGACGTTTCCAGGCTCTCGGATCACAAAATCCAGGCGATAGCCTCGCGCGATGCCACGAAAGCCTCCGAGTACGCCGCAAAGTTTGATGTCCCGACGCAGCATACCGGGCCAGATGCCTACCACAAGCTGGTAAACGACCCGAACATCGACATTGTGTATGTCGCGACGCCGCACAACTTCCATTTTGAGCAGGCATCGCTGGCGCTCAGCGCCGGGAAGCCGGTTCTGTGCGAGAAACCGTTTACGGTGAACCTCAAGGAAGCCGAAGCGCTGGTTAAACTTGCCCGCGCAAAGAACTTGTTTCTCATGGAAGGCGTCTGGAGCCGCCTGTTTCCGGTCTGGGCGCGGGTCCGCGAGCTGATTGCGGCTGGCGAGATCGGGCAGGTGCGGCAGGTCTACTCCGACTTCGGGTACGGCGCGGGCAGCCTCGGCGACGACAACAAGCTGGTTGTGGGCAACCCCGGCGGGCGGCTTTTCTCCAGAGACTTGATCGGCGGCGGCCTGATGGATGTCGGCGTCTACCCGATCAATATCGCCATGATGCTTCTCGGGACACCCAGCGTCGTGAAAGCCTTCGGGCAGCTCGGTTCCACGGGCGTCGATGAGAACGTCGGGGTTGTGCTGGGTTTTGAGAACGGTGCGCTGGCAACCTGCACGACCAGCATCCAGGTCACGACGCCGTTTCAGACCACCATCATCGGCACAGCGGGCCGCATCGACGTTCCGTTCTGGTGGCGTCCGAAGAGCTTCACGCTGCACAAGAGCGGCCAGACCGAGCATGTTTTCGAGCACGAGGGCGAGGGCTTCCAGTTCGAGGCCATGCACGTCGCCGAGTGCCTCCGGGCGGGCAAGACCGAGAGCGACATCCTCCCGCTCGACGGAACTCTCGCGGTGATGGGCGTTTTAGACAAAGTTCGGGCCGAGATCGGTTTGAAATATCCGGGGGAGTAAATCAACCCGTTGCCTCTGCTGCATAGTGGAGGCAACTTCAATTTGGTGCAAAAACCACCAATGCTACTTATAGTCTGTAGAACAATAGTCTTCATATCAGATAATCTGTGGGCGAGTAGAAATGGATTCGGAATTCCTGAAAATAGTGGGCACGGAAATTCGAAGATATCGAATGATGAGTGGTTTGTCACAGGAAGAGTTTGCATCTCGATGTGATTTGCATCGCACTTATATTGGAAGCATTGAACGCGGAGAAAGAAATATATCATTGAAATCACTTTTTATAATTGCCAATACCTTAGACATAACAATGTCTCAATTATTAGAGTGCGTAAAAAAAGATGTTTAACCGCTTTAACGAGATGCAGTTCACTGAATACACCAAGGCGATCTCATTTTTCAACATTAATAAGCAATACTTAATCGATTTAGAGTTATTCATATCAGAACAAATGAAAAATTTCTTACTAATCAACATAAATGAAATTGTATCAGATTACAACGAAGCCAGTTATTTGTTTCCGTTTTGGAAAAATTATCCTCCTGAAGAACGAGGGCGATCTCCCATTGGTGATCAGTTTCCCTGGATTGAAGTTGGCGAACAAGTGCTGGGATCGAAAGTATCCAGGCATCTTGTACAACGGTTTGTTGTCCGAGATTGTGGCTTGCCATCTGGCCCAGATCAAAGGTATGTAATTTCGTCACCAGAAATAATGCGATTAACAAGTTATACTAATTCTTGTTGGATTTTTATTGATGTAAAATCTGTTGGTCCCAGAGATGATGCAGAACACGCTGTCATGTCTCATAATCAAATCTCAGGAAATGGAAATTGGTCGCGAATTGATAGCGGGATCGAAAATGATATCATAACTGCATCCGGAAGGCGCACATCTCATCCGTTTCATTGTGCAATACCACCTATATATGTTTTGAGTGACGGCACTGTTGTTCCTGTGGTTAATATTGTACTTAAACCTGTGTATGATATGCTGGGCATAAATAACTTGGAGCCAGAAGGTGGTCAACCATTATCAAGAATTGATTTGGCCATAATTCCAAATGGCATTCTTTTATTTGGTAAAGATGGATATTTAAAACATCACCCACACCTATTTTATCCAGGAAAAGACGATAAAACCAAAAATGTCAGAAAAATGCGTGCGCGAGTAGACTTTAATACCCTCAAAGAGATTAATTCTTGGAGATATTGGTCAATCAACATCAAAAAATAAACTTTGATTGAGTAATTACTGTTTCTATATTGCGATTAGCGAGAGTAACATATTTTTCTTCTTTCTCTATTCCTATATATCGCCTGTTATTTTGTATTGCAGAAATCGCAGTTGTTCCACTTCCGCTAAATGGATCAAGCACTACATCGTTTTCGTCGGAAAATAAGCGAATTACCCTGTTAGCGAGTTCTAAAGGAAACTTTGCTTCATGATCATCATTTTTTCTTACGCTCCCAATTTCCCAAATTTGCCGATACCCCCACTTTTTCCATTCATCATCTGTAAGCCTTTCTCTATTTACTTCATAATCTCCTGGTTTCCAAAAAATATAGATATCTTCATACTCACTAACTGATTTTAATGTTGATGTAGTCCATTTACAGTTAGCCCAAGCTGGATCTTTTTTCCATATTCGTTTATCATACAAATAAAGACCAGATTCATAAGCAAAAGATTCGAGTGAACCTCCAACTAATTTCACTCGCGATTGAATACTATGTTTTCCTCCACGAATATTATTTCCATTCAACCTTCTATCTATCGTTTGTTCACTACAACCGAGATAATCTGCTAATTGTATCCGATTGAATAAAGGATTTTCTTCCCGAGCTTTGAGTATTTGTTCTTTTGTAACACCTACTCGTTGTTGTTTTTTATTTAATCCTTGAAAACGAGGTATACTAACATCAGGAAAAGCCATTATATCAGCAATATTGACAATCATAAACCCGCCTGGTCTTAGGATATTCAAATGATTTGCAATGATTATTTGAAGCATTGCCTGCCAGGATTCATATGTTTCCCCTTTTTCATACTCTTTACCCACAAAGTAGGGTGGTGACCAAAAGCTAACAGCAATAGAGTTTGGCTCTATCTGTGTTAATAAATCCTCACTTCGACCGTGATAGATGTTGTTGACGGGTAGGTATTCCATTTCCCTATGATACTTAAAGTCATCAGAATTGTCAAGGTGGACCAAGTCCGAACCGGTAAAAGGATTCATTATGGTCAGCGTAGAAAGATAAATTATGACGGACGAAGAGAAATACCAATTCGATTTGCAGGGCTTTCTGGTGATTCCGGGGGCGCTGGACTCGGGCCAGCTTGCGGCGATCAACGGGTTCACGGATGCGAAATTGGCGGAGGCGGACCCGGCGAAAACGAACTATCGGTTCGGCGGGCTACTGGCCGAATCTGTGGTGCGCGAGGTAATTGCACAACCTCGGGCATTGACAATTCTGGAGACGGTGCTGTCTCGAAAGGCCCGGCTGGACCACGATTATTTAGACGTAATCAGGCCGAAAGCGGGTCTCGGGCCGATTGGGGCGAACCTGCACGGGGGCGGCGAGCCATACGACTCGGGGCAGTTCTATCACTTCAAGAACGGCAGGATGTTCAACGGGCTGGTGGTCCTGGCCTACGCGCTGAAAGACTGCAACGCGGGCGACGGCGGCTTTGGGTGCGTTCCGGGGAGCCATAAAGCCAATTTCCCGCTGCCTGAGAGCTGGCGCGACATGGCGCAGGGTTTTGGGCCAGGTGTCCAGGTGATCTCGTGTAAGGCCGGGGACGCTATTTTATTCACCGAGGCGCTCACTCACGGGACCGCGCCCTGGCATGGCGAGGGCGAGCGAAGAACCCTGTTTCTGAAGTACGCGCCGCACTTCATGGCCTGGGGCGCGGGCCGCTACGACCCGGATGCCTACCCCGACCTCACGCCCGAGGCCCGCGCCCTGCTCGAAGGCCCGAACTATCGCTATCCCGGTCGCGTGCGGGACTGAGGCCGGGGGAACCGGGGCGCTGCTTTTTTCGTACTAATCCGGTGAGAAGATTCACCACGGCTGTGCTTGCGTCCGGCGCAGGCGGAGGTAGAATGGAGGAAATACCATGCAGCAGCTTCGCCACGAGCACGAGGAAGAGAAATCTGTTGCGCGGACTCGGGCCGTGCAGAAAGAGACGCCAGTGCTCGTCGCCGCAGAGAAGCGGGAGCAGGTGCGGGGCGAGGTGAAGCGCGGGCTACCGCTGGGAATTGCACAGGGGGCGCTGGCGGCCTGGGTGATGACCGAGCTGGCACGGGTGGGGAATCCGCTGCTGCTCATCGACGGCAAGAGCGGCTGGCTGCTCTACGCGGTTCTTGGCGCAACCGCTGGACTCGCCGCAGCGACGGGTCGGCGCAACACGGCGTGGAGCGCGGCGGGGATGGCGGCGGGCGTCCTCGTCAGCCCGCCTCTGCTGGAGTGGCTCTGCCAGGTCACGAGGCGCGAGCTTCCCATGGACGCCGCCCAGACCTCGCTGGTGCTGGTCGCGGCGCTGCTTCTCGGAGCGTTCGTCTGGCTGAAGCGCTGGAGCGCGTGGCGTGCGGCGGTTCTGGGCGCGGCAGGCTTCTGGGTGCTGGACTTTGCCTTCAACACGGTGCGGATGCCGGGTGGCGACACACGCGGGATTCTCGATGCCGCCTGGGTCTCCGCCGAGCACGGGTTTCTGGTCGGCGCAATGCTGGCGCTACTCCGCTCCGGCAGCCAGACACTGCTGGACTGGCGCACTCGCTGGGTGGACCGTGCCACCGACTGGACCCTGGAGCGACTGCGCCCCTCTAAAGACGCGTGAAGCTCCAGCCGGTGGGCAGGCCGCCCGCATACGGCATGACCCCGTGGATCGGGCGCGGGTCGGCGTCGAAGAGCAGAGGCAGAAAGTGATGGTCGCCCGGCCACAGCGGGAGCTTCCCCGAGAGCAAATCGTCGAGCGACGCCCAGTGCAGCGAGCCTTCGGGGTTGGTTTTTAGCGGCTCGCCGGTGAACGCAGAAATCACAAACACCAGCGCCAGCCAGTCCTCGCCCTCCTTGCCAAAGCCCGGCCAGGAGAGCGTCGCGCGCAGGGTCAGCCCCGTGGCCTGAATTCCGGCCTCCTCGCGCAATTCCCGAAGCATCCCGGCGCAAGCGTCCTCGCCCCGCTCGATCTTGCCGCCCAGGCCGTTGTACTTCCCAAACGCATGATCTTCCGGGCGAGCATCGCGGCGGATCAAGAGAACCTGGGAGCGGTCGGGCGAGAGAACGTAGCCGAGCGTCGCCAGGATCGGGGTGTAGGGCATGGCGAAAAGTATACAGCACGGCTACACTGATCCCGTGCCTTATCGTGCGTTTACGCTTATCGAGCTGTTGGTTGTCCTTGCCATTATTTCGATTCTGGCCGCAATTTTGTTCCCTGTTTTCGCCCAGGCAAGGGTCAAGGCACGCCAGACAACAAGTTTGTCGAACCTCCGGCAGCTTGGCGTCGCGCTGGCGATGTACCGAAGCGACTACGACGAAGTGAACGCCCGGCACCGGTTTTGCCCCGACCGGGCGAGCGACCCGCTCTGCGCCACCGCGCCCGGCCCGACCTTCACCGGCCCTTCCGAAATCTGGTGGGCACCCTACGACAACTCGGTTCCGCCCGACAGCGCCGGTCCGTATCCGAACTTCCGCGCGGGCTTTCTTCAGCCGTATGTGAAAAATTTGTTTATTTTCAAAAGCCCCGGAGATACCCGCTGGCAGTGCGGGTATGCCATGAGCTACATCGACGGCGGCCCGATGGGAGCCAGCGACTCGGCGGTCGAAAATTCGGCGGTTTTATTTGTCTGGGAGCACGCCCGAACCCCTGCCTGCGCCGATGTTCGATTGTTAAACCCGCCGCGAGGCCCATGGCTCCCGTTCGACGGCCCTGGCTCGGAGACGCACTACCCGAGGCGCTACAGCGGCGGCCTGTGCGCCCTGCGCTACGACGGCGGCACGCGCTGGGTCAAACCGGCGACCCTGCGCTCAGCCGATTTCCTCGTCGCGCTTCCTTGACGGCGAGCGGTTCTGTGATCTATACTGCACCAGGGAGACCGACCATGAACCCACGCTTCAAAAATTCGGCATTCACGCTCATCGAGCTTTTGGTAGTTATCGCGATCATTGCGATACTTGCCGCCATTCTCTTCCCTGTTTTTGCCCAGGCCCGCGAAAAGGCCCGCCAGACCAGTTGTTTGTCCAACGCAAAGCAGCTTGGCCTCGGGGTGATGATGTACGCTCAGGACTACGACGAGCAGTACCCCATGACCGCGAACTACGGACAGCCAGCCGCGACCCGGATGATCTGGTCGGACATGGTCGCGCCGTATCTCAAGAACAAGGATGTCTTCAAGTGTCCGAGCGCTGTCGCGCCGGGCTACCCCGAAGGCTGGGCGAACCGTGGCTACTCGGCCATCGGAATGAACGCGCAGCTTGCCTACGCCGAGACCGGCAGCCCGGACGCCACCGAAGGCTTCCCGAGTACGCTGGGAATGGCGGGCGTGGACGAACCCGCGAGCTTCGGCCTCATCACCGAGACTCCGAACGCTCCCGTCGGCGGCGCGATGGGCCGCTACCGGGGCCACAACTTCGATCCGTGTGTGGCGTCGCGCAAGGCCGCCCCGAACCTGGTCGATATCAAGCTGACGGCACCGCTGGTCGGCGATGTCGATCTGGTCGCGGCGAACCCGGCCATGGGCGCGGGTGCGCTCAAGCCGATTTTCGCCCGTCACAACAAGACCGGCACGGGCAACGGCCTGGCGAACGTCGTCTTCGGCGACGGCCACGCGAAAGCGGTCACCGCAAACGGCATCAAGGCCGAGGACAAGGGCGCAAAAATCGTCTGGACCGTACGCGGCGCTTGCCCGTAGCTCTCCGCCGAAAGCCCCCTCTCGCACCACCGGGAGGGGGCTTTTTTTGTTTTTAATCTCCCCATTGCTGAGAGACGACGTTCGTCACTGCCCTTCGAAGACAAACTCAAACCTCGGTGACAGAGATCATCGACATTTGGAGACGACGTTGAACCTCCATGACGGACGTCACGGGTATTTGAGGACGCCCTTGAAGACTTACGATTCGGTTGTTCACGAGGGCGCGAGGAGACGCCCTTGACAAACTGACCGTCTGGACGGTATAAAGCTGACCGGACGGTCAGAAATTGTGAGAAAGCCCGAAAAGTTAGAAGAGCTGCTCAGCGCGGCGCACCAGGTAGTGAGCCGCGACGGGATCGCACGTCTCACGCTGGAGCTGGTCGCACGGGAAGCGGGGGTCAGCAAAGGCGCGGTCCTCTACTACTTTTCCACCAAGAATGCGCTGATCGGCGCGATGCTCCAGACCTATTTAGACTGGCACTTTATCGAGTGGCAGGAGAAGCTCGCGCAAGAGCCAGAGACCCCCGGACGTGCGCTTCGTTCTTTGCTCACCGTCAGCACCTGCCCCGACGAGATGGACCAGCGCGGCGGAGCTGGGATGCTCGCCGCCGTCGCCAACGACCCGGAGCTGCTTCAGATCATCCGGACGCGCGTCACCGAGTGGGACGCCCTGCTCCACAAAGATGGAATCGATCCGACCATCACTCTACTCATCCGCCTCGCCATCGACGGCCTGAAGTTCTGCGACCTGCTGGGAATCGCCCCGCCGCCTCAGGAAGCTCGCAGCCAGGTCATTGCGTTTCTACAGAACCTTGCCACCCCGGAGACTACGAAAACCGAATGAGACACGCCCTACTCATCGCTCTCTTGCTGCTGCCCACCCTCGCGCGGGCACAAGATGCCGAGCCGCTCAAGATCACGAGCCTGGAGCAAGCCCTTGCGCTGGCCGAGCGGAACAACCCGAACCTGCTCCAGTCGGTCGAGCGGCTGGTGAAGACCCGCGCCTCGGTCGCCCAGATTCTCGCCGCCAAGCGTCCCCAGATCCAGAGCGGAGCGAGCTATTCCCGGTTGCTCAACGTCGCCAGCTCGTTTGGCGGCGGGGGCGGCGGCCTCAGCCCGGCCCAGCTCCAGAACCCGTTCCCGGCCCAGGTTCAGGGCGGGACGCCCGGCTCCCAGCCCGTCACGCTCAGCACCGGCGGGATCGGCGGCGGCCCGGTCACGCGCTCCCGCCAGACCGGGGGAACGACAACCACCGGAACCGGCACCGGAGACTCGGGGACGGGTACCGGAACCGGGTTTCAGCTCAAAGGCGGCCTGAACAACTACAGTTTCACCGCCGGAATCACCCAGCTCATCGACCTGACCGGGCTGCTCAAGGCCGCCGAGTCGCTCGGGGATCTGGAGACGAAAATCCAGACGTTGGAGATCGAGAAGACCCGACTTGATTTAATCCAGAGCGTCAAGACCGGCTACTACGGCGTGCTCCGAGCCGAGGCCCAGCTTACGGTCTCCGACGCTGCTGTCGCCCAGAGCCGCGAGCAGCTCCGCGTCACCGAGGCCCAGAAGAGCGCAGGCGTCGTGGCGGAGTTCGATGTCCTCCGCGCCAGAACCCAGCTTCTCACGAACGAGCAGAGTCTTATCTCGGCCCGAAACCAGGTCGCGATCACCAAGAACGCCTTTGCCAACTCGCTCGGGCTGGAGCCGAGCACGCCCGTGACGCTCACACCGCCCACGGGGGCCGAGATTCCTGCCCTGCCCGACCTCGCCGAAACTCCCCTGCTGGCCCGCGCCCTGACCGCGCGCCCGGAGGCACGCCAGCTCGATCTATCGGTGCGAAAATCCACCGCGAACCTCAAGCTTGCGCACCGGACCATGGACCCCTTCGCCACGGCAGGTATCTCGGCGAGCTACAACCCGAAGCCCACGGGCTTTGTTCAAGAAAAAACGACCGGATCGCTCAGTCTGGCCCTGTCGTTCCCCCTCAGCGACGGCGGCGCGACCCGCGCGGCCATAGACTCGGCCCGCTCGGACATTCGCTCGGTGGCGATCCAGCAGGATCAGTGGCTACGCGGCATCCGCGCCGAGGTGCAGCAGGCCATCATCGCGGTAAAAGACGCCGACGAGCGCCTGAAATCAGCCGCTCAGAATGTCGTCCAGGCGCGGGAAGCTTACCGACTGGCGGGCGTCCGCTTCAAAGCCGGGGTCGATACCCAGCTCTCCGTCAACGATGCCCAGACGACGCTCACCCAGGCGGAGTCCGCGCAGGTGAACGCCCGCTACGACTACCTCATCGCCCTCGCCCGGCTCGAACGCGCCGCTGGCCCCGAGCCAGAAAAAAAGAAAGAAGAAACGAAATGAGACGCGCCGCCCCCTACTCCGCCGCGCTGATCGCCCTATTGCTGCTCCCGGTCGGCTGCAAGCCGCCCGAGTCAGGCAAAAAGCCCGAGGCAAAACCGTCGCCCGACGCTCCCACGGTGGATGCGACCCCGGTACGCGTCGCCGAGGCCCGTGTCGCGCCGCTCCAGAAGAGCCTCGCGGTCACCGGCTCGGTCGCGGCGACCCAGAGCGTCGAGCTGGCCCCGAAGATCGCGGCACGCGTCGTGTTTCTGGCCGGACGCGAGGGCGAGTCGGTCCGCGCGGGCCAGGTCGTGCTGCGCCAGGATGTCTCGGACCTTCAGACTCAGGTGGCATCGAGCGAGGCCGCCGTGCGCCAGGCCGATGCCCAGGTCGCGTCGGCGATTGCCAACGTCCGCGCCGCCGACGCCCGGCTCGCGCAGGCCCGGACCCAGGCGAAGCTCCAGACCACCACCTCGGACTCGGGTATCCGCGACGCCGAACAGCAGTTAGCTTCCGCACGAGCAAGCTTAGCCGTCGCGAAAAAGCCCCAGCGAACCCAGGAAGTGCGCGTCGCCGAGAACGTCGTGGCGTCGGCGCAGGCCAGCTTTGAGAAAGCGGCCTCCGACAAAAAGCGCTACGAAGAACTGTTAAAAGAAGGTGCGGTAGCGCAGATCACCTACGAGCAGTACGTCACCCAGGAAAAACTGGCCCGCGCCCAATTAGACACCGCGCGTCAGCAGCTCACGCTTACGCTGGAGGGCGGGCGGATCGAGGCCGTTCGTCAGGCGCAGACCACCGTCAGCCGCGCCGAGGTCGGACTACGGCTGGCGCGGGCAAACACCCGGCAGAACGATGTCCGGAAAGACGAGATCGTGGGCGGAGAGGCTGCATCGGAGCAAGCGCGGGCCGCACTGAGCCAGGCACGCGCCGGTGTCGCTCAGGCACGCGCAAACCTGCTCGCCGCCCGCCAGCGCGTGGACGACGGTACGGTGAGCGCGCCCATCGACGGAATCATTGCAAAGCGCAGCACTGAGCCGGGCCAGATGGCCTCGCCGACCGCGTCGGCCCTCACTCTGGTCTCGCTCGACACGGTCTACTTCGAGGCGCAGGTACCGGAGATCGACCTGTCGAGCGTGAGGCTGGGAATGCCCGTCGAAGTCCAGTTAGACGCCTACAAAGGCCGGACGTTCTCCGGACGAATCGCCAAGCTCTACCCCACAGGTTCCACCAGCTCGCGCAGCTTCACGGTGCGCGTCGCGGTTCCCAACGAAGCGGGCGCACTCCGGCCCGGCATGTTCGCACGCGGCCAGATCGTCCAGGAGAAGCGTAGCGGGGTCGTGGTGCCCAAAGACGCCGTGATTCGCACCGACTCCGGCCCGGTCGTGTTCGTGGCCGAGGGCAACAAAGCAGTCAAGCGTCCTATCGAGCCGGGCCTCTCGACCGCCGAGATTCTCGAAGTGAAAAAGGGCGTCAGCGCGGGCGAGAAGATCGTCGTGACGGGACAGAGCGGCCTGCGCGACGGTGCCCCGCTCCAGATCATCGAGACCAAAGCGCAGACAGCGGCAACGAAGTAAGTAAGCCGTCGAATAAATTCGCGGCTATGAGCACGAATTCGACCTGTGGTTGGCAAGCCAACCTTGTCGAATCAAAGAATTTAGAGAATTTCTGGCATTCGACAAACCTCGCTTGCGAGGTACAGGTCGAATTCGTAGTTATAGCCGCGAATTTATTCGACGGCACACAGGGGGATGGGTTATGGGACTGACGAATCTTGCGATCAAGCGGCCTGTCGCGATCTTGATGCTCATCGGAGCCTTGATCGTGCTGGGGCTGCAAGGGCTGAAAAAGATGCCCGCCGAAAAAGACCCGAAGGTGGACTTTCCGTTCATCACCGTGGTCACCGCCTACCCTGGCGCGGGTCCGGGCGAGATCGAGACGCTGATCTCCAAGCCCATCGAAGACGCCGTGGGAAGCGTCAACGGGGTGAAAAACGTCACGAGTACGTCCCAGCAGGGAACGTCCATCGTGGCGATTGAGTTCACGCTCTCGACCAACTCGGATGTCGCCGCCGCCGATGTGCGCGGAAAAGTCGATGCGATTCGCTCCCGGCTCCCGCGTGAGGCGGAGCAATCGACGATTCAGAAAGCCAACACGACCAGCTCGCCGATCCTGTACTTTGCGATGCGCTCGACCACGGGTCGAAGCTCGCGCGAGGTCCGCGATCTGGCCGATAGAACCGTCAAGGACTTTCTGGGCGCGGTCAAGGGCGTCGCGTCCGTGGTCGTGACAGGCGGCGACAAGCGCGAGGTGCGCGTCGCGCTGAACCGCAGTCGGCTCGATGCCCTGGGGCTGACCGTCACCGATGTCGCCAGCGCCATCAAAGCGCAGAACTTGAATGTCCCGAGCGGGCGTGTCACCGAAGGCAACCGCGACTATTCGGTGCGCGTCATCGGCGAGTTCAAAGACGTAGACGAGCTGAAAAATATTCGACTGAGCTTCGAGGGCCGCAACAACAACCCCGACCGCACCGTCCTGCTGGGCGACCTCGGCATGGTCGAGGATGTCATCGCCGAGCGTACGGAGAACGCCTCGCTCAGCCAGCGAGTCGAGGGCCAGAAGAGTTTGCCGCTCTCCACCGACACGGTCTCTATCGCCATTCAAAAAACCAGCGACGGCAACACGGTCGAGGCCGCCGACGGCGTGAAAAAGAAATTAGATGAGCTAAAAAAGCTGCTCCCGCCCGACATCGCGTTCACCACGACCGAGGACTCGTCGGTCGATACCAAAGAGAACCTCAACGATGTCGCCGTGACCCTGGTCATCGGGGCGACGCTCGCCGTTCTGATCGTCTTCTTCTTTTTGCACAACTTTCGGGGAACCCTGATCGTCGCGCTTTCCATTCCGACCAGTATCATCGCGACGTTTTTAGTCATGTCGGCTATCGGGTTCACCCTCAACTCCATGACGCTTCTGGGCCTCTCGCTCGCCGTCGGAATCTTAGTAGACGACTCGATTGTCGTGATCGAGAACATCTACCGGCACCTGGCTCTCGGCGAGACACCGGAAGAGGCCGCGCGGAACGGACGTAGCGAGATCGGACTCGCCGCAATTACCATTACCCTGGTGGATGTGGTTGTCTTTGTGCCCGTGGCGTTCATGGACGGGATCGTCGGGCAGTTTTTCCGAAGCTTCGGGATCACGGTTGCCATCGCGACGCTCTTCTCGCTGCTCATGAGCTTCACACTCGCCCCGCTGCTGGCAAGCCGCTGGTACCGCAAGGGCGAGTACAAAGAGGCCCACAGCGGGTTCTTCGGGGCGATCAACCGCTTCTACACCCGGCTGGAGAGTGGCTACCGCAAGGCTCTGCACTGGGCGCTCGGGCACCGGGGCAGCGTGATGTTCATCGGGAACATGGCGCTGGTTCTGGTGATTTTATGGATGGCGACCGCAGGCTCGGGCGCGGGAGCCGTCAAAATGGCGATGCCGCTGGCCGCAGCCCAGGTTGTCGTCGGGTTCCTTGTGTTTCTGGTCGGGGTTGCCCGAAAAAAACGAAGCGTCGAGCCGTTGATCGTAGCGGGGATCGGTGCCGCCGCGACGATTGCCGTCGCGGTGCTGGCCGGAACTTTCGGGAAGCCGCTGGGATTCCGGTTTGCACCGGGCCAGGACCAGAGCCAGGTCGCGCTCACGGTCGAGCTTCCTGCGGGGGCCAGCCTCGAAGCGACCACCGATGTCCTGCGTCAGATCGAGGACAAGGTCAGAGACATCCCCGAGGTCGAGTTTTTAGAGTCCAGCGCCGGGAGCACGTCCACGGGCGGCTTCGGTGGCTCCAGCAACAACGGAACCAACTTCGGGCAGGTGCAGCTTCGGCTGAGCGACCATATCGGAACCATGGACCGGCTGACGTTCTGGAAAGATAAGAGCCACCTGCGCGAAAAAACGGATATCCAGCTTGCCGAAGAGATCCGGGAGCGGGTCAAAGACATCCCCGGCGCGAGCATCCGTGCCGCTGAGGTCTCGGGCTTCAATGGCAGCGCGGCCCCGGTCCAGATCGAGATCGTCGGGCCGAGCACCGAAGAGCTGATGAAGAGCGCCGAGAAGGTCAAAGAGATTCTCGAAAAGACCGACGGTGTGCTCAACCCGGACATCTCGTTCAAGGCCAGCAAGCCCGAGGTCCAGGTGGTTCTGGACCGCGAGCGCGCGGCAGACCTGGGCCTGGGCGTCCAGGGCGTCGCGCAGGCATTGCGGGATGCCGTCGAGGGGAACGTCGATGCCAAATTGCGCGACGCGGGCGAGCAGTACGACATCCGGGTGCAGTACGACAAGCTCAATCGCTCCAGCGTCAGCGATGTTGGCGAGGTCATCGTGGGAACCAAGAGCGGCACCCCGATTCGGATTCGGGATGTCGCCCGGACCATCGAGGGAAGCGGCCCGACCAAGATCGACCGCAAGAACCGTCAGCGCCAGATCACGGTGAGCGCCTACCTGGCCCCCGGAAAAGTCATTGGAAATATGCAGCAGGTGATCGACCCGGAGATCAAAAAGCTGGACTTCGGGAAAGCCAAGTATAGCTGGGGCGGCGAGGCCAACACGATGGCCGAAGAGGGCGTCTACATGGTGACGGCGCTGGGGCTTGCGATCACGCTGGTCTACATGCTCATGGCGGCGCTGTTCAACAACCTGCTCTATCCGCTGATCATCATGCTGAGCATCCCGCAGGCGCTGGTGGGCGGGCTTCTGGGCCTTCTGGTAACGGGTCAACCGCTGAGCATCATCGCCATGATCGGGGTGATCATGCTGATGGGCCTGGTCACCAAAAACGCGATTCTCTTGGTAGACTTCACCAACACGCTTCGGGAGCGCGGGTACCGCCGCGAGGACGCGCTCATCGAGGCGGGTCCGACCCGGCTCCGGCCCATTCTGATGACGACGCTGGCGCAGGTTCTCGGGGCGCTCCCGATTGCGCTCGCGCTCGGGCGCGGCGCGGAGTTCCGCCAGGGCCTGGGAATCGTGGTTGTGGGCGGCCTGTGTCTGTCCAGCCTTCTGACCCTGCTGGTCATTCCCTGCACCTATACGGTCATGGACGACCTCTCCCAGGGCTTCGCCAGGCTACGGGATCGGCTCGTTCGGCGTTGAGCCGCTCTTCTCCCCAGCCAGTGATTGGACTGGGGAGAAGATTCTAAAATTTATTGCGAGGCAATTAAGAAACACTATTTATCGAGAACCAAGCATAAAACCCTAAAATTGAGCGTTGAGAAATACTTTTTTTAAGAGAATCCAGAGATTTTGGGGCAGTTATGAAGTATTGCCTGCGCCGAGCGCCGCTTGACAGAGGGCCGGATTTCGTGATATACTATATTCATAAGCGCGGGTGGGGAGCACTCCTTCAAACAACAACGGCGGACTTTCAGTCCGGCGTTTTTTTATTTCCCCACGCTGGCGAGAGCCTGAAGCCCACGGATCAGCCCGTCGCGCAGGGACGGTTCGAGCCGACCGAACGCTTCGGAGAGCCTGTGCTCTTTCGCGGCATGGGCGCACTGGATCAGCGCACGGGCCGACGGGGTGAGGTGGACCCGGTTGATACGCCGGTCCTGGTCGTCGGTGCGGCGCTCCACCAGAGCGCGACGCACGAGCCGCTCCACGATCTGCGAAATAGCGGGCGGCTTGGCCCCGAGCTGTGAAGCCAGCTCCTGCATCGTCGCGCCTTCACACGATGACAGAGCGTTCAGACAACGACGCTGGGCCGCCGGGATGTCGCGCAGACAATGATCCAGCTCAGCCGTCACATCGAAGACGTGTGCTGCCGAAACAAAGATCTGCCGGATCTGGCTTCTATCAGGGTCGGGTTGGGTAGCGGACATTGTAGTTCTACAAACGCCCGACCCGACTAATTAGTTCCCCAATCTACAGTAAATTTCCGCACTCAGGACAGCGGGCATAGCTCAGCGGAACCGCATGTCCGCACTGGTGACAGAACGCCATCGAATCTCTGTCCAGAGCGCTCTCATCGGGTTGGTCGTCGTCCTCATCTTTGAGCGGGACAGGCGCATCCCAGAGTTTTTTGAGATCGTACGGGTCCTCGCGGGCGCGCCAGACCGTGAGCGCCTGCCAGAGTGCCAGCGCCAGGCCGGAGATCAACAGCATGACGCCGAAGATCGGAGTCACAAGCAATAAACCCGTCCCCACCGCGACGACCAGGACCGCCGCGATCAGTCCGGCGGCCTTGCGCCAGACGCTCACGGCGAGAGCCGAGGAGCGATCTGCTCATTCCAGAGTTGGAGTGCGTTCATGACCTCATTGTAACCCACCAGCGGTGCTCGCTTCGTCACCCGCGCAAATCCCGGCTCAAAGCCAAGCGTGTCGGGCACGAAGCGTGGATGAAGCCGACTCTCTTGAATGAGTTTCTGCGCCGCCGGGGTCTTTAAATAGTTCAAGAAAGCGAGTGCGGCGTCGCGGCGCTCAGACGGGCGGGAAGAACTCTCCAGAAGGCAGATCCGGTGCATCGCAAACGGCGTGGGGTTCGGGTAGATCACGCGCAGACCCAGCTCAGGGTGCTCTTTAGCCGCCTGCAATGCGTTGCTTTCGTAGGTGACGATGAAGTCGCGCTCGGAGGTTTTCTGCGAGACCAGCTCGCTGATATAGGTTTCAAAGAGCTGCGAGGAGCCATGCTGGGCCGCGTCATCGTAGATCGCTCCCTTCGAGATATCCGTCAAAAAGCCCTGGAATGGACGTTTCACCGAGGCGCTGTCGCTCAAAATCATTCCGAGCGCCGTGAGTCCCGATGCCGAGCCGACGGGGTTGGCAAACGAGAAGCGAAGGCGTCCCCAGGACATGGCCTCGCCCTGCAAGGTGCGCTCCCGGATTTTCTCCCACGGGTGCTCGCCCCCGAGAACCGGCTCCAGCTCGGCAAACTTCACAGTCGTTGTGAGAAAGACCACGGGCGTCTCGCCGAAGACAAAGTCCTGATCGGTGCTGCTGGTATTGATAATTGCGCGGCCACCGTGGGCCTTGCGCCAGTTTCTATCCAGCGAGGTCGCCAGGCGCGGGTCGGACGGGCTGTACAGATCGGGGCGCTCGGTCTCGCTTGCCTGGTGAAGCAGGTACTGAAGCCCGTCGCGCGACTCCATCGCTTTCACACTCACCGTGACTTTGGGCTGTTCTCTCTGGAACGCTGCGCCCAGCTGCTCGAAAAGTTTCTTTTTCGACCCGGACGTGAGCAGCGTGACGGTTGCCGACGAGAGCTGCGGACCGACCGGAGCGCCGGGACGAGAGTCAGCAGGCGTCGGGGCCAGCCGTGTGAGGGTGCGCCACCAGAAACCCGCCGCGCCCGCCAACCCGATAACGACGAGAAAGGTCGCGATCCGTCGCCCGGTGTAGTTCGTTTTTTCGTTCATTGACTTAATTATGGCCTAACCACCGTGTTAAATCATGAAATTCCGGTTAACTCTTCGCGCGCCAGTTTTTCGGCCAGCCCGACATAGCTCCCCGGAGTCAGCGCCGCGAGCCGTGTTTTATCGGCCTCGGGAAGCTCCAGCCCTCCGACGAACTCCCGGAGCTTTTTCGCGTTGACCCGCTCGCCCCGCGTGAGGTCTTTGAGGCGCTCATACGGATTGGGCAGGCCCGCTTTTCGCATCACGGTCTGGATCGGCTCGGCCAGAACTTCCCAGTTGGCATCGAGATCAGCGGCGAGGTGCACTTCATCAACCGTGAGTTTTTTCAGCCCACGCAGAGCCGAGATCAGAGCAAGATACCCGTGCCCCACCCCGACTCCCATCGCCCGCAAGGCCGACGAGTCCGACAAATCCCGCTGAAGCCGACTGATCGGCAGCTTTCCGGCCAGATGCTCCAGCGTCGCTATCGCCAGCCCGATATTGGCCTCGGAGTTCTCAAAGTCAATCGGATTCACTTTATGCGGCATGGTCGAGCTACCGATCTCCCCGGCGATAGTTCTCTGCCGAAAGACACCCTGAGAAATATAGGTCCAGACATCTCTGTCAAAGTCCAGAAGGATGTTCAAAAACCGAGAAATCGTATGAAAAAGCTCCGAAATGTAGTCGTGCGGCTCGATCTGCGTGGTCAGCGGGTTGTAGGTCAGCCCCAGCCCCATCACAAACGTCCGGGCGATCTCGGGCCAGTCGGCATCGGGAAACGCGGCCAGATGCGCCCCAAACGTGCCGGTTGCGCCGTTGAGCTTGCCTAAAAACTCCTGGTTTTCCAGTTGTTTGAGCTGCCGTCGCCACCGAGCGACAAACACCGCCAGCTCTTTCCCGAGCGTCGTGGGGGTCGCGGGCTGCCCGTGCGTCCGCGCGAGCATCGGCGTCGCGACATGTGGCAGTGCAAGCTGCACGACGGCATCTACGAACTCTCTTGCTTTGGGTAGAAAAACCTGCTCCATTCCGGATTTGAGCATCAGTGCATGCGATAAATTATTAATATCTTCGCTGGTGCAGGCAAAATGTAGCCACTCGCGCAAATCAGAGAGACTGGTATTTTCTAATTTTTCTTTGAGCCAGTATTCCACGGCTTTTACATCGTGATTGGTGGTTTTCTCAATGGCCTTCACCCGCTCAGCATCGGAAAGAGAAAAATTCTTTACTAAATCTCGTAAAAATCCGCGCTCGGCGTCTGAAAAATCCCGAATATCTCGTAAAACTGGTTCTTGGGACAACGTCAGAAGCCACTCGACTTCCACATGGACTCGGAAGCGAATCAGGGCAAACTCGGAGAAAAACGGCGAGAGATCCTGGGTCGCGGAGGCGTAGCGGCCATCCAGCGGCGAGAGAGCGGTGAGAGACATGGGTTATTCGCCGCTCTCCAGAAGCCCGCCGAGGTCGCTGCCGGGCGGGAGCGTGCCCATTTTTCGGTACAGATCTATTTTTTCGCGCGAGTCGGCGATGTCCAGGTTCCGCATCTGGAGCTGGCCGATTCTATCGAGTGGGCTGAAGGCTTCGTCCTCGACGCGTTCCATGCTCAGGCGCTCGGGATGGTACGTCAGGCCAGGCCCGGATGTATCGAGTAGCGTGTAGTCATCGCCCCGGCGCAGCTCGACCACGACCTCGCCCGTGATCGCGCGGCCCACCCATCTCTGGAGCGTGTCGCGGAGCATCAGCGCCTGCGGATCGAACCAGCGCCCCTCGTAGCAAAGCCGCCCGAGCTTTCGCCCCAGAGTTCTGTAGTTGTCTATCGTGCCTTCGTTGTGAATGCCGGAGATTAGCCGCTCGTAGGCAAGGTGAAGAAGCGCCATGCCTGGCGCTTCGTAGATTCCCCGGCTCTTGGCCTCGATGATTCGGTTCTCGATCTGGTCGCTCATCCCGAGGCCGTGCCGCCCGCCGATAGCATTGGCTTCCTCGACAAGCGCGACTTGATCGGCGAAACTCTTGCCGTTGAGCGTC
This sequence comes from Armatimonadota bacterium, assembly GCA_031363095.1. GTDB lineage: Bacteria > Armatimonadota > Armatimonadia > Armatimonadales > Armatimonadaceae > JANLTX01. Next base: position 40,536 of record JANLTX010000142.1, on the reverse strand, counting down.
ACGGGAAGCCCTTCGTCGAAGCCAATCGTGACTATTTCAGGCAAAATCTCCACGGAAGCATCCCAGAACTTGACGCCCATGATTGGCTCAACGATATTAATTCCGTTTTTCAAAAACTCCAGGTCTTTGGCCTCGTGAGTCGCACCCCAGATATTCGAGTCGGTGGAATACGCTTTCTCTTTGGACATTTTATACCCAAATCCGTGCGTAGTGAGCCACTCACTCATCTCTTTGCGCCCGCCGAGTTCATTGACAAAGCTCTGATCGAGCCAGGGCTTGTAAATTTTCAAATTCGGGTTTGCTAAAAGCCCATAGCGATAGAAACGCTCGATATCGTTGCCTTTGTAGGTACTTCCGTCGCCCCAGATAGAAACTCCGTCGGCTTTCATCGATTGAACTAAGACTGTTCCCGTGACGGCGCGGCCAATAGGCGTCGTGTTGAAGTACGTTTTCCCCGCCGAGCTGATATGGAACGCGCCGCACATCAGCGCGACCAGCCCTTCGGCGACCAGAAGCGGGCGGCAGTCTACCAGTCGGGCCTGCTCCGCGCCGTACTCCATCGCCCGCTCGGTGATGGCGTCGTAGTCGGGTTCGTCGGGCTGGCCGAGGTTCGCGGTGTAGCAAAACGGAACCGCACCGTGATGCCGCATCCAGGCTATCGCCGCCGATGTGTCCAGCCCGCCCGAGAACGCAATGCCGACACGCTCGCCGACAGGAAGAGAAAGAAGAATCTTGCCGCTCATAAGTCAGCCGCATTGTACCGCGCAGGTCCGCCCACACGAACGTGGGCGTCTGGGCGAACTGCGTTCGACGAAGTCACTCCGCGACAAAATCCAATGGGATAATCGGATTACGTCCGAAGGACATCGTGGCGAAGCCCTTAGCCACCGACGTTTATGTCGGCGGGCGGTTTTATGTCGGCGGACAATCCGAGCGATAGAGAGTCTATGAAAGATTCTCTGGGCGACCGCATGAAAGCCTTCTACGAGCGCCGGACGCAAGTCGAGCTTCCGCGCCGGACCTATACGCTGATCCGAATCGACGGAAAAGCGTTCCACACCTACACGCGAGGCTGCAAGCGTCCGTATGACCGAGAACTTATGGCTGATATGGATTCAACCGCTGCGATTCTCTGCAAAGAAATCGACGGCGCACGTCTTGCCTACGTCCAGAGCGATGAAATCTCGGTTTTAGTCACGGATTTTGAGACAAATGACTCACAAGCCTGGCTGGACAGTAACGTTCAGAAGATAGTGAGCATCTCGGCAAGCCTGGCGACCGCACACTTCAACTCTCTGCGGCTGGTTCGTGGCGTAAAATCTCTGGCCTGCTTCGATGCGCGCGTCTGGACGATCCCACAGGCGGGCGAAGTGGCGAACTACTTCGTCTGGCGGCAGCAGGACGCCACTCGAAACTCGATCTCGATGGCGGCGCGGGCCTATTTTTCGCATCGGCAGTGTCAGGGCAAGTCGTCGGGCGAGCTTCAGGAGCTTCTTTTTTCCGAGGCGGGCGTCAACTGGAACGACCTGCCCGCAGGTTTTCGGCGCGGACGAGCGATGGTAAAAGAGACGACGGAGCGAGAAACCGTCTACACCGACAAACGATCCGGCGAGGCAAAAACCACGCTGGCGCTTCGGTCGCGCTGGGTTTCCGTAGAGCCGCCGATCTTCACGCAGGAGCGCGAGTGGCTTTTGGCGAAGATTCCCGTAGTATGAAGTTTCAAAACGCCGGGCTGGAGCGGGCGGGTCGGCAGTGGAGCATGAGCCTGGGTGTCTTTTTAGGCATCCTGGCCATTCTCGCCGTCGCAGGTTGGCAAGGCTTCTCCGCTATCGGCGAGTTTCTCAAAATCTCCCAAAAGCCAAAGCCCGCCCCGAAAACCGTCCCGATTACGGTACTGGATAAAGAAAAATGACTATCGAATTTACCGGCACAAAAGAAGATGCACTTGAAGCAGTAAGCTACATGAACAAGGAGCTACCAACTAACAAAAAAACATTAAAAATCATGAAACTTTTTGGTTGGATATTAATTTTTTTCGGTGTGATCGAATCTCTGAAATACTTCTCAACCTCAAATCGAGAATTTCTTATCAGTGCCATTCTACAATTTTTCATTCCTGGGATTCTTAGTCTCAATTTCAATAAACTTATTTCAAAATGGCAAACAAAAGCATTGGTAAAAGATGGATCTTATATTTCCATTCAAAGTCATTATTTATATACAATTACTCCTGACGGCCTGCATAGCAAAAGCAAGTTTTCAGAAAGTCTACTATACTGGAGCGGATTCCAAAAAGTCATTGAAACCGATACATTTTTATTTTTTCATTTATCAGCGGCGCAAGGTTTTATGATTCCCAAGCGAGCGTTCATCTCGCCCGAGCAAGGCGCGGAGTTTATGCGGCTCGTGGAACACTACCGAGAGCAATCCACCGGAACTCCGGTTCCAAAAATCACCAAAGGCGCGTGGTGGACTCAGGGAAGTGCAGTTACTGAAGAAGAAACGCAGAAATTAGGCAATCAGAAATGACGATTTCTTTTGAAAACACCGACGAAGATGCTACTGAAGTTCTCAGTTACGTAAATCTCAGGAATCCAAATTTTGTTAAAAACGCTCGTGGTTTGAAATGGGCTGGTTTTTTGTTATTTTTTATTAGTGCAGTAATAATTATTATTAATTTCTTCAGTTTATCTATTTTGGGAACTGCTATGGCAATTCTATATGGAATGATAGGCTGGTCCTTTATAAATCAGAAAAAAATTATTTGGAATAAGTGCAAAGCACTTGTCAAATCGGGAGCAGCGGCAACACTGGTCGGACCGCAAGAATTCTCTCTCACTCCACAGGGAATCAAACACAGAAGTAATTTCTTCGACGGAACTTACTCCTGGAGTGGCATCAAAGAAATTCTTGAAACAGATCAGCATATTGCCTTTCATTTTTCAACCATGCAAGCCTTTCTAATTCCCAAGAAAGCGTTTACTTCTCCCGAGCAATACATCGAGTTTATGAGGCTCATAGAACAGTATCGAAATCAAACGACAGGTACTCCGGTTCCTGTGGCCACGCGCGGAGCCTGGTGGACTCAGGGCAGCTCGGTTACTGAGAGTGAAACGCAGAATATTCTAAAAAACAGTGAGTAATAGACGTCATACCGATTTTCACCGTGGAATAAATTCCCGGCTGAGTAAGCTATTCGACCTGCGTCGAAATAACGCAAATGTTAATTAGTGACTCTTCTTGCTCTGTCCACGGAGGTGGACATTCTTACCAAGCCGCGAATTTATTCGACGGAAATCAAATCAGAATGACGTCTAATCAAGAAGTTCGCGGGAAAAGTCTTAATGGACGAAGCGATATTCAAACTCACAGATTGTACGTTTTAAAGTACAGACCGATATTCAAACTCACAGGTTGTGAGTTTTAGTTTCGAGTCGATATTTAAGATCACGGCCTGGGAGTTTTAGTTTTTCCGAGAAAGTGCCAGATCGTGGGCAAAAGGCCCGAGGCGAGGGCGGTTTTGAGAAGATCGCCGGGAATAAACGGGAGGACGCCCAGAAGAAACGCTTTCTGAGCGCCGCCGACGAAGCTGCTGAGCCAGAGAGCGCCGAAGGTGAAGATCGCGAGGCTTCCGGTGAGCATGGCGAGGGCAGCCGTGAGCGGCTTGCGGTCCCAGCCGCGCTCGGCGAGAAGCCCGGTCAGGAACGCGGCAATCGGGTAGGAAAGCAAGTAGCCCGTGGTCGGACCGCCCAGACCCGAGCGTCCCCCGGCGAAGAACGGCAGCCCAATCGCGCCTTCCAGCAGGTAGAGCGCCATCGCGAGCGCCGCGCGGCGGCTTCCCAGCACGATGCCCGAGAGCAGAACTCCGAGCGTCTGGCCGGTGATCGGGACCGGGGTGAACGGCAGCGGGATCGAGACCTGCGCAAGGCCCGCGACCACGAGCGACGCCCCGAGAACCAGAACAGCGTCGCGAGCGCCCGTGCGGGCAGGAAAAACGGCTTGAGAAAGTGTGCCAACCGACATGCCCCAAGAATACCACGCTGGTACAATGGAAGTATGAGCACTCCGCTTCCGCTTGCGACCAACGATCTCTCGATGCGCATCGATGCCATCGACCCGACTCTCGACCTCGACGCCGAGATTCGCCGCCTGAAGACCGAGAAAAGAGCCGTGATCCTGGCGCATTACTACCAGGACTCCGAGATCCAGGATCTGGCGGACTTCGTGGGCGACTCGCTCGCGCTCAGCCAGTACGCCGAGAAGACCGACGCGGACATCATTGTTTTTTGCGGCGTCCACTTCATGGCTGAGACCGCCAAGATTCTTAACCCGCACAAGCCGGTCCTGTTGCCCGATCTCGACGCCGGATGCTCGCTGGCCGACCGTTGTCCCGCCGATGTCTATGTAGAATGGCTGAAACAATACCCTGGCCACACGGTAATCAACTATATTAACTCGTCGGCGGCGATTAAAGCCCTTTCGGATATTATTGTCACCAGCTCGAACGCGGTAGACATCGTCCGAATGCTCCCTGAGGGCGAAAAAATCGTTTTCGGACCGGACAGACACTTAGGGCGCTGGGTTGAGAAACAATTAGGCCGCGAGATGGTGCTCTGGCCGGGTTTTTGCGTCGTGCATCAAATGTTCAACGCCCAGCGGCTCACTAAGATGATGGTCGCTCACCCCGATGCCACTGTAATCGCCCACCCCGAGTGCGAAGAAGCAGTTCTGGAGCGCGCCGAGTTCATTGGAAGCACGCTGGCGCTCTTGAAATATGTCGAGAAGCACACGGAGAAGAAGAAATTCTTAGTTACCACAGAGCAGGGCATTCTCCATCAGATGAAACGCGCCCGCCCCGACGCTGAATTCGTCTGCTCGCCACCCAACTCCGGCTGCGACTGCGCCATGTGCCCCTACATGCGGCTTAACACCCTGGAAAAGCTCTATTTATGTCTTCGGGATGGCTATCCGCAGATCGAAATCCCCGAAGACATTCGAGTCAAAGCCCTGAAATCGGTCCAGAGAATGCTGGACATGAGTGCACAAATCAGAAAATAGGTTTTTATGTCTTTGATTCTTCCAACAACCGTCAGAGGGTTTCACGATTACTTTAAACTTACCGCTGATCCACGCTCGCTCGCGGAAGCGTTCGGTTTTACGTTCGAAGCAGACATTCTTTTGCTAAAAGAATCGAAAGAACCGTTGATCTGGCTTTCGGAACTGGAAAATCGCCTGATCTATGCCTTGAAAAACTTAATCTTCGATACAGAGACCGCCCGACGTGAATTTTTAATTGCTCCGGTGCTATTTGAAATATCCCGACACGTAAATAGTGTGATTCGCTCTGAGTTTGTGATACGGGCGACACCGCAGCTCAAGGGAACACTGGATTATTTACTGACTTCGTCGTATAGCCTGCTGGTTGTCGAAGCAAAACAATCGGACCTGACACGCGGGTTTTCTCAGCTTGTCTCCGAGCTGGTAGCACTGGACTATGTGGTCGAATCCGAAATCAACTTGCTTTATGGCGCGGTTTCGTATGGTGAAGTCTGGAGATTCGGTTGTCTTGATAGAAAAAACAAATTGATTATTCAAGATTTGAACTTATTTACGGTACCTCATGACATAGAATCTCTTATCCGGCGACTTATTCATGTTTTATCGGAAAAGCGAGATTAAGTTGATCTCTGCAAGGGTTTGCCGAGATATTCGGGAACGAGAGGCCGCGCTCGGGGTTCGGCGGGCGGTTTTCGTGGAGGAGCAAGGGGTTCCGGCGGCGCTGGAGTACGACGCGCTCGACGAAACCGCACGTCACTTCCTGCTCACCGACGGCGATACTCCCGTCGGCGCAGCGCGGCTGGTGACTCTTGCGCCCGGCGTCGGGAAGATCGGGCGGGTCGCGGTTCTTTCAGAGCGGCGCGGCGCGGGCCTGGGCCGAATTCTCATGGACGCCGTCGAGAGCCACAGCGAAAAGCTCGGTCTCACCCTGCTCGTTCTCCACGCCCAGACGCCTGTGGTCGGGTTTTATGAGAAGCGCGGCTACCTCTGTGAGGGCAAGGAGTTCTTCGAGGCCGAAATCCCCCACTTCAAGATGAGCATCTCCCTCGAAGCGCTTCGCTTTCGTCCCTCTTCGCAGCGAAGAGGGAGGGAACGATAACGATGACTTACTCTGATTTGCGGGCGCTGTTTCCAAGCGCCACGCGGTGCATCCACCTGAACCACGCGGGGCTGTCACCCATCGCGCGGCCTGTGGCGGAGGCTATTTCCCGAGTGAGCGAGTCGCTCATGGGCGAGGGCGACACGCTGGCGGCGTACCTGGCGCACGGCGAGCGCGAGAAAGAACTTCGGGCGGTTCTGGGAAGATTGCTCGGCGTCTCACCCGAGTCGCTGGCATTTGTGCGCAACACGAGCCATGGACTGACCATCGCGGCGCAGGCGATTCCGCTAACCCCGTCGGACCGGGTAGTTTGTATGAAAACAGACTATCCGAGCACGCTCTATCCGTGGCAGGCACGGACGACGAATGTCTTTCTGGCCGACCCCGACGAGAACTCGCTAATGGCTGCGTGCGAGCAGCACAAACCGAAAGTGCTGTGCGTCAGCTGGGTTCACTGGGGCACGGGGCACGTTTTAGACTTGAACAAACTCGGGCGTTTCTGCCGGGAGAGAAACATTCTCTTTGTCGCGGACATTGTTCAGGGGCTGGGAGCGCTCGTTCCCGACCTTAGCTTTGTGGACATCGCCGCTGCCGGGTGTCACAAGTGGCTTCTCTGCCCGGCGGGAATCGGGATTCTGTACATTAGGCCCGAGCTTTTGGAACAGCTCTTGCCGACCAACATCGGCTGGAACTGGCCCGAGCGCCCGATGGAGTGGCGCGAGTCCGGGTTTGCTGAGCCGAAAATGAGCGCCGCCCGCTACGAAGAAGGAAGCCCATCGCTGCTCTCGACGGCGGCGCTTCTTGCCAGCGTGAACCTGCTCGAATCTGTGGGCTCCGAGGCCGTCCAGGATCGGGTTCGGGCGCTGGCCCGGTTCGCACAAACCCAACTTCGAGAGCGGGGAATGAACCCCGCGCTGCCCGAGGGCGAGCTGAGCAGCGGGATTGTCGGCTTCACCCACCCGGCCCTCTCCAACGACGACGCTCTTCTGGCGCTGGAGTCGGGCGGGGTGCGGGCGGCGGTGCGGGCAGGGTTTGTCCGGCTCTCGCCGCATGCCTACTCGACCGAAGAGGAGATCGAGCGGGCGGTCGCAACTCTTCCGCACACCGGGGGTCACACGAAGTAGGAGTCATGGGCGCACAAACGAATTTTCTGGTCTTCCTTGCCGTCGTCGCGGCCTTTGCAGCGCTGGGCTGGCTCTTTCGCGGGCAGCTGGCCCGGCTGAAGAACTACTTTGTCTACTGGGCGCAGGCCGACAAGCGCACCGAAGAGCAGGCCCGAGCCGAAGAAGCGCAGCGTACACAGGCCGAGCGCGAGCTTCGCGAAAAACTGGTGGAGGACGAGGAAGAGAAGCCCGTCCAGAGGACACAACGATGAAACTCAAGACGTTTCTGGCAGCGGGCGGGGCGGCGGTCGGCCTCGGGCTGGCCTCATGGATTTTCTATGAATCACGCTCGGTGTGGATCGATGCGGGCTATGTCGGGATTCTGTACAACGCGAGCACCGGGGTCTCGCCGACACCGATCAAGCCCGGACGAACCTTTGTCGGGTGGCGGCAGCAGCTCTTTGTGTTTCCCACAAAACTCATGAGCGCAAAATATGTCCAGGACGCGGACGAAGGCGAGCAGAAGGTCGCCGACGGCATTTTAATCACCACGAGCGACAACGCCAACACGACGTTCGATGTGTGCGTCATCTACCGCATCTCCGAAGCCAATGTCATCAAAGTGTTCAATAGTTTCGGCCCCGTCGATGTCCAGACCATTCAGGCAAACCACCTGCGCCGGGCCATCAAGGACGTGGTGAACGAGATCGGGCCGAAGTACGAGGTGTTCGACCTGATGGGTCCGAAGCGCGCCGAGTTCTGCGATCTGGCAACCAAAGCCTTGCGGGCGCGAATGCTCTCCAAAGGCATCGAGATCGACTCTTTGATGCTCATGACGGCCTACCCCGCCAACGAGACGATGGAGAAGATCACCCGGCGGGTGAACCAGTACACCGAGTACGACATCGCGGTTCTTCGGAAGCAGATCGCCGAGGTCACGCGCCAGACCAACGTCATCACCGCCAACGCCCGAATGCTCGCCGCCCGCGCCACCAGCGCCACGGCCAAAGACAAGGGTCTGGAGCAGCTCCAGCTCCAGGCCGATGAAGAAGCGCTGGAAAAATGGGACGGGCACCTGCCGCCCATTCGCACGGGCAGCGGCCAGACCGTGATCGTCGATTCCAACATGATCCAGACACTCCAGCGCACCTCGGGCGTCCCGACCGCGCCCACAACCGGAGGCCAATGATGAAACACGTAGTATTTGCGCTGACAATCGCCAGTGTCGCGCTGGCGGGGTGTGCGCGGGAGATTCCGCCCGCGCAGGTCGGGGTGAAGTTCTCGGCCACGAGCGGCTCGGAGGAGCAGCTTCTGAAGCCACAGGTCGTCTGGGTGATGCCGCGCGAGCGGCTGGTGCTCTATCCGACCAATATTCGCAACGCCACCTACACACGCGGCGGCCATGGCGGGGCCGAGCGCGGAGGCAACGACTCGATCCCGGCGTCCACCAACGAGGGCGCAATTCTCCCGGTGGACGTGACCATCAGCTATCACGTCGATCCGGCCAACGTCATGACCGTATACAGAAACTTCGGCACCAACGACATTCAAGAAATTCAGACCGAGTTCATTCGGCCCAGCGCCAACTGGGCCGTCAACTCGGTGAGCGGAACCCGCTCGGTCTTCGAGCTGACGAGCAAAGAGCGGGCGCAGTTCGGCCAGCGCATCAAAACTCTGCTGACTCCCAAGCTGAATGCGTGGGGAATCACCGTCGATGACGTGTTCACCGGTGAGGTCTACCCGCCCGATGAAGTTCATGCCAAAGTCAGCGAGCGAATTTCCGTGCGTGCCGAGCTGGACACGGCGCAGGTCACGCTCAAGCGGGCGCGAGTCGAGGCGGACACGATTGCCACAAAAGCCCGCGAGCAAGCCGAGACCAACCGGCTTCTGGGCGAGGCGGGCGACAAGGCCATCGCGCTGAAGAAAATCGAGCTTCGGCGCAAGGCCATCGCCCGGTGGGACGGTGTCGCGCCACTCACCGGCGACGGACGAATTCCGTTCACCGATGTCACACTCAGCCGTTAGTGCGTTGAAGTTTAAGAGAATGTGCGGTATCCAAGAAGCCAGATGAATCGTCTGGCGTCTCTTAGTTGTTTGTTGCCGCTTGCTCTTGCGCTCTCGTGTGCCCGGATTCCGCCGGGGACGCCCGGCGCAAGCGGGCGGCTTCTGCGAGTGACGTTCTCCGTCCGAGGGCAGATCGCAAGCGGCGGCGCGGCAACCAGCCGTTATTTTGTTTTGATCAACCGCACCGACACGCCCTCGGACGCCGGGCCGGTTCCGATTGTGACGCGTCCCTGGGGCAACGGGTTTGCAGCTCCCAGCCAGCTTGGGGGGCAGGGCTTCGTCGGGTTTGTGCTCTACGATCCGTTCCAGGGCGTCGGCGGGTACGGACTCTACTCGCTCCAGCCACCCGGCTTCGCGACACTTCTCAAGCCCGACTCGCTCGGTTTTGCGGCGTTCGAGGGGCTACGAATCGGTGTCCCGACAAACTTTGTCACGCCCCAGCCCGGCGAGAGCCAGCTCAGCTTCCAGATCGATCTCAATCAGCTTCCCCTGCCCGACAAGCCCTATCTGCAAATTAATATATTGGCAACAAACTCGATTCCTCAGGGCGCGGACGACTCCCCGAAATACTGGGACGCGCTCGGCGATGGCACGAACGCGTCCCCCGGCTCGCTCAATACCTGGCTGACGATTCCCATCGCAACGAGCGGTATCTTCACCAATGCCCAGACCCGCCTCGAACCGACCGCCCCCGATGTCCGCGACCGAGACCTGCCATCGCTTGTCAACGAACCGAACCTGGACATCACCGACTGGCGTATCGAACTTAAAAATAATTAATCCAAAGATAATATTAAGAGATTAAGCCCTTAATCATCGCTTATTTTTGGGAAGATATAACTCTCTCGGACTTCAAACCCGAAAGGAAACTTCCCCATGCGTACGAAAAACGCCTTCACACTCATCGAACTTCTGGTTGTCATCGCGATCATCGCGATTCTGGCCGCCATTCTGTTCCCGGTCTTTGCTCAGGCTCGCGAGAAAGCCCGCCAGACAAGCTGCCTCTCCAACATGAAGCAGCAGGGACTGGGCGTCATGATGTATGTCCAGGACTACGACGAGACGTTCCCCCAGGCGTACTACTACAACAACGACAACAACTCGACCAATGGCTACACCCACTGGACCGGGCTGGTGGCCCCCTATGTCAAGAACCTCGGAATCTATGTCTGCCCATCGGACAAGAATCGTGGCCTCGCCCCGACGAATTTCCTGCCGGGCAACGCCGGGGCGGGCGCTCCGAGCGGGCAGGTGACCCAGAACGCGGTCCAGGACAACCAGGCTCCTCGCCTGAGCTACATCGGCAACGGCGCGGTCCTCTCCCGCAAGCGGCGCACCGTCGATCCGGGCAACGTCGTGGGGCAGGCGGCTATCGACCAGGTCGCTGGCACGATCTTAATTGCCGAGATGACCGACTTCGTTCCCTGCATCAACGGCACGTCGGCTGCCTCGGGCGTCGCGTTCAAGACCCACCGCAACACCCATGCCGTGAAAACCGCTGCCGGTGCCATCTTCACCCAGGAGACCGAAGCGCCCGGAACGCCTCTCATGGCACTGACCCAGGCCGAGGCCGACGCCGCGTTCACCACGTGCAAATCGGGCACCCCGACCCACTTCGTCTCGTACATCGCGCCGCTTCGTCACTCAGAAGGCACCAACTACGCCTTCGCCGACGGCCACGCGAAGTTCCACAAGTTCGCCCAGACCATCGACCCGAACAACTATCTCTGGGGCAAGCAGTATTACGGCCACGGAAGCGCCCCGATCTACCAGCCCGGCACGACGATCAACGTCAACTAAGTCCCACAAAAAAACTCCCCGGCGCGGGCCGCGCCGGGGAGTTTTTTTGTGGGATGGTCCCAGCACTGTATAATCAGCGGGTGAAACTGACCCCCCAGGTGCGGCTGGACGCGATCTCGGTGCGCTTCGATGCGCTCCAGGCGCTCTCGGAGGTCTCGCTGACCCTGACTCCCGGCGAGCGCCACGCCATTGTTGGGGAGAACGGGGCGGGCAAGTCCACGCTGATGAACGTCCTGTTTGGAAAGCTCGCACCCACGACGGGCCGACTCTTTCTGGACGGAACCGAGCAACGCTTCGCTTCGCCGCGCGAGGCGATGGGCGCGGGAATCGGGATGGTGCACCAGCACTTCGATCTCATCGGGCCGTTCACCGTCTGGGAGAACGTGGTGCTCGGCGCGGAGCCAACCGCATCGGGTGGGCGGCTGGACCGGGCGCAGGCGCGGGCGCAGGTCGCCGCGCTCGCCGAGAGAAGCCAGCTCAAGATCGACCCGGACGCCCGCGTCGAGTCTCTGAGCGTCGCCGGGCAGCAGCGCACTGAGATTCTAAAAGCGCTCTGGCGCGACGCTCGCGTTCTGATTTTAGACGAACCCACGGCGGTTCTGGCTCCGTCCGAGGCACGCGAGCTGTGGGCGACAGTCGAGCGGCTCTCGGGCGAGGGGCGAAGCATTGTTTTCATCACCCACAAGCTCAGCGAAGTCATGGCCCACGCCGACCGGGTGAGCGTCCTGCGGCGCGGCCAGTGCGTCGTGGCGGGAGTTTTGACCGCAGAAACCACCCCTGAGCTTCTGGCCCAGGCCATGGTCGCCGCGAGCGAGAGCGCCCCAGCCCCGTCCGCTCCCGCCGAGAGAAACCGGGCCGGGATGACGCTCCAGCTCAAAAATCTTCGGGTACGCGGAACGCGGGGCGACGAAGCCGTTCAGGGCATCACGCTGGAAGTTCTGCCGGGCGAGATCTTAGGGCTGGCCGGGGTGGACGGCAGCGGGCAGACCGAGCTGATCGAGGCGATTGCCGGGCTGCGACCTGCGACGGGCGGGACGGCGACGCTGGCTGGAACCGACTTGCTCGGTCTGAGCGTCGCCCAGCGCCGCGCGATGGGCGTCTCGCTCCTACCCGACGACCGCCTTCGGCTCGCGCTCGCTCCGGCGATGTCCATCGCCGAGACCGCCGTGCTCGGTCGTCAGCGCGAGCCAGGTTTTTCCGGGCGCTTCGGGCTACTTCGGTTCGCGAAAATCCAGGCGTTCACCACAGAGCGAATCGCGGCGTTCGATGTGCGCGGCGCGGAGCCGGAGAGCCGGGTCGGGGCGCTCTCGGGAGGGAATCAGCAGAAGCTCGTCCTGGCGCGGGAGCTTTCCCGGCAGCCGACCCTGCTGCTGGCGTCCCAGCCGACACGCGGGCTGGACTTCGCCGCTACAAGCTTCGTCCACGGTGCACTCCGGGCCGAGCGCGACCGGGGCGCGGCCATTTTACTTGCTTCGCTCGATCTGTCGGAGCTTCTGGAATTATGCGACCGGATCGCGGTGTTTCTCGCCGGAAAGATCGTCGGGGTGGTTCGTCGCGCCGACGCCACGGAAGAGCGCCTCGGGCAGCTCATGACCGGAGCCAGCCGGTGAAGTCCGCCCTCACGGCGCTCGGACTCGCTCTCTTTCTGGGCGCGGTTCTCATTGCCGTCGCCCAGAAGAGTTTTACTGCGCCGTGGGAGTCGTACCGGGCGCTGTTTGTCGGGGCGCTCGGCTCGCCGCTCGCCATCGGCGCGACGCTCGCCCGCGCGACGCCGCTGCTTCTCACGGGGCTGGCCGTGGCCGTGGCTTTGCGGGCCGGGCTGTTCAACATCGGCGGCCAGGGGCAGATGACGGTCGGGGCGCTCGCGGCGGCGTGCGTGGGCTTTGCGCTGCCCGCGCCCGCCTGGGTCTTGCTGCCGCTCTGCCTGCTGGCCGGAATGCTCGGGGGTGCGCTCTGGGCCTGGTTGCCGGTATTTCTCAAAGAGACGCGCGGCGCTCACGAGGTCATTACGGCGATTCTGCTCAACTACGGGGCGTCGCGGCTCACCCGCTACCTCGCGTCCGGGCCACTCAAAGCCCCTGGCGAGACCCCGCAGACGCCCGAAGTCGGTGCGCTCCTGCCCCGACTCCACCCGGACTTCGATGTCCACGCCGGGCTGTTTATCTCCCTTCTGGCACTCGTCGCGCTTGCCTGGACGCTGACAAAAACGGTCTGGGGCTACGAGCTTCGCGCCGTCGGGGCCGGAGCCGACGCCGCCCGTGTCGCCGGGATCGAGCCGGGCCGGGTGCGGCGCAATGCGTTCTTGCTCTCCGGTGCGCTGGCCGGGCTGGCCGGAGCCGTGGTCGTCTGCGGGGAGACTCCGTTCCGGCGCTTCCCGGCAGACTTCTCGACGCTGAGCTACGGCTTCGACGGCCTGGCGGTCGCGATGCTCGCAGGCTCCGGCTCACTCTTTCTGGTCGCCCCGGCAGCCTTGCTCTTCGGCGGCCTTGGCGCAGGTGCTGAGGCCATGGCCTTCGCGGTGAACACGCCCAAGCAGCTCGTTTTGATCCTCGAAGCCATTCTCATCGCGGCCCTCACGGTGCGGATTTCCCCCCTCCCCCGTGCGGCACGGGGGCGAAAGCAAGCCGAGGAACGAGGCGAGCGCTTCGGGGGCCAACCATGATTCCGCTTCTGGTGGCGATGCTTCGGCTGGCGACGCCTTTAATTTTCGCGGCACTCGGCGGGACGCTCTCGGAGCGAGCGGGCGTCGTGAACATCGCGCTGGAGGGTAAGCTGCTCGCCGCTGCGTGCGTGAGCGTCGCCGCGACAGCGCTTCTGGGCAATGTCTGGGCCGGTGCTCTGGCGGGCGTTGCGTGCGGCGCTCTGCTTGGCTTGCTCCATGCCTCTCTCACCCAGGCGCTGAAGGTCGAGCCGATTCTCTCGGGAGTGGCGATCAACCTCGGGGTACTGGGCGCGACCGATTTTGCCGTCCGCCGCGCCGGATCGAGCGGGCTGGAGGCGGGCCGGACCGCGCCCGTCGAAGTCTTCATCGTGCTGGCACTTCTCAGTGCTCTGGCGCTCTGGTGGCTATTTTACCGAACCCCGCTCGGGCTGCGGCTCCGTGCGTGCGGCGAGAGCGCCCCGGCAGCTACCGCCGCCGGAATCTCGGTCTCGGCCCTGCGTTTCGGGGTGCTGGGCGTCGCGGGCGGACTCGCCGGGCTGGGCGGCTCGGCGCTTGCGCTGACGGGCCTCGGAGCCTTCACGCCCGACATGAGCGCCGGGCGCGGCTTCATCGCGCTGGCCGCCGTGATCCTCGGGCGCTGGAACCCGCTTCTTGCCGCCGCCGCCGCACTGCTCTTTGGCCTCGGCGATGCGCTTCAGGTCGAGCTTCAGACCCGTGGCGTGAAAATTCCGCCGGATTTTTTGGAGCTTCTCCCTTACGCCCTGACGCTGCTCGCTCTGATCTTCTTCAAAACCCGCTCGGCGGCCCCGGCGTCGCTGGCGTAGGTTTCCCTCTCCCCGGCTCGTTCCTCGCCGCTCGCTTCGCGAGTTCGGTCGCAAGCGACCAGGGAGAAGCACACCCCAACCCCCTGCCCCCCGCGAAGCCAGGGACGAGATGCAGGACTCGCCCACTTCTCCCCATTATTGGGGCCGGGGGAAACCACGAAAATTGGGCAGAAAGTGAGCAGTTTTTGGTCTTCCCAATGAGTAGCAAGCTCCGATACACTGCCCTGTCTCGCCACAAACGAGGCTCAGGAGGTTTGTATGTTCACTCAACGAAAGAAGCGGCTGGCGGCACTCGGGCTGGGCGTCGTCACGCTCACCGGGCTGGGTCTGACCGCCCGCCGTGCGCTTAGCTCCGACCACGCCGACACCCCGCAGATCGCGGCAGCACCGGGAACGGACATCAGCGATGTGTTTATCTTCCCCAGCGCCACGAACCCGAACAACGTCGTGCTGGCCGTCTGTGTCTCCCCGCTGATCGGGCCGGGCGCGTCGCGGTTCTTCGATCCGTCGGTGCTCTACCAGTTCAAGATCGATAACTCCGGCGACAACATCGAAGACCTGGTAATTCAAGCGCGCTTCGAGGGCGATGGCGCAAGCCAGCAAGTTCGTATCGCGGGTCCGGCAGCGCCAAAAATGACCGGCACCGGCTCCCAGCTGATCTCGCCCTATGTCACCGCAGGAGCCTTCGGAGCGACCTTCACCCCGACGCCCGGCATGACGGTGTTTGCGGGCCAGCGAGAAGACCCGTTCTTCTTCGACCTGGAGCAGTTCTTCACCATTCTTCCCGACCGCAAGACCCCGCTCGACCCGGCAGCGCTTCCTTCGGGCCAGAACCCGCACGCACCGCAGGCGACCACCTGGCGCGCTCCGGGTGTCGCCAAGGACTTCCTGGCGGGCTTCAACGTCCTGTCTATCGTCGTCGAGGTTCCCCGAAGCCAGCTACGCGGCGCAGGCGACGGCAAGATCTCGCTCTGGTGCACGACCAGCAAGTAGAAAGAAAACAAAAAACATGAAAGCAATTTTCTTCTCCGCGCTCGGCCTCACGGCCCTCGCCGCGCTCAGCGGCTGCGGCGGTAGCGGCGGCGACGACAAGGTCTACAGCCAGATCGACCGACTCGCACGGCCTGCCGTCAACGAAGTCTTCGCGGCGGCCTCCAACGGCCAGCACAAGGCCAACAACGAGATCGGTCCGGCCCAGGACGGCGATCCGGGGCGCATCAAAGACAACATTATCTCGTTTGCGAAGAACTCGGCGGGGCGCTCGGATGCGATCTCCAACACGCTCGGCGCAGTTCTCGCACCCGATGTGCTCAAGGCAGACCTCGCGCAGACCGACTCGGCGGCCTACCTCGGCGTCGAAACGGGCGGAGCAACCGGCGGTAAGTTCGGCGGACGCAAGCCCCAGGACGATGTCGTGGACATCTCGCTCGGTGCGCTGTTTGGCAACACGATCCCCGCGCTCGGCCTGACCCCCGACGATGGCAAGGAAATTCCGACCCTGACGAGCGACAACGTCGATGCGTCGGCCAAGCACTTCAAGACGACCTTCCCCTACCTCGGCGATCCGTCGTAACGGTCCCCTCTCCCCTTCCCTTCCGCCGACGAAGTCGGGAAAACGGAAGGGCAAGGGGCCGGGGGATGGGTCCAAACACACCACCATGAACCGACTCTCTGCGCATCTCTTGCTCTACGCCGTGGGCGGCGCGCTCTGGCTCGGAGCCGCGCGGCTTCCCCGCCCGGCTCCGCCCACAACAGCGGCCAGCTCTGCGTTCGACTACGCCGAAACCGAGCGTCGCGTTTCGTTTTTAGAGGCCAAAGAAGCCGCCGATCCCGGTGCCTTCGGTCTCGGGCTGCTCGCTCAGAGCTACCTCACCCGCTTCTCCGAGACGGGCGACGAAGCCGATCTGAGCCGCGCCGAGAGCGCCGCGCGTCGCTCGCTGAAAATTCGGCCCAACGACGCGGCAAAAATAACGCTCGCCCGAAGTCTGATCGCCGGACATCGGTTCGCGGAAGCCGAGAAAGTGGTTCAGGGCGTGGTCGGTGGAGAATCGGTTCGGGCCGAGTGCCAGCTCGAAACCGGGCGCTACGACGACGCGCTCAAGACGCTGTCCGTGGCGCAGGCAAGCTCCCCGACCGACCCGTTTCTGAAAACCCTGCGCGCCCGGCTGTTCGAGATCGACGGCGAGAACGAGCGCGCACTCCA
Source organism: Armatimonadota bacterium (assembly GCA_031363095.1). GTDB lineage: Bacteria > Armatimonadota > Armatimonadia > Armatimonadales > Armatimonadaceae > JANLTX01. Next base: position 23,723 of record JANLTX010000142.1, on the reverse strand, counting down.
GACCTACCGCGACGCCCTGAAAGAATCCGAGAAGCTCCACGGGCTACCCGCCCCCACCCGCGCCTGGCTCCACGCCCGGCTCGGCACAGCGCTGGCGAAGAACGGCAAGCCCGAAGAGGCCGAGACCGAGCTTTCGGCGGCTCTCGAACAATTCCCCGGCGACTGGCGCACTCTTGCGGCTCTCGCCCGGCTCAAAGCCTGCCTGGGCGACACCGAAAAAGCCAGAGAACTGGCCCGCGAGAGCCAGCAAATCGCGCTCTCCGACGAGGCCGCGCAGCTTCTAGGCGAAGAGCCTGGCAATCATCGACACGGACGAACCGTCGCACTGTATCTTGCCGACTCCGACAAGAAAATCGACGAAGCTGTCGCGCTGGCACGAGCCGACATGAAGTCTCGCCCAAGCATCGAATCATACGACGCGCTGGCCTGGTGCCTGTTCAAAGCAGGAAAAACCACTGAAGCCGAGGAAACCATGCGCCGCGCCCTCGCCCGAGGCACGCGCGACGCCAGTTTCTTCTACCATGCCGGGAGAATCTTTAACTCTTCCAAGTTCCTTCAAGATGCACTGACGCTCAACCCGAACTTTCACCCGACTGAGGCCGAGAATGCCCGAAAACTTCTGGAAAAGAAACCATGAAAATCAAAAATGCTGCTTTTACGCTCATTGAGCTGCTTGTTGTGATCGCGATTATTGCGATTCTTGCTGCTATTCTCTTCCCGGTCTTTGCCCAGGCCCGTGAAAAAGCTCGCCAGGCTTCCTGCCTGTCCAATATGAGACAGATCGGGACGGCGGCACGGATGTATCAGGAAGACTATGATGGCGAACTTTTCCACCACCATGAAGCCTGGGTGCTCGACGATGGCTCACAGATCGAGAACCTACCGGCGACGCCCGAGGCGTGCAGTGGCGGCGGCTTCGGGAACAGTCAGGCCGAGAAACCCTGGGTAATTCTCTTCCAGCCCTATCTCAAAAATCGCCAGATCGGGTTCTGTCCGTCCGACCCGACACCTCGCTCACGCAGGCTCGCGACGGACCTGGTGGGCTATAATGGGGCTATCGAACGCACCGATGAAGACCCGCCCGCAGGCTCCGAGCTGGCGCTGGCCGAGGAAGAACACACAAACATTACAAGCTATCTCTTGAACTCGATCTTCACCCACAAGTCGTGCCGGTACGCTGTCGAAGGCGTGCTTTCAGGCTTTGCAACCGATGCAGCGCTCAGTTCTTTGGACAACCCGAACGTAATTATGTTCTCTGAGCGCAATTCCAAAGCGATGAACGCCCGAAATAACGGAACCTTCGGCTCGGTGGCGCAGGACGACTACGATACCTGGGTCGGTGAGGCAGCTCTGGTTCAGTGGGGCGAGGGAAACTGGGCCGATCAGGGCTGGATCGATCATGGACGCCACAACAAAGGCGCAAACTATGTCTATGCCGACGGCCATGCTAAATGGATGCGCTGGGGCCAGGCTCGCCTGGATCAGTTCCCCGACCACAAGGTTCGTCAGCCCCTCGCGGAACCCGTTCAATGAGAATCAAACTCTGGTCCCCCCATTACTGGGGGTTAGGGGGCAGACTACTCGGGCTTCTTTGTCTTTTTGCGGCGCTTCCGGCGCTGGCACACGATCCACAGCTCTCGTCCGTGACGCTGCGTAAAATTCAAAACGAGCTTCGAGTGAGCGTTCTGGCTCCGGCAGCGAGCGCAAGTGGGCTGGAAAAGCGGGTTTCGTTGAGCGCCGATAACCAGCCACTCGTGCTGGCAGCGAGCGCCCCCGTGGTAGACACGGAGCGCGGGACGGCGCTGCTGGAGCTACGCACGACGCTGAGAAATTCGCCCAAAAGCTTCGGGCTTTCGCAGAGATTGTTCCCGGAGCAACCCGAGAGCAAGACGCTGCTTTATGTCTACGAAGGCGGGCGATTGGTAACTCAGGCCCGCCTGGACCGAGCAAGCCCCTCGGCGACTCTCTCGCTCTCCGCGACGCCCCAAACGCCCCTTCAGACCGTCCAGCAGTTCGTAAAAGAGGGCGTCGGGCATATCTTTCTGGGCTTCGATCATATTTGTTTCGTGATCGGGCTACTTTTAATCGGCGGGACACTCAAGCAGCTTCTGAAAGTGGTCACGGGTTTCACGCTGGCACACTCGGTGACGCTCTGCCTGGCCGCCACCGGAGTCTGGACACCGCCCGGACGGCTGATCGAGCCGCTGATCGCGCTCTCAATTATCGCCATCGCGCTGGACAATCTTCTCCACAAACCCGGCCAGAGGGATATCCGTGCCCCGCTCGCGCTGGGCTTCGGGCTGATCCATGGCTTCGGGTTCGCCGGTGCTCTCGCCGATGTCGGGCTTCCCCGTGAGTCGCTGGGGCTGGCGCTCGGCGCGTTCAATGTCGGCGTGGAGGCCGGGCAGCTCACGCTGGTTCTGTTGCTCGCGCCCACGCTGGCTTACCTCGGCAAGAAATCCCCCAAAATACGCCAGAAAGTTCTGGTCGCAGGCTCGGTCGGGATCGGCTTGCTCGGGGCGTTCTGGTTTTTCGAGCGTATCCTGGGATAGAATACCTCTGTGACGGGGCTGAGCCGAGACGAGCTGACAAATACACTCTGGACCGAGTTTGAACGACTGAACGCGGCGCACTTCGACGGCGCTCTGACGCTGAGCGAGCTGGTGGTCTCGACCCGGAAAAAGTACGGGGGCTACTGTCAGCCGCTCCGAAAGCGCATCGTCGTGAGCTGGCAGGAGTATCTCGACTGGGGCATCGACGAAACCCTAATTACGTTCCGCCACGAGGTCGCCCACCTCGTTCACCCGAATCACTCGGCGTCGTTCTGGGCGCTCGCCCATCAATTAGGCTGCCCGACCGACCGAAAACGCGCTCGTCCGCCCAAAGACCGACCGGCAGGCTGGTGGAAGTTCGCCTACGAGTGTCCGCACTGCAAGACCCAGATCTATCGACGCAAAAAACTCAGCCGGGCCTCGTGTGGGCGCTGCGACCGGAGCTTCAACCCTCAGTTTTTAATGAAGCTGGTCGATTCCCGTGGACGCTGAACTCACGGAGCTTCTGGACACCGCGCTATTTGACGCCGAAAGTGAGCAGGTGGACGGCGGACTGGTGGATTGGTACGAGTACAACTACCATGGCGCCTGCGATGCGCTGGTCGCTCGCTTTAAAAAAATCGGCTTCACTCCAAGCGATGCGACGGCGATTCGAGCGGCGCTCCGCAAGCCGGGCGTCCTCACCAACCAGGGCGGGACACTTTTGTACTACCTCGAACAATGGCTCCCCGGCGAGCGCGAGATGCTTCTTTCCGATCCCGACCCGAGCCTTCGGATCATCGGGCTGGAGGCTGCGGTCTCTATCGGTCCTGGCGCTGTCCCGGACTTCGAGAAATGGCGCTCTCATCTGAACGACAGCAACCCGCAGGTCCGACTCACCGCCGTCAAAAAACTGATCGAGCGACGTTATTTCATCCCTGATGCACTGAATTTACTCGGTAAACAAATTTATGACGACTTTATTTCTATCCCAAAGATAATACTCAGGGCATTTCGAGATACGCACTTACTGTGTACACTGCCGATGTTGCTCAAAGCCTGGCGAGACCCGACTCTAAAGACGATTCAGATAGAAATACATCGAACGATCACTACTATCGTGGACTGGCGACTGCACAGAGCGCCACAAATGCCTCCCGAGAAACGCGTCGAGGTTATCTCAGCGCTCCTGGACTCGCTCTTACTGGACCGCTACGGCATTCGGCAGCACTGCAAAGAGGCTCTGGGCGCACTTCCCGTTCATGCAACCATGGTCTATCTCTGGGCGATCCACCCGGACGGCAGGGTGTTCTGCGTCGATCACGAAGCTTTCGGCTACCCTGCCGAGGTAGAAACCGATTGGGTTTCGTTATTTGCGGTATATCTCCATGCAGCAGAGCTTTACCCTGAGCTTACGGACGCTATTCGGATGCCACCAACGGGTATCACTCCCTGCACAGACTGCCTGGCGCAGGGAGATACCTCGGGGAGCGAGCACTGCCTCGCCTGCTCCGGGATGGGCTGGCTACTCAGAGCGTGATCGCGACGCGCTGCCCGGTTTTGGACGACTCGATGGCTCCGAAGACCATGGCGAGGCTGCGAATGTTGTCGTGGCACTCGCCGAACGGCGTTTCTCCCGTGTCGAGCGCGTGCAGAAACTCGCTGAGGCTACCCGCGATCCCGCCGTCGGTTTCGTGCGTTATGGGTTCTTCTGTGGCAGTTGTTTCACGAGTGAAACCCTCCGTGCCGGTGACTTTCGCGCCAGAGAGTTTGTCGTGGCCATCCCAGAGCGCTGTCCCCGTGCCGCCGACGGCCCGCCAGTCGCACTCCCAGCTCGTGTGCAGCCCTTCCGAGCACCACGAGCCGCGATAGGTGAACCGGGTGCCGTCCTCCATCTCAAAAAGACAGGTGATGCACGCCGCGCCCCTGTACCACGACCAGCTCGGGTTGAACTCCTCGGCGTAGACCGCAACGGGTTTTACATCGCCCAGCAGAAACCGGGCTTCATCGAAGCTGTGAATCGCCATGTCTAAGACTAAAACATGGTCCATCTCGTCGCGAAAGCCGCCGAAGTGCGCCCCGAGGTAGAAGTCCGCGTTGAGAATCCCAGGGCGTCCGCAGGTCTTTTCGATCAGCCGACGATACGCCCGCAGATGGTTGTTGTAGCGCCGCGACTGGCTGACCATGTAGAGCTTGCCGGATTTCTCGCTGGCGGCCACCATCTCGCGGGCGGCCTCCATCGAGTGGGCCATGGGCTTCTCCCCGATCACGGGCAGCCCGTGCTTCAGCGCCGTCAGCGTGACGCCATGATGCGCCTCGGGGATCGTAACATCGACCACGAAGTCGGGTTTTGACTCAGAAATCGCTTTTTCCAAGTCGGTTCCGTAGAAACCAAACTCCAGCTTGTGTTTTTCGGCGGCTTCCTGCGCCGCGCCATCGCGTAGATCGACCCACGCGGCGAGCTGCACGTCGGGATGTTTTGCGAGGTTGCTTGCCCAGCCCTGGCCCATCCCGCCCGCTCCGACCAGGAGCGCCCTACGCATTGCGCTGGTCTTCTTTGTGAGCGAACTGCGGCACCGACTCGGGGTTTGTGTGCCAGCCCAGCGGCGAGTGCGGGCAGAGCGTGGATGTCTCTTCCTGCCCGCTCGGGCGGTAGAGCCACTTGACCCCGTTGGCAATCACTTTTCGAATCTCCGGCTGAAAATAAATGGGATGTGCCTCGTGGCCGGGCGAGAAGTAAAAGACTTTCCCAAGTCCCCGATCCCAGCAGCAGCCCGAGCGAAAGACCTCGCCGCCCTTGAAGCTGGAGATAAAAATTAATTCGTCGGGCTGGGGAATATCAAAGAACTCGCCGTACATCTCGTGCTCCGGAATCGCGAACACCGGCGGCAGCCCCTGGGTGATCGGGTGTCCGGGCCGGACGGTCCAGACCAGCTCCGAGTCGCCGTCGCGCCAGCGCAGGGCGCAGGTCGTGCCCATGAGCTTGCGAAAAATCTTGGAAAAGTGCCCCGAGTGCAACACCAGAATCCCCATGCCGCGCATCACCCGGTCGTAGACCTTGTTGACCACGGCGTCGTCCACTTTGTCGTGGGCCATGTGCCCCCACCAGGTCAGTACATCGGTCTGGTCTAAAATCTCGTCGGTCAGTCCGTTCTCTGGCTGGTCCAGGGTCGCGGTCCGAACTACGGCTCCGTCGCCGAGGTGCTCGCGGATTCCACCTGCGATAGCCTCGTGCATGCCGTCGGGGTAGATCTTGCGAACAGACTCATGTTCTTTTTCGTGGGTGTTCTCGCCCCACACCGTCACTCGAATCATCGTTGGAAGCTCCTTGTTAAAAAGCCCGTGCGCAAAGCACGGGCTGAGAAAGTGGTAAGAACGGACGGGTCAGCGTTGCCAGCCGTCGTGGTAGACCCAGGCGCGCGACTCGTAGTCCATGAAGATGCCGCCCATGAGCAGCGCCCAGATGAAGCCGAGAGCAGCCCAGAGCCAGGTGAGCCTGGTGCCGTTTTTCACATTCATGAAGAACAGAACCACCGCCGTCGCTTTACTGACGGCTACTAAAAGCGCGACGATGAGGTTCACACCGGTGATACCGGTCTTGCGGTCGAGATCAAGGTAGTAGAGCGCCACCGTGACGCCCAGCATGATCATCAGAAAGCCGAACGTGAAGTGATAGACCCATGCACTCGGGTGTTTGGTGGTTTCCTGCTGCGGTGGAACAGGCTTCGGGTTGGGATTTACGTGTGCCATTTGCTTTTTTAGCCTAAGAGATCAGATACATCAGCGGGAACAGGAAGATCCAGACGATATCGACGAAGTGCCAGTACAGTCCGATCAGCTCCAGCGGAATATAATCCTCGACGCAGTGATGTTTTGAGCCATAGAAGTACATCAAGGCTCCCATCAGCAGCATTCCGATAAGAACGTGGACTCCATGAAGTCCGGTCATGGTGAAGTAGATCGAGAAGAAGATACGTGCCTTGTTCTGCTCGTGCTCGAACGTGCCCCACGCAGCGCTGGGAACGGCTTCCTTGATCTGGTTCTTGTCCGGCGCACCCGCGAGCGTCGCCATGGCCGTGGGCGCGGCGAGAGTGACCTCGGGAGCTTTCTCGGCTTCTTCGAGAGCTTTGAACGCCATCACGTGCCGGGGCGACGGCGGTTCGTGGACATTGCCCGAGGCTTTTGATTCCTCGTGGTGCATCGTCAGGGCCTTGGCGTAGTTGAACCGGGCATCGGGAAACAAGCCTTCGCCAAACTTCTTGGAGTACTCAATCGACTTGACGCCCATAAACGCCGCCGCACAGATCTGAGTGATTCCCAGAAAGACCAGAACCGCTTTTCGGCGGCCTTTCTGGCCGCTGTAGACCGCCATCACCATAGACCAGGAGCTGACCAGCAGCACCATCGTGTTGAGCGTCCCCCACTTGACATCGAGGAACTGGTGGGCTTCTAAATACGCGTTGAAGTACAGCACCCGGTACAGCGAGTACAGCAAGAACAAGGCCCCGAAGAACATGACCTCGGTGACCAGGAACGACCACATCCCGACGATGTAGCTCTCGTTCTGCTGCTCGATGTTCTCGTACTGTATCGAGACGGTCTGGTGGGCATGCTCTTCATGCCCATCGTCGCCGACCCCGACCGTCTCCAGTGCATGGAGGCTCATACGCTCGCTTCCTCACTCTCACGCCACTCGAACGCGCCAACCTCCAGCTCATCGCTGTGGCCGTGGCCGTGCTGCTCTTTGTAGTATTCATAGGCTTCCCAGGTAACCACCGGCAGGTCGTTCTCGGGGAAGTTGAAGGTCGTCGGCGGACTGGGAATCGTCCACTCCAGCCCGACGGCGTTCCAGGGATTGGCGCTGGCTTGCTTGCCCGCGATCAGGGAGTGCGTCAGGTAGATCGCCGGAAGAATAAACGCGATTCCCAGCACCGATGCCCCGAGCGAGCTGGCGACGTGCCAGACCTGATACTCCTGGGCATAGAAGTGGTACCGACGTGGCATTCCCAGCCAGCCTGCGATGAACTGCGGGAAGAACGTCATGTTGAACCCGACGAACATCAGAATGGCCGTGAGCTGTCCCCAGAACTCGTTGTACATCTTGCCGGTCATCTTGGGCCACCAGAAGTGCAGCCCGGACATGAACCCTAAGAGTGCGCCGCCCACCATGACGTAGTGGAAGTGCGCCACCACGAAGTAGGTCGCCGTCAGGTGCAGGTCGGTGGCGATGGAGCTGAGATACAGCCCGGTGAGGCCGCCGATGGTGAACAGCCCGATAAAGCCCAGCGCGAACAACATATGGCTGGTGAGTTCCACCGAGCCTTTGTACATCGTCGTGATCCAGTTGAAGACTTTGATGGCCGACGGCACAGCAACTAAGAAGCTGATCACCGAGAAGACCATGCTGGCGTACATCGACTGGCTGGTGGCGAACATGTGATGTCCCCACACAATAAACCCGAAGACCGCAATCGCTATCGAGCTGAACGCGACGAACTCGTAGCCAAAGATACGTTTCTTGCAGTTGGCCGCGATGATCTCATTGATCACCCCGAGCGCCGGAAGCATCATGATGTAGACCGCCGGGTGGCTGTAGAACCAGAACATGTGCTGGAAAAGCACCGGGTCGCCGCCCAGCTCCGGGCTGAAAATCCCAAAGCCGAGCGTCCGCTCGATCACCACCAGAAGTAGCGTGATGGCAACCACGGGTGTTCCGAGCATGATGATCACGCTGGTCGCATACAGCGCCCAGATGAACAGCGGCATCCGAAACCAGGTCATTCCCGGCGCACGCATCTTGTGGACAGTGACAATGAAGTTCAGGCCCGTGGTAATGGAGCTGAAGCCCGCGATGAAGACCCCGACCAGGCACAGCGCGACGTTGCCATTGGCATAGATACTGGAATACGGCGTGTAGAACGTCCAGCCGGTATCGACGCCGCCAAACAGAATCGACGCGAGAATCATCCCGCCGCCGATCATGTAGAGATACCAGCTCAGCAGGTTCAGCCGGGGGAACGCCAGGTCTCTGGCTCCGATCATGATCGGCAGCATGAAGTTCCCGATAGACGCCGGAATAACCGGAACCAGGAACAGAAAGACCATGATGATCCCGTGTGCCGAGAAGACCTTGTTGTAGGTCTCACTGGAGAGTAGCTTGCCGTTGGGCGAGGTCAGCTCCAGGCGCACGAGACCCGCAAAGATGCCGCCGAGCACGAAGAAGAACGAGATGCTGATCAGGTACATCATCGCGATGCGCTTGTGGTCCGTGGTCAGAAGCCACGACTCGACCGTATGCGCGACGTTTAAATAATTCTCCCGGACTTTCTCTTTCTGAGAGATAGCACGGTCTACTGTGGATACACTCATTTGTAAGACTCTCCTCCGTACATATACCGCCACTGCTGGTTGGTCGTGTCTGCGGCAGGCGCGTCGCTGGACGGCGCTCCGACCTCGCCGACCGGACTCACTCCGATAGTTTTTACGTAGGCATTGATCGCCAGGACGTCGCTTTCGGAGAGCGTTCCTTTGTAGCTGGGCATGGACTGCTGCCAGCCCGCCAGTGCGTACTCATTCGGGTAGTACAGGACATTTCTAAGATAGGCGTCGTCGGCGACCACGCTCTGGCCGCTCTGAAGCTGGCGGCGCTGTCCGTAGAGCTTCGCCAGCGACGGACCCCGTCCCTGGCTCGGACCGGAGCCTTCGTGGCAGCTCGCGCAGTCGCGTTTCTCATACAGCGCCCGGCCCTGCTGCGCCAGGCTCAGTCCGCCCATTTTCGAGCCGATCCCACCGGCGGCGACGGGCCTGGCCGCGCTCGCCACCCAGCGGTTGTACTCTTCTTTCGGCAGCACATAGACCCAGCCGCCCATCTCCGAGTGCTGGGTTCCGCAGTACATGTTGCAAAACAGATGGTACTTCCCCGGCTTGGACGGCGTCACCCACATGACCGAGTAGTTCCCCGGCTCGACCATGCGCTGCATCCGAAACTCCGGGACATAGAACGCATGGATCACGTCCTGGGAGATCATGGTGAGCTTGATCGGCTCACCGAGCGGCAGGTGCAGCTCGTTGTTCTCACGAATCCCGTTGGAGTGCTGCATGTGCCACATCCACTGCTTGCCGATCACAAAAATCTCTTTGGCGTTCCTGGGCGGGTTGTAGGCCGATGCGAACAGATTCGCGGACCAGAAGAACACCGCCAGACCCAGAACCAGCGGCGGGATCGTCCACGCCGCTTCGAGCCACGAGTTGTGGGACGGCGCACGGAGCCGGTTGACCTTTGAACCTTTTCGGTAGACGATGATCATGAACGCCAACCCGGCAAAAACGATAACGGTGAAGAAAATCGCCAGCAGGTTGATCGTATGGAACAGCTTGTCGTGCTGCTCGGCGAACTCGGAGGCCGCCGGTATTGTTAGTCTTAGCTCGTTATCCATGGATTACTTGCTCTTACGCCCCGCAGCCTTCTCTTTTCGCAGGCTCGTCACGATAAATGTCCCGAGCAACAGGACGGTTGCGGTGCCCAGCACCTGCATCAGGCGAAAGATCGCCAGCCCGTACTTGCCCTTCTGAGGATCGTAGTGGTAGCAGTACAGCAACCACTGATCGGCAATCGTCCCGATGTGCCCCTGCCCTGCCTCGGTCAGCCCCAGCCGGAGGTCTTTTGCCGGATAGCCCACCCCGAAGAAGTAGCGGCTGATCTTACCTTTTGGGGTTATCAGCCAGATGGCGCTGCCGTGGGCGTACTGGTCGTTGACGACATTGTACTTGTACTTGTAACCGGCGGCATCGGCGACGGCCTTGATGTCGGCCTCTTCTCCGGTGAGAAAGTGCCAGCCCTGCTCGGCTCCCGGCACCCCGACCTCGCTCATGTAGGCGCGCTTCTTGGCCGCCGCGAGATCCGCCGTCTCTTTCGGGTTGATCGAGATCGTGACCACATCGAAGTCCTGGCCGATCTTGAAGCGAAGTGCCGGGTCGCGCACCAGGTCCGAGACGCCATTGAGCATCGCGACGCAGGTGCCGGTGCACTTGTAGAACGGCATGACCATCAAAACCGGGCGCTTCCCGAAGAACTTCCCGAGCGGCGCGACCTGCCCGGCTTCGTCGCGAAAGACACGCTCCAGCGGAATCTGGGCGTCAAGCTTCTGATCGACGCGAACATCGGTGGCGGCGTTGATACCATCGAACCGGGCGCTGTCTCTGTTGCCGACGCCCGCGACTGGCTGCCCCTGTGCGAGCGCCATCGAAGCCGTCAGCATAAGCGCCGGGATCACTCCGAGATAACGTCGTTTCATCGCGCTTCTCCTGCGGGTGTGAAGACGCCACTGCCAGGATAAGACTTCTTCTCGTCCGTCTCATGGCCCGACTTTACCCCGGAGATTCCCGTGGCGATCATCTCTTCCTTGGCTTTCTCAATCGACGACGCTTCCACGGCTTCGTCGGTGGCTTCCTGGTAGTAGCGCATCTCTTCCTTCGGCCAGTGCTGGATCTGCGGTAGCGGCGGCAGCTTGCGCCTCGCCGCGAACGCCGGGCGCTGATACTCTTTGTACGGCGGCTTCAGAAAATTGAACAGCACCACCGACGCCGCACAGGACACGGCCACGAAGACAAACAGCCCTAATATCCCGATCAAGGACTTCCCGATGTCGATGTCACGTGTCTCATAGCCAAGCTCGGCCAGGAGATTTTTGTTCGTACCGTCGTCTTTACGCATGGCTGTGTGCCTCAAACTTTGCTTTCTGCTCCAGCAGGCGGTTGTCGTGAGCCGGGATCACGTCGCGCTCCCGAAGATGCTTGAAGAAAAAGTACGCCCAGATGCCGCCGATGCCGAGAATCGCGGCGATATCGATGAAAATCCGTGCGTCCAGCGGGTTGTGGCGCAGAAACGGAACCGTCTGCCACCACATGTCGATAATTCGGAAGCAAAACACCCAGCCCGCGACGAACCGTAGATAGGTATACGTTCTTTTCGTTCGGCCCGAGATCAGCAGCAGAAATGGCAGGAAGAACTGGCACAGAATGATTCCCATTCCGATCAGCACCGCGCCGCCCCGGAAGCGACTGACGAAGAACGCGATCTCCTCCGGCAGGTTCCCCGACCAGATGATCAAGAACTGGCTCAGCGTGAAGTACCCGAAGACCATCGTGAAGCCGAGCATCATGTTGCCCAGGTCTTTGGTGAGAATCGGGCTGACCACGTCCGAGTACGGCTTGCGGGTGCGCAGCGTGAGGATCATAAAAGTCCCCATCGCGATGGTTCCGAGAAGCTGGGTCGTCATGTGCCACGCCCCGTAGAGCGTCGAGAACCAGTTCGGGTCGAGCGACATGAGCCAGTCGGTGAACGCCAGCGTCAGGAAGACCACATGGATCACGCCCCATGGTGCCGCCCGGCTGGAGCGTGCGTCCGCCAGGGCTTCGTCGCGCTCTTCGTCTTGCCGCGCCGACGACCGGTTCAAATACCGGGTGGTGAAGAACCAGAACGCGAAGTACCCGATGGCGCGCGCGGCCCAGAACCAGGACGTGTACCAGAGCTGCTTGTTGCGATGCAGATGCTCGTAGACCTTCGGGTCGGCCCACGGATAGACCTGATGGCCGTTGAGCGTGAACAGCGCGATCACCAGCCCGAGAACGAACATCAGCCCAATGGTTTTATTTCCCGCCTCGACGATCCGAAGCAGCGCCAGGCTCCAGTGCGCCCGGATGCTGTGGTGCAGGTACGTCAGCGTGCAACAGCCCAGCGTCATGCCGAGCCAGAAGATATAGCCGTACAGGGCGCTTGACCAGAAGGCTTTGCGCAAGCTGGGATCGCCCGAGCTGATGGCGGAAAAACCAGCCACGATCAGAACGATCATCCCGACGGCGCCCAGCATCAGCCCGACGCTTTGCCACTGCCGAAAGATCGGGTTGACGGCTCCGATGCTCTTTGTTTCTTCCACGTTCTCGCTCATGACGCGCCTCCCAGCGCCTTGAAGGTGATCCGGCGATTCTTCGCCCGACCTTCCGACGTCCCGTTGTCGCCGACGGGCACGGTCTGGCCGTAGCCCGTGGCGCTCAGCTGGCCGTCGCTTGCGCCGCGTCCGAGCAGGTAAGAGCGCACCGCACGGGCGCGTCCCTCGGAGAGCGTCTTGTTTTTATCCGCATTTCCCTGTGAGTCGGTGTGACCGCCGACCTCGAAGCGCAGCGTCGGGTATTTTTTCAAAACCGGTCCTAATTTGTCGAGAAAGGTTCGTGCGGCGGGCTTCAGCTCGGTCTTGCCCGTGTCGAACAGCACATCGCCCGTCAGACCCGACAGCGCGGAGTCTACCTCTTGCTGCGCCTGCTGCACCTGCGCCGAAGCCGGGGCACTCGCCGAAGACGGCTCCGAGGTTGCGCCATGTGCTTTCTGGAGCGCCCGGACATAGCCCACCACCGCCCAGCGATCCTCGATCTCCGGAAGCCGCGCACCGTAGCCGTACATCACGCCCTTGCCATGAACAACCGTGTTGTAGACCTCACCGTCGGTTTTCTTTCGAATCTTATCGGTGTGCAGGTTTGCAGGCACCTTCTGCCAGTACCCGAGGCCACGCTGCGCGATGAACCCGTTGCCGTCGCCGAGCCGCCCGTGGCAGGGTGCGCAGAAGACATTGTAACGATTCTCCCCGCGCTCTAAAAACTCTTTGGGTCCGCCCAGCGTCTCTACCGCTTTCGCGGGAATCTGCACGATGGGCTTGCCCGCCGTGTCTTTCCCCTCGAAGTAGGCCCGGTCAAGCCGAAGCCCGCCCACAGGAACCGTCCCCTCGACGAACGAACGACTCACGGAGCGATCCTTGAAGAAATCGCTCTCGCCATCGGCCTTGGCCTTGGGTTGCTGCCACATGTCGATATGGCACCCGCTCAGCAGGGCCAGCACGCCCACGGCTCCAAGCGCCCCTAAAACTCGTTTCATAGACTCAGTCACGCTCCACCTCGGAGACATTGATACCGCCCAGCTCGCTCAGAAACGCCTCGGTCTTCTCCAGATCGAACCTGTGGTCTTTGGACTCAATGCACAGAAAGAACCGATCTTGCGACGCCCTCTCGAAATTTTTCCCGTTGAAGATCGGGTGATGTAGCCGGGGCAGCCCGTTGAGCGCCCACTGCGAGATGAACGTCGCCAGCCCCGTACAAAGCACCGTACACTCGAACGTCACGGGGATGAACTGTGGCCAGGAGTTGAGCGGCTTACCCCCGACGTTCATCGGGTAATCGACCACCGAGATAAAATACTGAAGCCCGAAGCCCAGCATCGCGCCAGTGATTCCACCGAAGAACGCGAACCACGGCACACGCGGATCCTCGAAGTGCATGGCTTCGTCGAGGCCGTGGATCGGGAACGGCGAGTAGCAATCGAAGCTCTTGTAGCCCGCAGCCACCGTCTTGTGCGCCGCGACGACCAGGTCGTCGGGGTCGGTGAACTCGACCATCAGGCCATAGAGGGGATTCTCGACCACCTCGCCATGACCGTGGCCGTGAGAGGAATGCGCGTCTGATGTCGTCGTCGCGTGACCTGCCATGTTAGTGGGCCTCCTTCTTGTCGTCGTGGCCGAAGGTATGGTGATTCTTGTGCAAGAGATCCCGCATCTCAAAGAGGTTGATGAGTGGCAGGAACTTGATGAACAAGAAAAGCAAGAACGTGAAGAAGCCCATCGTTCCGAGGAACAGCCCCCAGTCCCAGACTGTCGGCGAGTAGTAGCCCCAGCTACTCGGAATGAAGTCGCGGGTGAGCGACATCGGAATAATCACAAACCGCTCCAGCCACATCCCGATTCCCACGATCAACGAGACGATCCAGAGCATCTTCACGTTGACACGCACCTTGTTCCACCAGAGAATCTGCGGCGTGACCCCGTTGCAAAAGAGCAGAGCGTAGTAGAACCACTTGTACGGCCCGAACAGTCGGTGGTACATCAGGCCCAGCTCGTAGACGTTCCCCGAGTACCAGGCGTAGAACATCTCCAGGATATAGCCATAGAAGACGATCAGCCCGGTGGCGAGGGTGATTTTCGCCATCCAGTCCAGGTGCTTGTCGGTGATGAAGTCCTTCACCCCGAGGTAGGAGCGGAGCGGCAGACCGAACGTCAGTACCATCGCGAAGCCCGCAAAGACGGCTCCGGCGACGAAGTACGGCGGAAAGATGGTCGTGTGCCAGCCGGGGACGATCCCCACGGCGAAGTCGAAGCTAACAATCGTGTGCACCGAGAGCACGAGCGGTGCGGAGATTCCCGCCAGGATGTTGGTGGCTTGCTCGTACCGATGCCAGTGCTTGGCGCTCCCGCGCCACCCGAGACAGGCCAGCCCGTAGCCGATCTTCCCGAACGAGCTTGTGGCCCGGTCTCGAAGCGCCGCGATATCGGGAACCAGCCCGAGGAACCAGAAGAGAATCGAGATCGTGAAGTACGTCGAGACCGCAAAGACATCCCAGAGCAAGGGAGAGCGAGTCTGCGGCCACATCCCGAGAATGTTCGGGTACGGAAACAGCCAGTAGTCCAGCCAGGGTCGCCCCGTGTGTAGCAGCGGGAAAAGCCCCGCACACATCACGGCGAAGATCGTCATCGCCTCGGCGAACCGGTTGATCGAGTTGCGCCACGACTGACGCATGAGCAGAAGAATCGCCGAGATCAGCGTCCCGGCGTGCCCGATTCCGATCCACCAGACGAAGTTAATAATATCCCAGGCCCAGGCGGTCGGCTGGTTGTTGCCCCAGATTCCGGTTCCGTTGAGAATCAGCCAGGTGATCGCCATGAACATCACACCGACAAAGATCAGCGAGAAGCCCACGGTGACGAGCCACCAGATCGGCGGTCTGGGGTTGAGAACGAACCGCGCGATGATGTCGGTGATCGACTCGTAGTCGTGCCGCCCTTCGATAAAGTTCTGAGGCCGTATCTGCGTGCGCTTGTCGGTGGGGCGCTGGTCATTGAGCGTTGCCATAGTTTAGTGCTCCCCTCCCTCGGTTGCCGCTTCGAGAGTCGGCATCGGCTTGAGCGCCTTGTTCGGGTTCTTGATTCGTGCCAGGTAAGTCGTACGCGGGCGGGTGTTGAGATCGGTCAGAAGCCCGTAGTCGTGGGACTCGGCCTTGAGCCGGGAGACCTTCGAGTTCGGGTTGTTCAGGTCGCCGAAGATGATCGCGCCGGTCGGGCAGACCTGCTGACACGCCGTGACGATCTCGCCGTCCTGGATCTCGCGGCTTTCTTTTTTGGCGTCGATCCGCACTTCGTTGATGCGCTGGACACAGTACGTACACTTCTCCATCACACCGCGCCCGCGCACCGAGACATCAGGGTTGGCGAGCATCTTGAGCGGCGTGCCCTCACGATAAAAATCAAGGCCCTTCGCACCGAGCGCGTCGGCCTGGGTCCACTTCAGGAAGTTGAACCGGCGAACCTTGTAGGGGCAGTTGTTGGAGCAGTACCGGGTGCCGATGCAGCGGTTGTAGACCATCTGGTTCAGCCCCTCGTGGGAGTGAATGGTGGCCGCCACCGGGCAGACCGGCTCGCACGGGGCTTTCTCGCACTGCATGCACGGAATCGGCAGGAAGTGACTCTCGACCGCATCCGGGTCGGAGATCGCGGGAGTCTCGAAGTAGTGGTCCATCCGAATCCAGTGCATCTCGCGACCACGGCCCACCATGTCTTTGCCGACCACCGGGATATTGTTCTCGGCCTGGCAGGCAATGGTGCAGGCGTTGCAGCCGATACACGTCGTGAGGTCGATGGACATCGCCCACTGGTTGTAGCCCTTGCGCGAGAACTCGGGATAGAGCGACGAATAGCCCTCTTTGTTGGCGTCGTTCTTGCGCGACGGGTCCTGGGTCTCGTACTTCCAGCTCTCGCGGTACCAGT
This sequence comes from Armatimonadota bacterium, assembly GCA_031363095.1. Lineage (GTDB taxonomy): Bacteria > Armatimonadota > Armatimonadia > Armatimonadales > Armatimonadaceae > JANLTX01. Next base: position 7,333 of record JANLTX010000142.1, on the reverse strand, counting down.
CCGCGACGACCTCGTCCGGTTCCCCGTCGGGCTTCTCGGCCTCGTGGTGCTCGGCCCCGGTATCGGTGAAGTCGTGGTGCTCGACCTTGTCGAAGATCTCGCCCGATTTGGACTGGTACAGATCCAGCCGACTGGAGCGGACGATATCGCGGTTGGCAGACTCCTCGAACTCGGAGCGCATGAGATGGTGCGGCTGGGTGTAGACAACCTCCCACATCTCGCCCGTCGGCTCGACCTGCGCACCGGCATGGTTCAGCCCGGAGCTGAGGCGGACCGGGTAGACATCGAAGCCGACATCCTCCGCGATCCCGCCGCCCCGAGCGCGCCCGCCGCCCAGGTAGAGCGTCACGACGCCATTGGGCTGGCCGGGGAGAATCCACACCGGGACGCTCACGCTCTGGCCGCCCACGGTCACTTTGAGCTTCTGCCGCCCGGAGTATTGCGCAATGTTCACCGCGTCGCTGTCGCCGTAGGCGGGCATCAGCTTGATGTCCATCGCGGTCTTCGGGCTGACAATGGCCGCATTGTCCCAGACAATGGTCGTGATCGGGCGCGGCAGCTCCTGAAGCCAGGCATTCGGCGCAAAGCTGCCGTCGAGCAGGGTCGGGTCGGGCCGGAAGTTGACCTCGATTGCCGCACTCGTCGGGGCCGGGCCAAGAAGGGAGAGAACGTCGCCCTTGGGAGCGAGCGTCAGCGGGAGGCGTCCGATGAGGGGCAGGACGCCCGCTTCGAGCGCCTGCTGCCAGGCGGGTTCGGTCAGCGTGCTGTACACCGAGCGAACCAGGTCGCGAGCGAGCGCGGGTCGGTCGGCGAGCTGGGCGAGCACTTCGAGCGGGGTGCGGGTGTCGTAGAGCGGCTGGATCAGCGGCTGAATCAGGCTGACCCCGCCGTCGTGCGCCCTTGCGTCGCCCCAGGACTCCAGCGCGTGCGACTCGGGCAGGTGCCAGTGGCACAATTCGCTGGTCTCGTCCTCGTACTGCGACAGATGTGCCCGTAGCGGGATTTTTTCTTTGTCGCCGACGCTGGAGAGTAATAACTCCCCCAGCTTGAAGTCGGCAGGCGCGTCGTAGACCGGGTTTCCGCCGAGAATCAACAGGGCTTTTACCTGTCCGGCGCTCGCGGCATCGATTAGGGCTTTGAGCGACGCGACGCCGCTCTCGGGGCGGACCTGGCCCGGCTCGACGAACCGCACCGTACGGCCCGGAGCGCTCAGCCGGGCGTTGATCGCGTGGGCCAGCGCATGGACCGCCGGAGACTGGTCGTCGCCGGGAATCACTACGGCGGCTCCGTTGTTGGCCGCGAGGTCCTTGGCAAGCTCGTCTAAGAACGCCGAAGCGCCCGTCGCGAGCGTCGGTGCCCCCGACGCACCCGTGAGTTTCGCATAGAGCGCCCGTGCAATGTTCTCGATGTCGGTCGGCTTGGCCGAAAGCCGGTGATCGGCGGATGCGCCGGTGATCGTATAGCTGCTCTCAATCGTATAGAGGCGGTTGATCTCCGCGCCCGGCGCAGGCGCGGCCCGGCGAACGCGGCGGCGATTCGCCCAGTCGCGGGCATAGCGCACCGAGCCGGGCATCGTGAGAAGAAAGTCGGCGTCGAGCGACACGACGATCCGGGCGTTGCTCAGGTCGTAGACGGCATCGACGGGCTTACCGAAGAGCTTCTCGGTTCCGGCGTGGGCGCTGTCCTGGCTCAGTGGCGACCACTGATGCAGAACGGCCTTCGGACGCGCCGTCAGAAACGTCTGGATCGCGGCTCCCACGGAGGGCGAGGTCACGGGCGGCATCAGTAGCCGAACCCCGTCGCCGTCGGGCGCGGACTTCAGAAGGGTTCTAAACGCATCGTAGAACGCATCCCAGCTCGATGTCTCGCCGTTCTCACGGACCAGCTGGCTTCGATTCGGGTCGTAGAGATTCAGGATCTCGGCCTGCGCCCAGACATCGGTCGCGCCCAGGCTCGACGGATGGTTCGGGTTGCCCTCGATCTTGGTCGGGCGACCTTCGTGCTGCTCGACCAGAACCCCGAGTCCACAGCCGCCGCGCACGAGGGTCGTGGCATAGAAATACTCACGGCCCGCCGCACGGTCCTCGGCGGAGCGCACGAACGGAACCGCCTTGCGCTCGGAGAGCGGGCGGCACCCGGCGAGGCCCGCCAGCGCCATGCCCGCCGCACTCAGCTTCATGAAGTCGCGCCGGTCGATGTCGAGCAGACCCTCGCGGTCAGGGAACTCGTCGTCGCGCCACCGGACGTACTCGTCGGTCTGCGCCAGCTCCGCGTAGGACTTAAATAGTTTTTTCTCGCTCATGTCCATTTAGTGGTGGCAGGTCGCACAGTCGGAGAGCTGCTCTTTCTTGATGTGATACTTTTTCACGAGCTCCAGGCCCTTTGCCAGCTCTTCTTTATTGCGGTGATACTGCTCGCCGCTCGCCAGCGCCTGAAGCTCTCTGGTGCCGCCAATGGGCAGAGAAAGCGACGTGTTTTTTGCCACTTTGTCGGTGTCTTTCAGGTGATTGCCGCGCTGAATTTGTTTGTACATGTCAAAGACAACCTGTGGCTCGTTGATGTACTTCTCCGGAGCGCGATGACACTCCAGACACCAGCGCATCTGGAACGGACGGCCCTTGAAGGCCATCTGCATCGCGTGGACCGGGCCGTGGCAGTTGTTGCAGTTCAGCCCGCGCTTGACGTGGATCGAGTGATTGAAAAACACAAAGTCCGGGACGGCGTTGAGCTTGGTCCATTTCAGCGGGACGTTCTTGACGTAGCTCTCGCGGATCGGCTCCAGAAGCGGGGAGTTGGACCAGACCTGCGAGTGACAGCTCATACAGGTGTGGGTCGCCGGGTAGCCTGCTTTCGCACCAACCTCGACGCCTGCGTGGCAGTAGCGGCAGTCGATGCCCAGCTCGGTGACGTGATGCTCGTGCGAGAACGCGACGGGCTGCTCGTAGGGAACGCCGACGCCCGTCGCCCAGCCCGAGCGGCTGAACTGCGAGAAGGTCACCATGAGAGCAAGAGGGGTCGCCGCTGCGCCCAGGACTCCCAAGCGGCCCAGGACGTTGTGAGTTGGTCGAAAAATCTGTGCCATATCCGGTATTTTGTCCCGACCCGACGCGTGCGTCGGGTCAAACTGCGGGCTGGTTCCCAGGGGGTACCCCAGCCCGGCTATTTGTACACTATTTCACGAAGTTCCGCAAGGAACTTTCGGGTCATGCCAGCACCGACCGGTCCACCGCCAGAGCGAGGAACAGCAGCGCCAGGTACGCCATCGAGTACAGATACATGGAGCGGGCGCTGGGCCGGTCCACCCGGCGCAGAAGCACCAGACTTCGGGCAAGAAGCACCCCGCCCAGAAGCAACGCGGAAAGGGTATAGACCCAGCCCACCAGCCCCTGCGCCAGCGGCAGTAGCGAGACTGCCACCGTGATTCCCGCGTAGATCAGGACCTGGACCACGGTCACCTTATCCCCCACGACGCTCGGAAGCATCGGAATCCCGACCTCGGCGTACTCGTCTTTGATCAGCAGCGCCAGCGCCCAGAAGTGCGCGGGCGTCCAGACGAAGATGATCGCAAAGAGATACCAGGCCAGCGCGCCTTTCAAGTCTCCCGTGACGGCGGCCCAGCCGACCAGCGGCGGGAAGCACCCGGCGGCCCCACCGATGACGATGTTCTGGGTGGTCCGGCGCTTCAGCAGCAGCGTGTAGACCACGACGTAGAACACCAGCCCGGCAAGAGAAAGCATCGCGGCAAGCAAGTTCGCCCCGAGCCAGAGCACCAAGAACGACCCGAGCGCCAGGCACATCGAGAATGTCAGCGCACTCGGGCCGGAGATTCGGGAGGTAACCGTCGGGCGCTTTGCCGTGCGCTTCATTTTTGCGTCGATGTCGCGGTCGATCACCATGTTGGTCGCGTTCGCCGCCCCCGCCGAGAGAAACCCGCCGACCAGAGCCGAGAGCAGCACGCCCAGCTTCGGCCAGCCGTTCGCCGCGACGAACATCGCGGTGATCGTGGTGAAGAGAAGCAGCGAGATCACCCGTGGCTTGGTGAGTAGCACGTACTCGCGCCACGAGACCGGCCCGGTGGGAATATCCTCCATCGTCGCTTTTTCGGGCGCGAAGCTCACCGACTCGACCTTCACCACGCCCTCGGCGCATGCGCTCGCCGACAGCAGCGCAAACGCCACCCAGACACCGTCGGCGAGTAGCAGATGAACGACCTGGATCGGAACCGGAGCTTTCAAAAATAAATTCACCAGCCCGACGAGAACCTGCCCGAGATACAGCCAGCCGACTCTCTGCCCCCAGCATCGCGTCAGGGGCGAGGGCCGCAGGTGCGAGACCAGCCCGGCGATGAGCAAGAGATACAGCCCGACCGATCCGGCGATGTACGGGTGCAAAATCCGCAGTTTTAGGAGAAAGTGGGCGTCGGGCTGGGCCGCGAGCCGCATGACTTCCTCGTGGGATTTGGCCGGGTAGAGTGTGTCGCCCAGCGCCGTGACCGCGCCCGAGATTCCGAGCGCCATCATCGCGAAAAATCCCAGCGCCAGCATCGCGCCAACCGTTCCCTGCCCGGAGACCTTGAGCTTCTCGCGCCCGCTCGCCCACCACGCCGACAGAGTGAGTGCCGTAAGCAGTAAAAACGTATTGCAAAGATGGATCGACATCCAGATAACCCGCTGCGTGGAGCTGTTATCGGCAACTAACCGAGCCTTGACTAAATACCGCCCGATCAGCGACTCGATTAAAGTCAGAAAGAGTACCCAGAGCACGGCTTTTCGCAGCGGGGCACCAGACTTGCTGAACTTGAACCCGAAGAAAGCCAGCGCCAGCACCAGAAGCCCGTCGAGACCCGACACAGCACGGTGCGTGTACTCAATAATCGTCTTGAGTTCGGGCGCGACGGGAATAACAGTGCCGTTGCACACCGGCCAGTGCGAGCCGCAGCCATCGCCCGAACCCGTCGCGCGGACCACGGTTCCCACCAGAATCACCAGCAAATTAAAGAGCAGGACGCCCCACGCAAACCGGGCATAGCCGGTCGGCGGAGTCTCAGGTCGGTCTGTTTCGCGGGCGTTCATCGGAGTGCTGTCGGTAGTTTACCGCAGAATCCCGACTTTGTGAAGACTTTCACGAACTTTTTTTCACCACACCAAGTCTGTGGTTCCTACCTACCCGCAGCTCTGGCTTCCAAAAAATCGATCCGTTGCTGTCGTGCCACGAGCCGGGCGTCGCGCTCCGCAACCTGCTTTGCCAACAGTTCGTTCTGTGTGCTTGCGTCGTCGGCTACTTTCTGGGCGGCAGAAAGCTTTGTTTGAAGCTCGCTCAAGCTGGAACTCAGAGTTGCATTCTGTACACTCACGCCACCGGATTGACGGTTTGCTTCTTCTAATTTCTGGCTCAGTTCTTTATTTTTGTTTTCCTGATCCGAAATCGTCCGTCGCTGCTCGGCAGCCTGGCCTCCCAGGTGGGTTCGCTCTGTGTACAAATAAAACACTCCACCCAACAAAATCACGTTGGCCAGTATAAAAGACAGAGAGGCTATCTTCCACTGACGAATATTTTTCTGATTTATACCAGTGATACTCTGGTCCAGACTCTTAATTGATGTTTCCAGCGCTTCTTTATCCGATTTAGTTTTTTCCAGTTCGGATTTCAGGGACTCAAAGTCTATAATTTTTTGGTTTGCTGACCCCAGAGAGACTTCCAACTGAACAACTTCGCTCTGAGACTGTTGCAGGGCGGCCTGGAGATTACGCCAGTCGGAGTCGGAGCGACCGACAGCCTGACTCAGTTCTTCGGAAATGGATCGTAGCGGCTGGTTCGTTTCCATGGAGTCGCTAATCCTGCGTTTTTCGGTGTTTGCTTCGTAGCTTGCGGCGGGGGCGAGGCTTCTCGGCGGGTTCCTCGATGCGAGTGGGCGTCGGGGCGACCATGACCGGCAAGGGCGGCTGCGCGGCGCGGGTGCGCCAGATCTCGCGCTCCTTGACGGCGAGTGCGGCGGCCTTCTCCGTGATCGTGAGCCTGGTCTGGAGCGTCAGGAGCCGCATGTCGCGCTCCCGAACCCGAGTTCCCAGCGTCGCCAGCTCGCGGTTCTGGTCATAGAGCCGCCGCTGGAGCGCTTCCTGGTCCGCGAGCTGACTCTTGAGTTTGCCCTGGAGCGAGCCGATGACTCCCCGGTTTTTCTGGCGCTCCCGCGCGAGCCAGCCGATCCCGGCGGCAAACACAAAAGCAGCCAGCGTCGCGCCAATCGCAACCGGTTTCCAGATATCGGCTCTGGCTTTCGTCGGGCGCTCGGCAAACTCTTGAAGCTCTGGCGACAGTTCCCTCGTTGACATACTGGCCCTTATTGTACCGCGCGATATAGTGGCGACGTGTCGTTCGGGTCACTCAAGGATCGATTGGAGCGCCTGGAGCGTTTTGGCGGGACGCGCTGGGGGCCGGATGCGCTCTACCATGCGCGGGCCGAGACACGCCGGATCGGGGAGAACTACCACTGGGACGGGCTTCGGCGCGGCGCTCCGGGCGGGCAGCCGTTCGCTGTTTTCCAGGTGACACTCTCCGGGCGGGGCGTCTACGAGGACGAGCGTGGAGCCGTCGCACTGACCGAGGGAGTCGCGTTTCTGGCGCTGGTGCCGAGCAACCATCGCTATTATCTCCCCGAGAACTCGGAGACTCCCTGGAGCTTTTTCTGGGCTGTGATCCGGCACCCGTATATCGTCGAGCGACTGGCAGCGCAGCGGCGCGAGTTCGGCGCGACCCGGACGCTCACCCCGGAGAGCCTGGTGGTCGCGAGGGCCGCCGCGCTGTGCGAAGGCGGCTTTCGCGACCGGTTCGACGAAGAAGCCGCGCTGTTTTCGTTCCTGCTGGAGCTGGAGCGCTACACCCATCAAGCCGGGCGCGGCCAGACTCGCCTGGAAGACGAAGTGCGGGCCTATGTCCTGCAAAATTTAGAGCGCCCGGTGGATGTCAGCGAGCTGGCCCGGCGCTTCGGGATGAGCCGCAGCCGGTTCTCGCACCGGTTCAAGGCGCTCAGCGGAGCGACCCCGGCGCGGTTTCTTCTGGATGTCCGGCTGGATATCGCCGCGCGCCACCTCGCCCACAGCTCCGTAACCCTGACCCATATCGCCCAGCAGACAGGTTTCGCCGACGCCAACCATCTGTGCAAGGCGTTCCGTCGCCGGTTCCACATGAGTCCCGGCACGTTTCGCAGGCAACTTCGGTAAGCGCCCCGGCCTCCCCCGGCGTGACCGCCGACCACCACCCAGCCGCGGGGTGACCCGCCCCGCGCCCCCCGGGGGGGAGCGGCCGGTAAATTAGGGGGGGGGCCCGCCGGGGGGGG